>JAIKXJ010000037.1 GCA_024684175.1 Erysipelotrichaceae bacterium
ATAACTCCTAATATATACTTGTCCTGATCTCGCGATTAAATGCATGTATAAAAGAATAACAGGGGAATTCCCTGTTATTTTCTTCCAAAAATCAAAATATAATATTTGCATAATATACATTATGCGAAATATATAGATAAAATAACAGCAACCCCTGAAGGTTGCTGTATTTCATATAATTAGTCGTTCTTGACTGCGTCTTTTAACAGTCTGGAAGCTTTGAAAGCCGGAGACTTGGAAGCAGCGATCTCGATCTTTTCCTTGGTGATCGGGTTGATGCCGTTACGAGCGTTTCTCTCTTTAACTTCGAATTTACCGAAACCGAAGATATCAACAGAACCGCCTTCGACCAGTGTCTCAACGATTGTCTTGAATGTTACATCTACTAATTCATTAGCTGCCTTCTTTGTGATGCCTGTCTTTTCAGCAACAGCATCGGCTAATGCTTTTTTATTTAAATCTTTTGCCATGTTCTTTTCCTCCTAATAGATTCGCAAAAAGCGCCTTTACTATTATAGCCGCTTTACATGCTCGGTTCAATGAAAAGTACGCTTATTTTAAGCTATTTATGCTGATTTTTGTCAGCTCTGCGGATCTCTTCCAGAAGGTCCTTCCGGCAGTTCTCGACATCCTCTTCGCTGAGGTTCTTTATCCCTGCTGCACAGTCATGACCTCCCCCATTGTAATTACTTGCGATTAAATTCACAATATAACCATTCTTGGAACGGAGGGATCCATCGTAGAGTCCGGTTTCCTCGTTGTACGCCAGTACAGCCCAGATCTTGAAGTCCTGGACCTGACCGAATTCATCGATCATGATCTTGGCATCGCCGGCGGTAATACCCATCTCCCCTATCGCTTCTTTATCAAGTTTTACAAAGCAGAGTCCGTCTTCATATTCGAAGTGGTTGCGGATCTTCGTTCTTAAGAAGAATTCTCTCTGGGTGACGTCAAACATGCGGACACTGAGCTCATTCATATCAAGACCGCAGTCTACGAGTCTTGCTGCATTCTTCAGCGTGCTCGCGTCACAGTCCGATGTGCGGAAATTCAGGGTATCTGTCAGGATACCGCTGTAAAGGTATTCCGCGGCCTTTTTCGGCATCACAGTGCCCTCAAAATCCTCTCCCATGAGGATCTCTGCGATATATTCACATACAGAACCTCTCTGAGGCTCGCAATAGAGCTGATTTTCGAACGTTTCGACGATCGGATGATGATCGATACGGATGATCTCTTTCGCAAGTTTAAAGCGCTGATCATCAACACGTTCGCTGTTGGAAGTATCGGTAACGATCGCTAAAGAGCCGGAAATGAATTCATCTTCGGTCTCATCCGTATAGGGATACGTGTCAAAAAGCTCAGCACCGACTGCGCGGACATCCTTCTGCGGATAATTCGCCAGGATCCATTCCTTCAGTCCGAGTTGTGAACCGGCGGCATCGCCGTCGGGATGTGTATGGCGGAACAGCGATATCTTATCTGCTTTTTCGACCGCTTCCCGGATCGCCTGATATTTCATGTTTACCTCTTTATAATCCTAAGATCCGTACAGTGTCGCGGGCGATCATCAGTTCCTCGTTTGTCGGAATGACGTATACTTCCGCTTTGCTGCCGGGCAGTGAGATCTTCTTTTCGGATCTCGTATTCTTGTTCAGTTCGTAGTCGATCTGCAGGGACAGACCTTCCTCAAGATGCTTTAAGATCTCCTGACGGATATAGGTGTCATTTTCTCCTAAACCGGCTGTGAAGACGATCGCGTCAACATGTCCGAGCTGCATCGCGTAGCCGCCGACAACGTTGATGACACGGTTTACATATAAAGCCTGTGTGATCTTTGCCTGTTCGTTGCCGTTCTTTGCTGCTTCCGCAACGTCACGGGCATCGGAGGAAATACCGGAAACGCCCAGCATTCCCGATTTCTTGTTCAGATAGTTGTCCATATCATCCGGAGTGCAGTTGAGTTTCTTCATCATATAGAAGACGACGGTCGGATCGATATCACCGGATCTGGTGCCCATCATGATACCGCCTAAAGGTGTCAGACCCATGGAGGTATTGATACATTTACCGCCTTTAACAGCAGTGATCGAGGCGCCATTGCCAAGATGGCAGGTAATGATATTGAGATCCTTAATGTCTTTTCCCATCAGTTCAGCAGCACGGTTGGCAACGAATTTATGGCTTGTTCCATGAGCGCCGTAACGGCGGATCTTGTAATCCTTGTACCAGGAATACGGAACCGGGAACAGGTAGCTTTCCGGACCCATTGTCTGGTGGAATGCTGTATCGAATACGAAGACGTGCTCGATATCCGGAAGAGCCTTCTTGAAGGCGTAGTAGCAGACGAGATGCGCGTGGTTATGCAGCGGCGCAAGCTCGCAGAGTTCATCAACTTTCGCAACGACATCCTCATCGACCTTGACGGACTGGTCAAAATAAGCGCCGCCCTGGACGATACGGTGACCCGCACCCTTGATCTCTTTCAGATCTTTTACGATTCCGTATTTGATCAGAGATTCAAGCAGAATATCGACTGCAGCCTGATGATCCGGGATCGGAAGCTTCGTCGAATGTTTTTCATTTCCTACCTTGATCGTGAAAATTCCTTCTTCCAGACCGATTCTTTCGGCATTACCGGAAGTCAGTACGATTTCCTCCGGCATCTGGAAGAGCTGGAATTTCAATGAAGAGCTGCCGGAATTGATGGAAATAATTTTAGACATTTTGTTTATCCTTGAACACCAACCTGGTGGCTGTAGGTCTTC
>JAIKXJ010000057.1 GCA_024684175.1 Erysipelotrichaceae bacterium
GGGTACAGAACTCATGGATCTCGTCGTTAGTCCCGGGAGCCTGATTGCCGAACTGGTTGCATGGGATATCGAGGATCTCCAAGCCTTTGTCATGATAATCCCTGTACATCTGCTCGATCGGTTCGTACTGCGGCGTGAATCCGCAGCCGGTCGCCGTATTGACGACCATGACGACTTTGCCCTTGAGATCGGACATCTTGACTTCTTCGCCCTTGGCGGAGAGGATACTATAATCATAAAAACTTGCCATATCGTTTCTTATTCTCCTTTACATGTCCATGTTAGCATCGGCCAACCTCTCTTCTCAATCGGAATGCACTTGAACAATCTATAATGAAAGCCTTTACACGCAAAGTATGGTAGAATGAATACTGGATATGCCTACGACTTATGCACACTGGCGTTTCGGAGACGACTGCATCAAGACGCTCCCCGGACAATTGCAAGACGCCATACATCATCATCGTGATCTCTACGATCTCGGCGTCCACGGACCGGACATTTTTTTCTATGACCTGATCCATAAGGACGTTTCGAGATACGGTTCTGCCATGCATCATCAGGCGGCAAGAGGATTCTTTGAGAACTGCGTGAAAGTATTGAACGAAGAAACGGAAGACAAGGAGGCCATGTTATCTTATATCCTCGGTTTTCTTTCTCACTACACCTTAGATTCCCAGTGCCACGGCTACATCAACCGCAAGGATGCTTTGAGCGAGGGTCTTTCTCACAACAAGATCGAAGCGGAATACGATGCCCATATGATGAAGCTCGACGGACGCAATGTTGCTTTGACCGACCGGGCGCAGTCTTTGAAACCGACCAGAAAAAATGCGGCAGTCATCGCCCGTTTCTTCCCGTTCAGCGGCAAACAGATCTATCAGACCTGTTTCGACCAGCAGTTCATCATCCGCGGACTCAATTGCCGCAGTGATTTCAAACGAAAGAGCCTGGCTGCGATACTTCAGCGTTTGGGCCTTCCTCACTACCGTGATCTCATCGTTCCGATCGAGGAACTACCGGCCTGCAAAGATTCCAACCGGCGTTTGGACAAACTTCGCGCCTATGCTCTGGAGCTTTATCCCAAACTGGCGGAAAACTTCATGGAGACCGCCGAAGGAAAAACGGAGCTCTGTGCCTATTTCGACCGCGATTTCGATCCGGAAAATGAAAACATTCAAGTCCTTCCTTATGAAGAAGAACTGAAATATATACCAGAAAAAGATTTTTAGTGTTTTAAGGAGCAATCTGTATGAATGGCTTATTCAAAAAGCTGAACCAATCCAAGATCTTCAAAGATCTGACCCCGGAAGAATTCTCCTGGGTCCTCTACGATGTCGGCAATTCCGCTTTCACGATGCTGGCCTGTTCTTTGGTCCCGGTGTGGTTCTCCAACCTCGTCCTGGCGACCGGCGCCAACCAGCTGACTGCGACCTCCATGTGGGGTTATGTCCAAGCCGGCGTCACTGTCGTCCTGGTCGTCGTCGGACCGGCCTTAGGTGCCATCGCCGACCACAAGG
The DNA here is from genome assembly GCA_024684175.1 of Erysipelotrichaceae bacterium. Next base: position 1,521 of record JAIKXJ010000057.1, read on the forward strand.
ACACAAGAAAGATCCTGTTCCAGACTGCAGTCTTCATCGGTGTCACCATGTGCATCATTACCGGTTTCGCCTGGAACTGGGTGATCTTCACGATCATGTACATGCTGACGAGGCTGTTCTATTCGGCATCCCTGACTTTCTATGACTCGATGCTCAACGATGTCACCAGCGACGAACGCTCCGACGCTGTTTCCGCCTACGGTTATGCCTGGGGCTATATCGGTTCCTGCATCCCCTTCACGCTGTCTCTGGCTTGCGCCGCTCTGGGCCCGCTGATGCTCAACATCATCTCGGAATCCTTCTCCAAGATCCTGGCCTTTGCGATCACCGGCTGCTGGTGGCTGATGGTCACGATGCCTTTGCTGAAGAACTACAAACAGGTCAATTACGTCGAAGGAAAGCCGCACATCGCTGCCGCCTTCAAAAAGATCTTCGCTACGATCGGAAGGATCGTGAAGAAAGACAAGAAAGTCTTCTTCTTCCTGATCGCCTTCTTCCTTTACATCGACGGCGTCGGCACGATCATCGACAACTGCGTCACCATCGGCAAAGCCGTCGGATTGAACAACGACATCCTGCTGATCATCTTCTTGCTGCTGACGCAAGTCGTCGCCTGGATCGGTTCTCTGGTCTTTGCGAAACTCTCCAAGAAATATAAGACGATCACTCTGTTATCCATCTGTATCGGCGGCTACTTCGTCGGTTCCTTATACGGTCTGTTCATCGATACGATGCTCGACTTCGCCATCCTGGCCTTCATCGTCGGCTGCTTCCAGGGCTCCATCCAGTCCCTGTCCCGCAGCTACTACTCCAGGATCATCCCGGATGAGAACTCCGGCGAATACTTCGGACTTTACGATATCTTCTCCAAAGGCGCTTCCGTCTTAGGATCCTTAGTCATCGGTATCGTGACTGCCAAAGGCGATCCGGCGACCGGACTCATGAATGTGAATGTCTTCGGCAAGAGCTTGCATGTCGGAAGCATCAACCTGGCAGTCGCCATGCTTTGTATCTTCTTCTTCCTGGGCTTCATCTTCTTAAGGATCGCGGACAAGTTCCCGCAGTCGGATGAATCCAAAGGCGATATTCAATAAGCGATAAAAGACAGAGCGATCTGTCTTTTCTCTTGGAAGACCATGGAAAACCCCTTCAAATATTCATTCAACGAAAAACGCTATCATACCTTCAATTACTATCTCAAGACGACCTACGGGCGTAAAGTATCCAAAGTCATCCTGGACGGCGGATTCACCTGCCCCAACCGCGATGGCAGCAAGTCCACGGGCGGCTGCATCTTCTGTTCGAACGCCGGAAGCGGCGATTCCAACACGGCGCTGACAAAGTCGGTCCTTGAGCAGTTTGAAGCCAATAAGAAAGTCATGGACCGCAAGTGGCCGGGTTCTTTGTATATCCCCTACTTCCAGTCGTTTTCCAATACCTACGGGCCTTTAGAAAAGATCAGGAAGATGTGCGATCCCTTCCTGGCCATGGACGATGTGGCCGAGATCTCCATCGCGACGAGATGTGACTGCTTAAAGGAAGAGGTCATTGACTATCTGGATTCCATAGCGGCGATCAAGCCGGTCTGGCTGGAGCTTGGCTTACAGACATCCAACGATGTTACAGGAAAGATCCTCAACCGCTGCTACGACTTTCAAGATGTCAATGACGCTTTGAAACGACTGGAAAAGACATCGGTCAAAGTCTGTCTTCACGTCATGGACGGTTTGCCTTTCGAAACGAAAGAAGACATGCTGCAGACGGTGAAAGACATTTCCCATTTACCCTTTCAAGCCATCAAGATCCACATGCTGCACGTGATCAAAGATACCAAGCTCGCGCAAATGTATGATGAAAAACCCTTCGAACTGATCTCAAGAGAGGATTACATCGATCTGATCGTCCGCCAGCTGGAACTGCTCCCGCCGGAGATCATCGTGGAACGGCTGACCGGCGATCCGGTCAAAGAAGACCTGATCACACCGGCCTGGCTTTTGAACAAGACGACGATCCTCAACGATATCGACAAACTCATGCGAAAAGAAGACACCTGGCAAGGCAAGTTCTATGAATAACAACACCTTCGTGCACAAATACATCAGGCCGCTCATCTCAAAGGAAGATATCGCCGTCGACATGACGGCGGGCAACGGCAACGATACACTTTTCCTCGCCTCTCTGGCAAAGAAAGTCCACGCCTTCGATATCTCAAAGACGGCGATCGAACGCTCCAAAGAAAAGACGAAAGACTTCGATAACATCGAATTCCACCTGACCAGCCATGGCAATGTCGACCGCTATGTCTCAAAAGACGAAGCTTCTCTCTTTATTTTCAATCTGGGCTATCTGCCGGGAAGTGAGGAAGCTTCTTTCACCGAGAAAAACGAGACTCTGAAAGCCTTCAAAAAAGCCTATGCCTTATTGAAAGACAAAGGCTATCTGATCGTCACCTTTTATCTGCGCCAGAAAGGCGGTTATGAGGAGTATTATCTTCTCGATGACTACATAAAGAAAAACAGGCTTCAGATCCTTGAAACCTATTCTCAGCAGAAGATGGATTCCCCCATTACCTATATCATCTATAAAAGTCAATCCAATACGGAACTGTAATAGTCATAACGGTTGAGATTGGACGAAGCGCTCCAGGTCATGTAACCGTCGCAGACGCCGGCATCCCGCAGGCCTTCGATCTGATCTTTGATGAATCCCGGATCGTAGTAGACTTCATACGGATCGGAATCCTGAGCCATGATCCAGGTGCGGCACTTAGCCGCATCGTAAGTCTTTTCCTGCGCAAAATGGGTCGCCTGACCCCAGCGGTACATCAATAATCCCGGTTCATACCACGGAGCTTCGATCCCGTAGGCATAAGCGGAGAAATGGTCGGGATAAGGCATCGAAGAGATCGCGTCGGCCGCATTGGAAATGGCCGGCCAGAACTGTCCGTAATAGGAAACGAAAGCGGAAAACCCCGTGTGATCGTCACCGCTGATCTCGCCGAAGACATCGGCAGAGACATAGATGCCCTGATCATGCAGGAACTCCACCGCATAGCGAAGGAAATTCGTGATCGCCTGGCTTCGGGTCTCGTCATAGAGATTGCGCAGTTCCACGTCTTCCACATCTTCCGGCAGACGCACGTAATCGAACTGGATCTCATCAAAGCCCATCTCATTCGCCGCTTCCAAGGCCAGAGCCACATCGTATTCCCACATCTTTCTTGAGAAGATGCTCGGCCATCTCACGGCGCCGTAGCGGTACAAAGAACCGTCGTAGATCAAGGCTTCTTCCGGATTATCCACTGCAAAAGAATCGTCCTTGAATGCTGTGATCCTGCCGATCAGATAATAGCCGGCATCCTTGAGCTTCTTCACATTTTCTTTGTAAGAATCGTAGCTGTTGGGGATGTTTTCGGTCGAAGGTGCATAGGTTCTCATCACCGGCGATTCATAAGCCAGCTGGGTATCGACATAACAGTCTTTGACATCGACGACAAAGGCGTTGATGCCGGGACAGCGGCTTGCCACATCGATATAAGAATCCGCCAGGCTGATCGCTTCCGCGTTGATATATAAGGCATTGACCGTTTCGGGCATCGTAGTCCGCGGAACGAAATCTTCCTTGCTGTAGTAATCGATGGCCCTGGGATCGCCGCCCTGTCCGAAATAGACATCGGCATAGACCGAATCGTCCAGCTCAGTCTCGCGATATTCCTGATCGGCATATCTGGAAGAGATGTAGCCGGTCCCGTTGACTTCATAGTAATCGATGCTGCCGTCACTCAACAGTTCGTTATAACCGGTGACAGTGAGTTCTTCTTTTTTCTTCACGAAGCCGGCGATATGAAAATCCGCCGGATCAGCGCTCAGAACATGGTCGCGCAAAGCGTAAAGCTGCTTCTCCTTGACGCAGTCCCGGCGATCGCTCTCCAAGACAGACTCATCAACATAGTATGTGATGCCGTCGAGCTCGAACACGCAGTATTCGATCTCATCGACTTTTGCCCTGCGGTTTTTGATATCGACCTTCGTGCCGCGGACGAAGCGGTGTTCCACCCCCTGTTTGTCTTTGATGACAAGGTCCGGACGGTCGGAAGAAAGATAATAAGGCATAGTCTTATTTCCTTCCACATAATCGCGTATAAGAAAGACCAGTCCGCCGATGCATGCCAACAAAAGAACGGCAAAAATGAGGATCAGATGCTTTTTCAGTCTTCTTCTTTTCTTACGTTTCTTCACCTCTTCATTCTAGCATAAGAAAAGCTCCTCACCGGGAGCTCTTCTCAAGATTATTTAAGGGGATAAATATTTACGATACTTTATGAATCGGGGGCTGGTACCGGCAAGGCCTCACTTTCCTTGCAAGTACATGATAGAAAAAGATCTGTATCAATATTATGTTGGAATCATGTAAAATTATGTGAAGCACATGGATTATAATTACAGTATGGTCAAAAAGCTTCTTATCCTCTTTGCATCTCTGGCGATTGTGATCGCAGGCTGCTTTTATAACGCCTTGAAAGTCAATACGAAACAGTTCAAGGTCCGGGAAGAATATCTGGATTCCGAGAAGATCACACCGGGCATCGACGGCTTGCTGATCGCGTATTTTTCCGACATCAAGCTCAATTCTTTTCTTGATGAAGCCTACATCGATGCCTTCCTGAATGCGATCGACTCTTTCAAGCCCGACATCATCCTGTTCGGCGGTGACTTGCTGGATTGCGACCAAAAGCCGGGTGCCGAACTGATCACGCATCTGACGACCGGTCTCAAGAAACTGCACGCGCCGTATGGCAAATATGCCGTCTACGGCGATGAAGACCACGCCGACAAGCAGACAGTCGATGCCGTCTATGAACAAAGCGGTTTCAAAGTCCTCGACAATACTTCCGTGCTGATCGGCCTGGAAAAAGGTTCCTATCTCAACATCGTCGGTATCGATTCCATGTCGAAAGGAACACCGGACTTGTCATCCGCCTTTGCACAGGTCAATGCCAACCACTATTCGATCGTCCTGTCCCATTGTCCGGACATCTTCGACTCGATCCTGGGCTACCCTACCGATCAGCTGCTCAGCGGACATTCGCTGGGCGGACAGATCTATTTCCCGCTTTTGTCCTCGTTTGACCGGGACTACGGCTGCAAGAAATACTTCCGCTCCAAAACGACGCGGAACGGTGCGACCCTAGACATCTCTACCGGCCTCGGCCGCAAGACGACGAATGCCCGCTTCAATGCCGACGCCGAGATCGTCGTCTATACGCTTCGTTCTGCGATCCGCAGGACAGGTGAATAACTTCAGGCTGACAAAACCCTCGAAAGCAAATTCCGAAAGCACGGTATTCCGATCCAGGAATACCTTTTTATACGGGTCATAGATCAAAGCCTCTGTATAGTCCTTCCCGTACAGGCTTTTCAGCAATAAAAGATTCTGTCGGAAACTGAGACGCTCATCCAGATAGACTTCGATGCTTTGTCCGGAAACAGCTTCCGAAAAGCGGAACGGTATCTTATGATCCATCCAGACACCTCAGCAGCCTTCTTTTCCCGTTGCAAAAATAGATCGCTTCATTTTCATTTATATCCTCCTTGCGTTCCGGTGAGAAATAGCGCTGGTAAAAGATGCCGGCACCGATCCAGAGAAAAGAGGAAGGAAGGTCTCCGTATCTTGAAGCTTCGAGCACTTCGACTGCTTGGTAAGCTTCCCTGTAGACCGTTTTCCGCTGTTCATCAAAGGAAGCGATGACCAGCCTGCCGGAGTGATAGACCTCTTCCCTGCTTTGCACGTCGATGCCGATCAGGTAAGTCCCGTCTTTTATCTTTGTCCTGATATACGAAGGGATCTCTTTGAGCAACGGTGCGCAGATCACCGGACCTTGTTTCATCTCTTCCTCCAGGATCGGAATGAAACAGATGAGCTCATCTTTCAATGCGAAAGATTTTCCTTTGTATCTGCTTTTCATGCCGTACAGATAGGACAAATCCCCTGCTTCCGAAATATCGATCGAGATGCGGTTTTTGAAGGTCGCCATCAGTTTATACGGAAGCGCAGCGGAGGAAGAAAGGCAGATGAAAGCGATGTTCTCACTTTTCTTTTTCAGTACCTCGGTCAGCTTGGCGCTGTAATCTTCTTCATAACTGAAAAAGACGCTCAGGTCTTCGATGACGATGCTGAGCTTTCGCTCCTCCTTTTCCAGAACTTCGTAGATCCTGAAGATCTCCTGTTTTTCCTCATAGAGATAAGAACCAGCACAATGTTCATAATTGATCCTTTTGTTTCCGATGAAGATGAAGTCTCTTTGATTCTCGTTCAATGTATTCAGGATGGCGTGATGTTCCTTCTTGCGGGAACTGCAGATCAGCAGATCTTCTTTGAAGGAATACGCCAGAAGCTCCCGCCGGTCACGGATATAATCGTCGATCTCGCCCAAAACGATGCATTTTCCCTTCGCGAGATCTTTCCTTGCCATGGGAACCGGCGGATGCAGATCGATCTTTTCGGTCTGTAAAGAAAGTTTTTCACAGACTTCACGGATCTTTCGGATAAAGTAGGTATTTTCGCTCTCACGTTCTCCTGAAGGGATCTTGATCCTGTTCACGATCTTCAATTCATCGTTCAAAAGACCGACTTCATAAGGATCGTTTCCCGAGATGTCGTTTTTGGCATAGATGCTCTGACACGAAAGGATCTGATGATCGCTTTTCAGTAAGAATTCGCCCGGCTTTCGCAGATCGGCACCGGCTTTGTCATGCAGGAGATCCTGTGAATCTTTTTCCTCCAGGACTTTGAGACAGATCTTGAAATGACAGTTGGACCAGATCTCTTCATCGATGCAGCCGGAAGGCTTCTGGGTGGCAAGGATGAGATGGATGCCCAGACTTCGACCGATACGGGCGATCGAGATCAGTTCCTTCACCTGTTCGGGATGTTCCTTCTTCAGTTCAGCGAACTCATCGGCCACGATCAGAAGATGGGCTATCTTGGAAAAGCCGTATCTTTCCGGTCCCAGTTCCAGATAGGCATCCAGGTCGAAGACCGCCAGACCTGTTTTGGCGGAGAACTTCGTGAAGATCTCCTGCCGTTTCCGGCAAAGATTCTTCAGAGCGATGATCAGCCGTTCAAAAACGTTTCCTTCAAGATTCGATACCGAAGCTATGATGTGCTCCGCCGGCCGGTTTTCGCAAGAGAGCGAGTCGATGATCCCCGAGCCCTTATAGTCGATCACGATGATGTTCAGATACTCCGGAGAGTAGCGGATGCATAGTGACAGCAGCAGAGAGATGATCAGTTCACTTTTTCCCGAGCCCGTAGCACCGCCGATCAGGCCGTGAGGGCCGTGTGCCGACTGATGCAGGTCGAAATACAAGAGGCGTTTTTCATAGACGGCGAAATCACAGCGCAGATCCTTGTGTTTCTGCCGATAGCTTTCTTCGATGTCGAAGTCTTTGAACAGTTTCGCAAACGATAACTCATCTTTTTTCATGAACTGCATGTTGAAACTGCCGAGTTCATGGAAACGCTCCTTCAGATCGCAGGTCTCCAGAACATAAGAAAAAGCCGTCCTGCTTTGTCCGTACAGGATGCCGCTGGCTTTGGCAAGATCGACGATCGTATCCGATCGCTTGAAGATCTTGCCTTCTTCTTCAGTGAAACGCAGGACGCAGATCTTCTTATTCTGAAATGAAAACGGAACATCTTCCATCGTGAACAGAAACAGAGGTCGCTCCTGGCTCTTCTGATCGAGTTCCAGAAGGCTTCGTTCTTCATGAAAACAAAGCCGTTCCGTTTCAGTGAACATATGCGGCAGATCATAAAACAAGGAGATCAAGGCGCTGTCCTTACAATAGACAGCGACCGCGATATCATCAAAACTGTGCTTATAACAAAGTTCCAGCAGGAAACGCAGGAAAAAATAACGTTTCTGCGACTTCTTACATAAAAAAGTGATATCCTGCCCTTCTCTCAGTTTCAGTAACAAAGGCAGCGGGCCGACCTGTTTCAATAAGGCGGCGATCGCTCGATAACGCTTTTCGATCACTTCATTCGCGCTGTGATGAGCGAAGGGATGGCTTTCCTGATGCATACCCAAACTCAGACACAGGAAATCCTCCTCTTCCGCGTTCAGATAGAACGGATCCTTGTAAAGCTCCTTCAAAGAAAAATACAGATCTTTTCTTTCCTCTGCGTAGAGGCTGATGTTTTCTTTCAGCTGCTTCTCGTAGTCATCCAGATAAATCAAATAGTCTTTGAGTACCTCTTTTTCTTTCTTTTCGTTTTCCTTCCGGTCCCTGCGATGAAACAGCAGCGGCAGGACCACCATACTGATAAGCATCGCGACCGGAGAGATCACATAGACCAGGGAATCGAGAAGCGGTTTTCCTTCCGCCTGACTCTTATATAAGCTCAGCCCCGAGATAAGACAGACCGAAAGACCCATGATAAGTCCGGGAAGGACCGCTGCCCAAGGATCCTGCAGCTGTTTTTTCTCATACGGGACATAGTCCCTGAGCTCCGGTATAGTCAGTTTGTTTCCGTCCTTTCCGTGAAAGAAGGAAGTCTTTGTCTTGTGTAAAGGATAAGAAAGACGGTGTTCCTTCACTTCATAGACGGGAAGGCTGTTTTTCACATGAAAAGAATTGATGTAAAGAAAATCCCGGTAATAAAAGATGCGTAAGCCTAATACGGCGATCTGGTCACCGTCCTTTAGCTTAAATCCATCATAGGAGCCTTCATTGACCGAGAAACAAAGATCGGAGTCGATGATCCCGTCCCGCAGGATGAAACTTCCTTTCTGCAGATAAGGGTCATCGCTCTTCAAGTCGGCATCAGGCAAAGAAGAAAGGATGAGATCGCGGTTCTCATAAAACCCGTAGTCTTGCGCACCGTGATCATCGGGATAAACGAAGAGTTCATAACTTCTGAAGCCTTCCGAAGATTCGATCCGATAGGCTTTCTCCTGCAGCCGGCAGGTCTTTTCCCCGTCCTCAAGAACATAGCCCTTCGCACAGCTCAGATACGGGATGCCTTTCTTGTAATAGACGTCGATCCCTTCATAATGAAACGGCTCTTCTTTGTGTAAAAGAGCCCGTATCAGTTTTTTCTCGTCACGCAGGATCAGGTATTTCATTGTGTGGATACCAGGATGTTGATATAGGAAACGTAGTTTCCGTCTTCCGTAAAGACTTTGATGCGCACACTTCCCGGAACTGCCGCATGGATGACTCCGTTTTCGACCGCGGCGATCGAAGGATCTTCGCTCTCATAAAGCAGATCGCTTTTTTCATAGCCTTCCGGCAGCGCCTTGATCCCGATCGCATACGTGTCCTGTTTATGTAAGACCTCCGCATAGGAAGATAGGACGATCCTGTCAGAAGTCACCTTCTCCATCTGGATGATCTGCGTTTTCTGCGTTCGGGTACATTTTTCGACAAAGTGACCGTTTTCGATGTGATGGAGATCGCCGAAGATCTGGTCCTCTTCATCCATCAGCGAATACGCCTTGGAAAGGCCGAACTTGTTCATCTGTGTTCCTGCCGTGTTGAACTTGAGATCACACAGATAATGCAAACTCACGTCTCCGCAGACCAGGACATCGGGATTCCCCTGTGCCAGCTCACTCAATCCGGAGTACGGGACCGCAGAGCTTTCCGCTTCCAAAGTTCCGTCTTCCCTCACATAATGCAGAGTGGAACGTACGACGCCTCTTGCCCCGGAATCGAGTTTGACGTTTGCCAGTTTCATCCCCATCGTTTCCGCCGCAAAATCGATCCCTAAGACCGCTTTGCCGGAGGCCTGCAGGATGGAATTGAGATCGTGGGTATTTTCATTGATGTAACGGATCTTTCCCCCTCTTGTCTCGAAACCGAGCTCATGGCTGTTGTAAAGGACGAATTCGGTCTTTCCCGATACATAGAGCTTGATCTTGAGATCGAGGACGATGAAGACACCGGGCAGTTCTTTCAGAGGGACTTTGATCTTACATAAAGGAAGCGATGCTTCCTCGTCTTCCTGCAGGGGTTCCAGCAGGGAATGCAGAAGGTTTTGAAAGCTCGATGCGTCCAGATCCTTGAAACGGACGCGGTAGTTTTTATATTTGCCGGTGCTGACACCGAGTTTTTCCGTCGTTTTGAAATCCAAAGTAAAGAAACAGTTCTTGAGATCGTTTTTCTTGTCCTTCCATTTGAATACTGTTTTCACATTATGCACGGACGCATCGAAATAGATGTTGAAGCCTTTGACGCTTTTGGAGACATGCAGATCCACGCCGGAACTGTTGAGACTGTAGGAGATACGGAAACCGTCTTTATGAAAGACGTGAGGATCTTCATATGACAAAAGATCATAGTTTTCATTGATGTAAGAGGTATCCTCATACGTTTCGCCAAACGGGACGACGACAGCCCGCTCGAAGTCCAGGGCTTCTTCATCCTGCAAGATCAGTTCTTCATAGACCTCTTCGTAGGAAGCCGGGATATAGGAGATCCCGTCTTCATCGACCAGGACTTTATAATACCCGTCCTCTTCTTTGATCAGATCCCCGTCATTCAAAGGATCTTCTTTGTCCTTGAGTACGGACTTCAACTTTTCTTCGTAAAGCGTCTCAAATTCAGGATGGTTCAAGAGTGAAACGGCCGCATCGATGATCTTCTCCGCTGTCTTTTCCGAAACTTGTTGTTCCTTTTGGACGCCCCTTTCGATCAAGCCTTCCTTTTTCAGATAATTCAGTCCGTCTTCATCGACATCCAGAAGAGAAGCGAAAGTTTTTCCAAAAGATCATAAGTCAAAGGTTCCTCATAAGAGACGTCTTCCATTCCCGATACGCCCCAGTCCGTCAGCGCTTGGATGTCTTCCTTCGTGTTGAGGCCCTGCCCTATGCCGCTTTTCAAGGCCAGAGAAGAAAGAAAGCCGCCGGTACTGTAGGAAGGCTCTGCTTTGCAGGAAACAAGGCACAAAGCCAATAAAGATCCCGCAAAGCAGATGCCGGTCTTCCTAAGCAAAGTTCGATGCGTTGGCGACGATCGTCGATTCCAGGGAATCGTAATCGTTCACTGCCGAATCCAGAAACCGGGCATAGGAATCGATGACTTCGTATTCATCGATGAACTTACCGGAAAACTTCTGAAAACGGGACAGCAGCATCTCTTCGCCATCCGAGAGCCAGATGCTGTTGAGCTCGTGCATGATCCTGGAAACATAAGTCAGGATATCATCGAGCGCCGAATTATGATTTCTGATCGCTGCAGCGGTCTCTGCCACCTCAGGCAGAGTGATCCTTATCGTGTTTTCCATAAATGTTTCATACCGATCTCAATCTTGAGGCTCTGGCATAGATCTCGTCCTGCGTCTGCCGATAGGCTCTGGCGGAATTACGCAGAAAATCTGCGTACTGGCGCATAATGATGGAGATCTGCCTCAGATCATCTTCGAATCCCTTGATCTGGTTGGTAAAAGCCGTATTATCTTTCCCCTTCCAGGACTGGGACATCTTGTCGACTTGAACGTAGATCGCCTGATAAGTGCGGTCATAATCTCTGTTGGCTTCTTCGATCTTCAGAGCTGCGGATTCAAGCCGTTCCGGTTCGACCATGATTGATCTCATAAAGTATTTCCTCCTTCATATCGTTATTCGACGGAAAAGGAAGCGATTCCTATACTCTCAAGAAGCTTTTCAAGGAAAAGCACAAAAAAACGAGGGATCTCCCTCGTTTTTAGCTAATACACGGCGAAGTCTTATCTGACCTTCAGGATCTCATCAAGTTCCTTGCGTTTGTTGATCCTCGGTTCTCCGTCCCCTTTGCCGATCGCGATCACCGGTAAGATGATCTCATCGTCCGGAATGGCGAAATAAGCACGCAGAGCGTCCTCGTCACGGATACCCATGATCAAGGTATCATAGCCCAGTTCCCTGGCTTTGAGGACCAGATAGGCATTGGCCAAGCCCAGGTCGTAAGCGCCCCACAAGTCGCCTTCCGAGCTCATCTGATCGGCCTTCAAAGCGCCGGAGAGTCCTTTCTTGAACGAAGCGACGATATAAGCGGCATTCATCGAAGAATTGCGATTGAAATCCGGCAAGGTCTCGCGTACTGCCTGTATCGCTTCTTCAGATAAGGCGACGTAATATCTGCCCGTCTGTGAATTCTTCCAGGACGGCGCCATCTTCACACATTCGAAGATCGCATCGATATCCTCTTTTTGGACTTGTCCGTCTTTATACTTGCGGATGCTTCGTCTGATCTTTGTCAATTCACTGAATTCCATGTTCATTCCTTTCCTGCCGTTTTGATCTCGTAACGGATATAATGGGACATCGTTTCACCCTTTTTCAATATCGGAAGCAGATACTTCTCCCCGTAATTGATGCCGTTGGGGAAATACTGACATTCTAAGGCAAGACCGCCGTAAGACTTATAGGTCTTTCCGTATTTTCCTTGTTCCCCGCCCAGATAATAAGCAGTATAAACATGCATATCCGGCAGGTCGGAATAGACGTTGAGCTGCAGCTTTCCATTGCGGAAGCTTGCCATCAGCTTGTCGGAGAAGTCCTCCCAGACATAGTTGTTGTCGATCCCACGCTCCAGTCTTGAAAGATTGGCGCGAAGCTTGGTGAAACTTGTGAAATCATAAGGCGTATCCTTGACTTCTTTGACTTCATCCAAGGTCAGAGAATAAGCATCGACCGGTGCATATCTGTCTGTAGTGATATACAGTTCATCATCGAGTATGTCATCCTCTCCCAGAGTGAAATAAGAGTGATTGGTTATATTGAACAAAGTATCGGCATCGCTTTGTCCGCTGAAGGAAAAGATCAGCGAATCCTTTTCCAACCGATATGTGACCTTGGTCGTCAGGTTTCCGGGGAAGCCTTCTTCCCCGTCCTTGGAGAAATACGACAGCGTGATCTGATCCTGTTTCAGCTCTGTGACTTCCCAGGTCTTGAATGCGAAACCGTTGACACCGCCGCCGTGCAGCTGGTTCATGTTGTCGTTGACACTGAGCTGGTATGTCTTGCCGTCAAGCGTGAACTTTGCCTCACCGATGCGGTTGGCATTGCGGCCGATCGTCGCACCGAGGTTGGGACCCGGGTTGTTCCGATACCCCTCTTCGTCATCGAAACCCAGGACGAGGTCGATGCCGCTTGCCTTGTCGATGAGCCTGCATAAGGTCGCACCGAGCTGAGCGATCTGCGCTTTCAGATATTCGTTTTCAATCGTATAGATCATTTCGTCTCATCTCCCATATTTTTGATCGTTCTGCCTTCAAGGAATCTTCCGTAGACGATGACTCTTTCCGGAGGAAGCTCCGGTTCCGCGATCATCTGCAAGAGTTTCCGGGCGGCCAGCAGGCCGAGTTCTTTCGTATTCTGTTCATAGGTGGACAGTTTCATGATCTTGGCCATGTTGATGCCGTCATACCCAACTGCCGAGATGTCTTCCGGGATCGAGAGACCGCGCGAGGTGATCGCTTCCAGACCGCCGATATAGGAATAATCATCCGGGAAGATGATCAGGGAAGGCCGTTGTTCCAAATCGAGAAGGATCTTGGTCTTATCGGCGCAATCCTGGATATCGTGATAGTGACCGGCGATGACGTTGGAAGACGGGATCTGCAGGCCGAGCTGCGAACAGGCACTGTAGAAAGAAGTCAGCCGCTGTCTTGTGACGAAGGTATCATCTCCGTGGATGAAGGCGATGTTGCGATGCCCCATTTTATAGGCATAACGGACGATATCGCCAAGCCCCTGCTGGTTGTCGGAAAGCACCGCCGCGCAGCCATCCAGAACATAATCAACGGTCACAACCGGGATCTTCGCATCCGCCAGTTCACGGATCTCCGGATCCTCAAAATCTGCCGTCATGATGCAGACACCGTCGACATTGCGGTATTCCACATGTTTCAGGAAGGTCGTCTTGACACCGGCGATCGCATGGTTGATGAACGTGATGTCGTAACCGTGCTTCTCCGCTTCCCTCTGAAAACTCTCCAGGATCATCGAAAAATATTCGTGGCTGAAACCCGCCCGTTCATCCGCAAACAGGATGCCGAGGTTATAGGTCTTATTGGTCTTCAAAGCTCTGGCGGCAACGTTGGCTGTATAACCCAGTTTCAATGCGGCCTTGCGGACTTTTTCCTTGGTCGTCTCCGAAATATCGCTTTGATCGTTCAGTGCCTTGGATACGGTCGCTACCGAAACTTTGCATTCTTTTGCTATGTCTTTGATCGATGCCATAATCTCAGATCAACTCCAAAATTCTTTCCCTAATAGTATCATAATGCGGACCGATGAGACCAAAATCCATTTCCTTATAGGACCATAAACATCTTGAGATCCCGTACTTTTCAAACATCTTTCCCATGCACTCATACCATTTCAGAGTTTCCAGCGGATCGGCACGGTCGATGACTCCGAATTCTCCGCAATACAGAGCCACACCTCGCTCTTGGGCGATCGCCGCCGCCTTTTTGAAAAGTTCGTCGAAATAAGCGACGTCCATGATCCCTTCCCCTTGCGGAAAATGATCGTCGAAATCCTCGCCGATAAATTTCTTTGTGTTTTCTTTATACTGTGCATAAGACGAATGAAATTCCATGCGGAAATCTTCGTTCATCTTATCGATCCAATAGGCACCTTGGTGAGTGAAGACCAACGGCGCATAGAAATGAAAATTATAAACGATGTTTTCATCTGCCGGCAGTTCCAGATCCGGAAGTGCTTCGATGGAATTGTTGTGATAGCCTCCGACCAGGATGGGGACCTTCGGGGAATAGTTTCGTATCACAGCGATCGCTTCTCCCGCGATCCGGTTCCAGGTCTTCGCATAGCGCTTTTCACTCACTTCGTTGAGCAGTTCGAAACACAGATTCTTTTCATTTCCGAAACGCAGCGCCAGTTTCGCCCAAAGATCGAAAAAGGTCTTCTGGTATCCTTCTTTTTCGAAAAAACCGTCCTCATGTTCACCGGCATCAAAACTGAAACCCGGGGTCTTATGAAGATCGATGACCAGGGAAAGACCGTATTCGCGGCACCAGGAAAGACAGCGTTCGATGTAAACGAAGCCTTCTTCCCTATAAGAACCGTCCCCGTTGAGGAGCAGTTCGTAATCGATCGGCAGACGCACATGATCGAAGCCCAGTCCGGCGATCTTTTCAAGGTCTTCTTTTACGATGAAATGATCGTAGCGCTCAGGGCTGTGATCACATTGCGAAAACCATCCGCCCAAATTGATCCCGCGGCGGTATCCGTCAAATGTATTCATGAAGTTTCCTTTCTGTTTTTGGAAACTAGTATTCCAGATTCTTCTGATCTTCCTTAGAGAAAATGTGGCAGACGCTGCCGTTGAACGACAGGAAGACATCTTTGTCGATGTAATCGACGATCTTGCCTTCCGTCGGAACGATGGCGATGACGTCCTTGTCGCCGACACTCATATGCAAGTGGCAGGAAGGACCCATCAGTTCGGAAACATCCACTCTTCCTCTGATGCCCTTTTCGCCCAACTGGATATGGTCGGGACGGACGCCCAGGATGATGTCCTGAGCCTTTACGTCTTTGTCTTTCAGACGTTTCTGCTTTTCTTCATCCAAGACCACTTTATAGCCGTCGGATTCGACAAAGTATCTGCCCTCATCGATGCCGAGTCTTGCGTCGAAATAGTTCATCTGCGGTGTGCCGATGAAACCGGAGACGAAGAGATTGCGCGGATGGTCATAGACTTCCTGCGGTGTGCCGATCTGCTGGATGAAGCCGTCCTTCATGACGACGATGCGATCGCCTAAAGTCATCGCTTCCGTCTGGTCATGGGTGACATAGATGAACGTCGTATTGATGCGCTTTCTCAGCTTGATGATCTCGGCACGCATCTGGTTGCGCAGTTTGGCATCCAGGTTGGACAAAGGTTCATCCATCAGAAGGACCTTCGGGTCTCTGACGATGGCACGGCCGATCGCGACACGCTGCTTCTGACCGCCGGAGAGTGCCTTCGGTTTTCTGTCGAGATACTGCGTGATGTCCAAGATCTCCGCCGCTTCTCTGACCTTGCGGTCGATCTCGTCTTTCGGCGTGCGCTTGATCTTCAGCGAATAAGCCATGTTGTCATAAACGGACATGTGCGGATATAAGGCGTAGGACTGGAAGACCATCGCGATATCTCTGTCTTTCGGTTCGACCGCATTGACCAGGACACCGTCGATATACAGTTCACCGGAGGTGATCTCTTCCAGACCCGCGACCATCCTTAAGGTCGTGGATTTACCGCAGCCTGACGGACCGACCAGGACGATGAATTCCTTGTCTTTGATCTCCAGTGAGAACTCCTGCACGGCAACGACACCTTCGTCGGTGATCTGCAGGTTGACTTTATTGGTCTGCGGATTGTCTTCTTTCGCTTTCTTTAAGAATCTTCTTTGTTTCTTCTCGGTATCACCGATCGGATAAACTTTCTTTATATTTTTAAGAATCACTTCTGCCATTTTCTTTCTCCTTTACCCCTTTACGGAACCTGAGGTGACACCCTTGATGATGGATTTCGACAAGATCACATAGATGAGCATGACCGGCAAGATCGCCATCACCATCAGCATGTAGACCTTGCCCATATCGAATTTCGAATAGTCCGCACTTCTGAGTGTTGCGATCATGATCGGAACGGTCTTCTTGTCGGCCTTATTCAGTAACAGAGCCGGCATGAAGTAGTTGTTCCAGGAACCGACGAACGAGAAGATCATCTGCACGGCCATCGCCGGGCGCATGATCGGAAGCACGATCTGATTGAAGATCTTGAATTCGGATGAACCGTCGATCCTGGCCGCTTCGACCATGTCGATCGGCAAGGTCGCTTCCAGATACTGCCGCATATAGAAGTAAACGGACGGGGCTGCGATCGAGGGAACGATCAGCACCCAGAGTTTATTGGTCAGATTGTATTTGAACGCCAGCTGTATGAAACCGACGGCTGAGACCTGTGACGGGATCATCATAATCGCCAGGATGAACAGGTGAACGGCTTTCTTGAAACGGAAGTTGTAGACATATGTGCCATACGCCGTCAGCGCCGAGAAGTAAGTCGTCAGGACCGCCGAAGCCATGGCGATGATGAAGGAGTTCTTCATTCCGACCGGGATATTGATGTCTCCGTCATGCCATGCGTTGTAGAAGTTGTCGAACAGATGATTCTGCGGGATCAGAGTGAAGCCCGACTGCAGCTGCGCATTGGAACGCGATGAGTTGACGAACATCAGATAGAAGAAGAACAGACAGAGGAACGATAAGAAGATCAGGATGCCGTAGACGACGATCCTGGAGATCAGAAGCTTAATCTCTGCGTTTTTGTTGGCATTGCTTTTCATTTGTCAGCCTCCCTTCTACTTGTTGCCCGGACGGATCGTTTTGAACACGATCGACGATAACAGAGCAGTGACGATGAACAAGAGCACCGAGACCGCACCGGCCATGCCGTAGTTCTTGGAAATGCCCAAGAAGTTGTTGAGATACATGATCAGCGTGGTCGATGTGTTGTCCGGGATACCGTAGCCGTTGGTCAGGACCTGCGGCACATCGAACATCTGGATGCCGCCGATCATCGAAGTGATGAAGACGTAGATGAAGATCGGCATCAGAAGCGGCATCGTGATATTG
This sequence comes from Erysipelotrichaceae bacterium, assembly GCA_024684175.1. Next base: position 19,156 of record JAIKXJ010000057.1, read on the forward strand.
AAGAAGACCTGAGTCGAAGTCGAACCGTCGAGCCTCGCCGACTCGAAGAGGCTTTCATCGATCCCCTGTATTCCCGCCATCAGCAAGATCGTCGTATTGCCGAACCACATCAGGAAGTTCATCAATGCGATCAGCGTCTGTACCGATACCTGCATGCCCAGGAAGTTGATAGGTTTGGATGCTACACCTGAGGAGATCAGCAGCTGGTTGATCGGACCGACTTGCGAGAACAGTGAGAAGAACAACATCGCAAAGGCGGAAGCCATGATCAGGTTCGGCATGTAGATGACCGTCTTGAAGAACTGCTGGCCTTTGATATTGAGCCTGGTGCTCGTGAAGAACAGTGCCAGGATCATCGCGATGACGAATTGCGGCACGGCGCCTAAGACCCACAGCCAGATCGTATTGCCTAAGAACTTGAAGATCGGGATATAGCCGGCATTGTTGGCGGCAAATAAAGACTTGTAGTTCTGCAGCCCGACAAAACGCGGACCGACGATCGTCAAGCCGTCCCGATAATACTCGAAAAATGAATTATAGATGGTCAATACCTGCGGATACAGGGTGAAGATCGAGTATACGACAAAAAACGGGATGATGAAGATATAACCCCACTTTGCGTAAGAGATCGATTTGTTTGAGACCGATTTTCTTTTCGCCATAGAAAACTCCCTTCTCTTTTTTCTTGAATGAATAAGCGGAAATTACTCATTTAAGAAACTGTGGCAGGACGTGCCTGCCACAGATCGGTTTTTACTTGTTTCTAAGATTATTCTACAGTAATGCTCGGATAAGTGGTCCTGATATAATCTTTGAAGTTTGCGATCGCAGTATCCTTGTCGACATTGCCATCAAGGAATTCCTGGAAGTATGTCTGTAAACCTTCGTTGCAGAGCTGATCATAAGCAGTGATGTTCTGGAACTTGATGTTCTTAGCCAGTTCGACGAAGACTGCAGTATCATTCTGACCGCCTAAGAAGGCATTACCGTAGCTGGCATCAGCAGCATACTTGGCATTGACTTTCTGGTTGTTGGAGAACTGTGCGTTCTTTTCAACGAGCTGTGAACATACGTCTTCGTTGTTGATGAAGGTGTTCATGATGTCAGCGACCATCGTCGGGTTGTCAGTGCCGGTCGCAGCTAACATCCAGGTGCCGCCCCAGAACCAAGCCTGAGGACCCTGGCAGATCGCCCAGTCACCGAAGCAGCCCTTGTCCGGATCCTGCGCATTGCCCATCGAGAAGTTGAAGTACCAAGCCGGACCGAAGAAGCACATGGACTTGCCGGTCGCGAACATTTCGGAAGTTGCTTCTTCACCCCAGATATTGGAAGTGTAAGCAGTGTAGCCGTTGGCGACGTAATCAGCAGACTGGTTCATCCAGTTTTCGATGGAAGCATCGATGCTGAGCTTGCCGTCTTTGACCCACGGAGAAGTGGTGTTGTTGGAATAGACACGGTAAGTCGCGTTGGTCGTCGGGATCATGTAGTAGCCCTTGGCTTTTGCCTGAGCTGCAACATCATTGAACTTATCCCAGGAATCCATAGCATCCTGAACTTCTGCCGGATCATCCGTACCTAAGACATCCTTAGCGATGGAACGTCTGTAGATGACGGCAGCCGGGCAGCACTGGAAGGAAACGCCCTTGACGACGCCGTTGGCATCGGAAGCTGCTTCGACCGTATATTTATAAGCATTGGAGAAGTCCGTGACACCGATCGAGGAAACATCCATCGTCGCATCGGAGTTCGTATATTTGATGATGTAGTCTGCTTCCGCAAGGAACAGGTCGACTTTTTCATCCGCCGGAGCATTTGCCTGGTTCAGCAGCGCCGCATCCAGAGCATCCTGGTAAGCACCGCCGTCAGAAGGATAAGTCGTACGTTTGATCGTGACATCGCCCTTCTTCAGGGTGTATTCATCGACGACTTCATCCGCATAGTAGGAACCTAAGAACTCCCAGAATTCGGTGTTCCAAGTCCAGACATTGAGGACTTTGCCTTCCTCTGCAGCTTCAGGTGTATCATCTGCCGGTGCAGGTGCAGGTTCTTCTTTCTGGGCACAGCCGACCAGAGTGAAGATCATAAGCATAGCTAATAAGATACTTAAAAGTTTTTTCATTCGTTTCTCCTTCCTTTAAGTAAGTGTCCAAGCAGTTCCGAAACTACTTAAACGTTTTCGTTAATTTAAGTATTTCACAAATTTCAAAAATGTCAATACTTTTTTGCAAGCGTTTGCAAATCCTTTTTTTAAAGGCTTGTTTTTCCAAATAAAGCAATATATACTGGACTTAATCGTTTTAGTATTATTTAGGAGGTTTTGAGGATGAAATATGGTTATTTCGATGATCTGAACAAAGAATACGTGATCACCGACTGCAAGACGCCCCTTCCCTGGATCAATTATCTGGGAAGCGATGAATTCTTTACGCTTCTTTCCAATACCGCCGGCGGCTATGCCTTCTATAAGGACGCCAGACTGCGCAGGATCACCCGCTACCGCTACAACAATCTGCCGCTGGACCAGGACGGTTTCCATATCTATATAAAGGATGGAAACAAAGTCTGGAACCCGGGCTGGCAGCCATGCAAGACGAAACTCGACGCCTACGAATGCCGCCACGGTCTGGGCTATACGAAGATCACCGGCAGAAAAAACAAGGTCGAAGTCTGTCAGGAACTCTATGTTCCGAAAGACGACAATGTATTGCTGATGCGCGTCAGCGTGGACAATCTCGATAAAAAAGAAAAAGAACTCGATCTGTTCTCTTTCATCGAATTCTGTCTCTGGGATGCGCAAGACGATACGACCAACTTCCAGCGCAACTATTCGACCGGTGAAGTCGAAGTGGAAGGCTCTTTCATCTATCACAAGACCGAATACCGTGAACGCCGCGATCATTATGCGCTGTTTGCAGCCAACAAAAAAGTGACCTCTTTCGATACCTCAAGAGATGCCTTCATGGGAGTCTACGGCTCTCCTGTCCTGCCCCAGGCTGTGGAAAACGGCAGATGTGCGGATTCCATCGCCCATGGCTGGCAGCCGGTCGGTGCTCATCATTTCCATATCCGACTGAAAGAAAACGGACATTTCGATGTCATCTTCGCCCTGGCCTACGTTGAAGTGCCGGAAAAAGAAAAGTTCATCGCTCCGGGCATCATCAACAAAGCCCCGGCCAAAGCCCTCATTAGCAAGTATGATACCAACAAGAAGTTCGATGCCGGTCTGAAGAAACTCAACAGCTTCTGGAACGATCTGCTGAAAGGCTTTGAAGTCAAGACGGAAAACGACAAGATCAATCGCATGGTCAACATCTGGAATGCCTACCAGTGCATGGTCACCTTCAATATGTCGAGATCCGCTTCCTACTACGAATCCGGCATCGGCAGAGGCATGGGCTTCCGCGATTCTTGCCAGGATCTGCTGGGATTCGTCCATATGATCCCGAAGCGGGCAAGAGAAAGGATCCTGGACATCGCCGCAACGCAAAAGAAAGACGGCGGCGCCTACCACCAATACCAGCCTCTGACCAAGAAAGGCAATTCCGATATCGGCGGCGGCTTCAACGACGATCCGCTCTGGCTGATCGCCTGCACCGATGCCTACATCAAAGAGACCGGTGACTGGGACATCTTAAAAGAAAAAGTCGATTTCGACAATGATCCGAAACTGGCCGATACCTTACTGGAACATCTCAAGAGAAGTTTTGAATATACGCTCAACAACCTCGGTCCTCATTCCCTGCCGCTGATCGGTCGGGCGGACTGGAACGACTGTCTCAACCTCAACTGCTTCTCCAAACATCCGGGTGAATCTTTCCAGATCACCGGACCGAGCGAAGGGCCGGTCGCCGAATCGGTCTTCATCGCCGGCATGTTCGTAAAATACGGCCGCGCCTACGGCGATCTGCTGATGCACGAAGGAAAGAAGAACGAGGCGAAGAAAGCCTACGCTGCCGTAAAAGATATGGAAAAAGCCGTTCTGAAAGACGGCTGGGACGGAAAATGGTTCTTAAGAGCCTACGACGCCTTCGGCAAGAAAGTCGGCTCCCACTACAATAAGGAAGGTCAGATCTTCATCGAACCGCAAGGCATGTGCATCATGGCCGGGATCGGTGTAGAAAGCGGTGAAGCGCAGAAAGCACTCGACTCCGTACAGGAGAGACTTGAGACCAAATACGGCATCGTCCTGCAGAATCCGGCTTACCAGACCTATCATCTCAATCTGGGTGAGATCTCCTCATATCCGCCGGGATACAAAGAAAATGCCGGCATCTTCTGTCACAACAACCCGTGGATCATTTTTGCCGAAACGATCATGGGCCATGGCGATCGGGCATTCGAGCTCTATAAAAAGACTTGCCCGGCTTTCCTGGAAGAGATCTCGGAGATCCACCGGACCGAACCTTATGTCTACTGTCAGATGGTCGCCGGCAAAGATGCGCCGACCTTCGGCGAAGGAAAGAATTCCTGGCTGACCGGCACGGCTGCCTGGACCTTCACTGTTCTGACACAGGGGATCTTAGGCATACAGCCCGATTACGACGGATTGAGAGTCGATCCTTGCATCCCGGAACATGTCAAGAGCTACAAAGTGACCAGACGCTTCCGCGATACGGTCTATCACATCGAGATCATCAATGAGACCGCGAGCCAGAAAGGCGTGAAAAAGACACTGGTCGACGGTGAGACCGTCGTTCCGGGCTTCATTCCGGTCAGCAATAAAAAAGAAGTTGACGTCAAAGTCTATATGTAATGATACAAAGGCGGGATCCTTCCGCCTTTTTTCAAAATAAGGAGGAATTATGAATTTTCAGATCGAAAAAAGCCGAGATCAGGCGATCACGCCGAAACAAGCGGCAGAAGCGGTCTTTTGCGATCGGTTGAACGGACATTACGATGCATTGTTTTTCGACGTCCGGCGGGATAAGGTCTTTGCCTTCAGCGGTCTTCCATACGATGCGCCGATCTGTACGCATCTGATCGCCGATCCATATATCTATGAAAAGATCGCATCATTCAACAGCGATGTCCTAATCAAAAAAGAAGAGGACATTTGCATCTATTCAAACGGTCAAAGATATGAGACGGATGAATTTTTTGCCAAAGCCGTCACGAACATCTATGAGACCCTTTTGTCATCCCCCGGAAAGCTCAACGCCGACGGTGAATTAGAGATCGATCTGAAAGCCTATCCCATCGGTTCCCATTACGCCGTCAATCTTCTTTTGGGCGACCGCAGTCAATACGCTGACTGCCTGCAGTCGACACCGAAATCGGTGCTCGACCAGTTCGGCCGCGGATCCTTCCGCGGAAAACAGGAAAAACAGGTCCTCGCGACCCGCTACGTCCTCACGCCGGAAGAAAACGGCGAACCGGCGAACCGGCAGTTTTATCTGTTCGAGAACGGAAAACAGATCTTTTATTCGCTCAACGTCAGAGAAAACGTGAAAAGCGCCTGTTGCATCCACTCGCAGAACCACAGCAGGATCATCTACGAGACTGACTGCGGATTAAGGATCACGCGGACGATCTTTCTCTTGCCGCAAAGGAAGGATATGCCAACTGCCGTCGAGGTACAGCGCATCTGTATCGAAAATCTCAAAGAAGAAGCCAGAGATCTGAAGATCGTGACGACCGGGATGTTCGGGATCACCGATCCCGCGACCTTGGCGGGCGACATCATCTATGCCAACGTCGTCGTGGAGAGCGAACTGTATTACAAGGACGGCAGACCGATCGCTCTGGCTGCTCACCACCAGCCGAAAGAATGCGATGGCGAAAAGCGTTTTGCGATGCTGCTGAGCGAAGGGAAAGGCATGGACGAATACTGTTCCTCTCTTTCCGATTTCATCGGTACCGGCACTCTGGAACATCCGGAGACGGCCGATCATCTCAACAACGTTCCCGCAAGACGGGCAGCCGCCTTTTTCGCCATGTCTTCCTCATTCCGGCTGGAAAAGGAAAAAGTGTTCGATGTCTTCGTCGGCATGGACGATGAAGGACAGGATGTCAGAGACAAGTTCGACAAAGACCTCAATGTCCTCTATGAGACCTATAAAGATCCGAAAAAGCTGGATGAAACACTGAATGAAGTCTTACAAGGAAATGCTTCCTATTCTTCCTTCATCGAGTCACGCAGCGGCGATCCGATGAAAGATGCCTACATCAACAAAAACCTCCCCTTCCAGGTCTTATATCAGACCTACGTCTCCCGTTCGTTCGCCTGGACGCAGAAATCCTACCGTGAGACGGGCTTCAGGGAGATCCAGGATATCTTCGCCTCGATGTATTACATGCATGCACAAGGCAACGATGCTTTGATCAAAAAGCTCATCCTCAACTGGGCGGAAAACGTCTTTGCGTTCGGTTATGCCTACCACAACTTCACGACGCGCGGCAAAGAGCCGGGCATGTGCTCGGACGATCAGCTCTGGCTCATCCAGGCTGTCTACCGCTACATCACTTTGTCTTCGGACTATGATTTTCTTTATGAAAAGGTCAGGATCGCCGGATCCGATGAAACCAAGCCTCTTCATCAGACGCTTCAAGCCATATTGCTTTATTCGGGAAAGATCTCGGTAGGCAAACACGGTCTGCCGCTGCTGGATACCGCCGACTGGAACGACTGTCTGCGTTTGGACAAGAACGTCTTATCCGGACCGGAAAAAGAAGCCGCCTATCGCAAGCAGCTGAAGGAAAACGGGCAGAGCTTCGGTGTCCCTCTTCAAAACGAACAAAGCGAATCAGTGATGAACGCCTGCCTGCTGAAGATCGCCGCTGACGAGCTCTTTGAATTATGCAAGGATCCGTCCCTGTCTGAATTGAGAACGCTCTGCAGACAGATCTCGGACGACACGAAGGATTCCGTCTTAAAGAACGCCTGGAAGAAAGATTATTTCGCCCGATGTCTGATCAATGATGAACGCGGGTACACGTATCTGGGATCCTCGGGTGACGGTCTTTCCCTGGATGAGAACATCGACGGGACCTACTATCTCAACGGCTTCTCCTGGCCGCTTCTGGCCGACATCGCCGATGAACGGCAGATCGAAACTATGCTGGATATCATCGACGCACATCTGAAATGCGACGCCGGACTGAAACTGGTCACACCGGTCAATTATGATAAGTTAGGCATCGTGACTGGCTCTTCTTTCTACTTCCCCGGAGACCGCGAAAACGGCGGTGTCTTCAAACATGCCGCGATGATGTGTACGGTCGCCTGTTTGAAAAAAGCCAAGACGGTCAAAGATCAAAAGCTCGCAAGACGTCTGAAAGACCTTGCCTTCTTCATGATCGATAAGACCCTTCCGTATAAGACACTGGAAGATCCGTACGTCTTGAAAGGAAATCCGCGTTTCTGTACGCAATACAACAACTCACAGACCGGCGAAGGCATCGGACCTGTCCTTTCCGGGACTGCCTCTTGGCTCACTCTGGCGCTCTACGAAGTCTTAGGCATCGTCTTCCATGACGGCTTCCTTCACATCGACCCGATCCTGGATCAGGACGAATACTCTTATGTATTGAAGATCGTCGATACTTCCCTGTCTGTCCATATCCTTGCCGAAAACGATCATAAAGCCGGCAAGGAAAGCCGCTTTAGTCTCGACGGAAACAAATGTGAACAGGAATTCACGTTTCCGCAAGACGGCAAGACCCATCATCTCGAGGTGATCCTATGAAAAAGATCCTGACCCTTATCCTTTGTCTTCTTCTGATCGCTTCCTGCGGAAGCAAGAGTTCCTTCGACGGCAAAGACCGGCCTTCCACGTGCGGAAAGCTGCAAGTCATCGATTCCCAGCTTTGTAATGAAAAAGGCGATCCGGTGATGCTGCGGGGGATCTCAAGCTACGGCTTATCCTTGAGCGAACGCTACATCAATGACGACTGCTTTCATGATATCTCACATCTGATCGGTGCCAATGTCTTCCGCCTGGCGATGTACACCTGGGGCGTGGGGACGGTCGGATACTGCACGGGCGGCGATCAGAAACGGCTTCTGAAAGACATCGATGACGGCGTGACCTATGCGAAAAACAACGACATGTACGTCATCATCGACTGGCACATCCTGGAAGACGGCGATCCCAATAAGTTTATCGATGAAGCTAAGGTCTTCTTTGATGAAGTCTCGAAGAAATACAAAGACGAAAACCATGTCCTCTATGAGATCTGCAACGAGCCCAACAAAACGGACTGGTCCGCGATCAAAACTTATGCCGAGCAGATCATCCCGATCATCCGCAAAAACGATCCGCGTTCACTGATCATCGTCGGAACGCCCAACTGGTCGCAAGATGTCGATATCGCTGCCGGCGATCCGTTAGGATATGAGAATCTCTTGTATACCCTTCACTTCTATTCCGCGAGCCATAAGGAAGAACTGCGCGATAAGGCACATATTGCCATCGAAAAAGGACTTCCGCTCTTCGTCAGCGAATTCGGCATCACTTCTTCTTCCGGCAACCTGCCGGTCGATGTCGAAGAAGCCGACCGGTGGATCGCTTTCCTGGAAAACAACAAGATCTCCTACTGCATGTGGGAATTCTCAAAAACAGCGGAAGCTTCCGCTGCCATCCGCGCCGACTGTCTGAAAGACCGCGGCTTTGAAAGAGAAGACTTCTCCTTAGCCGGACAATGGCTGATGGATACGATCGAGCAGTACAACAAAAAATGATGATGTCTAAGACATCATCATTTTTGAATCGATACCGAAATCCGAATCCAGGAACTGTGATTCATATAATTTCTTATAGATCCCGTCCTCTTTTTGGATCAGCTCATTATGTGTGCCGGATTCTCTGATCCTGCCGTTGGCGACGACCAGGATCTCATCGGCATTTTTGATGGTGGAGAGCCTGTGGGCCACGACGATCGTCGTCCTGCCCTGCTTTAAGGAATTCAAGGCTTCCTGTATGAGGGCTTCTGTCGTATTGTCCAAAGAACTGGTCGCCTCATCCAGGATGAGGATGCTCGGATTCTTCAAGAAGACGCGGGCGATCGACAGACGCTGTTTCTGACCGCCGGACAGGCGGATGCCGCGTTCACCGATCTCCGTATCGAAGCCTTCCGGAAGCGATTGTATATAGTCATAGATGTTGGCTTTCCGGGCTGCCTCGATGATCTCTTCCATCGTTGCACCTTTCTTGCCGTAGGCGATATTATCGGAAAAACTGCCGGAGAACAGGAAGACGTCCTGCTGGACGATGCCGATGTTTTCTCTTAAGGAATGCATCGTGATGTCCTCGATGTCGTTGCCGTCGATCGATATCGTGCCGGAATCCGGATGATAGAACTTCGGAAGCAAGTGGCAGATCGTTGTCTTGCCGCCGCCCGAAGGTCCGACCAGTGCCACCGTTTTCCCTTTCGGGACCAGGAAGCTGATATGATCCAGGACTTCCCGTTCCTCATCCTGATTGTAGGAGAAGGAAACGTTATCGAAACGGATGTCGCCGTTGAGCTTGTCGAATTCTTTCGCCTCCTTGCGGTCTTCTTCGACCGGGAGGTCGATGATCTCACAGAAGCGCTCAAAGCCCGTCACGCCTTCGTCGAACTGTTCCATCCACTGCACCAGCTGTAAGATCGGGCTGGTGAAGAAGGAAACGGAAACGATGAAGGTCGAATAATCGCCGAAGGTGATCGCGCCATTGTATAGGAAGATACCGCCGGAGATCAGACAGACGACATTGAAGATATCCGTGACGAAGATCGTTGCGGCATGCTGGATGGCCATGGTGAAATACTGACCTCTTTTCGCCTCGACGAACGCTTTGTTTCCGGTCTCGAACTTTTCCATCTCCTTATCGGCGTTATTGAAAGCTTTGGTGATGCGGATGCCGGAAACGGAAGAGTTGACATCGCCGTTGATCTGCGCCAGAGAACGCCTGGCACGTCTTGAAGATTCCAGGTGTTTCTTGCGGACGATCACCGTGATCACGATCAGCAGCGGCGAACAGGAGAAGATGATCAGTGCCAGCGTCACATTGATGCTGGAAAGATAGAACAATGAGAAGATCAGCGAGAACGAGGTCATCACCAGCATCTCCGGTCCGTGGTGGGCGAGTTCGGAGATCTCTTGCAAGTCGGAAGTGATGCGCGACATGATCTTGCCGGTCTCATTGTTGTCGAAATAAGAGAACGGCAGCTTCTCGAGCTTGGCGAACAGTTCCCGGCGCATATCGGCTTGCAAGTGGGTGCCGACCATATGGCCGTAGTAGTCGACCGAATACTTCATCAGCATCTTCACGACATAGGCAAGCAGAAGAACGAGACCGAAGGTGATGATCTGTGTGAATTTCCGGTTGGGGATCAGATCATTGAGCATATATCGGGTCAGGATCGGATATAAGACACCGACTGTGGAATTCCCCAAAGCGCAGCTCATATCGAGCGCAAAGGTTTTTAAATACGGTTTGTAATAAGAAAAGAATCGTTTCAACATATTTAAGATTTTAACACAAAGGAAACACCGTTCCTTCTCAGACGCACAAAAAAGCCCGAAAATAACGGGCTTTTTGTTCTGTTTGAATATTTACTTGACCAGATGGAAATTCTCCTGCCTGCCGGCCAGGAAATAGACTTTGCCGTTTTTGAGCAGGATATCGGACTCCATGGCGAAACGCACATCACAGCCGTACGTCTCACAATACGATGTCGCATTGAGCTCCAATGAGTACGCCGTATTGTCGTGGAGCGGATAATCGCCGCTTCCTTCCACACCATTCTGTTTGTCCCAAAGACCGATGGTCGGACCTGCCGCATGGCCATGGAAACCTAACGGATGCGTGTAGATGCAAGGCACGATGCCTTCGGCTTTTGCCTTTTCCAGAGAGGCTTTCAGGATCTCGTTGCCGGTCCTTCCGATCTTGAACTCTTCGATGACGATGTCCTGCAGGCGGTTGGTGACTGCCATGCCTTTCTTCAGATCGGCCGGTGCATCGAACTCACCGTCTTTCAGGATATAACAGAGTTCTTGCGTATCGGTACACAGATTCAGATAACGGAAACCGACATCGCAATGAAGCATATCGCCCGGAAGGATGATCACTTCCCCTTCAAGATGTTCTTTGCCGTTGCGCAGGATGGAGACTTCATAATCGAACCACGGTTCCAGACCCAGATCGATGCATTTCTGAAGCATCCAGTATTTGACATCATCGGCCGTCGTGACGCCCGGATGGATGACTTTATTGGAAAAAGCCTGTCCGATCAAAGTGTGAGCGATCCCGACGATGCCGTTATAAGCTGCCATCTCTTCTTCGCTGCGGGTCTCCAGCCAGCCTACGGCGATCTTTTCCGCGGAGACGATCTTTCCTTTCAGATCTTCGTCCAGTTCTTTGCTGAAATCCCTGTACAGGGAATAGGACAATCCGTCCGCGTAAGCGAAATCATCCGAGAAATTCAGACCGATCTTTTTCACGTTCCAGCTTTTGATCTGATCGGCCAAGACTTTCATCTGGCCGACCGACTGGTCGTTCCATAACTGCTTGAAATTGGTCATCGGATAACGCGTCACGGAATAACGCGATACGTTGCCGTCCTCTTCCAGATGAAAAACCATGATGGTCAGACGGCGTGCCGTGATCTGATCGTACGTCGTCAGTGTCCAGAAGATCGGATCTTCGTTGTATTCGTTGTTGATGAGCACCCAGCAGTCGATGTCAGCATCTTTCATCAGTTTGGGAAGCAGGGTGTCGAGCCGGTGAACGAGCCACTTGTCGAGCAGTTTCCCTCTTTGACGGTAGCCCAGGATCTTGCCTTTGAGCGAATCGACATCGGCAACGCCGGTAACTAAGAATTCCTGATTCGAGATCATGCGCTCACCTACAGGACGAAGTCACCGTGTTCCATGATGGTGACTTGCCTTCCGTCGTGGGTCGTGCCGACGACTTTGATGTCATCGGTACCGATCATGAAATCGTTATGAGAAACGGAGAAATTGACGCCTTTGGCGATCAGTTCTTCTTTTGTAAGATTCGTGCCGTTCTTCACGCAGTCCGGGAAGCTCGTACCGAATGCCAGGTGGCAGGCGGCATTCTCATCGATCAGACCGTTGTAAAAGATCCTGCCCATCTGACGGATCGGCGATCTCTTGGAGACCAGTGCGACTTCGCCCAGCTGGCGGGTCGTCTCATCGCGGAACAAAGCTTCTCTTAAGAATTCGACGTTTTCCGAAGCATTGCAGTCGACGGCTTTGCCGTTTTCAAATGTGATGGAGAAATCTTTGACCAGTTTGCCGGAGATGAACAGCGGGAAAGAAGCATAGGCGATGCCGTTCACGCTGCGGAAATCCGGATCGGTGAAAACTTCTTCCGTCGGCATATTGGCAACATACGGGGCGTTGACATTCTGCGAACCCATTTCCCCTGCCGAACACCAGATATGGTCTTCGACCAAGTCCATCTTGAGATCCGTGCCCAGTTCCGAAGTGATATGCAAGGATTTGAAGTTGAGATCGTTGAGCTTCTTGGAACGTGCCGCCAGCTCTTCACAGTGTTTCTTCCAGTTTTCGACCGGATCGGAATCCGCATCGACACGCATCATCTTGCAGATGGCTTCTTCCAGTTTGGCATACGCCGTTTCATCGTCGTATTCCGGGAAGACCTTCTTGGCCCATTCCAGTGAAGGATAGATCGTTCCCGTCCATTTCAGGCAGCCCTGATGGATATAGTGACGCACGACATTGCGAAGTTCGTTCGATGCATAGAACTGCGCCTTCAGATTTGCATCGGGAACGTCCTGATTCAAAGACGGACGGCTGGCTCTCACACCGAGCTGTACGCCTTTGCCGGTGCGCAGGATGGAATCGAAACTTTCTTTTTTCCATGCCGGCAGTTCTTTCAGTTTTTCCGGGGTACAGTTCAAAGCCTTGAGATGATTGATCTCCGCATCATCGATGAACGCTTCCACATCGGCAGCACCGGCCGCAAACGCTTCTTTGGTGATCTCTCTAGCCAGATCGATCGCTAACGTATCCGTCTGCAAGAGCACCGTCTCCCCTTCCTGCAGATTGACACCGGTCCGGATCAGGACGCGGGCAAGTTTTTCAAGCTGCCATTTATTCATTGTTCCTTTTCTCCATTTCTTTCATGACGATCTCTTTGATCTGTGCGCACGCCTTATCGACATCGTCGTTGTAGACGATGTTGTTGAAAAGCGGCGCGATCTCCATCTCCATCTTCGCCTTGTTCAGACGTCTTTGAACGGAGGCCTCATCGTCTTTGTAGATCTCGTGGATCTGACGTTCCAGCTCCTCGAAGCTCGTCGGCATGACGAAGAATGCGATGGATTCCGGAATATTGAGTTTGATCGGACCGACGCCCTGCGCTTCGACTTCGATCAGGACATTCTTGCCCTTGTTGACCAGAAATTCGATCTGCGCCTTCGGCGTTCCGTAATAATAGCCGTTGAACTCGGTGTATTCCAGAAGTTCCTTGTTTTTCACGGAATCTGCAAACTGTTTATGCGAGACGAAGTAATAGTCTTTTCCATCCACTTCGCCTTCCTTCATCGGACGCGTCGTTTCGGAGATCGAGAAGAACAGATTCATGTCCTTATCCGCCAGAAGCTTCTCACGGATCGATCCCTTGCCTACTGAAGAAGCGCCGCTCAAAATCACTACGATACCCTTTGCCATATATTTCCTCCCTTAGTCACACATACTGACAAGTTTTTTCAACATCTGATAGGAACGCTCGAAGCTTTCCAGATCCAGTTTTTCTTCCGGTGTATGGACATCTTTGCCGATCGGACCGAAAGTGATGATGTCCAGTTTCGGATTGAGTGCTTTGAAGACACCGCACTCGTTGCCGCCGTGTCCGGCATGTTCTTTCAGTTCGCCGCCGAACTCCTTGACGACTGCTCTGAGTTTTTCACGCATCTCGGAGTGCGGTTCATAGTTCCAGCCGGAATAGCGCATCGGCGATTCGAAGATCACGCCGCACTTTTCCGCCAGCAGTTTCATGCGGTCTCGCAGATCGTCCGAGGCATGATCCATCGCCGAACGGATCAGAGTATCCAGGACGACTTCCTCTTCGTTCGTGAAGGCGACACCAAGATTCAGAGAGGTCAGTGTCAGTCCTTCGATCGCCATCGATCGGTGCTGGAAACCGTTTGGCTGCAGGTAGGCATAATCGATGATGTCTTTGCCGTTTTCGATATAACGGAACGCATCTTCTGTCTTTTTCACATCGATGCAGACGTCCGGATCGGAGAATTCCAGTTCCGTTTTTAAACTCTTACAAGTCTGAGCGAAGAAGGCTTCGATCTCTTCAAACGGTGTCGAAGAATTGAATTCGATCACAGCTGATCTGGGGATCGCATTGTCTTTTTCACCGCCGTTCAGGCTGACGAGTTCAAAGTCCATCCCCTTGGCACAGGCTTCTTCGATGACGCGGGAAGCGATCACGATGGCATTGCCCTTTTCCAGATGGATCTGTCCGCCGGAGTGACCGCCGCTCAAGCCGCCGACCGACATCTGATACGTCGGTTTTGTGCTCTGTTTCCAGACGATCTTCTTATGGATGAAGACGTTGCAGCCGCCGGCTGCCGAGATCCCCGTCGTAGTCTCGCCGCCGCCGTCCAGATTGATCATGCGGTCGGCATGGACATCTTCCGGATGGATCTCCATCGCTCCTAATAAGCCGATCTCTTCCATGACGGTGAAGAAACACTGCAGTTTGGGGTGTTTCGCCTCTTTGTCATCCAGGATCGACAGCATATAAGCCACGCCATGTCCGTCATCTCCGCCCAGAGTCGTTCCTCTGGCGTGAAGCCAGCCTTCCTCATCGACGTACAGATCCAAAGGATCGTTTTCGAAATCGTGGTCGCTGCCGGCAACTTTGGCCGGGACCATATCGATGTGGGCTTGCAAGATGAGGGCTGAAGCATCTTCGTAACCCGGGGATGCCGGTTTTTCAACGATGACGTTCCATACGTCATCCTGTTTATAGTTCAGTCCGCGCTGCTTAGCAAAATCAACGATGAAGTCGGAGATCTTCTTCTCGTGCCTTGACGGATGCGGGATCTTGGCGATCTCGTTGAACCAGTAGTTCTGCGGTCTGCTCAGATCGAATTTGATCATGTTTTCTGTTCCTTTCCTTGTCACATCAGATGTTTGTCCATCCACTCCGTGATTTCTTTGAGACGGCGGATCCTGTGGGTCGGCTTGCCGCTTCGTGAAAGTTCATGGTTCTCGCCTTTGAACAGACACATGCGGGTCTCGACGCCGTTGCAGGTCAATGCCGTATACAGCTGCAAAGCTTCCGGCACCGGACAGCGGTAGTCTTCCGTCGAATGGATGAAGAGCGTCGGTGTCGTGGCATTGTTGACGAACTTCAGCGGAGACATGCCCCAGAGTTCGCCGGCGCAGTTGCGGACATCGCCGAATTCCTGTTCGATTGGGAAGTCGATGCCGTAATCGCTCACGCCAACTTCCGAGATCCAGTTGGAGATCGAACGCTGCGTCGCTGCACATTTGAAGCGGTCGGTCTGACCGATGATCCAGTTGGTCATATAGCCGCCGTAGCTGCCGCCGGTCACGCCCAGGCGCTCCTTATCGATCTGCGGATAAGTGTCAAGCACCAGATCGACGAAGGCCATGATGTCCTGATAGTCGATGCCGCCGAACTGATGACGCAGGTCGGCAAACTGGTTGCCTTTGCCATCCGAACCGCGCGGGTTGCAGAACATCACGAAGTAACCTTTGGATGCCCAGTATTGCATCTCATGATAATAGACTTCTCCATAGGCGGTCTTCGGTCCGCCGTGGATATCCAGGATGGCCGGATAGGACTTGTTTTCATCGAAATCGATCGGCTTAAGCACCCAGCCGTCGATATCGACTGCCTTTTTCACCGTCAGTTTTTCCGGCACAGCGACATACTGATCTTTGAAGACCTCATCGTTGTAATGCGTCATGGCTTTGACCTGACCGCTATTGACCGCATAGACTTCCTGCAGTTTCTGATCCTTCATGGCGATGCAATAGAATGTATCACCGACTTTCACGAAATCATCGACCGAGAAACCTTTGACATCGAGTGCTCTGGATAAAGTATCCTTTTCAAGTTTCAGTACGATCGTCTTGTCTTTATCGCAAGACAGGAAAAAATTATCTTCCCCGTCTTTGAAATTATTTTTGTTTCTGCCGTATCGGGAATCGGAACCGACCGAATTGTACATGGAGAACTCATTTTCGACTCTCAGTTCCATCTTTCCGTCTTTCAGTTCATAGAACTTTCCGGCTTCCATCTCGCCGTAGTCTTTCGCAAAAGTTCCGAAGACATAAATCTTTCCCTTTTCCCCGAAGACCTTGTGGATGGCCATCTTGTCCTTATAGATCATCTTGATCCCTGTCTCCTTATCGAATTCGTAGACCTTGTCCCATTTGGTCTTGTAGGTCGTGAAATCGTTGGCGGAGAAGACGATCTTGCCATCGATCACATCGAAGCTGGAGACATCGAACGTCGCCGGCGTGATCTTCTTGACCGATGCGTCCTTCTTGCCGATCAAAAACAGTGAATTGCGGTTGCCGTTGACGACACCGGCACCGTTGAACACGAAAGGATATTCATCGAAGACGATATAATCTTCCTCGTCTTTCACTTTCTTGTCGTAGGCTTCCTTGTCTTCCTTGGACAAAGCATAATAATCCGGACAGGACCGGTTGGTCGTCGACAGAGCGACATAGTGGTCCTCATCGAGATCTTTCATGGCCGATACGGCGATCGGAAGCTTGAAAGCTTCCTTATTTCCGTCTTCTTCCACCTTGAAGAACGTGGAAGAGCCGTCTTTGTTTTCCGGGTCGTTCTTTACGAAAAAGATCCCGTCATCCAGCGACATGTACGGCACGGATTTTTCGAAGCCTGTGACATCTTTGACCTTTTCGTCTTTCAGATCGATGCTGACAAGTTTGGAAAGATAGCCGTTGTTTTCCATGTCGGCTTTGCTGACGATGAAGAAGATCTTCTTTTTGTCTTTTGAAAGTCCTAAAGATGATAAAAACTGAAATCTTGTGAATTGGTCTAATTCGATGGGTCTCATTTTTTCCTCCTGTTATTGATAGAACTTCTCTTTTTTCACGTAAACAGAACTTATATCAATAATGCAGTAAGAGAGAACTCTTGACGAGCTCTCTCTTATGTTTTCAGACTGAATATGGATTATTCAGGGCACTTGACGAACCAGAAGATGTGGTTGGCCTGCGGGTTGTTGATGACACCGGTCGTGCCTGGTTTCTGTAAGGAAACAGTACCGTAACCGAACAGAGGAACGTTGAAGCATGCAGTCTCGATCGCATAGTTTTCAGCTTCGTGCAGCTTAGCGAAACGAGCTTCGCCTTCGAGTTTCATGGATTCGAACAGCATTGCATCGTAAGTCTCATCACCGAAGTGCGTACCGTATTCTTCGGAGTCGTTGTAGATCGCCATCAGTTCGAGGTAGTTCCACGGATCCATGTAGTCGGCAGAGAAAGCATTTCTTGCCAGGTCATAACGGCCATAGGAACGATCATCGAAGAATGTACGAAGTTCAGCAGTCTTCAGCGTGACATCTATGTAGATATCCTTCAGCTGTTCCTTGATGACTGCGGAAACAGTGTCGTGCATGGAGTTCTGGTTGTAGTAGTATTCCAGAGCAAGTCTGTTGGTCTCGGAGAATCCGGCTTCTTCCATGAGTCTCTTAGCTTCTTCCTTGTCGGTGTAGACCAGTTTGTGGTCGTTGTCGGCATTGGTACGGAAGTCACCGTTGAAATCAGGGATACCTACCGGAACGAAACCGTAGAGTTCGTAGTAGACATCACCGGCATCAAGAGCTGTGACGAATGCAGATCTGTCGATACCTAACTGGATCGCTCTTCTGACTCTGACATCCTGTAAAGCTTCCAGACCGTCGATGCAGTTGATGTTCATGTAGTAGTTGACGTTACCGTTGATGACGATGGAATCGGCAAGGCTCGGATCATTGACGACGGAAGAGTCAGCACCTGTATCATAGTCGATCTCGCCGGTCTTGAAGGCCATCTGAGAAGCTTCCATGGAAGGCATGATCTTGGCAACGAGTCTGTCGTAGTAGACTTCATCAGCTCTTGCGAAGTTCGGGTTCTTGTCTAAGATGTATTCATCCGCAGAGTCGATCTTGACCGGGACGAAAGCACCTGTCGTCGGATAACCCGGAGTGGAAGACCATTCGGAATCCTTTTCCGGAGCGATCTCAGGACGTAATGCCGCGAAGACCTGGGTCGGTAATAAGGATACAAAGAATGGGCACGGTGCGTTCAGAGTGATCTCTAATGTGAAATCATCGATCGCTTTGACACCGACATCATCCATATCGGCAACAGCCTGATCAAGATGTGCTTCGGCGTTGAGGATGTAGTTGGTGATCATAGTCAGGTATCCGACTTCGGCGTGTCCGTAACCGATGCAGCGCTTGATACCGTAAACATACTGGTCAGCTGTTAAAGCGACACCATCCGACCATTTCGCATTCGGATCGAGATGGAACGTGTAGACTAAACCGTCATCAGAAACTTCATAGGCGATACAGTCACCGTTAGCTGTGGAACCATCTTCGACCAGATAGAACAGCGGATACCAGATCTCGTTGTGGATCTCGGCTGTGACAGAGTCACCGCATTTTGCCGGGTCCATATACGTTGGCTCACCGCCTACAGAATAGGTGAAGGTTTTGATCTCTGCTTCTTCACCGCCGCCTTCGGAACCGCCGCCGTTATTGTTGGACGAGCAGGCAGCCAGAGAGACGACCATCAGCAGAGAAAGCAGACAGACGAATAATTTTTTCATTTCTCTTTTTCCTTTCTTTACTTTTCGTACAAGTGGCAAGCCACTTTACGAGTGCCGACCTCGATAGGAACAGGTCTTTCTTTATGACAACGTTCTGTCGCCTTCGGACAGCGGGTACAGAACGGGCACCCCTTCGGAGGGTTGATCGGGCTTGGAACTTCTCCTTCCAGAACGATCCTTTGTTTTCTCTTGGCGATATCCGGATCCGGGATCGGAATCGCCGACAAGAGTGCGGTCGTATAAGGATGCAAAGGTCTGTGGTAGACATCGTTTGCCGGTCCCAATTCGACCATCTGGCCAAGATACATGACACCGATACGGTCGGAGATGTGCTTGACCATCGATAAGTCGTGTGCGACGAACAGGTAGGACAGACCCATTTCTTTCTGGATGTCCTTGAGAAGATTGACGACCTGCGCCTGAATGGAAACATCCAGTGCAGAGATCGGTTCGTCACAGACGATGAATTTCGGATTGACCGCCAGCGCGCGGGCGACACCGACACGCTGCCTCTGGCCGCCGGAGAATTCAGCCGGATAACGGCGGATGTGGTCAGGCTTGAGGCCGACGATTTTCAGCAGTTCGACGACTCTTTCTTCCCTTTCCTTATCGTTATCGTAGATATTGTGGATGATCATCGGTTCTTTGATGATCTCACCGACGGTCATACGCGGGTTCAATGATGCATACGGATCCTGGAAGATCATCTGCATGTCTTTGCGGAACGCCGTGAGCTCCTTGCCCTTCATCTTGGCAATGTCTTTGCCTTCGAAGATGATGGAGCCGCTTTCCGGTTCATAGAGCTTGACGATGGTACGGCCTAAAGTCGTCTTACCGCAGCCCGATTCACCGACCAGACCGAAGGTCTCGTTCTCCAAGATGTCAAAGGAGACATCATCGACCGCCTTGACGATCTGTTTTGGAGAAAAGATGCCTTTGGTCACATCGAAATATGTTTTCAGATTCTTTACGGAAAGGATCACCTTGTTTTCGCTCATTTCTTCACCGCCCTTTCATCTAAGAGCCAGCAGGCACACTGATGGCCTTCTTTGATCGTCGATACCGGCGGTTCATAGTCCTTGCAGACTTTCATCGCCTTGGTGCAGCGATCGACGAACGGACAGCCTTTCGGAGGATTGAGCAGATCGGGCGGCGAACCGGCGATCGGTGTCAGATCCTGTTCATCGTCGTTCTCCGGATTGGAGATACACTGTAACAGGCCTTCCGTATACGGATGTTTCGGATCATAGAAGATGTCCTTATCGGTCCCGATCTCGACGATCTTGCCGCCGTACATGATCGCGATGCGGTCACACAGTTTGGCAACGACGCCTAAGTCGTGGGTGATCATGATGATCGCGGAATCGGACTTGTCTTTGAGGTCTTCGATCAGTTCCAGGACCTGTGCCTGGATCGTGACGTCGAGGGCAGTCGTCGGCTCATCGGCGATGATCAGCTTCGGATTGTTGGCCAAAGCGATCGCGATGATGATCCTCTGACGCATGCCGCCGGAGAACTCGAAGGGATATTGTTTGATACGTTTTTCCGGTGAAGGGATACCGACCAGTTTCATCAGTTCGATCGCCCTTTTCTTGGCTTCTTCCCTGCTCATGTTTCCGTGGTTGAGCATCGGCTCGATGAGCTGGGTCTCGACTTTCAAGACCGGATTCAGGAACGTCATCGGATCCTGGAAGATCATGGCCATCGAATTGCCGCGGATCTTCCGCATGAAATCGTTGTATTCTCTCTTGTTTTTAAAGTTTTTGATGGAGATATCTTCTCCGTCGAACAGGACATCGCCGCTTTCGACGACACCGTTGTCCGCCAACAGGCCGATGATCGAATACATCATCTGCGACTTGCCGGAACCGGATTCACCGACGATGCCTAAGGCTTCCTTGGGCTCCAGTTTGAAGGAGACACCGCGGACGGCTTGTACATCACCGGCATCCGTTTTGAATTTCGTGACTAAATTATTGACTTCTAATAATGCCATAGCGATCCTCCTATCTCGTCCTTGCCTGGAAGGCTTCGCCGATGCCGTCACCGACGAAATTCAAAGCTAAGATGGTCAAACTGATCGCAGCGACCGGCCAAATTACCTGGACCGGCTGCGTGAAGATCAGCTGCCGGCAGTCGTTGGCCAGTTTGCCCCAGCTCGGGATGGCGGGATTCAGACCGATACCGACGAAGCTCAGTGAAGCTTCCGTGAAGATCGCTCCCGGGACCATCATCGTCAGCGAAACGATGATCGGGCCTAAGGCGTTGATGACCAAGTGACGGATCAGGATACGGGAATTGCTGGCACCGATGACTTTAGCTGCCAGGGAGAATTCCATCTCCTTCAGCGACATAATCTGCGCCCGGACTTGTCTTGCCATGCCGATCCAGGAAGTCAGACAGATCGCCAGCATCATGGAACCGACGCTGTCACCGAAGACCAGCAGGATCAGGACGACATAGATCAGGGAAGGAACGGCATAGATGATATCGACGATACGCATCATGACCATATCGACGCGGCCGCCGATATAACCGGAAATGCCGCCGTATAAGATACCGATGACCAGATTGATCGCTGCCGTCGAGAAACCGATCGACAGAGAGACTCTTGCGCCGTACATGATACGTACGAAGATATCTCTTCCCAGCTTATCGGTACCGAACAGATGCTGAAGGCTTGGAAGTGCATTGCGGTTGGCCATATCCTGCGTATCGAACTGATACGGAGCGACCTGCGGAACGACGATCGCCAGGATGATCATGATGATCAGAAAGATCAGACCGCCGAGTGCCAGCTTGTTCCTGCGGAAACGGTCCCAGGCATCTTTGGCAAATGTCTTGATTGCGACCGCGATGAACTCGGAATTCTTTTCTTCTTCGGGAAGCTTTTCAAACAGATCATTACTTAATTCCAGATTCTTTTCACTCATGACCTTTTTCCTACTTTCCTAACTTGATACGCGGATCGATGATCGCCGCAACGATATCCGAGATCAGATTCATAATGATGACCAATACGCCGAACAGGATCGTCAGACCCATGACCAGCGTGTAGTCACGGTTCGTGATGGAGTTGGTGAACTCCGCACCGATCCCCGGCACAGAGAACAGGGTCTCAATGACCAGGGAGCCGGTGATCATACCGGCAAACAGAGGACCGGCATAAGTGATGACCGGCAATAACGCATTCTTCAAGCCGTGGACGACAATCGTCCTTGTCTCTTTATTTCCTTTGGAGCGGGACAGTGTGATGTAATCTTCATGCATGACATCACGAATGGAAGATCTTGTAAGACGCGTGACCGATGCGATCGGCCCTAAAGACAAGGCAGCGACCGGAAGGATATAGTATTCCGGACCCTTGAGTCCGACGATCGGCAGCCAGCCGAGCTTCACCGCGAATAGGATCATGATCATGATGGCAAACAGAAAGTTCGGAAGTGAGACGCCTAAGGTGGAAACGACCGTGATCAGTGAGTTGACCCAGCGATGTTTTGCCAGAGCCGAAACGATGCCCAGCAGCAGACCCAGGACCATGGATACGCAGAAAGCGATCGCTCCGAGCTTCGCCGTGACCGGAAAACGCAAGGCAATGATCTCGGAGACCTGTTTCCCCTTTTTGGAGATCGATTCGCCGAAATCACCGCGGATCGCATTGCTTAAAAAGATGATATACTGTTCCGGCAGCGATTTATCCAGATGGAACTTCGCCCTCATAGCTTCATATGTCTCCGGGGCAATGACCTTGTTGTCCTGTGAGAACGGATCACCCGGCATCGCACGGACGCCGAAGAACGTGATCGTCGATAGGATCAGCAGCGTGAGTGCTCCGATGACAAGTCTTTTCCCTATGTACTTAAGCATTCCTGTCCCCCTTTAAAAAAACAATATAAGTCTATTGTAAACTACAGCTACGAAATATCAATATTTCTTTCAATATATTTTCACTATTTTTTCACATTTATGTAAATTTTTGAAAATAATTTTCATATGAAAATGACTGATGAAACTTTTATATATAAATAAGGTATGAATAAAGGTCCATATATGAAAATAATCTGAAAATCCTATTTATTATCACTTGTGAATCCTCTATAATTTTTATTATGAATTCCGAAACCAGAACGATGGACATGGCGAATGGTCCGTTATTGAAAAATATATTCATATTCGCGATCCCTTTGATCTTCACCAATATCCTGCAGATGCTGTTCAACTCCGCCGATACGATCATCGTCGGAAAATTTGCCGGAGACCGGGCTTTGGCGGCAGTCGGTGCGACCGGCTCGATCGTCTTTCTGATCACTTCCCTGTTCAACGGTCTGGCGACCGGCACCAACGTCGTCGTCGCCCGTTACATCGGCACGGGAAACAAAGACAAGATCAAAGATTCCATCCACACCTCGATCGCTCTGGCTTCTGCCGGAGGCATCTTGCTGACATTCATCGGCCTGTTCTTCTCCAAAGTTTTCCTTCGGATGATGGACACACCGGAAGATTTCATCGATCTGAGCGCGACCTACATGCGCATCTACTTCCTCGGCGTCATATTCTTACTTTTATATAATTTCGGTTCGGCCGTCCTTCGTTCGCATGGCGATACGAAGCGTCCGCTCTACTTCCTGATGTTATCGGGAGCATTGAACGTCGTTCTAAACTTCATCACCGTCAAGTTCTTAAAGATGTCGATCGTCGGGGCAGCCCTGGCGACTGTCGCCTCGGAAGCTGTTTCCGCATTCCTGGTCCTCAATGTCCTGATCAAAGAAAAAGGCCCTACAAGGCTTGATATGAGACATCTGTATTTTGATAAGGAATCTTTCCTGGAGATCTTGAGGATCGGCATTCCTGCCGGTCTCTCCGGCGCCGTCTTTGCCTTATCCAACGTCGTCATCCAGTCCAGCATCAATTCCTTTGATTCCACCGACATCGTCGCCGGCAACTCCGCCGGAGCCAATATCGAGAACTTCGTCTACATCGGTTATATGGCTTTCAACCAGGCAACGATCACCTTCACCAGCCAATGCATGGGTGCCGGCAGGCTCGACCGCATCAAAGAGATCATGATCAAGACACTGATCCTGGTCGTTGTCGGTGCTGTCGTCATGGGTGCTGCCGTTTATCTCAGCGGACCGCTGGTACTGACGCTGTATACAGACAAGGCATCCGTCATCGAAGTCGGCATGATCCGTATCCGCTACGTCGCTTCATTACTGGTGTTCAACGGCATCCTGGATGTCTTCGTCAATTCCCTGCGGGGAATGGGCTCCTCTTCCCTGCCGACGATCCTGATGATCATCGGTATCTGCGGGGTCCGTCTCTTATGGATCTATACGATGTTCCCGCTCCACAGGACTCTGGAAACGATCTACCTTTGCTTCCCGATCAGCTGGGTCGTCACATCGATCGTCGAGCTGGTCTTATGGATCATCGTCTATAAAAGAGTCGTTTATTAAAAACCGTCCCGCAGGACGGTTTTCTTATGTTTCATCAGGATCTCCGATCCTTATATTTATATCTTATTCTTATAAATATCATTCCAGACCGGAGTATAAAAAAGAAGGAACTCAGTCCTTCTTTCTGTTTTTCCGTCTTTCCAGCAGGAGCAGGCAAAGCAGATACAAAAGCAGCGTCAGGATCACGATGCCGCTGAAATAGTAGACGGCATCATAGATCTTGGAAAGATTTCCCGCCAAAACGATCAGCATCGATATCAACAGGCAAAGCCCCGGTAACAGGGCATATCGCAGGATCAGATCCGCGATGTGTCTCCCTTTCAATATCTGATAAAGCAGGCCGGAGAGGATGCAGAATGCCCCTGAAAGAACGATCCAGTAATTATAGACGAGCCTGGGCAAAGTCACTACGCCGCCTTCCGCTTTTCCATAGATCAGAACATCACCCGACGGTGCAGGATAAAACCACACCGCATCGACCGTTTCCTTCTCCCCGAGCAGATAGATCTTTTCGTTCTTCTCTTTCTTCAGCGATCCTAAAACTGTCTTATAGCAGCTGATGAAGATCTCATTGTTTCCTTCGCTGCTGACTCTTTCGATCGTACAGCCTTGAGCATCTTTATCCGCACTGAAGATCAGCCGTCCGTCGGAAAGTTCATCGATCCTTACGTTGGCAGGATCCTCATAATAGATCGGGGCATTCAGATGAATGAATACTGCAGCAAACAATACGAGCGAAACAAGAAATCCGGTCATAAAAGACAGGATCGTTTTTTGTTTGAAACGGCGGCGGAAGATCTCGATCCCGTCGGAAAAGACTTCCTCGTCTTTTTTATCCGAAGCTTTTTCTCCTTTGAGCAGTTCGTAAGCACTGACATTCAGGACAGCACAGAGTTCTTCCACGATTCCGATATCGGGAAAACCCTTCCCGGTCTCCCATTTGGAGACTGTTTTATCGGAAACATGAAGCTTCTCAGCCAGCTGTGCCTGCGTCAGACCGAGCTGTTTTCTTTTTTCGATGATCAGTGCACCGGTCTTTATCGTATCCATACAGGTACCTCCTGCTTACACGATAGTCTTGTTTCGGCAAAGAGTCACCCTACGTTCCGTAGAGTTTAAAAAAAGCCGCATGAGAGACTCATACGGCTTGTTTCCGTCAGAAATTCAAATTATTTCTTGAGGTTGTAGTAAGCGTCCTTGCCTAAGTACTGTGCAACGGAACCGAGTTCATCTTCGATCCTGAGCAGCTGGTTGTACTTAGCGATACGGTCAGTTCTGGACATAGAACCTGTCTTGATCTGGCCGGCATTGACACCGACGACTAAGTCAGCGATCGTCGTATCTTCAGTCTCACCGGATCTGTGAGAGACGACAGCTGTCATGTTGTTCTTCTTAGCCAGTTCGATGGCATCGAGAGTTTCCGTCAGTGTACCGATCTGGTTCAGCTTGATCAGAACGGAGTTCGCGCAATGGAGATCGATACCCTTCTTGATGTATTCAACGTTCGTGACGAAGAGGTCATCACCAACTAACTGGATCTTGTCGCCTAAGCGGGCCATGAGTTTCTTCCAGCCGTCCCAGTCATTCTCTGCAAGACCGTCTTCGATCGAGATGATCGGATACTTCTCGCACCAGTCGGCGTACATGTCGATCATTTCATCGGTCGTCTTGACGCCCTGGCCGGATCTTGTCAGTTCATAGTTTCCAGTCTCAGCATTGTAGAATTCGGAAGAAGCCGGGTCCATACAGATACCGAAGTCGATACCTGGCTTGTAGCCTGCCAGCTCGATCGCCGCAACAATGAGCTTCAGAGGTTCTTCGTTACCTTCAGTGCAGTTCGGAGCGTAGCCGCCTTCATCGCCGACACCTGTGGAATAACCTTTGGACTTTAAGACTTTCTTTAAAGCATGGAATACTTCAGCAGACCATCTGATGGCTTCCTTGAAAGAAGGAGCACCGTAAGGCATGATCATGAATTCCTGCATATCGACAGTGGAGTCAGCATGCTTGCCACCGTTTAAGACGTTGAGCATCGGGACCGGTAAAGTCTTGCCGTTGGCACCGCCGATGTACTTGTATAAAGGCATACCGTAGAAATCAGCAGCTGCTCTTGCGCATGCCAGGGAAACACCTAACATTGCGTTGGCACCTAAGTGAGATTTATCCTTTGTGCCGTCGAGTTCGATCATCTTCTTGTCGATGAGCGCCTGGTCAGTGACATCGTAACCGATCAGAGCCGGAGCGATGATCTCGTTGACATTGTTGACAGCCTTCAGAACACCTTTGCCTAAGAAACGGGAAGTATCACCGTCTCTGAGTTCGAGAGCTTCTCTTTCGCCTGTGGAAGCACCGGAAGGTACCATTGCACGGCCGAAAGCACCGGATTCCGTAGCAACTTCAACTTCTACTGTCGGGTTACCGCGGGAGTCGATAATTTCACGAGCATAAACATCAATAATTGCAGACATACGTTTTTTCCTCCTATTTAGTAGCGTCAATTATTTCCTTAAATGAATCAACTTTGAGTGAAGCACCGCCGATCAAAGCACCATCGATATCTTCACAAGCCATATATTCCTTGATATTGGTCGGTTTGACCGAACCGCCGTACTGTACTCTGACAGCTTCGCCGGTAGCTTCGTCATAGAGAGCCTTGACAGTATCTCTGACTAACTTGCAGCAGTCTTCTGCGATCTCTTTGGTCGCTGATTTGCCTGTACCGATCGCCCAGATCGGTTCATAAGCGATGACCATTCTGGCAACTTCGCCTGCATCCAGGCCTGCCAGAGAACCGGCCAGCTGTGTCTTGATGACATCGGCCGTCTTGCCGGCATCATATTCCGCTTCCGTCTCGCCGATGCACAGGATCGGAACGATATTGTCCGCAAAGAGTCTCTTTGCCTTGAGAGCGCAAGCCTCATTGGTCTCGTTGTAATATGTCCTTCTTTCGGAATGGCCGATGATGCAGTATGTGATACCGACTTCTTTTAACATCGGCACGGATACTTCGCCCGTATAAGCGCCGGAATCCTTTTCGTTGCAGTTTTCCGCAGCGATGATCAGATGCTTGGCGTTCTTTACACAGACATCCAAATCGACATACGGTGCACCGATACCGTAATCGGCAGCTTCTTCACCGGTCAGGACTTCTTCGATGCCTTTCATGAATTCAAGAGCTTCGGAAGGAGTCTTGTTCATTTTCCAGTTACCAACGATGATAGGTTTTCTCATGATATCTCCTCTTATTTCTCGTTAATGATATCGACACCCGGTAAACCGTTGCCCTCTAAGAACTCAAGAGAAGCACCGCCTCCGGTAGAAACATGGCTGACCTTATCGGCATAACCCAGCTGTTTGATCGCTGCTGCGGAATCGCCGCCGCCGATGATCGTCGTGCCGTCGCACTCTGCCAGAGCCTTGGCGACTTCGTTGGTACCGACAGCCAGTGTCGGGTTCTCGAAGACACCCATCGGGCCGTTCCAGACGACCGTCTTGGCAGCCTTGACTTTGTCGGCGAATAATTTTGCAGTCTCCGGACCGATATCCAGACCCTGTTTAGCTGCAGGGATCGCATCGGAAGAAACGACCTCCGTCTCGATCGGACCGTCGATCGGATCAGGGAAATTGTCGGCAACGACGGTGTCGACCGGTAAGAGAAGTTCTTTGCCCAGCTCTTTGGCTTTTTCCAGCATTTCCTTGCAGTAGTCGAGCTTTTCATCATCGACTAAGGAAGAACCGATCTCTTTGCCCTGTGCCTTTAAGAATGTGTATGCCATACCGCCGCCGATGATCAGTGTGTCGCACTTTTCAAGCAGGTTGTCGATGACTTTCAGTTTATCGGCGACCTTCGCACCGCCTAAGATACCGACGAAAGGTCTGACCGGATTTTCAACAGCGTCGCCCAGGAATTTCAGTTCCTTTTCGACAAGGAACCCGGCTGCGCTAGGCAGATGAGTCGGGATACCGACGGTCGAAGCATGAGCTCTGTGGACGGAACCGAATGCATCTTCGACGAACAGATCGCCTAAGGAAGCCCAGTACTTGCCAAGCTCCGAATCGTTCTTGGATTCGCCCTTTTCATATCTGGTGTTCTGCATCAGGACGACTTCGCCTTCGTTCATGCCGTTGATCGCATTCTCGAGTTCTTCGCCCTTGGTCGCATTGACGAAGATGACCTTGTTGTCAGGGAGATGCTCCTGCAGTCTCTTGGCAACGATCGCCATGTCGTTCTTCTTCTTAGCTGCTTCGATCTCTTCTTCCGACTTCTTGTAGTCGACCTTTCCTAAGTGGGAAAGCAAGATGACCTTGGCATTGTTTTCAAGCAAATACTTGATCGTAGGCAATGCAGCAACGATCCTGTTGTCGTCGGTGATCACATCGCCTTTGTGCGGGACATTGAAGTCAACTCTGACGATGACTTTTTTGCCTGCGACTTGTAAATCCGTAACCAGCTTTTTAGCCATAACAAAACTCCTCCTAAATACACAATCATTATACCATCACCGGCCTTAAAAAAAGTAGGCATTCTGGCCTACTGTTTCTCATTTCGGATATTTTCATCCGTCTTTTTCTTTTTGCCTTTTTCCTCGATACCGTACTGTTCGCATTTGCGGGCATATTCCTTTTCGGCGGCATTGAGTTCACTCAGGATCTCTTCAAGACTTCTCATATTTAACCTCACAACATTTCCAATTCTAACACAATTTTATAGAATAAAAGTATGTATTTGAAAAATGAAGCGACCGGCGTGCTGATCATCGAACGATCCCGTTTCCTCACCTATATGCGACGGGTAAGAAGCGAGGAAGAGTACAGGAACTACATCAGCGAGATCCGCAAAAAACACCACGATGCCACCCATGTGTGCTCCGCGATGATCTGCGGGAACATCCGCCGTTCCAGCGATGACGGTGAACCTTCCGGAACGGCCGGTGCACCGATCCTCAATGTCTTGGACAAGAACGGTCTCGATGAGACCTGTGCCCTGGTCGTGCGCTACTTCGGCGGGATCAAACTCGGTGCCGGCGGGCTCATACGTGCCTACTCTTCCGCGGTCAGCGAGTGTCTGAAAGATGCAAAGCTCATCGAGGAAGCCGTCTTGCCCAAATACGAATTGTCGGTCTCTTATGAGATCGCCAACCGCATCGACTATTATCTGCGCAACAACACAGTCCTTTTAGACACGGTCTACGATACATCCGTCACCTATCGCTTTGCCCTGGATGAGGAAAAAAAGATCGAAAAGATCAAAGAATTCACCAAAGGTATCTCTCCGGACAAGATCGGTGAAGAAATCATCGAGAAAGAGGTAAAATAAGAGTATGGAAATCATCAACCGATATATCTTATATCTGTATATCCCTTTGGGCATCGCTGTTTTGGTCTGCCTGATCCTGCTGCTGATGCGAGTCCTTCAGACCCTCAAGGAAGTCGGCCATACGGCCGATCTTGCCAAGCCGATCAGCGGACATCTCGAACATATCAGTCAGGCAAAAGAGAAGATCGCCGCATCCAAAGATTCCTGGAGTTTCTTCATCGCTCTGCTGGCGGCATTTGCCATCCTAAAAGAGACGGGCAAGTACTACAAGAGCGAGCGTTCTTTGTCCAAGTCGCTTGGCAAAGCGGTGATCCGCCATTCATCACAGATCAAAGGTCTTCGTTTCTGAAGGCCTTTTCTTTTCCATGAAAAAACCGCCTGAGCGGTTTTTGACTATTTCGTTCCGTAGATCCTGTCGCCGGCATCACCGAGACCCGGTACGATATAACCGATCTCGTTGAGATGATCATCGAGGGCTGCAAGATACAGATCGACATCCGGATGTGCTTCTTCGAACGCCTTGACGCCTTCCGGTGCACCGACCAGACAGACCATGCGGATGTTTTTGGCGCCTCTTTCCTTGATCTTGTTGACTGCGGCAATGGCACTTCCGCCGGTCGCCAGCATCGGATCGAGGACTAAGACGATCCCCTCAGGCAGTTCCTTCGGGAATTTCGCAAAGTATTCAACTGGTTCCAATGTTTGTTCATCTCTGTAAAGGCCCATGAAACCGACTTTTGCCGTCGGGATCAGATCCATGATGCCGTTGACCAGTCCCATTCCTGCCCTCAGGATCGGAACGAGGATGATCTCGCCCTTGAGCATTTTCGTATCGCATGGTCCCATCGGTGTCGTGATATGGACATCTTCCATAGGGAGGTCACGGCAGACTTCATAAGCCATCAGAGAAGCGATCTCATCGAGATTCTCTCTGAAGTCCTTGTGTCCGGTCTGTTCCATACGCATCAAAGCAAGTTTGTGAGTGATAAGAGGATGATTCAATACTGTTACCATATAAGCCTCCTGCTGCTGTTTTTTTTATTATATACGCATATCCGCGGGATATGTTCAAAAAAATAGGGTCATACCCTATTTTTCATCATATGTGAATGCATTGATCCCGTTAAGGATCTCGATCAGATCCGCCATGTCGCTGATGCAGCGGTTGGCTTCTTTGGAAAGAAGTTCGGAACGCTCCGGGTCGTTTAAGAAAGCGACAGTGAACGCACCGTAATTGTTTCCGCAGCGGATATCCATCAGAGAATCGCCGATCATCACGGCTTCCTTGTTCCAGCCGTTGCGATCGACCAGCTTGAAGATGGCCTCGGGATCCGGTTTGAGCTTCTCCACGTCTTTGAGACCGCAGATATCATCGACGTATTGGCGGAGATCGAAATCGTCCAAAAGAGATTCGATGCCCTCGTGCGAGCGTGTGGAGACGATCGCGATCTTGTAGCCGTCTTCGTGCAGCTTCTTCAAAGTCTCGACAGCATGAGGCGTCGGATGATTGGCTGTTTTGGCCACTTCGATCTGCCGGTCGTGATAGACGGCATACAGGGTATCGTAATCGATGCCCGGGAAGTACTTCGGGAACATATCGCGGAGCGCGGGACCGATGACCTCCTGTCTCACTTCATCCGTGAACAGTGATTCATCCGAATATTTTTTGAACAAGGCACGGTAAGCTTCGTAGATGCTTTCTCTGGTATCCATCAATGTTCCGTCAAAATCGAAGAACAGTGACGGTTTGTTTTTCTTCACAAAACGTTCGAAAACGCCCAGATATCCTAAGATACCGATCACAAAGAAGAGGATCGATGTCAGCTGAGCCATACGGAAATTACCGAAATATAAGGAATCGGTCCTTCTTCCTTCGATAAAGAAGCGGATCACGCCATACCACATCAGATAGGCATACGCCAGATCGCCCCGCTTGTTGCGATGCTTGCGGAGGATGAGCCAGATCAGAGCCCAGCCAAGCAGACAGAGCATCGACTCAAAAAAGAACAGCGGTTCATAATAGTGACCGTCGATGTACATGCCCTCTTTCAGGAAAGAAAGGATGCCGTCGAAATAAGATGCAGCGACTTCAGCACCGTGACATTCCTTGTTGGCAAAATTGCCCCAGCGGCCGATCGCCTGCGCCAGCATGACGTTGGGCAGGATGATGTCGAGCAGCTTCATGAAAGAATAATGATGCTTCCGGATATAGTAATAGGCAAACAAAGCACCGGCTACGATGCCGCCCTGTATCGCCAGTCCCCCGTCCCAGATCCGGATGATCTGCAGCGGATCGGAAAAATAGAACTTGAAGTTATAGAAGATGCAGTACCATAACCTTGCGCCTAAGATACCCACCCACAGCGTGTAGATGAAAAAAGAATCAAAGAAATCAAGATCGATGTACTTTGCTTTACGGACCTGTTTTTTTGCGATGAGATACGCCAGTAAGGCGCCGGTCATGATACAGACCGCGTACCAGCGGATATCGAAATTCAGTCCGAAGATGGAAAAGGCGACGAAAGTCTGCCCGTCGGGGAAAAATCTCATTGCGTCTCTCCCCCTTTCCTCTCCAGTTCGGCACGGTAGCGGTTCTTGAAATCCTCATTGGAATTGAAACCGAGTTTGGTCAGCAGGTAATTGGAAACGGCCGATTCGATGATGACGGAAAGCTGCTTGCCTTCGGTGATCGGAATCACCAGCATCGGCACTTCCAGTCCCAGGACATCGAACGTTTCGTTGATCGGATTGAGACGGTCGGATTCCATGTTCTCGTCGTATTTGACCAGTTTGATGACGAAGTCCAGCTGGCAGCGGTTGAGGTATGCGTTGGCGCCGAACGTCCTGGTGACATCGACGATGCCCACGCCGCGGATCTCCAGCATCCTCTTAAGAAGCTTCGGCGCCGTGCAGATGAGGCTCTTATGAACGCGGGTGACATCGACTCGGTCATCCGCCACCAACATGTGTCCCCTGTCGATCAGGTCTAGGGCAAGTTCGGATTTACCGATGCCGGATTTACCGGTGATCATGATCCCCTTGCCATAGATGTTCATCATGACGCCGTAAAGCGAATCGGACGGTGCCAGCTTTTCGGAAAGAAAAGACACCAGGTCGACGATCAGCTGATAAGTCGGTCCGTCATAACGGAAGATCGGAAAATTCTTGTCTCTGGCCAAGTCGATCAGAGAATCCATATGCTGGAATTCGCCTGAGCAGACGATGCAAGGTGTAAAAGAATCGGTCACGATCTCAAAACGGGCACGTTGGGTATTGTAGTCGAATTTCGACATATACTGATATTCCTTGGAGCCCAGGATGACCACACGTTTGAGATCGTTGGATTCCAGATAACCCGACAGTTCCAGACCCGGACGGTTGATATCCGGAGCGATCGCCCAGCGATGCAGGGATTCTTCGTTGCCGGTCAATTGCTGCAGATCGAGCTGTTCCTTGATCTGATAGACATAAACTCGTTTATTCAGTTCTTCATTCGCCATGATTCACTCCCAACACTTTCTTTAGATACTCTCCTGTATAGGAACCTTTGACTTGCGCGACTTCTTCCGGTGTTCCTTGCGCAACGATCTGTCCGCCCTTGTCACCGCCGTCCGGTCCCAGGTCGATGATATGATCGGCACATTTGATGACATCGAGGTTATGTTCGATGACGACCACCGAATCGCCGCCGTCGACGATTCGGTCGATGATGCGGATGAGTTTCAATACATCATCCATATGCAGTCCGGTCGTCGGTTCATCCAAAACGAACATCGTCTTGCCGGTCGGCTTTTTCTGTAATTCGGAAGCCAGTTTGACTCTTTGCGCTTCGCCGCCCGACAAGGTCGTAGCGGACTGGCCTAATTCGATGTAGCCCAAGCCGACATCGTACAAGACCTGCAGTTTATCCTTGATCCTCTTGTGATTCTTGAAGAATTCCAGCGCTTCTTTGACCGACATCTTCAGGACATCATAGATGTTCTTGCCCTTGTAGCGGACTTCCAGGGTCTCGGCGTTGTATCGCTTGCCATGACATTCCTCACATTCCACGAAGACATCCGGGATGAACAACATCGAGATGCGCTTGACGCCGTCGCCATAGCACGCCTCACAGCGTCCGCCCGGCACATTGAAGGAATAACGTGACTTGGTATAGCCGCGCTCCTTGGAATCCGGAGTCATCGCATACAGATCGCGGATGTCATCGAAGACGCCCGTATAGGTCGCCGGATTGGAACGCGGTGTCCGGCCGATCGGATCTTGTGTGATATAGACGATCTTGTCGATGTTGTTCAGACCTTCGACCTTTTTCACCTTGCCCGGACGGATCTTGACCCGATCGAGTGATTTCATGATCGCCTTGGTCATCGTCTCGATGATCAAAGACGATTTGCCGGAACCGGAAACACCGGTGACGACAGTGAACTTGCCTAACGGAATGGAAACATCGATATTTTTCAGGTTGTTTTCCTGTGCACCGATGATCTTGATCTTCTTGCCGTTCCCCTTCCGGCGTTTCTGCGGGATGGGGATCTGTTTACGGAACGAGAGATACTGGCCGGTGATCGAATCCTCATCCTTGAGGATCTCCTCCGGCGTTCCCGCAAAGACGACCTGTCCGCCGTCCTTGCCGGCACCCGGGCCGATATCGACGATATAATCGGATTCCAGCATCGTCTCCGCATCGTGTTCGACGACGATGACAGTATTGTCGAGATCTCTCATCTTTTTCAACGTGGCGATCAGCTTGGCATTGTCTTTCTGATGCAGACCGATCGAAGGCTCATCCAAGACGTACAGTACGCCCGTCAGGGCCGAACCGATCTGTGTCGCCAGTCGGATGCGCTGTGCTTCGCCGCCCGACAAAGAGCCGGCAACACGGTTCAGCGTAAGATAATCGAGTCCGACGTCCGTCAGAAAACGGAGTCTCGACTTCAGTTCATTCAAAAGCGTCGACGCGATCTGCGCACGCATCGGATCGAACTTGAGCTGTTCGACGAATTCATAGGCCTGTACGATCGACATGCAGGTAAATTCATGGATATTGAGACCGCCGACTTTGACGGCGAGGACTTTTTCATTGAGCCGGGCGCCGTGACACTTCTTACACTCGGACTCGACCATGAAAGAGCCGTAGTATTCTTTGCCGAACTTGGACTGCGTCTCTTCGTAACGGCGTTCGATCAGATTCTTGACACCTTCAATGTAGCCGAATTTGTTGTAGGTCGTTCCGCCGGTCGAAGTCACGGTGTAGCGGATCTCTTCGGTGGAACCGTAAAGGATGATGTCCATTTCTTTCTTGGACATCTTATTCAGCGGCTTGGTCTCGGAGATGCCATAGTGCTTCAACAGGACCGAGAAGTTCTGCCATTCGAGATTGTTGGTCCCGTAGATGTTCTTGTAGTAGCGGATGCCGCCTTCGGCGATCGACTTATTCATGTCGGGCATCAGATAATCGAGGTCGACCGACATCGTCACGCCCAAGCCCTTGCATTCATCGCAGGCACCCAACGGCGAGTTGAAGGAGAAGAGCCGCGGTTCCAAAGTCGGAACGGTGAAGCCGCAGATCGGACAGGCCTGATGCGAAGAAAACAGATCCTTACGGTCTCCGTGTTTGACCATGCAGGTGCCATCCGCCAGACGTAAAGCGATCTCCAGAGAATCGGAAAGCCTGGTCTCGATGCCGTCCCTTTTGATCAGACGGTCGATGACCACTTCGATGTTGTGACGCTTGTTCTTGTCGAGTTCCGGAACTTCTTCGATGTCGTAGAGCTCATCGTCGATGTATAAACGCAAAAAGCCGTCTTTCTTCAGCTTCTCGAAATAATCCTTGAAAGTCCCTTTGCGGTTGGTGACCACATTGGCCAGGATCTCCATGCGCTGTCCGTCTTCAAAACCCATGATGGTGCGGATCATCGAGGTGATGGTCATCGCTTCGATCGGCTCGTTGTGATTGGGACAATAAGCGATGCCGCAGCGGGCATATAAAAGACGCAGGTAGTCATAGATCTCGGTGATGGTGGCGACCGTCGAACGCGGGTTATTGGAAGTCGTCTTCTGATCGATGGCGATCGCCGGAGAAAGCCCTTCGATGACATCGACGTCCGGTTTGTCAACACCGCCTAAAAACTGTCTGGCATAGCTCGACAGTGATTCGACATAGCGGCGCTGTCCTTCGGCATAGATCGTATCGAATGCCAAAGATGTCTTTCCCGATCCGGAAAGTCCGGTCATAACGATCAGTTTGTTTCGCGGCAGATCCAGAGAGATGTTCTTCAGATTGTTCACTCTGGCTCCGCGGATCACGATTTTATCATTCATCTTTTTTTCTCTTTATTCTTTTCTTGATCCTGCCCAGGATCTCATTGAGCCTTCCGGCGGCTTTGACGCCTTTGAAGCCTTTGATGCGGGTGAGGATATAAGTCCTTACGTAACCCAGCTGATCGATCCTTCTTTCCAGACGCTGATCGAAGAACTTCTTCCGGCTCTCGCTCAGCTGATCGACCGCCGAATAGAACGTCCCGCCGATCCCTTTATAGGATTCCATGTGATTTTCGACGAAACTGTTCATGGCTTCATCGATCCTCTCGTCCACCTTCTCGACACGCGTGATGAAGTCGGAAAGCGTTGAGACCGTCAGGGTCGTATCCGCTGCAAACAATGCCGATAAGAGCATCGCCAGGAAACTGCAGAGTTCCTTCGGGATCCTGCTCAGCAGCGGGATCAATACCGGATTGATCACAAAGACGATCAGCAGGCCGGCAACGCCGAAACCCAGGGATGCCGGAAGGCAGATCCTTCCGTTGAGGTTGAGCGGTGCCATCGAATAATCCCACCAATAGGCATGGAAGGTCTTTTCCAGTCCATAGTGTACCACATATTCCAGGACGGCGGAGGCAGCAACGCTGATCAGAAAGACCGACATCGGTGAAGGATCTTTCAACACGTTGCTGAACAGCAATGTTCCAAACAATGCCCCGGCGCCGTAGATCGGAATCACCGGGCCGAACAGGAAGCCCCTGTTGTCCCACTCTCCGGTCCATAAAAACATCGCCAGGCACTCATAAAGATAGCCGGCGAAGGAAAGCAGCGAAAAATAGATCATGTACAGACTCACCATCGTAAGACCGTCTCCTTCAAAGCGCAGATCTTGTCTGCCAGACACACCAGCATCGCTTCCCTGCTGGAAGGAAAGCTGCGAAACGTCAGTGGCCACATGTGGCAGCGTATGACTTTCTGCACCCGCTCATCGACACCGAAATCCCTGACGGCATTCTCTCTCGCCTTTTCGGGATGCGTGAAGCCATGCATCTTGAATACATTTACAAAAAGCCTGGCATCATGCCAGTCATAAAGATAATAGTCGTGCAGAAGTGCCCCCGTCAGCAAGACATCCAGATCACAGCCGGTCTTCAGTGCCTTATCGAGCTTGTAGGCCGTCTCCGCCACAGAGAGACTGTGTGAAAAAACAGAGATCTTGCCGTGAGCCGTATACCCTTCCAGCTGCCGGACCTTGGGGTCTTCCGTATATTTTTTTATGAGCGCAGCGAATTCTTTGCGATCGTTCAAGCTCATTTTCACCTCTTAATTATACAATGCTATAATATCTTTATGCGTGAAAATATAGTGGAACTCAACTGCGCCGGCAAGCAGATCTATCTGGTCAAAACAGCCCATGTATCCAAGTCTTCCGTGGAAGACGTCGATGCCTGTGTGGCAGAGATCGATCCCGATTCCATCTGCATCGAGCTGGATGAGCAGCGTTATAAAAAACTCAAAGATCCGCAAGCCTGGCGCGAGACCGATATCGTCAAAGTCATCAAAGACAAACAGGTCGGATTCCTGATGGTCAATCTGATCCTGGCCTCTTTCCAGAAAAGGATGGCTTCTTCCTTAGGTTCGACCTCCGGTGCCGAGATGATCGAAGGCATCCGCCTGGCCGAAGAAAAAAATAAACACTTGGTCCTGGCCGACCGGCCGATCAAGACGACTTTCTCCAGGATCTGGGCGAAGCTGCAGGGCAAGGAAAAGATCAAACTGCTCAGCACCATCATCGGTTCGATCTTCGAAGATGAGGAGATCTCGGAAGAAGACCTGACCCGGCTGAAAGAAGCCGACGCGCTTGAAGCAGCACTTCTGGAAGTCTCCAAGGAATTCCCGACCGTCAAGGAAGTCCTGGTCGATGAACGTGACCGTTATCTGGCACAGAAGATCAAGACAGCTCCCGGAGACAAAGTCGTCGCCATCATCGGTGCCGCCCATGCGGGAGGCATCGCCCGGCACATCGAAGAAGATACCGATCTCAAGGCCCTGGAGAACGTGGAAAAGAAAAAAGGATTTTCATCCTATATCAAATATCTGATCCCGGCGCTGATCGTCTTACTGATCGGCATGACCATCTTCAACAACAAGGACCTCGGCCTTTCCCAGATCCGCTCCTGGATCTTATGGAACGGCAGCCTGAGCGCCTTGGGCGTCCTGCTGGCAGGCGGTCATCCGCTTTCCATCCTGACGGCCTTCATCATGTCGCCGATCACTTCTTTGAACCCGTTGCTGGCGGCCGGCTGGTTCGCCGGACTTGCCGAAGCCTATCTGCGCAAGCCGAAAGTCAAAGATTTCGAAGATCTCAGCAAGGACACCTCTTCCTTCAAAGGTTTCTGGAAGAACCGCGTGACCAGGACCTTGATGGTCGTCTTGTTTGCCAATCTGTTCTCCAGTATCGGTACCTTCATCTCCGGCATCGATGTCGTTGCCAAATTCATTGAATCACTATAAAGGATGAGCCATGCTCATCCTTTTAAATGCTCTGATATATATTTCTTATATAGATCTGCATCCAGTTTCGTGCAGATCTTCGCCTTAGGACCGCTCTGTTTCTTATGATAACGGTCGATATCGACATAGCCGTAGCGTTCCCCTTCTGTGACCTCCACATCCAGGACATATTCTTCGCATTCCCTGATCGCTTCCGGACACAAAGCGGCAAACATCGCCGCCGGATCGGCCATATCCAGGACATCTTCATGGAAACGTGCCTGATTGAGCTTCAGCAAAGAAATATTGATATCGATGCAGAATTTCCCGAGATCGGAAAGCCCACGGATCTTTTCGATGTCCTTCTCATGCAGCACCGCATCGCCCAGGGAAGCATCCCAGGCGACCAGAGTCAGGTCTGCAAAACCGAAGTCGATCACCGTCTTGAAAGCTTCCGCATCCGCCCAGACGTTGAATTCCGCATAGTCGGTCACGTTGCCGCCTGCCTGATCGGTCACCGCCATCGAGATCACGCGACGGATCCGTCTCATAGCCTCAGGTCTTTTCAGGATGGCTCTTGCGATATTGGTCAAAGGACCCAAAGTGATCAGATCGATGCTTTGATCCTCGTTTTCTTCCAGTGTCTTGAGCAGCATGTCGACACCGTCTTCTTTTTCCGGCTTCAGGGAATAATCCACCAGGCCCAGATCACCCATGCCGTCCTTCCCGTGCGTATCTTCCGCACCGACGAAGTCCCGCTTCATCATCTCCATGCTGCCGATATAAACCTTCGGCGCATAGGTACCTGCCCTTCGGATGGTCGTCAGGAGATTGGATGCCGCCTGATCTGCCCGCACATTGCCGGAGACCGTCGAAAACATCAGGATCTCACAGTTTTCATCCCATAAAGCCATGGCGATCGCCATGGCATCATCACTTCCGCAGTCCGTGTCGATGATCAGTTTTCGTTTATTCACATATGCCATTATAAACAAAAAAGCTCAGGATTCATATTGTTTCAAAAATTCTTTGACCGAACGGCTCATCTCTCTGGAAAAACCGGAATTGTATTTTCTTTCGCAAAAGGCCTTCATCCATTCTTCATAAGACTGTACGCTTCCTTTATAGAAAAGACCCTTCCGATATTCTTCGTCCATTTCGGGATAAGTGTTTTCGGAAACGATGAGTTCCAGCGGCGCCCGTTTGACTTTCGTCCTGTTCTTCTGTGCTTCCGTGGGATATCCCAGTACCAGCATCGCACAGGGAAAGACATAGTCAGGCAGCTTCAGAAGCTCCCTTTGTTTCTCGTAATTCTCCATGATATCGCCGATATAACAGCTGCCGATCCCCAAAGATTCCGCCGCAATGACGGCATTTTGCGCCGCGATGCAGGCATCGCATACGGCCAGAAGCAGATCACCGACGCCTTGTTTCCGCGGCTCACAGTCACAGTCCTTGAATCCTTCGTGCCACTTCAATGTATCGGCGCAGAAGACCAGGACCATCTTGGCTTGGGCGATGAAGTCCTGGTGATCGCAGGTAGCGACGAGCGCGTCCTTGAGCGCCTGGTCTTTCACATCGATGATCGTATACATCTGCTGGTTGCCGGCTGTCGGTGCCGCACACGCCGCCTGAAGGATCATCCTTCTTTCTTCCTCCGAGATCTGCTTGTCTTCGTACTCTCTGGCCGACTTTCTTTCAAAGATCGTTTTCATCACTTCATTCATGGCTCTTCTCCCTTTTTTCAGACCGATGAGATCCGCTTTTTTCAGGTCCGATATTTTATACCAATTATAAATTATTCGTTGACTATTTTTGAAACGATGTGATAAGATGATTAAGCATCAAATTAGGGAGGCTTAGCTCAGTTGGGAGAGCACCTGCCTTACAAGCAGGGGGTCACAGGTTCGAGCCCTGTAGCCTCCACCATTTTCAGACCTGCCAACTTAGCGCAATAGGTAGAGCAACTGATTTGTAATCAGTAGGTTACGGGTTCGATTCCTGTAGTTGGCACCATCTAGTTGAAAAAACGCCTTAAAATAGGCGTTTTTCTTATGTCTAAACGAATTTGCCTTCAAAATATGCCTCCACTTCCAGAAAAAAACGTTTTAATGTGCGAAAAAACAGATTTATTACAATAGC
>JAIKXJ010000086.1 GCA_024684175.1 Erysipelotrichaceae bacterium
ACACCGTTCGCACTGTGACAGATCGCCGAAACATATCTTCCCCGCAGATCCGGATATTCTTTCAGATAGGCTTCTTCCACTCTTGCCAGGATCTCTTCTTCCTTTGCCGGATCGATCAAAGCCATGCAGCAGCCCTTGAAACCGGCGCCGGAAAAACGTCCGCCGTAGATGCCGTCGGTCTTGGTCATGATGTCATATAAAGAGATCAACTCCGGGCAGCCGCATTCATAGTTGTGGATGGAGGAATAACCCGATTCAAAGATCAGCTTGCCATAGGCATCCAGATCTCCTCTTTTCCAGGCTTCGGCACCCTGCTCCGCCCTGTAGATCTCATTGAAATAGTGCTTTGCCCGCTTGCGGAAGTTTTCCGGAAGACGGTCTTTATATTCCTGATAGACCTCGAACGGCACATCCCTGAGCCTCGTATCGATGAACTTGCCGTAGTCCATGCCGGCATAAGCTTTCAGATCGTAAGCTGCCGCCTTACATTCATCCTGGCGGAGATTATAAGCGGAATTTGCCAGAGAACGTTCCAGTCCCGAAAAAAAGATCGCGATGGAAAAAGGCTTCATCTCCGGATGAACGGGGATCAAAGAATAAGAATCATCTTTGCAGTCGAGATATAAAAGATGATCCTTCCTGCATAAGACTTCGCACGCCTGATCCAGCTTGCCGCAGTTGACTCCGACATATTCATTCTCCGCCTTCTTGGCCATCATGATCAGTTCCCAGTCGCCAAGCTCGATGTTGTTCAGCTTGCATAATGCCTTCATGAAGACGATGATGACAGCCGCTGAAGAAGAAAGACCGCCGACCGGCAAAGTGCCTTCGATGACTGCCGACATGCCATAGCGCAAAGGATACTTCTCGTTCAGGACTTTCGTCGCGCCGCGCAGATGGTCTGCCCAGTCACCGGCTTTTTCTTCCGGAACGGACGCAACATGGAACTGTGCCCGTTTCGGGAAGTTCAGAGACTGCAGTTCGACGACACCGTTTTTCTTCACACCGTAGGCGATATGGATCCCCTTATCGATCGCCAGACCGTTGATCTTGCCGTACTGATGATCGATATGCGCGCCCAAAGGAGAGATGCGATAGGGGCAGAAACCCACATATTCCGGATCTCTTCCGTAGATCTCATAATATTTTTCCGAACATTTGATCTGTTTTTCCATAGATGGCCTCTTCTATTCCAAGCTCATGAAGAATCATCCCGATCTTCATGATTTCTAAAGCCCGAAGTTCACAATATCAGTATAACGTTTTCAAAACGGAAATCATGTCCTATTCCCCGGAATAGAGTTTTTCACCGCAATCCTGTACAATGGCATATGTGAACAGCGAACTGAAACAAAGCTTGAGAACAGACTTTCTGGAGAAGGGATTCGATTCCTATGTTTTCTTTACCCTATCCGGC
Source organism: Erysipelotrichaceae bacterium (assembly GCA_024684175.1). The sequence goes on from JAIKXJ010000086.1 coordinate 1,418, forward strand.
AAAGAAGAAGATCTGGCAGAAGAACTCAACGGCAAATACGAAGATATCTACTGTCTGGTCTTAAAAAGGATGGTCCACAGATCCGACCACGGCAGAAAGTGGGACGAAGAATCCGTGCTGATCAAAGGCTACGTATTCGTCTATGTTCATGAGAACTATGATATCCGCGATGTCCGCTCCGACAACAATCCGTTCAAGATCCTGAAATGGAAACTGGAACTGGGAAAACTTTTCGGCGAGGACCTGGAATACGCAACGTGGGTCCTGAAACAGGACGATCTGATCGGTATCTCCAAAGCCATCAGGATCAACGAAAAAGTCAAGATCATCGAAGGACCTCTGGCGGAACTGGAAGGCCACATCCTCAAATACTCAAGGCGCAACCGCAACTGCCTGGTTGAAGTCGATTTCATGAACCGGAAGATCGAGACCTGGCTGCCGTTTGAATGGACAGACCGGAATTATATAATGGATAAAGAAAATGAAAAAACTGAAGAATAAGAAAACCGAACTGATCAGCTGGCTGATCCTGACTGTCTGTGCAGCGATCCTGTATTTCATCCTGATTGATCACGCCCTTTTTCCAAGCAGATACAAGCTTCCGTTACTGGCAGCGATCCTTCTTGTCATCTGCTTCACCGGCATCCTTACGATCGTCTCAAAAAAATGGTTCCGCTATGTCGCTATCGGATTGAATGTTTTATTCATCTTACTGATAGGAGCCGGGCTCATCCTGCTGCCGCAGCTCGAAAAACGCGTAAGAGACATATTCAAAGATACCTCCTATGAGGAAGCAATCATCAATGTGTATGCCACCAATTCCAAGTATAAAAATGACATCGCATCCTACGGCGATCCGACATTCATCATCCAGAAAAGAAACGATCAGGAGAATCAATCTTACGCCATCGAAGAACTGAAAGCGGTCTTAGGCAAAGAAAACATCAGGACGGTCGTCAAAGAAGACATCCCTTCGGCTGTGGAAGCCTTATATAACAACGAAGGCGATCTACTTATACTCAACGAGATCTATGTCGACACCGTGGAAGAGATCGAGAAATATACAAATTTCTCCAATGACACAAAAATCGTTACTTCGATCATCAAACAAGTCGAGGTCGTCGAAGAACCCTTCGAGCGCGACATCACCAACGCTTTGTTCACGTTCTATCTGGCCGGTGAAGACACCCGAAGCGGAAGACTTTCCATCTACGGCCGCACCGATGTGGATATCGTCGTCAACGTCAACCCCGTGACTAGGCAAGTCATGATCATCGGTCTGCCCAGAGATACCTATATCCCGAATCCGGCAATGGACTACGGTCTGGATAAACTGACTCACTTAGGCAATGACGGCATCCAGAACACGATGAAAGGTGTCTCCGAATATTACGGCATCGACATCGACTACTACGGCGTCGTCAACTTCAACACCTTCAAATACATCGTCAACGCCATGGACGGCATCGATGTGGAAAACCCCTACTATTTCAACACCTACGGCGGCAACGGAGGCATGAACGGCAACAATTTTGAATTCCCGGAGGGCACCATCCACCTGTATGGAGAAGCCGCCCTGGCTTATTGCCGGGAACGCTGGAACCTGCCCAACGGCGACTACGGACGCAGCGAACACCAGACCATCGTTTTGAAAGCGATCTTGAAGAAACTCATAAGCTTCGATTCCCTGAACTATTTCAACGATCTGCTGGATGCCTTGAAAGGACAGTTTCTGACCAACATCGAAGTCGAAGATATCTACAAGCTCATCGCCATGCAACTCAACGACATTGCCTCCTGGGACATCATCTCTTATCACATGGGCGGGACCGGTGACATGCAGGGAACGGTTTCCATGGGCTATGACCGCAGGCTCTACGTCGTCCGTCCGTTCGATTCCCAAGTGCGCTTCATTCAGGAACAGACCGAAAAGATGAAAAACAACGAAACGATCTCTCAGGAAAAACTTCCGGATGAAGAAAATACCTACTACATACCGAATTAATGAAACACATTTCCATAAACAAATACATCAGATACTCGTTATTTGCCATTGCAATGATCTTCGTCTTTCTCCTCTTCGACCGCTATGACAGATCAAGAAAGCTTTATGAGACTCTCGATCTTGAACTGTCGGCAAAAGAAGTCGAATACGGATCTGCCCTCCGTGCAAAAGACCTCGTCAAGACCCACATCGGTGACTTGAATGTCAACGAAGACTTCGATCCCTTCAAGACCGGTCCTCAGACGGTGACATATACGCTTTCCAAAGAGGAAGACAGATACAGACACAAAGTCACAAGGGAGTTTACATTCGACATCGAAGTGAAAGACACGAAGACTCCGCTCATCGAACTTCAGGAAGAAGAAGTCTACGTCTACGTGGGAAGCGGCTACGACCCGTTAGACAACGTGACCGATGCCTACGACACCGTTGACGGCAAGATCGAAGATGTCACCATCGAAGGAGATTACGATCTTGACCGCCCCGGGACCTATGAGATCAAAGCCGCTGCCACAGACAGAAACGGCTTGAAAAGCGAAATGCCGTTTATCCTACATGTGAAAAACCGCCCCGTTTCCGGAGCGGAAGGTTACGATATCATCTACCGTCATCTGAGAGAGACTTACGGTTACAACAAAGCCGCCGCCTGCGGCATACTTGCCAATATCCGCTTTGAATCCAATTTCGATCCGGATATCGGTGATTATTACTACGGTTTATGCCAATGGGGCGGAAGCCGGAAAAACAATCTCTTCAGTTATTGTGAGGGAAACGGTCTGGATGCCTCTTCCATCGAAGGACAGCTGGCCTATCTGGACCACGAGATGAACGTATCCTATGCCGGTGTCAAAGAGTACCTGCAAAACATCGAAGATTCCTCTTCCGGCGCTTACGGTGCCGCCGAATACTTCTGCCGCCATTTCGAAGGAGCCGCCAGCAGCGAAGGCCGAGGCGATCTGGCCGTTTCCTACTACATTTCCTGATACTTCAAAGGACTCTTGACGGGTCTTTTATTGTTGCACAGGATCAGACCTTTCGCTCTCAAGAGATCGGCTGTGAAATTCGATCGACGGTCATTCGCTCTCAGAACAGAAGATCATCGCGGATCTTATCGTTCCAATTTCAGTTTTTCTATTAAATTGCCTAAACTGGCCGATAAAGTTTATTATATAAAAGTAAAATCCTGCTTGAGAAAGGAGCGTAAAGCTTGATTAGCGCCTGGCCTTACGGGGTGACGAGGATGGCAGTGATCGAAAGACTCGGCGGATGCTGCCACGGTCACAGTGACCGAGATCGGGGATACAAAAAGCAGAATCAAGACTGTAACAGAATTCCCTGAAAACTGAAAGAAAAAGAATAAGGAGTATTTTTTATGCGTGTCATTATTCAAAACGATTACGAAAAATTATGTAAATGGGCTGCAGCATATATCGCCGACAAGATCAACAGCCATAAGGAAGAGAGGCCTTTCGTCTTAGGTCTTCCGACCGGATCGAGCCCGATCGGCGTCTACAAGGAACTGATCAGGATGAACAAGGAAGGAGAAGTCTCCTTTGCTAATGTCGTCACCTTCAACATGGACGAATACTTAGGCCTTCCTCATGAACACGATCAGTCCTACTGGTATTTCATGCACGACAACTTCTTCGACCACTTAGTCGATATGAAGAAAGAGAACATCAATATCCTCAATGGTATGACCGATGACCCGGTCGGAGAGTGTGCAAGATACGAAGAAAAGATCGCTTCCTACGGCGGTATCGATCTGTTCATGGGTGGCATCGGCGTGGACGGCCATCTAGCATTCAACGAGCCCTACACTTCCTTAAGCTCAAGGACCGGTCTGCGTGATCTGACGACCAACACCAGGATCGTCAATTCCCGATTCTTTGACAACGATCCGGAAAAAGTTCCGGCACAGGCACTTTCTGTCGGTATCGGCACCGTCATGGATTCCAAAGAAGTTTTGGTCCTGATCTCCGGCCACAACAAGGCAAGAGCCCTGGCGGCAACGGTCGAAGGCGGTGTCTCACAGAAGTGGACCTGTTCCGCTCTGCAGCTGCACAACGGTGCGATCATCGTTTGTGATGAGGCGGCGTGCGGCGAGCTGACCGTAGACACGTATAAGTATTTCCTTGATATCGAAAGAAAGGAAAGATTATAGAAAATGTATACCATTCACGACTTATATGATCTTGACCACACGCTGGCCAAAGATTATCTGAGCCAATTCAAATATCCCTGGGAAGCTTTGAAAGGCATCAAAGACATGATCGTTCAGATCGGTGAAAAACTCGATAAGAACGAATATGACGAAGTTTCTCAGCACGTCTGGATCCACAAGAGCGCTAAGGTCTTCCCCAGTGCCTATATCGCAGCACCGTGCATCATCGGTGCCAATACGGAAGTCCGCCACTGCGCCTTCATCCGGGGATCCGCTCTGGTCGGCGAAGGCTGTGTCGTGGGCAATTCCTGCGAATTGAAAAACGTCATCTTGTTCGATCATGTTCAGACACCGCACTACAACTATGTCGGCGACTCGATCTTAGGCTATTATTCCCACATGGGTGCCGGATCGATCACGTCCAACGTGAAATCCGATAAGAAACTCGTCGTCGTCCACAATAAGGAAGAAAATGTTGAGACCGGACTGAAGAAGTTCGGTGCGATGATCGGCGACCACGTCGAAGTCGGCTGCAACTCCGTCCTGAATCCGGGCACAGTCATCGGCAGAAATTCCAACGTCTACCCTTTGTCCAGAGTCAGAGGACTGATCCCCGAAAACTCCATCTACAAGGATGAAGGCATCGTCGTTGAAAAAAGAGAGGACTAAAATATGGGAAAATATTTCGGAACAGACGGTTTCCGCGGGGAAGCCAATAAAGTATTGACCTTCGAACATGCGGTCAAGATCGGAAGATTCTTAGGCTGGTATTACGGCAAGCGTATCGACAAGAAATGCAAAGTCGTCATCGGCAAGGATACCAGAAGATCCTCCTACATGTTCGAATACGCATTGTGCACAGGCCTGATGGCCTCCGGTGCCGATGCCTACATCATGCATGTAACGACGACCCCCTCGGTCGCCTACATCACCAGAGTCGACGACTTCGACTGCGGCATCATGATCTCCGCATCCCACAACCCGTTTTACGACAACGGCATCAAACTGCTGAACGTCAACGGTGAGAAGATGGATGAAGAGACGATCCTGATGGTCGAAGACTACATCGACGGCAAGATCGACATCCCGGTCGCCGACGGTGAAGAGATCGGCCGCACGGTCGACTACGTCGCCGGCAGAAACCGCTACATCGGCTATCTAATCTCAATGTCCAAATATTCCTTCAAAGGAAAGAAAGTCGGCCTGGACTTAGCCAACGGTGCAGCCTGGCAGATCGCCAGATCCGTCTTTGAAGCCTTAGGCGCCAAGACCTATGTAATCAATGACGAGCCTAACGGTTTCAACATCAATACCGACTGCGGTTCGACTCACATCGAACACTTGCAGAAATTCGTCGTTGAAAACCGTCTCGATATCGGATTCGCCTATGACGGCGATGCCGACAGATGCCTGTGTGTCGATGAAAAAGGCAATATCGTGACCGGCGATCACATCATGTATGTCTATGGCTTATACATGAAAGAAAGAGGAAAACTCATCAACAACAAGGTCGTCACGACCGTCATGTCCAACTTCGGCTTATACAAAGCCCTGGACAAAGTCGGCATCGAATACGAAAAGACCAAAGTCGGTGACAAATACGTCTACGAAAACATGGTCCGCAACGGCCACCGTATCGGCGGTGAACAGTCCGGTCACATCATTTTCACCAAGTATGCCACTACAGGTGACGGTATCCTGACTTCATTGAAGATGATGGAAGTCATGCTGGCGAAAGAAAAACCGATGAGTGAACTGGCTGCACCGGTCGTCTTCTACCCGCAGGTCTTGAAGAACGTCAGAGTCAAATCCAAACCGGAAGCGCAGAACGATCCGGATGTACAGGCTGCCGTCAAAAAAGTCGCGGAAGCCTTGGGCGACAACGGCCGCATCCTGGTCAGAGAATCCGGCACCGAGCCGGTGATCCGGGTCATGGTCGAAGCCGGAACGCACGAAGAGTGTGAAAGATACGTCGATGAGGTCATCGATGTCATCAAGGCAAAAGGCCATCTGGCTTGATCCTGTTAAAAGATCATCAAATCACAAAAAAGTCTTATCGAACAAACAAAGTCCGATAAGACTTTTTATATGATCTGAGCTCTTGACGTATTTCACAAAAAAGCCCGTGTGCTCTCACACAGGCTCTACGGATAAAACGATCTTATTCCTTCTTTTCCTTTTCTTCCTCTTCGTACATCGCATAAAGCTTCTTCCAGTACTGATCGTCGTAGTCTTCCCACAGCGGTTCGACCTTGGAAGCTTCATTCATGAAGTAAAAAACATCTCTGCCCAGCTCGAATCTTCCCTTGTTGGTATGCATATCGATGGTCCACTCCGGGATCTCCGGGATCTCGCCTTTTTCGTTCTCCTTCATGATGATGTTCTTGATGTGATCGGTGGAACGTTCTTTCTTGCACTTGCACAGATAACGGATCGCATACAGGAAAAATAACGGACGGTCGCCGTCTCCGTACGGATACTCTTTGCGCAAAGTGTTCAACGTATTGACGATGACCATCGCATTGGGATCGGCAAAACCGATATCTTCAACGGAAATGACCAATAAGCGGTTCCACATCTTTTCTTCATGGAAATTGGATGTCGCATATAACTCATAGGCAAAACGCATCGCCAGGTCTTCCTGCCCTCTGCGGATGCATTTCTGCATCGCCGAGATCAATAAGTCTGCACTGATGCCGTGTTTTGAAACCGTACTTGCCCAAGGATCGTAATATTCTGCCATGTTTTTCTCCCTCTTTTCTTTCAATTCCTATTTTACTATAACGGATCTGCGGAACATTTATTTCTTTTTCAAAGATCCTTCAGATGAGACCGAGCCGCTCCGCTTCCGCCAGGACCTCTTCATCGCTGAGATCATCAATGTTATAAACTTCCGCCGCTGCCGGAAGACCCATCAAAAAGTCATCTCGTCCCATGACAGCAGCAGCCGTCCCGTAATAGTTTTTGAGCTGCTGACGCAGTTCATCGATATCGATCCTATCCATTTTAAACCTTCCTTTTTTATTTAATACTTCATAGTATACAGAAAACACGATCCGCAATCTTGAGACCGCAGTGATCCTTTGAAAAGATCCGTTTCAGATCACCGATCTGTCTTTCATCTTCGGGGATATTATATATCCGATCCCATCCGATGCATTATAATCAAATTATGAAAAGAAGCCAAAAGATCGCCTTCCTGTCCTTAGGGATCGCCATATATGTCGTCCTGTCCGCTTTCGTCATCATTCCGATCGTCAACCGCATAAAACTCGACCTCGGCTACATCGTTTTCGGCATCTATCTCAATACCTTCGGCATGCCGGCAACGGTCGTCGGCGTCTTAGGCTGCATCCTGGCAGAACTTCTCAAAGGCGGATCGCTCCGCATCGCCTGGCCGATCGGACAGGCATTCATCGGTCTTTCTTTAGGGTATCTCCTTCCGAAAACGGAAAAGACCTGGCTGAAGATCGTATACTCCGTTATTTCCGTCTTCATCGGCATCGCTGTCATCAAGACCATCATCGAAGTCCTGATGTATCAGTTCCCCTGGGGGCTCAAGTTCGCCAGCAATCTCACTGCCTTTGTCATCGACGCCATCGCCTTAGTGATCGGGATCCTGCTGAACAAGAAGATCCGGATCTTCCGATAAGCTATATCCCCATCCATCTCAAAAACAGATCCCCGTAATTCATGACCAGAAACAAAGCAAAGCCGATATATGGTCCAAAGGGGATCTTTTTCTTTCTGCCGATCCAGATGCCGATCAGGCCGAACAGGCTTGAAAACAAAAGCACAAGAACACCTTTGATAAAACCCGTATGCAGAACGGCTGCAAAGATCAGTTTGACATCCCCTCCGCCCAGGTTCTCCTTCCCGTTTGCCCGATCCAGGAAGACTGACAACGTATGGATCATCAGACTCAGAAAAGAAGCGGAAAAAAGATCAGACAGCTCAAAGCCGATGAACAGAGACCGTATGAGCCAGTTCAGGATCCCTGCGAAGACGAAAAGATCGGGAATGATGTACGAGAGCAGATCGACCAAAGAAAGTCCGTAAACGATACAAAACAGGCTCAGATCGAAAAACAGATCCGTTCCGATCTTTCCATAGCGCAGATACGTCAAGACAAAGACGACACCCAGGACCGCTTCACTTATAGGATAAGTCAGTGGAAGTTTTTGCTTGCAATAGCGGCAGCGTCCTTTCAGAAAGACAAAAGACAGGATCGGGATCAGATCCAAAGCCTGCAGTTTATGGCCGCAGACATCGCAATGGCTTCTTGAACGAAAGAAATCCTCCTTTTTCACGATACGCATCGAAAGACAGTTCAAAAAACTGCCGAAGATGCTTCCGCAGATGAAAAAAGACAGAATGAAGAAAGACCGTTCATTCAAAAATGATCTGTAAAGTTCCGAATCCATTTCGCATGCCTATTTTAACACAACCATTCAGTAAATGATTCCCAAGTTGAAAAAGGTCATCTCCCTAAGGAAATGACCTCATCTTCGATCATCCGTTTTGATCACCCGGCTTGCCCGAAGGCTTTTCGCCGTCCGGTCTTTCCGGCGGTGTGCCGTCCTCTCCCGGACCGTGCCCTCCGTCTGCCGGCATATCCGGCATCGATCCGTTATGATGGTCAGAAGAGCTGAGGACTATTTCGATCGCCTCGCCCTCACTTGCCTGACCTTCTTCGTATTCCGTACCGTTCACATACAGCTTATGGCCGTTCAGATCGATGGCATCGGCATCGCAAGTCAATGAAGTGATATAAGAATCTTCCGTCAGCGTCCAGACGGAACCGTTTTCGATCTCGACATAGACTTCTCCTTCTTCCCCGTCCACATTGATCGAACCGGTGAAAACGGAAGAGTTTTTCAAATAGAGGTTGAGATCAGAGATATCATCAACCAGGATATCACCGTCGATGTTCTGCTTTGACGCATACAATGTTACGTGTCCGCCGTTGGAACCTTCGCTGCCCCAGCCGGCTGCTTCCGCTCTTAAGAAAATACCGTCAGGATCTTCATTGGTGACCGTCACATCGCTCAGACGGATCTCAGCGACCGTATTGTTGACAAAGAAGATGTCGCCGTTCTTGTTGGTCAGACTGCCGCCGTTCATCGTGAAACTTGCCAGGCCTTCATCCGCATCGCCCGACATCGACTGGTAGATCATGACTGCCTGATACGTATCGGACTTGTCGGAATTCTTGGAATTATTGTCCGCAACAAGAGTCACATCATTCAATGTCACGCTGTTTTGTCCTTCCACGACGACGCCTTGTGAAGATGTCGATTCCAGATAGGCATCATTGACAGTGATATCCGCAGTCGAATAGATCGCCGGAGAACCCTTGCCGTCGGTGATATAAGAGCCGCCCGTCACATTCACGGTACCGCCGCCCCGGTCGGAACGGATCGCCGCGGAAGAATTACCGATCGTGTGAACGTTCAGGTTCTCCGCATTCATCACAGCTCCGCCGGTCGTCATCAGACCGCCGGAACAATTCCCGGAAGTCTCGATCAGCGAATCCGAGATGTTCACCGTCGTTCCTTCTCCGTAGGAGAAGACACCGTTGGCATGGGTTCCGTCCGTCTCGACAACGATCTCCGTCAAATTCAGCGTCGCTCCGTCATACGCGTAGACCGCCGCATTCTCACCATAGAAGTCCGCCTCATCGCCGGAGGAATCACCGGTCTTGTTGACGGCGATATTGGCGTAAGAGGCTTCTGTTCCGTTCACCTCGATGGCATGGCCGCCATCCCCATCGTTTTCATATGTTTCATCGATCGTGATATCGTCCTTGCTGATCAAAGTTGTTTCTTTCGTACCAGCTGTTTCAACACTGTTCGTATCTGCAGTATCCGATGCTTCAGCTGTTTCTTCGTCGGAAGAACAGCCGGAGATCATCAGACATAAGATCACAGATAATATACCAAGCTTTTTCTTATTCATCGTGCTTGTCCTCCTCTTGATGGAAGTATTGTATCGTATCATTTCTGAACTCCGTCTGAACTTTTCAAGAAGAATAGATGAACAATCAAGCGGCATATGGACTTAATGGGTTTTTCCGATTTTCATTCTAAAGATCTTATATTTATGTATTTAAAAATAATTTTGATTAATTGAACGATTTTTGATATTATTATATTGAATTAACTAATTCGTTAATTTCATGAGGTTATAATTGAAGATATCTTTTTTTTCTAAAAAAGTTGAAAAATGCTTCTCGGATTATTCCAGAATGAAAAGAATGATCGATCCTGAATGGGTCAGGATCATCAAGAAGCACATAGACCGGATCGAGGCTTCAAATGATTTTGACATTTTCTTAAGCATCGGCCTCGGGCATCCTGAACCTTTGACCGGTGATCAATCAGGAATGTGGTCTTTAAGGATATCAGCGAATGTTCGCCTTGTTTTTGCACCTATCAACTATACCGAAAAGACAAAATGTACCGAAATAAGAATCAAAGGAGTTGCAGACTATCATGGCAGTAAACCGACGTGGTATATCCCTTGATCTGTTGATCCATCCCGGAGAAACGATCAAAGATGTTCTCGAAGAACGAAGCATTTCTCAAAAAGAACTTTCGAAAAGAGCCGGAGTCTCGGAACCTTTTATCAGTGATGTTATCTTAGGGAAAAAAGACATTTCAAAGACTCTTGCGATCGGACTCGAATATGCATTGAACATTCCGAGCTCCTTTTGGCTGAATTTACAAGCAAATTATGATGCACAGCTTCTTATCTGCAAAGAAAACGAATCCATTACCGAAGAGGAGATCTATGCACTGGATTCTTTGAAAGATATCATCGCTTTTTTTGTTAAAGCCGATCTTATTCCAAAAAGACTGACCAAAAACGAGAAAGTGATCTCATTGAGGAAGGTTCTTCATATCAGCAATCTCGGCGACTTGAATAAGCTCATCCCGGAGGGATCTTTCAGGATCAAAGATGATTCATCGATCGATCCGATAACACTGGGAGCATGGGTCTGCATGTGCAAGAATAAAACGGTTGATGGATCTAGCTCGGAAGCATTCGATCCTGATGCGATCCCTTTTCTCATCAAAGAGCTTAAACAATCCATGTTCTTAAGACCGGAAGATTTACAGGCAGAGCTTCCTAAGCTTCTATCAAGATATGGGATCCGTCTGTCGCTCATGCCTCATTTCCGCGGAGTTCCGGTTCAAGGATATATCACCAAAAACGGCAGTCGATCATACGATATGTTTCTGACGAACAGAAGAAAATCAGCCGATATCATATGGTTCTCCTTGTTTCATGAATTAGGACATATCGTAAACGGCGATCTGAAAAGAAATGAAAGCTATTTGGACCCGGATCAAAGATCTGACAACGATATGGAAAAGAAAGCAGATCGTTTTGCAAGCTCAGCTTTACTGGATCCGGAAGCTTTCCGCATTTTCCTTGAAAGAGAAGATTATTCTCTTGATGCGATCGAAGAATTCGCTGAGCAGCAAAACGTCCCCTCTTTTATCGTAATAGGAAGACTCCAAAAAGAAGGCATCTTAAAATGGGAGTATTATCACGAACATAAGCCCAAATACGAGTGGAACTAAAAAAAACGGGCACATATCGCCAATAAGCGTCGATGTGTGCTCGTTTTCTTATTTCTTAGTCGTGAATACCTTGTTCAGGACGATCGTCGATAAAGCGATGATCCCTAAGGCAAAGAACAGACCGACCTCTCCCTTGAAGATGTAGATCAGGTTGTTCACGAAGTTCATCGGTGTAAAGCTCATTCTTGACCTCCTACATGAAGAAGCTCATGATCAGACCGCCGGCAACGACGGATGCGATCTGTCCGGAGACATTGACGCCCATCGAATGCATCAGCAGGAAGTTCTGATTGTCTTCTTCCAGACCCATCTTGTGAATGATACGGCCGGACATCGGGAACGCCGAGATACCGGCAGCACCAATCATCGGATTGACCTTCTTTTTCAAGAACAGGTTCAGAAGCTTGGCGAACAGGACGCCACCCGCCGTATCGAAGACGAAGGCGAACAGACCCATGCCCAAGATCATCAGCGTATCTGGCTTCAAGAAGTTCTCCGCCTGCATCTGCGATGCGACGGTGATGCCAAGTAGCAGAGTGATCATGTTGGCCATGGCGCCTTGCGCCGTATCGGACAAGCCGTTTAGGACGCCGCATTCCTTCAAAAGGTTGCCGAACATCAGGAAACCGACCAGGGAAACGGAAGCCGGCGAGATCAGCCCGGCGATCACCGTGATGATGATCGGGAACAAGATCCTTGTGGTCCTGGAAACGTCTTTCGGTTCGTAGTCCATGCGGATCATCCGCTCTTTTTTGGTCGTCAGCAGACGGATGACCGGCGGCTGAATGATCGGTACCAGAGCCATATACGAATAGGCAGCGACCATGATCGGACCTAAATATGTCGAATGCAGCTTCTGGGCAACGACGATGGCCGTCGGACCGTCCGCCGCACCGATCGTGGCGATCGAAGCGGCATCGTTGGTCGGGAAGAACATCGACGCCAGACAGAAAGTGAAAAAGATACCGAACTGCGCAGCCGCACCGAACATCATCAGCGACGGATTGGTCAGCAGCGGACCGAAATCGCACATCGCCCCGATGCCGATGAACAGCAGTAACGGGAACAGTTCATTGGCGATGCCCGCATTATATAAAGCGGACAGCGGTCCTTCCTGGAAGATCCCGTTGATGTACTGATCGACCGCGCCGGAAAACGGCAGGTTGACCAGGATCGCGCCGAAGCCGATCGGCAACAGCAGCGACGGTTCCATGTCCTTTGCGATCGCCAGATAGATCAGGATACCGCCGATCACCCACATGGTGACTTGCTGCCAGGAAAGCTGCAGCAGATTTTCATATAGAAAACTCATAATAACCCCCAATTAAAGATGGAACGTGATCTCATCGCTGAACAAAGAAAGCTCTTTTCCTTCACATAAGACCTTCAGGGAATAATCCTCACCGATCCCCAGGACTTTGACTTTCTTTTTCTCATCTTTGATCCTGCAATAGACTTCTTTTCCTTTGAGGTAGTCATAAGCTTTGACTTCCTCGTAAAGATCACATCCCGATTTCAGTTTTTCAACAGTTTGAATCAATTTATCATAGACGATATCTTTGAACGATCCGATATCGACATCCTCATGAAGCTGTTGTTTCATCGACGTCGGTTCATGAAGAAGTCCTGTTGCGAAATCTTCTTCATTCACATTGATGCCGATCCCGATGATCAGAGCCTCCATCTTTGCCTTGGATACCGCCTCCAGCAAGATCCCGCAGATCTTGGCATCCTTTGCGTAGACGTCATTCGGCCATTTGATCGAAAGATCCTTCAAGCCCATTTCTTTCATGCTCTCAAGGACGCTGTAGGCAGCCAAGACTGACAGAGAAACATACTTCTCCATGACCGCTTCCTCTTTGATCAGCAGTGAGAACGTCAGGTTCTTGCCTTTGGACGCCGTCCACTTCCTGCCGCTCCTGCCCTTTCCGGCTGTCTGCAGATCCGCACGGACGAAGGTTTGATCTTCAAGCTGCTCATAATGAGCTTTCAGATACGTATTGGTCGAATCGATCGTATCAAAGAACAGTTCTTTCATTACTCCAGCACGATCAGAACGTCTTTGTTCCGGACATCATCACCTGCAGAAACGACGATCTGTTTGACCTTGCCGCCATACGCCGACTGGATCTCGTTCTCCAGTTTCATCGCTTCGATGATGGCGACGGTCTGGCCTTTTTTGACGGTATCACCGACGTTGACCTTGACCGATAAGATCTTACCGGCGATCGGCGCCAGGATATCGTTGGCACCTTCGGAAACGGTGACGGTTTCCTTTTTTATTTCCGCAGGGGCTTCGATACTGCCCTTGACTTCATCGACGGCTTCCACTTCGACTTCATAGACCTTGCCGTTGACTTTGACTTTATAAACTTTCATTAACTGATCCTCCTGACACTTCTGATCTGAACGTTCTTATGTGCCTCGTTGCGACATTCGATCGCTGCCAACAGGCAGGCGATCGTCGCATCTTCGTCGTTCAGATCCAAAGGTGTAAATTCTTTTATTGTTTTATTGACAGGTGCTTCCTCTTCCTGAGTTTCTTCCTTGCCCGGTCTCTTGAACTTCGAGATCAGGATCAGGATGCCCAAGTAGACGAATATGGCGATGATGCCTGAATAATCCGGTGTAAAATCCATCATGCCCTCCTATATGAACATCTCAAATTCGTCGGTCTCATTCTCTTGCGAAGCATATTTCTTCTTCAGGAAAGAGACGGCTACATTTTCAAACAGTGCCAGCGACAGTACGTCTTCATCACTTCTGGCGATGTCCTTGTACTGTTCCTTGAGTTTTTCGAATTCCGGTTCCAGAAGATCTGCCGGACGGCAGGTGATGACTTCATCGTCGCCGATGATCTTCTTGCAGATATCCGGATCGACTGCTGCCGGGGACTTGCCGTATCTTCCGTGGAGATAATCCTTGATCTCCTTGGCGCACATCTTGTAACGCTCCCCGTTCAAAACATTCAGAACGGCTTGCGTACCGACCATCTGTGACATCGGCGTGACTAACGGCGGATAACCGAGATCTTTTCTGACCTTCGGGATCTCCCTCAAGACTTCCTCATACTTATCCATGGCACCCTGATCGGTCAGCTGTTTGATCATGTTCGACAACATGCCGCCCGGGACCTGATAAGTCAGGATATTGGGATTGACCTGTAAGGATTTCGGATTCAACAAGCCGTTCTTGACATACTTATTGACGATATCGGTCATCAGCGGTTCCGCCTGATGAAGGACATTCAGATCGATCTGCGGATCGTATTCCGTACCCTTCAAGGCGACACATAAGGCCTGTGTGGAAGGCTGTGCGGTACCGTTGGACAGCGGCGACAAAGAAGTATCGACGATGTCGACACCGGCTTTGACGGCTGCCATATACGTCATCTCGCAAACACCCGCCGTGGAATGCGAATGCAGTTCCAGCGGGATATTGATCTCTTTCTTGATCGCCGTGACGAGCTTCGTCGCATCTTCCGGAAGTAAGACACCGGCCATATCCTTGATGCACAAGGAATCGGCACCCAGGGATTCGACTTCCTTAGCCAAAGAAACATAATAATCAACGGTATGGACAGGCGATGTCGTATAAGACAAGGCGATCTGGCATTCGCCGCCGTACTTCTTTGTCGATTCGACAGCCTGTCTCAGGTTGCGGATATCGTTCAGCGCATCGAAGATACGGATGATATCGATGCCGTTTTCGATCGACTTCTTACAGAACATGTCGACGACATCATCGGAATAATGACGGTAGCCCAGGATGTTCTGTCCGCGGAACAACATCTGCAGTTTGGTCTTCTTGCAGACTTTCTTTACTTCCCTGAGTCTCTCCCAGGGATCTTCGTTCAGAAAACGCATCGCCGCATCGAACGTTGCCCCGCCCCAGACCTCGATGGCGTAGTAGCCCGCATCATCGTAGATCTTGCATAAGTCGACGACCTCCTTGGTCGTCATACGGGTCGCGAACAGCGACTGATGACCGTCTCGGACCGAAGTTTCAACGATCTTGACCATAGGCAGCTAATCCTCGATATGAGGTCCTGCCGCGACTAAAGCCTTGCCCGCCTCACTGCTCTCGTATTTCTTGAAATTCTTGATGAATCTGGAAGCCAGATCTTTCGCCTTGACATCCCAGGAATGAGCGAATTCATAGGTATCGCGCGGATCCAGGATCTTCGTATCGACACCCTCCAGAGAAGTCGGGATCTCAAAATCGAAATACGGGATCTTCTTGGTCTCGCAGTTATTGATCGAACCGTTCAGGATCGCATCGATGATGCCTCTGGTATCCTTGATCGAGATACGCTTATGCGTACCGTTCCAGCCGGTATTGACCAGATATGCCTTGGCGCCGGATGCTTTCATCTTTTTGACGAGTTCCTGCGCATATTTGGTCGGATGCAGTTCCAGGAACGCCTGACCGAAACATGCCGAGAACGTCGGCGTCGGTTCGGTGATGCCTCTTTCCGTACCGGCTAATTTTGCGGTGAAACCGGAAAGGAAATAGTATTGGGTCTGTTCCTCGTTCAGGATGGAGACCGGCGGTAAGACGCCGAACGCATCCGCAGACAAGAAGATGACATTCTTGGCAGCCGGAGCAGCCGAGACCGGCTTGACGATCTTTTCGATATGATCGATCGGATAAGAGACACGGGTGTTTTCCGTGACGGACTTGTCGTGGAAATCGATCTTGCCGCTTTCATCGACCGTCACGTTCTCCAGCAGCGCATCCCTGCGGATCGCGTTGTAGATGTCCGGCTCGGACTCCTTGTCCAGGTCGATGACCTTGGCATAGCAGCCGCCTTCCAGATTGAAGACGCCGTTGTCATCCCAGCCGTGCTCATCATCGCCGATCAAAAGTCTCTTCGGATCGGCCGACAGCGTGGTCTTGCCGGTACCGGAAAGACCGAAGAAGATGGCGGTATTCTCACCGTTCATATCCGTATTGGCGGAACAGTGCATGGAAGCCATGCCCTTGAGCGGCAGGTAGTAGTTCATCATCGAGAACATGCCCTTCTTCATCTCACCGCCGTACCAGGTATTGATGATGACCTGTTCCCTGGAAGTGATGTTGAAAGCGACACAGGTCTCGGAATTCAGACCGAGCTGTTTATAATTCTCCACTTTCGCCTTGGAAGCGCAGTAGACGACGAAATCCGGTTCAAAGGATCCTTCCTCTTCCTTGCTTGGCTTGATGAACATGTTCCTTACAAAATGAGCCTGCCAGGCAACTTCCATGACGAAACGGACGGCCATACGCGTATCCTTGTTTGCACCGCAATACGCGTCAACGACAAACAGTCTCTTGCCGGAAAGCTGCTTTCTCGCAAGCTCTTTCACGTATTCAAAAGTTTCTTCACTCATCGGATGATTATCGTTCGGATAATCCTTTGAAGTCCACCAGACAGTATCTTTGGAATTCTCATCCATGACGACATACTTGTCCTTAGGCGAACGGCCGGTATAGATCCCGGTCATGACGTTGACAGCACCTAACTCAGTTTCCTGTCCTTTTTCATAACCTTCCAGTTCAGGCTTGAGCTCTTCTTCATAGAGCGTTTCATAAGATGGGTTATAGACGATCTCTTTGACATCGCTGATCCCATATTTGTTCAGATCGATATTCACTTAACGATCCCCCTTCTAAGCTGTTCAAAAAAAACAGCATTCCCCTTTATTCTAGCAAAATCACTCCTCGGTTTCTGTCCTTTTAACATAGTTTTTATCAATTTCAGTACATTTTCCCGCGACTTTGAAATTTTTTTCATTTCAGAGATACGAAAAAGAAAAACGACGGTCTCATAAACAAAAGAAAAATCCCGCAGATCTCTCCGCGGGACTATAAACACGTTTATCAGGACCCTATTGTTTGAAGATCCTGAACAGGCGGCTGCCGTTGATCTGCAGCTGTTTCTTAGAGACCCGTCCGTCCTTCAGGCCGGCAAGCAGGTCATCATAGTCCTTCTTGGAACCCGGCATGAACAGGGAATGGGAAGCGGCCGCAACCTTGGCAGCACTTGGTGAAGGATACTTGGCATCTTTCGACAACATACCGGTTGCTACGACCCAGTCGGTCATCACGATCCCCTCGTAGCCCCATTCTTTCCTTAAGATATCCGTACAAAGGCCCTGATGTTCCGATGTGTGGGTGCCGTTCAGAAGATTGTAGGAGGACATCAGCGCAAACGGTCCGGCATTCTTTATGCAGTATTCAAAACCGCGCAGATAGATCTCCCGCATCGCCCGCTCGGAGACCAGCGAGTTGTTTCCGTAGCGGTTGGTCTCCTGGTTGTTGGCGGCATAGTGTTTGACCGTGACGCCTTTTCCTTCATGGGACTGCACGCCTTTGCTGAGGCAGGCAGCCATGACACCGGAAACAAGAGGATCTTCCGAGAAATATTCAAAGTTCCGGCCGCACAAGACATTCCTGTGGATATTGAGTGCCGGTGCCAGCCATAAGTCGATCTTATAGATCTCCATCTCCTTACCGACGATGTCGCCGAGAAGATATGCGATATCCTTATTGAAACTCTGGGCGATGGCTGTGCCGATCGGGATCGCCGTACACCACTGTTCAAAGACATCCACACCTTTCGGGATCTTGGCGGAACGGTTCAGGACCCATCTCAGGATCCCCGGCAGAAAATCCAGTACCGTTTCCGGAATGGCTGCACCGACGCCGTGCATCACGCCTTTTTTATCGAAATAATAATGTTTCGAGATCCTCAGTCCGGCCGGACCGTCGGACATAACGATGCTTTTCAGTCCTTTGTCTTTGAAAACATCGGAAGACTCTCCGGCTGCTCCGGCGACCGAGACCGCCGCATTGCCGATCACCGACATCAGACCGCCCTTCGGATCGAAGGCTCCGATATTCAGAAGTGCCAGTTTCTCAAGCGGTACATCTTTCAATTCTTCACAGACCGGATCTTCCGTATCATAATCGATGACTTGTGTTTGGACCGACGCTTCATTCAATACGAAACGGGGAACTTCCGGACCGGCCTTTTCATCTTTTCTTTCGATGAGCAGATCTTTGAATCCGCAGTCTCCCAGACAGTTTTTCACGACCCTGGTCACAAGATCTTCCCTGACTTCGATGACGCAGGCAGTCATAGAGTCGATCGAAGAATTGCCGACTCTTACGATGTAATCGCCCTTTTCCAAGACATAAGAATGCCTTTCCGTATCGTAGGAAGCAAAGTCATCCAGATCGAAACGCAGAGTCAATTTCTGATCCTCTTTCGGCTTAAGTTCCTTCGTCTTTTCAAAAGCACACAGCTCCTGATAAGGCTGATCGAGCCTCCCCTGCGGTTTGGACAGATAGACCTGCAAGGCCTCCTTGCCGGCATACGTATCACTCAGATTCTTCACTTCCGCTTTGATCGTGCATGTCTTCCCGTTCAAAGAGACATCATCGACCGCGTATCTCATATCCGCATAGCCCAAGCCATGACCGAACGGATACAGTGCTTTCTTTCCCACCGAATCAAAGTAGCGGTAACCGACATAGATGCCTTCCTTATAATGCGTGTCATCTTTGTCTCCGAAATCGCCCGCATGACAATAATTCTCATAAGCATCCCAGGTCGTCGCCAGCTTGCCGGAAGGATAAAGCTTCCCCAGCAGGATATCCGCCAGGGCATTGCCGGTCTCCACACCGAGCTGCGATAAGACTAAAATGTTTTCGACAAAATCCGCTTCCGAAAGATCGACCGGTCCGCCGGCGTTGATCACCAGCATGAACTTATCGTATTCTTCCTGCAGCCTCTTCAGATCTCTGATCTCGGTCTCGCTGAGCTTATAGTCCCCGCGCTGTGCCAGCCGGTCATTGCCTTCTCCGGAGATCCTCGACAGGACATAGATGGCCGTATCGCATTCTTTCTTCAGGCCGAGCTCATAGTCGCCTTCTTTCATGACCTTGCCCATCGAAGCGGCGATCGTGTTGGTATGATTCTTTTTTGCCGTCTTTTTGATATCTCTGATGAATTCTTCCTTGAACTTCTTTCTGATCTCATCATAGGCATCGAGCCAGGATGAAGTTAAGACATGAAAACCCTTGTTCTTCAATCCCTCTTCGCAGCTGATAAAGAAACGGGAATTGACCTCGCCGGAACCGGTCCCGCCCTTGATCGTTTGGCGTCCGCCGTTGCCGTATAAAGCGATCTCCCCCGCTTCTTTCAAAGGAAAATCCCCGTTCTTCTTCAGCAGGACGGTAAATTCCCCCATATGCGGATAGATGGTCTCCAGATGCTGCTGCTCATGCTGCAAAAGCTTCATAGTTTCCTCCTCAGACTTGCTTTTTTATGTCTTTTGTCTCATATGCAGACGATTCTTTTTTCTTCTTTCATTCTATAACAAAGACAGTCCGAAACAAAAAAGGGCATCCGACCTTCCATGATCAGGACCCTATCGCAAGCATGATGAACCTTGCAATAAAGGCAAAGATATATGCCACCAGACATTGCCAGAAGACGATACCGATCGCCCATTTGTTTCCAAGCTCCCGTTTCATCGCCGCGATCGCCGCAACACACGGCGTATACAACAGCGAGAAGACCAGGATCGTCATCGCCGATACCGCATCGAAGACTTCATGGATCTTGCTTCCGAAGGAAACTTCCAATGTCGCAACGACGCTTTCCTTAGCCATGAAACCGGAGACCAGCGAGGTCACGATACGCCAGTCACCCAAGCCCAGCGGCTTGAACAGCGGTACCAGCAGGCCGGCGATCATCGCCATGATGGAATCCGAAGGCGATTCCACTGCATTGAGACCGATATCGAACTGCTGCAGGAACCAGACGACGATCGTTGAGACCAGGATCACCGAGAATGCCCGGGTAATGAAATCTTTGGACTTATCCCACAATAACTGTGCAACATTTTTCACGCCCGGCATTCGGTAATTGGGCAGTTCCATAACGAACGGGACAGCCTTGCCGGAGAAGATCGAATTCTTCATGATCAGTGCCATCAGTATGGCGACGATGATCCCCAACAGATACAATCCGACCATGATGTAACCGGCCTTGCCCGGAAAAAAAGCATTGGCAAAATACCCGTAGATCGGTAATTTCGCCGAACAGGACATGAACGGCGTCAGCAAGATCGTCATGTAACGGTCCCGCTTGCTCGGCAGCGTCCTGGTTGCCATGACCGCCGGCACCGTACAGCCGAAACCGATCAGCATCGGTACGATCGAACGTCCGGACAGGCCGATCTTGCGAAGCAGTTTATCCATAAAGAAGGCAACTCTGGCGATATAGCCGCTGTCTTCCATGATCGATAAGAAGAAGAACAAAGTCACGACGATCGGGAAGAAGCTCAAAACGCTTCCCACGCCCTCGATCAGCCCCTTGGAAACGAATGACAGCAGCATGTCATTGACCTGCATCCTTGTCAATAATTCCAGCAAAGCATCGCCCAGCTGAGCGATCCAGCCCTCCAGGATCTCCTGGAAGAACGGTCCGATCAAATTGAACGTCAGCAAGAAGACCAGGGACATGACCAGGATGAAACAAGGGATGGCCGTCCACTTACCGGTCAGGACATTGTCGATCTTTTCCGAACGGATCCTTTCTTTGGACTCCTTCGGACGGACGATCGTCGCCTCGCAGACCCGCTCGATGAAATCGAAACGCATGTCTGCCATGGCAGCCGAACGATCCATACCGGATTCCTTCTCCATCTGCAAGATCACATGATCGATGGCCTCGATCTCGTTTTGATCCAGATCGAGCTGTTCGTAGATCAAAGAATCGTTCTCGATGACCTTGGTTGCCGCAAAACGAAGCGGCAGATCCGCCCTTTGGGCATGGTCCTCGATCAGATTCTCCACCGCATGGATGGCTCTGTGGACCGCGCCGTCATGGTCTTCCTTGGAACAGAAGTCCTGGACCTTTGGTTTTTCCTGATATTTTGCGATATGCAAAGCGTGGGAGACGAGCTCATCGACACCTTCGTTTTTGATCGCCGAGATCGGAATGACCGGTACGCCCAGGCGCTCTTCGAGACCGTTGAGGTCGATGCTTCCGTGGTTGCCGGTGAACTCATCCATCATGTTCAGAGCGATGACCATCGGCTTGTTCATCTCAAGCAGCTGGATGGAAAGATAGAGATTGCGTTCGATGTTGGTCGCATCGACGATATTGATGATCGCCTTCGGCTTTTCATGCAATACGAAATTGCGGGAGACGATCTCTTCATTGGTATACGGAGACATCGAATAGATGCCCGGCAGGTCGGTGATGCAGGTATTGGGGGATCCTTTGATCGCCCCGTCCTTGCGGTCGACCGTCACGCCCGGGAAATTCCCGACGTGCTGGTTGGAACCGGTCAGCTGGTTGAACAGTGTCGTCTTGCCCGAATTCTGGTTGCCTACCAGAGCAAAGCTCAGCATCTCGCCTTCGGGAAGCGGATCTTCGCTCTTCTTATCGTGGAACCTGCCCTCTTCACCGAGACCCGGGTGTTCACTGTCGCTCAGTTTTTCGATGCGGGTGTGCTTGTTTTTCCGCTCCGGGATCTTTTCGATGGCGATCTTTTCGGCATCTTCAAGGCGCAGGGAAAGTTCATAGCCGTGGATCTGCAGTTCCATCGGATCGCCCAGCGGAGCGAACTTGACGACCGTCAGTTCCGCACCGGGGATGACGCCCATATCCAAAAAGTGCTGGCGTAAAGCACCCTGCCCGCCGACGCTCAGGATCTTTGCGTGTTCATTGATCTTCAGATCTTTTAATGTGAGTGATTCTTTCTTTTCCATAAACTACATATGCAAAACATTCAGCAGCAGGATCCAAGCCAGTCCGTAATACGAGATGACGGCGATCAGGTCGTTGATCGTCGTGATGAACGGACCGGAAGCGACCGCCGGGTCGATGTGGATCTTATCGAAGATGATCGGGACCGTCGTTCCGACGAAAGACGATACCAGCATCGCTGCCAACAAGGCGATACCGACACAAGCCGACACCGCAAACGAGAACATCGGCGGATACTTCTTGAACAAGAAGATATACAAGCCGATGAACAGGAAGGAAGCGATCCCCAGCAGCATGCCGTTGGAGAAACCGACCCGCATCTCTTTGAGGATCAGACGTATCTTGTCTTTGGCGGTGACCTCTTCATCCATCAAAACACGGATAGTGACGGCCAGAGACTGCGTTCCGACATTACCGGCCATATCCAGGACCAGGGATTGGAAACAGACAATGATGGCGATCTCCTTGACGACATTCTCAAAGATGCCGACGACCGCCGAAACGCCGATGCCCAGCACCAGCAGAGCCGCCAGCCAGGGCAGACGTTTCTTCATCGATTCAAACAGCGGCTCGTGCAGGTCTTCCTGCGAAGACAGACCGCCGAGTTTTGCGTAGTCATCGGAGATCTCTTCATCGACCGTCTCGATGATGTCGGTGGACGTGATGACACCCAGCAGATGCTGATCCTGATCCAGGACCGGCAGAGAGTTTTCCGAATATTCGCGGATCTCTTCGAGACAGTCGGCGATCTTTTCATGGTCGTACAATACCGGGAAGGACGTGATGATCAGTTCCGTGAACTTGTCGGTCTCTCTGGCTTTGATCAGATCGCGCAGATCAACGACGCCGCAGAACAGATTTTTGGAATCTACGACATACAACATGTCGATGTTGTCATTGTCTTCCGACTGACGGATGAGTTCCCGCATCGCCTGCTTGACCGTATATAAAACATTGAGCTTGATGAAGTTGGTCGTCATCAAAGAGCCCAGTTCATCCTCATCGTAAGACTGGATGAGACGGATCTCTTCCTCGACCTTGTCATCCATCTTCTCCAGGATCTTCTGTTCGATCGTATCATCGATCTGATCGAGCAGGTCGACCGCATCGTCGGTATCCATCTCTTCGACGATCTTCGCCGCCGCATCCAGACCGACTTCTGCCAGATACGTATCGACGTCCTCTCTTAAGAACGAGAAGACCTCACCGGTCCTTTCCGGTCCGATGATGCGGTAAAGTTTCTTTCTTTCTTCGAGGCTCAATTCCTCCAGAGTCTCGGCGATGTCCTTGTCATGATAATCTTCCAAGGCAATACGTAAAGCTTCATCGTTTTTTTCCGAACGGATGAAGCTGATGATCTCTTTGATATTGTTGTTCTGATTTGATTCCATGTTCATATTCGTTACCTCTTTTTTCATTTTTAAATATGAACTTTGGATGTGACCGTTATTTCAGCAAGTCCAGCGAAAAGTCATATCCCAAGTCCGGTTCATCACTGCTGCATAACGGAATACTTTGACTTTCCACTGAAACCACCTGCCTTTCGCTCCATTCATTATAAGCCATTTTAAAGCCCGGGAGACCATGAAAAAAGCTTCCGACAGACGAAAGCTTTGAAAATCCTTTATTTTTCTTTTTGATCAAACTGTACTTTGAGCAGGCTCGCCTGCAGGAAATTGAGACCCAGCAACAGGGACACCTGCGAAACGATCTTGCTGTTGCGGATGAAGTCGCTTCCTTTGGGATATCTGTAAAAGGAATAATCCGTTCTCAGGTCGAGATCGGAATCATCCGCCGTACTCACCAGGATCCTGGGACACGGCCTTTCAAAGATCTCTTCCAATAATGCATCTTCTTTGTCTCTCTCAGAAGCAGACGTCAGCAGGATCGCATCCTTCTCGTTCATCGAGCGGATCAAAAGCTTTGGATCCTCGCTGTTCCGGATAAGGATCGGCTCTTTACCGACCAGATTCATCCGGTCAAGGAAAAAATTCAGTTTATCCTCCATCCCGTCCAAAGAATACAGATAGATCTTGTCCACTTCATTCAGCGTCGTGACGATATCGTTCAGAACATCCTGATCGATCGCCGAGATACAGTTATCGATGACCTGCTTGCACAAGATCCCTGTCTTCTGCAGGAATTCAAACAGATCCTCCGTCTCCAGAAAGACACGGCTGTTTTCGATCGTTCCGTCATCGTTCCTGATCTTTTCCAGCTGCAGACCGATGGAAAATTCCCGGTAATTCAGACAGCCGACCTTTCTGTACAGGCGGATGACGCTCGGCTTGGATACATAAGAAGCCTTCGCCAGATCCTGCAAAGACATGCGATAGACATCATCGATATTGTTCAAGATATAATCGGCCAAAGAAGACTCCGCCGAAGTGAAGTTTTCTTTCTTCTGCAATTTCTCGATCAGATTCAATCTTTTTTCCATAATCATACATAATAAATGATAACGAAAAACGGAATTCATATCCGCTTTTACAGGTCCCTTTGTACCGATATTCAATATACATTTACACAATTTTCATGAAAAGTTTTCATGAATCTTTACTAAACGATTTATTATACGTTTCCAAACAAAAACCGTCTGATCCAGACGGTCTAAGATCCAATGGTGGAGCTTACGGGATTCGAACCCGTGACCTCCTCCATGCCATGGAGGCGCGCTTCCAGCTGCGCTAAAACCCCGGTTCTTCCTTAATACTATAACACAAGAAACATTTTGGAACAATTGACTTGAGCTTCCTGTATAATGGGATTGTTATGAATTTCAAGAATATACCTAAAAACAAACTGAAACGACTCATCGCCATCCTGGGCAGCTGCCTCTTGCTGGCGGTCATCTATTTGGGAGGCATCCTATACTATTCTTCCCATTTCCTTCCCAAGACGTACATCAATGAGATCGATGTCTCCAACAAGACGCTGGCACAGACAAACGATCTTCTCAAAGAAGTCTCCCCATATATCGATGTACTGGAGATCGGAAAGAACGGCGAAGAAGTCAAAGACCGCTTCGATCTGCGAAAGATGGAAGATGACATCGTCTATGATGCATCAGTTCTTCTGAACGATCAGGACAAGACGAGCTGGCTGTTTCCCAAAGAACAGCATCTCATCTGCAACAAGATCAACGGTTCCTATACCAAAGCCCGCATCAAGTCCTTCATTCAGGATTTCTATTTCTTAAAGAAAGAAAACATTACGGAACCGCAGGATGCGACGCTGGCTATTGAAAATAATAAAGTCATCGTAAAAGATGCCGTCGATGGAAACAAGATCGAAGAAAAGGCAGTCATCAAGAAGATCGATGAAGCCATACGGTCTTACTTTGACGGAAACGGCTCTCCGGTCCTGGATCTCGCGGATTCCTATGAGAGACCGGCATTGAGACAAGATGATCCTTCCTTTGAAGGAAAAGCCGAGACGTATCAAAAAGCACTGGAAAAAACGATTACCGTCAACATCACGGAAGACAAGAACGAAGTATTGAAAGGAACGTCTTTATCCGATCTATTGAAATTCGAGAACAACGAACTCACTGCCGATCAGGATAAACTGACACAATACATCTATGATCTCTATACGGAACATAAAGACGATGAAAAGACCTATCTTGACCGTTCCGCCTTGCAGACAAGCCTCCACGATGCCCTTCCGTCCCTGAAAGATGAAACGATAAGTGTCGAATGGATCCCTTCCCAGCATCAGGGACGTATCGAAGTCGAGATCCTGAAACAGACACTGTATTACTACGAAAACGAAGTGCTGATGCTCAGTTCCCCGATCGTCTCGGGCAACGGTGAGATCACTGATGAAACACCGCATGGCGAATTCTACATCCGCAAGATGTCTACCGATTCCTATCTGATGGGCAGAGATTATCTGGAACACGTCGATTTCTGGATCGGTTTCGATCCGTCCGGCAGAGTCTACGGCCTGCACGATGCCTCATGGCGTGATGAATTCGGCGAAGAGATCTATCTTTCCGACCCGTCAAGAGGCTGCGTCAACATGCCGACGGACAAGATCACGATCCTCTTCGACTATGCCGATGTCGGCACCGAAGTCGTCGTACATGATTAACAAAAACAAGTGGGTATTAAAATGAAGTGAACCCCTAAAGTTGGACCAACTTAAAGGAGGTTCACTTTTTATTTATGAAGTATTCAAAAGAGTTCAAACTGGAGTGTGTCAGAAAACGGAAGAATGGCATTTATATTGAAACTCCACCCGGGTTCAGAGAA
>JAIKXJ010000017.1 GCA_024684175.1 Erysipelotrichaceae bacterium
AAGCTCTAATGTGGTGAGTTGGAGAGCAGGCCAAATAGTCACCCGGCATAGATACTTTACCGACTTTGAAAGCCTATGTCGTGAGCCCGCCGGAACAGGTAGAGCGGGGAAACAAACAATCCTGGGGTGGTCTTCATTGAATGGTCTATCCGTAAAATCACAGGAAGTGAAGAGTGATAACCTCTAACGAGGTTGGATAGAAAAACAAAGTCGGTTTTAGTTTTTTCCGGGCACTTGAGAGGGGAACTGCGCCTTTACGGCGCTGTTTAAAACTTGGCCAGTACGAAGAAAAAATAAGCAGAGAAAGGCAATGTTGAAGATTTACACAAATTTTTTTCGAGTATTGGCTTTCTTTCAAAAGAACTTCACACCTTTACTTCACACTTCTTGACGTCTGAAAAAAAGTGTGAAGTTTGCCAAAACGCTTTATTTAAAGCACATTTTAGCGAGGAATATTATCTCCATGGACGCCACTATATAAGATCAGCGCTTCGTATGAGGCGTTTTCTTTTTGCTTCAGCAGATGATGAAGCAGATAAAAAGGCGGATGTTCCGCCTAATCATGTATCCGGATCTCGGTCCCGAGATCGACCGCCTCAAATAACTGTTTCACTTTATCGGTCGGCATATTGACACATTCCAGTGTTGGGTTGGTTTTCCATTCATCACCGCCGAAGACCGTCCGCCAGGAAGCGTCATGGAAACCGACCATATGACCGCCGGTCTCATTGTCAAAACCGATCCAGTAATCGACATGTTTTTCGTAGTCTGCACCGACCAGGGTCGCATCTTTTGCCATATGCAGGACATGATATGTTCCATAGGGAATGATGTCGGTGGTTTCATTGCCGGTGACGACATCCGATGTGAAGATCAATTCATCGTTTTCGTAGTAATAGAGCTTCTGCTCCTGATAAGAGACTTCGATAAGCTTCTTTATGTTTTCTTTCGCAGGCTCTGAATCATTTTCATATGGAGAAACGCTGCCGCCTAGGCTTTCGATGAAATCCCTAAAGTCATCCTGGCTGTAGCTTGTCGAGTTCAGATATCTTTCCAGTATGTCCCAGTCCTCTTGCGAAAGACCGTGGATGTCATCGATCAGGACTCCGCCGATCCTCTCGCTTTCTTTGGTTTCCGAACCGACATGCATCTCGGGGAGGATATTGATGACGTTGCCTCTTTCCAAAGTGTAGATCAGATATACGACGCCGAAGATCAGCAATGCGGCGGACAAAAGGACGATCCCCAATCGGAAATAATTGATCTTTCGTTTCTTTTTTACCGTTTTGTTCATGAGGGTTTTCCTTTTATTTCTGCATTATAGATCAAATAAAAAAATATTTCATACGTTTTTTGCGTTAATTAATGCGGTCTTAAGGAAATATCTGCAGGAAAAAAACAAAAAGTTATTGACAAAAATTGTATCAATGTATTATTGTATTAATGTATTAATACAACAGGAAGGAAGAACTATGAAATGGAAATTTTCTGATGATGTTCCGATCTACCTTCAGATCATCGAACTGATGAAAGTCGACATCGCTTCCGGGAAATACAAAAGCGGAGATAAGCTTCCGGCCGTCAGAGATCTGGCAATGGAAGCCGGTGTCAATCCCAATACCGTGCAGAGAGCGTATACGGAATTGGAGAGAGAAGGGCTGGTCCAGAGTGAAAGGACCAGCGGCAGATTCGTCAGCATCGATGTCTCGAAAATGAACGAGGTCAGAGAGGATCTTTCGAAAACGTATATCGAAGAACTGTTTAGGCATTTGAGAAGCTTGGGCATGGACGATCGTTCGATCAAGGATGCCGTAGCGAAATGGGAGGATGATGATGGAAACATTGGTATGTGACGGCCTCAGCAAATCGTATGGAAATGTGAAGGCTTTGGACCGTGTCGATCTGACTTTGGAAGAAGGAAAGATCGTCGGATTATTAGGGCCCAACGGCTCAGGCAAGACGACGTTGATCAAACTCGCCTCAAGACTTCTGGTCCCCAGTGAGGGAAGTGTGAGGATCTGCGGTGAGGCGCCGAGCGAGATCACGAAAGCGATGGTCTCTTATCTGCCGGACAGGAACTATCTGCCGGAATATATGAACAGCGAGGAACTGGTCGGCATGTATAAGGATTTCTTTGCCGATTTTGATGAACAAAGGGCTTATCAGATGCTGGATTCGCTGAACATCGATCTGAAGATGCCGTTGCGCAAGATGTCCAAGGGCACCAAGGAAAAGGTACAGCTGATCCTGACGATGTCGAGAAGAGCGAAGCTCTATCTGCTCGATGAGCCGATCGCCGGTGTCGATCCGGCAGCCAGGGATTATATCTTACGCACGATCATCTCCAATTACGATGAGACGGCGACTGTACTGATCTCGACGCATCTGATCGCGGATGTCGAGAACGTTCTGGACGAAGCGGTCTTTCTGAAAGAAGGAAGGATCGTCCTTCATCAGAGCATCGATGAGATCAAGGAAAATACCGGAAAGAGTGTCGATGAATACTTCAGGGAGGTCTTCAGATGTTAGGAAAACTGATCAAATATGATTTCAAGGCATTGGCCAAGAATATGTTCCCGCTCTACGGACTGATGATCGCTCTGACTTTAGTCTGTTCGCTCATGATCCGTTTCAATATCGACAGAGGTTTCGTTTTCGGGATCTCCGTGTTTGCCTGGATCGTTTCGATGAGCTCATCTTTCGCAGTCACGGTCATCCTGGTCGTCTTGCGTTTCTACAACGGCTTATTGAAGAACGAAGGCTATCTGTCCTTTGCCCTACCGGTCAAAACGGAGACGCATATCCTGGCAAAGGTCTTCAACGCTTTGATCTGGGCAGTCGTGGAAGCTCTCGCTTTGGGCGTCTGTGTATTGATCTATGCATTCACCGTCGCCAATTTCCTGGATATCATGGAAGCCTTCCGCTATATCTTCACGCTGGACGCCAATTTCTATCTGTCGCTGCTTCAGGCGATGTTATTGGGAGCCTTGGAGCTGGTCTGTTCGATCTGTCTGTTCTTTGCGGCACTGTCTATCGGCCATCTCTTCGACAAACATCAGAAGCTCATCGCCGGGATCTTCGTCTTCGCGATGTATATCTTAAGAGTTTTCTTATTTCCAAGCAGCTTCGTCTATGAATACGGTGAACGCATGTCGTTCTTACATCCGCTGCTGTTCGTCACACCGCTGCTTCTCGCCGGGATCTATTCCCTGGTGACCTGGTTCATCCTTGACCGTCATCTGAATCTGCAATGAGAAGAAAACTGCTGTCCGCCGTCTTCGTTCTGCTGGCAATGATCCTTGCCTGCCTGGGATTCCTGGCATATCAAGGTCATGTCCGCTACCAAAGGGAGATCGGAAGACTGTCAGTCAAAGAAGCGGTCGGAGCCTATACATCGAAGGAAGATTATGTGCCTTTCGATCAGATCGACGAAGACTTCGTCAATGCGGTCATCTCGGTGGAGGACAAGCGCTTCTTCAGCAGGAAAGGCTATGATGTGGTCGCTTTGATCCGTGCCTTACTGCACAACGTTCGCTACCGAAGCATGGTGGAAGGCGGTTCGACGATCTCGGAACAGATCGCCAAGAACCTTTATCTGGACGGTTATGTGGACGGCCTGGAGGAAAAGGCAGCGGAGATCTTCCTGATGTTCGATCTGGAGGACAATTTCTCCAAGGAAGAACTCTTTGCCTTATATGCCAATATGAACTACTACGGCGACGGCTTCTGGGGGATCAAAGAAGCGGCCGAGGGCTATTACGGCAAAACGTGCGATGATCTCAGCCTGGCGGAAGCTGCCATACTTGCCGGGATCCCCAATGCGCCGGCGATCTATCAGCTTTCCGACGGTTTCACAGATGCCAAAGGAAGGCAGGCCTGGGTCTTGCAGACGATGAAGAACAACGGATTCATATCAAAAGAGCAACTGGATGAAGCTTTGCAAGAAGATGTCCATCCGATCATAAAAAACGAGTCACGGCATTAGCGCTGTGACTCTTTTTCTTTCAGGAAACCTTCTAATATGGCGATCGATGCGGAGGTACCGATCCGTTCGGCACCGGCCAGGATCATCTGTTTGCAGGAAAGCCAGTCCCGGATCCCGCCGGCTGCTTTGACTTTGACCTCATCGCCGACCGCTTCCTTCATCAGCCGGACATCTTCGGCTGTTGCTCCGCTTGTCCCAAAGCCGGTCGAAGTCTTGATGAAGTCCGGCCGGATCTTTCTGGCGATCTTTGCGGCAGCAATGATCTCTTGCCTGTCGAGGTAGCAGTTTTCAAAGATGACTTTGACCAATACACCGTGTCTGCGGCAGATGGAAACGATCTGTGACATCTCTTCTTCGATATAGGCGAAGTCATGATCCTTGAGTTTGCCGATGTTCAGGACATAGTCGATCTCATCGGCACCGTTTTCGATGGCGTTTTCCGTTTCGAAACATTTGGTCTCGATGCTCGTCTGTCCCAGAGGGAAACCGATGGCAGCACCGACATGGACGTCCGTGCCTTGCAAAAGTTTCTTGCACAAAGGGACCGGGAAGGAATTGATCGCGACCATCCGGAAATGGTAGTCTCTGGCTTCTTTACAGAGTTTTTCAAAGTCTTCTTGCCTTGCGTAAGCTTTCAAAAATGTGTGGTCGAACAGCTGGCATAAGCCATCGCTGTCCAGAGTCTTCAAGTCGATCATAAGACTAACGGAATGCGTCGATCAGGATCTTCGAGAAACGCTTCGGATCGCCGCCGAAGGCAAAATGAACATTGCGGTCTTCCTGTATCGCTCTTTGATCGACACAGGTCTGTCCTTCCGTCAGGCCGGAAAGGGAAACTTCGACATTGCACAGTTTCACATCCTTCAAAACGTCCGGATCGATCAGATAGGCGATGCACAGAGGATCGTGCAGGGCACAGGTATGTTCGACTTCCAATGGCTGGGCGTAGTCGTGAACTTGAATGCGGCGCTCGATCAGATCAGCGGCAAACACGGATGCAGGACTTCCGATCGCTTTCAAAGCTTCGGCATCTTTCCTGCTGATATAGGCACTGTGGGTGGCGTCGAGAGGGACCATGGTGATCTTCGCACCGCAATGTAAGACGCGCTGTGCCGCTTCCGGATCGTCGTAGATGTTGAACTCGGCAGCCAGGGTCGCATTGGTGATGTTCCAGCCCCCGCCCATGATGACGATCTCCTCGATATTTTTCACGATCTGCGGTTCCATGACCAGCGCGACAGCCAGATTAGTCAATGGGCCGACGGCGACGATCGTGACAGGCTCTTCTGCGTTTTTCAGATAGTCGACATAGAAGTTGGGAGCGTTGAGTTCTTCGATCTTTCCTTCTGATGCGGGAAGGTCGAAAAGTTCCTGGTGGATGTGGATCTTGTTTCCTTCTCCATCGTAAGCGTCCGCATTGGCGGTCGGCGGGATGCGGGGATAGACGATGTTTTTGACTAAGGATCCCGAACAGCCTTTGTAGACCGGGAAGTCCGCATGTAAAAGATCGCGGATCCTCAAGGTGTTCTCTGTCGTGTATTCGATGGGCTGATTGCCTTTGACGGTGCAGACGGCGATCAGATCGATCTCCGGCCTGAGCTGTGCCAGCATGATGGCGCAGGCATCATCGGAGCCGGTATCGACATCGAGAATGATCTTTTTTGGCATTTTATCCTCCTATTTTAAAGAAGGAGGAACACCGTTCCTCCTTGGATGATCTGGATCGTCTGCGATGATTATTCGCCGAACAGTCTCTTGAGCAGGCCTTCAAGTGCCTTGCCGTGTCTCGCCTCATCTCTTGCCATCTCGTGAACGGTGTCGTGGATCGCATCGAGATTGTATTTCTTAGCTAAGGTCGCAAGTTCGGTCTTGCCTGCGGTCGCACCGTATTCGCAGTCGACTCTCCATTTCAGATTGGCTTTTGTGGAAGCGGTCATGTTTTTTTCCAGATCCGTTCCCAAGAGTTCCGCAAATTTCGCTGCATGTTCCGCTTCTTCGAAAGCGGCCTTCTCCCAATACAGACCGGCTTCCGGATAACCTTCTCGGTAAGCGACTCTTGACATTGCCAGGTACATGCCGACTTCGCTGCACTCGCCGTTGAAGTTGGCGACCAGCTGATCATAGATGTATTTCTTGTCGACATCCGGGATGCCCGGGTTGTTTCTGACGGTCTCGCCGTAGACACCGAACTTATGTTCGGCCGCCAGTTTCATCTCACCTTTGACTTCTTCAAAGTTCTCGGAACCTGTATGGCAGACCGGGCATTCTGCAGGAGCAGCATCGCCTTCGTAGACATATCCGCATACTTTACAAACAAATTTAGCCATTGAGTTTTCTCCTTCTATTGCTGTAATTATTATCTCATATTTTCCGTTCTTTTTCTGTCTCTGTGATACAATAAACATGTGCTTATATAACTAAATATGATGACGAATAAAGAAAGAGAAATACTGGAGATCATCAAGGAAAATCCGTCCATCGAACAGTCGCAGATCGCCGAGCTGCTCGGTGTCACGAGGAGTACCGTCGCCGTCCATATCTCGTCACTGATGAAGCAGGGATATCTTTTAGGCAAGGGCTATATCGTTTCGGAAGAAGAAGACTATATCGTGGGCATCGGCGCTTCCAATGTCGACGTCTATGGCAAATCGCGGATCCCGCTTCGTAAGCACTACGATCATCCGGCCGATATCACTTCTTCCGTAGGCGGCGTGATGCATAACATCATCACCAATTTCACCTTGCTCGGGGGAAGAGCGAAGATGATCACGGCTTATGGCGATGACAGCTACGGGAAGATGATCGAAGAAGACTACAAAAACAACGGTATCGATCTTTCCCATTCTCTGAAGGTCAAGGGTGCTTCTTCCGGTGTCTTCATCCAGCTGCAGGACGAAAACAACGACATGTATATGGCAGTCTGCGATATGTCGGTCCTTCAAGCCATCACGCCGGATCTCATCTATGCCAAGCAGGGACTTCTGGCCGGGGCGAAGCTCGTGGTGATCGATCCTTCACTGGATGATCAGACCATCGAAGCCATCATCGATGTATGCAAGGGAAAAACGCCGATCTACATCGATCCGATCTCGGACAACTTTGCCAAAAAGATCGCTCCGTATGTCAAAGATTTTGAATTCATCAAGCCCAACCGCAGCGAACTGAGCTGTCTGGCAGGGGAAAAGATTGGATCTTTCGCAGAGGTCGAAAAGGCTTGCGAGAAACTTCTCGGCCAAGGCTTGAAAAAGATCGTCATCTCGATGTCAAAAGATGGTATCTTTTATATGGACGGTGATACCCGGAAGTTTGCTTCTTTTAAGGAAGAGAAGCATATGGTCAATGCCTCCGGCGCGGGAGATGCCCTGATGGCGGCTTTCTTATACGGGGAAGTCACGGGCTTGCCGATCGAAGAGACCATCGATCTGGGGCTGGCGGCCGGCATCGCCGCGATACGCTGTCCCGACCCGATCAATAAAAACATGTCCATCGGACTTTTGCAGCAGATCATAAAGGAGAACAAAGAAATATGAATTATCAGAAGTACCTGTCTATCACACCGGAGATCGAAGAAGCTTTGAAGGAAGGAAGACCGGTCGTCGCACTGGAATCGACCATCCTTTCCCACGGCATGCCGTATCCCGAGAATATCGAATTCGCCCATAAAGTCGAAGAGATCGTCCGGGGCGAAGGCGCCATCCCGGCAACGACGGCCATCATCGGCGGCAAGCTGAAGGTCGGACTCAATGCTGAGGAACTCGAGCTCATGTGCAAGGGCAAGGATATCGCCAAGGCTTCAAGAAGAGACGTTGCGGTCTATCTGACCAATCAGCAGACGGCGGCCACGACCGTTGCCACGACGATGTTGATCGCCAATATGGCGGGCATCCGCATTTTTGCGACCGGCGGCATCGGCGGCGTTCACCGCGGTGCACAGGAGACGATGGATATCTCTGCCGACTTGCAGGAATTCGCACACACCAATGTTTGTGTCGTTTCCGCAGGATGCAAATCGATCCTGGATATCGGTCTGACGCTGGAATATCTTGAGACGTTCGGCGTTCCGGTCCTGGGTTTCAAGACGGAAGATTTCCCGGCATTCTACTGTGAGAAGTCCGGTTTCGGCGTCGACTATAAAGTCAAGGATGCGGCGGAAGCTGCGCAGATCCTCAAGACCAAGTGGGAACTCGGCCTCAACGGCGGTGTCTTAGTCGCCAATCCGATCCCGCACGAGTATTCGATGGATCACGAAGTCATCGACAAGGTCATCGATCAGGCGCTCGCCATGTGCAAGGAAAAAGGGATCCACGGCAAGGCGACGACTCCGTTCTTACTGGCAACGATCAAGGATCTCACCGGCGGCGATTCTCTGGCTTCCAATCTGCAGCTGGCTTACAACAATGCCCGCGTCGCATCGAAGATCGCCGTGGAATTCTGCAAAAAATAGTATTTTCGGTACAGGTCTTCCCTGTACCTTTTTCTTTTTTTGAGGAGTACGTAAGATATAATGGTATTGCTATGACAAAACTGATTATTTTTGATATGGACGGACTGCTTCTGGATTCCGAGAGGCAGATGTATTCCAGGCTGGGCGTGGAAGTCTCTTCCAAACTTGGCATGCCGGTCAGTCTGGACTTTTTGGCTTCCCTGATGGGCAACGGCTGGGACATCTACGAACGGAGGATGGCCGAGCATATGGGCAAAGATTTTCCGATCGGCGAATACATGCGCCTCATGCACGAGGGGATCGCATATACGATCGAAAATGTACCGATCCCGATGCGTCCCGGGGCAAGAGAAGTCCTCGATTACTGCAAGAAAAGCGGATATCTGATGGCGATCGCCACCTCGACGCATAAGAAACAGGCTTACCAATGTCTGAAAAATGCTGCGATCTTCGATTACTTCGATCACATCGTTACCGGCGATCAGGTAACGAAAGGCAAACCGGATCCGGAAATCTACTTAAAAACGCTGGAACACTTCGGCATCGACGCAAGCGAAGCGCTGGTCCTTGAAGACGGACATAACGGTGCTTTGGCGGCGTTTGCGGCCGGCATCCGGCTGGTGATCGTCGAAGACCTCGCATATATCAGCGAAGAAGACCGGCAGAAAGCTTATCTTCATACTTATGATATCCGGGATGTGATCCCGCTTCTCAGGAGCGAAAATGAGGGAACCGCTGGCGCATAGACTGCGTCCCGAGCGTCTCGATGACA
This sequence comes from Erysipelotrichaceae bacterium, assembly GCA_024684175.1. The sequence goes on from JAIKXJ010000017.1 coordinate 9,202, forward strand.
TTCTGGGCCAGAAGAAGCTGGTCGGAAACAACGGGGTCTTACGCAGATGTGTGGAACAGGGGCAGATGTTTTCTGCCATCTTTTTCGGTCCGCCGGGTACCGGCAAGACGACGACGGCGAGAGTCATCGCCAATGAACTGAAGCGTCCTTACCGGCGTTTCAATGCGGTGACCGGCAATAAAAAGGATCTCGATCAGATCTTCACCGAAGCCAGGATGACCGGTCAGCTGATCCTGATCTGCGATGAAGTCCACCGGCTCAACAAAGACAAGCAGGACCTCCTTCTTCCGCACGTGGAAGACGGTTCGATCCTGCTGATCGGCGCCACGACGGCCAATCCTTATCATTCGATCAATCCGGCCATCCGTTCGCGCTGTCACCTGTTTGAATTTGAAAAGCTGAGCGATGAGGATATCAAGGAAGGCCTCTTACATGCCCTGAAAGCGGAAGAAGGGCTCAAAGGCGAGTATCAGATCGACGAAGACGCCATGCAGCTGATCTGTGACTGTGTCAACGGTGACATCCGTTTTGCCTTGAACATCCTGGAGATCTCGGCCATCCTGTGCAAGGATCATCACATCGACAGGGAGACCGTTGAGGTCAACTGTAAGAACGTCAACAACCGTTCCTTCGGTTCGGAAGACGGCTATTACGACTTACTTTCGGGATTTCAGAAATCCATACGGGGATCCGATGCCAATGCCGCCCTGTATTATCTGGCTCTGCTGGCTCAGACCGGGGATGTGACCTCGATCTGCCGGCGGCTATTGGTCATCGCTTATGAAGATATCGGCCTGGCCAATCCGCAGCTGGCTTCGCGGACTTATGCGGCATGTCAGGCTGCGGAATATACGGGTTTCCCGGAAGCCATCATCCCTTTGGGGATCCATGTCATCGATCTGTGCCTGTCACCGAAATCGCGGACGGGCATGGATGCCATACACAAGGCGGAAGACATCGTCGCCAACAAGGCCTACGAGATGCCGAAATATCTGAAGCTGACACCGGTCGGCTTATCTGCCGGTGAGAAATACTCTTATGAACGTTATGACTGTTTCCACAAGATACAGTATCTGCCGGAGGAACTCAAGGATCTCGACCTGTTTCCGGACTTCAACGCCAACCGCTATGAGCAGCAGCTGAAAGCGGTCTATGAGGAACTCAAGAAAAATAAAAGGACTTCGGACCTGAAAGGACTTTACAGATGATCTTAGGAATCGGGACCGACATCGTCGATATCTCCCGGGTGCGGAAAGCGATCTCGGAAGCATTTTTAGCCAAAGTGCTTTCTGAGGAAGAACGGGAAAAAGCATCGTCGATGAGCGAAGAGCGGAAGATCCAGTTCACCGCCGGCCGTTTTGCCGCCAAGGAGGCGATCATCAAAGCGCTCAGCGATCATGAAGTACCGGATCTGCGCGATCTGAACATCACCAACAACGAAAAAGGAAAACCGGAGATCGTCTACAAAGATTACGATCTTAAGATCTCGATCTCTCATGAAAAAGACTATGCGATCGCTTTTGCGGTCCTGCAGGAGAATAAGGAACAGATATGAAATTTGTCAGAAAAAAAGAGAATACGGAGCGCTATGTCGACACGATCTTTTCAGTCGTGAATGCTGCCAAGTCCGACCCGCTGGCCATCAATGCGACAGCCGGCTGTCTTTACGATGAGGAAGGAAAGCTCCTGACCTTCAAGTGCGTCTATGATGCCGAAAAAACGATAGCCCCGGCAAAACGGGCAGCTTATGCCTCTTCTCCTGCCGGCAATGCCGATTATATCGAAACGATCTGCGATTTCGTTCTGGACGGCAGAGTCAAAAACCATCACCGCTCGATCGCCACGCCCGGCGGGACCGGTGCCATCGCGACAGCGGTCACGTCCTGCCTTGATGAAGGCGATACGATCCTTTATCCGCAGATCGCCTGGGGCAACTACAAAGTCATCGCCGCGGAACACAATCTCAGGTCTGTGACTTACGATGTCTATGATCTTGAGGATCTGTTTGAGAAGATCGATTCCGTTGACGGCAAAGTCTTCCTGATCATCAATTCGCCGTGTCAAAATCCTCTGGGTCAGGCTTACAGTTATGAAGAATGGAAAAAGATCATCGGCAAGCTCGATTCTCTCAATAAGGAAGTCGTCCTTCTGTGCGATATCGCTTATATCGATTATGCGGACGGCGATCCGAAGGCTTATTTCCCGCTCTTTGATACGATCGGCGATCACATCCTGGTGCTTCTTTGTGCCTCCTGTTCCAAAGCGTTCTCTTATTACGGACAGAGGCTCGGTGCTTTGATCGCCATCAATAACGACGAAGGATTCCTGGACCATTACATCAATCTGTGTTCAAGGCTGGCCAGAGCGACCTGGTCCAATCTCAACAACGCCGCCATGATCAATATCGCCCAGGTACTCAGTGATCATCGTAAAGAATACGATGAGGAGCTTTCCGCGGCGAAGAAGATGCTGAAAGAGAGGACCGACCTGTTCATTAGACAAGCAAAAGAATGTGCGCTAGAATTGTATACGTCTTGCGGCGGTTTCTTCGTGACCATTGCATATGATGACAATAAGAAACGTGATGAGGATCATCAGAAGCTCATCGATCATCATATCTACACGATCAAGGTCAACAAGGGCATCCGGGTCGGACTGTGTTCCGTTCCGCTGAAGACCGTCGACGGGCTTGCGTATAAAATAAAGGAATTGATCTGATGGAAGAAAACAAAAACATACAAGACGTTCAGGACGTCAACAACAAACCGCAGTTTGCGATCTTTGACTGGATCGTCTCATTACCGGTCATCCGCATCGTCAAACCGCTCTACGAATGGAAGAAAGCCTTCTGGATCTATTGCTTCCTGGGCCTGATCTCCACGGTCTCCAACTACATTTTCACGATCGTCTTATCGAGGACGTTCAACCTCCTCGGTTCGGTCGCCAACATCATCGCCTGGATGATGTCGACATTGATCTCATTTGTCCTGTTCCGATATTTCTACTTTGACAGGACCAACAATTCATTCCTCAATGAACTGGTGAAATTCGCTTCCGCGCGTATCTTCACGCTGGGCGTCGAGGAACTTTCGATCCTTGTCTTCGTCGATATCCTGAAATTCGATATCCGCATCATCAAGCTGATCCTGATCCCGGTCACGGCGATCCTGAATTATTTCATCTCGAAGATCTTCGTCTTCAAGAACAAGGAAGAAAAATAAACATGCAGCTCGTAAGTTCATCTTGCGGGCTGTTTTGTAAAAGTGAAACTATGGTGATAAAATTGATTCAAAATACAGTGAGGTACAGTCTATGAACGAATTACTGAAACTGATCGAAAACAATGCACGCTTCGAGGCGAAAGATCTGGCAGCCTGCCTCGGCGAAGAGGAAGGCAAGACACTGGAGACGCTGGAACGCTACCGTAAGGAAGGGATCATCGCCGGTTATCACACCATCATCAACTGGGAGAAGGCCGATGTCGAGATCTCCAAGGCGATCATCTTCGTCAGCTGCGTCCCGGAACGCGTCGCCGGCTACGACAAGATCGCCGAGCGGATCTCCCGTTATCCGGAAGTCGAATCTCTGTATCTGATCTCCGGCAAAGCGGAGTTCTTACTGCAGGTCAACGGCAAGAACATGCGTGAAGTCTCCAATTTTGTGGCACACAAGCTTGCGCCGACGGAAGGGGTCAACGGCACCGAGACGATGTTCGTGCTCAAGGAATACAAGAAGTACGGCGTCTCTTTCTTTGAAGAGGCGAGCGAAGGCGAAAGGCTTCTGGTGACCCCATGATTTTCGACGAAGAGATCAATCAGACCATTCGTTTCATGAAACCGAGCGGCATCCGCAAGTTTTTTGATATTGCCGCAACGAAAAAAGGCGTCGTCTCTTTGGGCGTCGGCGAACCGGATTTCATCACTCCGTGGCACATCCGGGAAGCGGCCATCCATGCGATCGAAAAAGGCCGGACTTTCTATACCGGAAACAAAGGTCTTCCGGTCTTGCAGGAGGCGATCTGCGATTATTACAAGCGCAAATTCAATATCACATACGATCCTAAGGAAAACGTCATCGTCACCGTCGGCGGATCCGAGGGCATCGATGTCGTCTTAAGGGCTTTATGTCAGCCGGGCGATGAAGTCATCCTGCCGACACCGGCTTATGTGGCTTATGCGGCGATCATCGAGATGGCCGGAGCCAAGGTCGTCGAAGTGGAGCTCAAGGAAGAAGAACGTTTCAAACTGACACCGGAGGCGCTGAAGGCGGCGATGTCGGAAAAGACCAAGGCCGTCATCCTCAACTTCCCGGGCAACCCGACGGGCGGCGTCATGAGCAGGGAAGACTACGCAAAGATCGTTCCGATCTTAAAAGAAAGCAAGATCTTCGCGATCACCGATGAGATCTATGCGGAACTCACTTATGAGGGAAAACATGTCTCTCTGGCGGAATTCGACGAAGTCAAAGACCGGACCGTCGTCATCAACGGTTTTTCCAAGGCGTATTCGATGACCGGCTACCGTGTCGGATATATCCTTGCCCACAAGGATCTGATCGAGGTGTTCAACAAGGTCCACCAGTACACGATCATGTGTGCCAGCACGCCGTCCCAATATGCGGCGATCGAAGCGGCATACAACGGCGATGACGACATCGAGGAGATGTTCATGAGTTTCCGCCACCGGCGCAACTACATCGTCAAGGAACTCAACCGCATCGGTCTCAAGACCCATATGCCGGAAGGTGCCTTCTATGTCTTCCCGTCCATCAAATGCAGCGGCATGAGCTCGCAGGATTTCTGTGAGAAGCTGCTGGATGAGGAGAACCTGGCGCTGGTCCCGGGCGATGCCTTCGGTCAGGCAGGAGAAGGCTATGTGCGTATCTCCTATGCCTATTCGCTCGACGAGATCAAGACCGCGATCGAAAAACTGGAGCACTTTTTGGCAGTCCATTCCTAAGGAACGAAAGTTCCTTTTTCAATGGCATATAATGAAGATAAGGAAGGTGAGAGATATGAAGATAGGCGTACTTGGAGCCGGGACCTGGGGCATGGCTTTGGCCAGGATGCTGGCGAACGATGAATATGAAGTGACCGTATGGTCGGCGATCGAAAGCGAGATCGATGAGCTTTCTGCTTCGAGAGTCCATAAGAACCTGCCGGGCATGGTGATCCCGGAGCGCATCGTCTTCACCAAAGATATCGAAGATGTCTGCAAGGACAAGGACATCCTTTTGTCCGCTGTTCCTTCGGTCTATGTCCGGGGAACGATGGAAAAAGCGGCGCCGTTCATCCCGGACGGACAGATCATCGTCGATGTGGCCAAGGGCATCGAAGCCGGTACGCTGTTCACGATGTCACAGGTCATCGAGGATGTGCTTTCCGACGGGAAGCACGATCATGTGAAGGTCGTCGCTTTATCGGGACCGACGCACGCCGAAGAAGTGGCGAAAGACCTGCCGACGACGATCGTTTCCGCATGCAAGGACATGGCGGCGGCGGAAAAGGTCCAGGACATCTTCATGAACACCTGCATGCGTGTCTACACCAATGAGGACGTTTTGGGTATCGAACTTTGCGGTGCCTTGAAAAACATCATCGCCCTGGCTTCCGGTATCTCCGCCGGTCTGGGCTATGGTGACAACGCCAAAGCGGCGATCATCACCCGCGGTATGGTCGAAATGACAAGACTCGGTCTGGCGATGGGCGCCGACAAGCAGACGTTTGCCGGACTGGCCGGGATCGGCGATCTGATCGTCACGGCGACCTCCATGCATTCGCGGAACAACCGCTGCGGCATCCTGATCGGACAGGGCGTCCCGCCCAAAGAGGCCGTGAAACAGGTCGGCATGGTCGTGGAAGGCGTCAATGCGCTGCCTGCTGCGATGCGGCTGATCGAAAAATATCAGATCGAAATGCCGATCACTTCGATGGTGAACGCGATCGTGAATGAACAAGTCTCGCCGGCAAGTGCCGTCAATGCACTGATGCAAAGAGACAAGAAGAACGAGATGGATCTGTAATGATCGAAACGAAAGATCTTCTGCTGGATAAGGCAAAGCTCTCCGATCACGAAAAGATGTATGAAAACGTGTGGCGGCATCCGGAAGCTGCCCGTTACATGTTCTGGAAGATCAGCGAAGAGGAAAGCGACGCTTTGCCCCGCATGGAGAGGACGATCGCTTTTCAGAAAGATCACGATACCTATCTGATCTATGAAAAGAAAAGCGGCGAACCGATCGGTTTTGCCGGCATGGAACGGATCGATGAAACGACGGTCCGGGAAGAAGGGATCTGCCTGGGTCCGGCTTTTGTTGCCCGGGGTTATGGCAGACAGGTCTTGCAGGCGCTGATCGACCGGGGGAAAGAAGTCTACCATGCGGAAAACTTCATATATTCCTGCCGGAAAGAAAATATAGCTTCGCGGAAACTGGCAGAGAGTTTCGGTTTCACGAAGACCGGAGAAGAAGAAAAGGAAGATCCCCGGGACGGATCTTCCTATACGATGCTTCATTTTACAAAGAAGATCTGAGGGTCTTCTTTTTTTGACTGTGAGATCAGTCTCTGCGGTAAAGGTCGCGGGTGTAGACTTTTTCCTGCACGTCATCCAGACAGCTGTCGTAGCGGTTGGCGATGATCGCTTTGGACTTCTTTTTGAATCTGTTCAGATTGTTGACGACTTTGGAGCCGAAGAAGGTCTCTCCGTCTTTGAGCGTCGGTTCGTAGATGATGACTTTCGCGCCTTTGGCCTTGATACGTTTCATGACGCCCTGGATGGAGGATTGCCGGAAATTGTCGGAATTGGATTTCATCGTCAGGCGGTAGACGCCGATGATGACTTCTTTTTCCTTGCCGGCATCGTATTGTGCGGAATTGCCGTAGGTCCCGGCAAGATCGAGGACCCTGTCGGCGATGAAGTCTTTGCGGGTGCGGTTGGATTCCACGATGGCTTCGATGAGGTTTTCCGGCACATCTTCAAAATTGGCCAGAAGCTGTTTGGTGTCCTTCGGCAGACAGTAGCCGCCATAGCCGAAGGACGGGTTGTTGTAGTGCGTGCCGATGCGCGGATCCAGACAGACGCCGTCGATGATCGAACGGGTGTCGAGCCCCTTGGTCTCGGCGTAAGTGTCCAGTTCGTTGAAATAGGAGACGCGCAGTGCCAGATAGGTATTGGCGAACAGTTTCACCGCTTCGGCTTCCGTGATGCCCATGATGCGGGTCTCGATGTCGCTCTTGAGTGCTCCCTGCGACAGGAGAGTCACGAATCCTTCTGCCGCTTTCCTGTTATCTTCGTTTTCCGTATCGGCACCGACGATGATGCGGGAAGGATAGAGGTTGTCATACAAGGCTTTGGATTCTCTTAAGAATTCCGGAGAAAACAAGATCCTGTCGCTGTTTTTGCGATTCCTGAGCTTCCGGGTGTAGCCGACCGGGACGGTGGACTTGATGATGATATAGGCATCGGGATTGCAGTCCAGGATCAGGTCGACGACCGTTTCTACGGCGGAAGTATCGAAGTAGTTCTTCTGCGGATCGTAATTGGTCGGTGCGGCGACGATCACGTAATCGGCATCCTTGTAGGCGGACCGTGCGTCGAGCGTGGCAGTCAGATGAAGCTCTTTGTTTTTCAGATAGTCTTCCAGATAATCGTCCTGGATCGGCGATCTTCTCTGATTGATCAGGTCGACTTTTTCTTTGACGATGTCGACGGCTTTGACTTCATTGTGCTGGGCAAGCAGTACGGCGATCGATAAGCCGACGTAGCCTGTTCCGGCGACAGCGATCTTTTTGGAAGCGGCCGTTTCTTTTGCGGGGACTTTTTCCTCCTGCCCGCCCAGGATCTCATCGAGGCGGATCTGCAAGGCGTCCATCAGGTCTTCCAGCTGTTCGATCGAAGGCATGTAGATCCCGTTTTCGATCTTGGAGATCATGGCACGGTTGATGTGGGCGATCTCAGACAGTTCGCTTTGGGAAAGCGAGAGTTTCTCTCTTTTTGTTTTTATAGTCTTGGACAGTAAGTCCTTATCGATTCTTTTCATGAGGCGTTCCTCCTTCATTATGTTATTAAAAATAACAATTTAATTCAATATGAAAAAATTTTATGTTATCAATTGTAACATAAGGTTTTCTGTTGTAAGATAGAACTATGCTGAACCAGAAAACGATACTCATCACCGGAAGCTGCGGCTTCATCGGTTCCAACTTATGCAAGAGGCTCTTGAACGATGTCAAGGATGTTCACATCATCGGCGTTGACAACATGAACGACTATTATGAAGTCTCATTGAAGGAATACCGCCTGCAGCAGATCGAAGCTGTCGGAGGGGATTTTAGCTTCATCAAAGGCGACATTTCCGACCGGGACTTTGTCGAGCGTCTCTTTGAAGATCACAAGATCGACCTGGCGGTCAACCTGGCGGCACAGGCCGGTGTCCGTTATTCGATCGATCATCCGGATACCTACATCGAGTCCAACATCATCGGTTTCTACAACCTGCTGGAGACATTGCGTAAGCATCCGGTCGAACACCTGGTCTATGCGTCGAGTTCTTCGGTCTATGGCGGCAACAAGAAAGTCCCGTTCTCGACCGATGACAAGGTCGATCACCCGGTGTCTCTGTATGCGGCGACCAAGAAGACCAATGAGCTGATGGCTTATACTTATACCCATCTTTACGGCATCAAGTCGACGGGCTTACGTTTCTTCACGGTCTACGGTCCGGCAGGCCGTCCGGATATGGCTTACTTCTCGTTTACGAAAAAGCTGCTGAACAATGAGAAGATCAGGATCTTCAACTACGGAAAATGCGAACGCGATTTCACGTATGTCGATGATATCGTCGAGGGCATCGTCCGCATCCTGGATAAGGGCCCGAAACAAGACTACAACCTCTACAATATCGGCAACCATCATCCGGAGAACCTCATGGACTTCGTCTACACCTTGGGCGACTGTTTAAAAGAAAACGGTCTGCTGGAAAAGGATTTCGATCTGGATGCCCATATGGAGCTTGTAGAGATGCAGCCGGGGGATGTGCCGGTGACCTATGCCGATACATTGCCGCTCAGAGAGGATTATGGTTTTCAGCCTTCCACTTCCTTGAGGCAGGGGCTGTCAAGATTCGCCGAATGGTATAAGGGATACTACAAAAAATAGTATCCCTTTTTTGTATAATGTTGATGATGAAAAAGATTCAGCCATGGCAGAACAGGTTCTATTCCCGGATCCTGGAACGGGGACGGAACTATTACCGGGAGGGCAGGGTCTCTTCTTTGAAAGAGGAGGACGGGCTCATTTCGGCAAGAGTTTCGGGTGTCTACAGCGTGAAGATCCGCATCGATGAAGACGGAAGGGTCATGCGCATGAGCTGTGACTGTCCTTATGCCGCGGAAGGAAGGAACTGCAAACATGAAGCAGCCGTCCTTTTTGCCTGTGAAAAAAAGTCCGGACAAGAAGAAGAGAAAAAGATCCCTGTGGTCAGAAAGGTCCGTCCCTTTGCAGACGCCTACAAAGAAAAGCAATATTTCTACGATCTGCACAGGCTCACGGCAGACTATGAGATCACGGCTGAAAAATATGAGCGGGCGATGGAGCTCATCGAAGAGGGAAAAGCACAGCTGATCGATATGGGAACAGGCTACCTGGAGGCAGGAAGCGAACAGATCCTTTATGCCGTGGTGCATATCGAAGAAAGATACAGGACCATCGAGGCTTATGCCTATCTGTCCCATGACGAATTGGTCAGGATCGCCTGCGATTCTTCTTCCTGTGACCGTTTCAGCGGAAACTCCTGGTACTACGCCTTCAGAAACAAGGCAGAGAAGAAGCTTTGCGAACATGAGATCGCCGTTTTGATCTTTCTGGATGAGTATATCCGCAAGTTCGATCCGGGCGATCATACCGACCGTGATGCGATGGTCTTTCTGGAGAATTTCACTTCTGATCCGATCAGGCAAGACAGTGAGGAGACCGTACGCAGCACAAACGTCTGCCTCGTTCCGAAACTGGAATATGACGGCGACGGCATCCTGAAGCTCGGTTTCCGCCTGGGGAATGAGAAGCTTTATATCGCCAAGGATCTCGAAGCCCTGGCCGATGCCTACCGTCAGCAGAAGGTCTATGAGCTCTCGGCAAAGGCGAGACTGGATTTCGGCCGTTTCGATTTCAGGGAAGAAGACAGAAAATATTATGATTTCATCGAGAAGGCGGTCTTCGATGAGAAGACCAGAGAAGAGATCCGCGGTCTGGATTATAATGCCGGAAAAGATGCGAGATTCTTTTCGGTGGGAAAAGATATCCTTTTATACGGCCAAAGGCTCGATGAGTTCTATGAGTTATGCAATGACAAGAGGATCGAGTTCAATGACAAGTCGGCTTCCGGAAAAGGAAGAGGCGAGATCGTTCTGGCTCAAGGGACACCGAAGACTTCGCTCACCGTTTCCGAAAAGAATTCTTCAGACGGTTTCATCGGGGTCAATGTCAGCGGGCAGCTGCCGGAACTGATCGCCGGTTCTTCTTACGGTTATTTTCTGAAAGACGGCGTCCTTTACCGGGCCGACAGTGATTATATGAGTCTGATTCGTTCTTTGCAGAGAAGTCTTCACTCCGATACGGTCGATCTGACCATCGGCAAGAAGCAGCTGGGACGTTTCTATCATCACGTCCTGCCCAGACTCAAGCAGCAGTTCGAAGTCTTTGAGAACAACAAGGAATTATACGAGCGCTACATTCCGCCGAGACCTTCCTTCGATTTTTATTTCGATGTGAATGAAGGATCCATCTTTTGCATGGCGAAAGTCTCCTACGCGGACAAGGAATATGACCTGTTTGCCGATGATCACGATGCGCAGGCGGACATGATCATGGAGAAAGAGGCGATGAAGATCCTGCATCAGGTCTTCCATGACCGCAACGAGAAGATGGAGTTTTTCGTGGAAGGCGGTGACGACATCATCTTCGAGATCCTGGAAGATCTCATACCGCAGTTATTGAAGATCGGCGATGTCCATACGACATCTTCGTTCGACCGTCTGAAAGTGAAGCGGCGTACGAACTTGAACGTCGGCGTCCGGGTAGACAACGGACTTCTGGATCTGGACATCGATTCGCAAGATATCTCCACGGAGGAACTGGCGGCAGTCGTGAACAGCTACCGGCTCAGAAAAAAATATCATAAGCTGAAAAACGGCGATCTGGTCAGGACCGATGACGAGAACATCGAGACGCTTTCGGAGCTTCTTTCTTCGATGAACATCTCCCTGAAGGATTTCGTCAAAGGGAAGATGCATCTGCCGGTCTACCGGGCTTTATATCTGGACAAGATCCTGGAGGCCAACGAGGGTATTTCCGATGACCGGGATGTGTATTTCCGCAAGCTGATCAAGGATTTCAAGACGATCAAGGAATCCGACCACCGGGTGCCGGAACATCTTGAAACGGTCATGCGCGGCTACCAGAAGGCGGGCTACCGCTGGCTGAAGACGCTGTCGCATTTCGGTTTCGGCGGCATATTGGCCGATGAGATGGGCTTGGGCAAGACCTTGCAGATGCTGGCGCTGCTGAGTGACAACAAGAACAACGGCGGAAAGACCTCCCTGATCGTCTGTCCGGCTTCTTTGGTCTACAACTGGCTCTCGGAGATCCGGCGCTTCACGCCGGAGCTGAAAGCCGCAGCCGTTGCCGGGTCCCAGGCGGAGCGGGTAGAGATCATTGCGGATCATGAAGCTTACGATATCCTGGTGACCTCCTACGACCTGCTCAAGCGGGATATCGCTTCATATGAGGATATGATCTTTGACTATGAGATCCTCGATGAGGCGCAATACATCAAGACGTATACGACAGCCAATGCCCGATCGTGCAAGGCGATACAGGCAAAAGGTCATTTCGCTCTGACGGGAACGCCGATCGAAAACAATCTTGCGGAGCTCTGGTCGATCTTCGATTTTCTGATGCCGGGCTTTTTGTACGGCTATGAAGCGTTCCGCGAGCGTTTTGAGGCAAGGATCGCCAGGGAAGGCGATGAGGAAGCCTCAAAACGTTTGAAGGATATGATCGCGCCGTTCATCCTGCGCCGGAAGAAGGCGGACGTTCTTGCCGATCTGCCGGATAAGATCGAAGAGATCATCAGGGTGCGTTTCGACGAAAAACAGAGAAAGCTCTATGATTCGCAAGTCCTCAAAGTCTCCAAGATCGTCGGCAGCGATGAGGTCTCTTATGAGCACAACAAGATCGCCGTCCTGGCGGAGCTGATGAAACTGAGGCAGGTGTGCTGCGAACCCGGCCTGATCTATGAGGATTTTGACGGGGAAAGCGCCAAGCGGCAGGCATGTCTGGAACTGATCAAAAGCGCGATCCTGGAAGGACACAAGATCCTGCTGTTCTCCCAGTTCACTTCGATGCTGGAGATCATCGGAAAGCAACTGAAGAAGGAAGAGATCCCTTACTATACGATCACCGGCGCGACGAAGAAGGAAGAGCGTCTGAAGCTCGTGGAAGCATTCAACGAAGATGAGGTGCCGCTGTTTCTGATCTCGCTGAAAGCGGGCGGCACGGGTCTCAATCTGACGGGGGCGGACATCGTCATCCACTACGATCCGTGGTGGAACCTGGCAGCGCAGAACCAGGCGACCGACCGGGCTCACCGCATCGGTCAGAAGCGGGTCGTCACGGTCTACAAGATCATCGCGGAGGATTCGATCGAAGAGAAGATCATCGATATGCAGGAAAGAAAAGCCAGACTTGCGGATGACATCCTGGACAACGAGACCGTATCGCTGTTCACTTTGAGTAAGGAAGAGCTCCTGCAGTTACTGAACTGAGAGAAAAATGATACTTTTACTGGATTGAGATCAAAAGAGAAGTTATCATATAGATGACCCTCGAGGACAAAAGAATAGGAGAATAATCATTATGAACAAACCGGTGGTATTAGTGGTGATGGACGGTGTCGGCTGGACCAGCAAGGACAACGGAAATGCCGTTCTTCATGCTTACAAGCCTCAGCTCGATGAACTGATGGGCAAATGGCCTCATACGACGATCAAGGCAAGCGGTACGGCAGTCGGACTTCCTTCCGATTCCGATATGGGCAACTCGGAAGTCGGCCATAACGCTTTAGGCTGCGGCCAGATCTATTCACAAGGCGCAAAGCTGGTCAACGAATCGATCGAGAGCGGCAAGATCTATGAATCCGATGCCTGGAAGGATGCGACCGCTTTTGCGAAAGAACATGACGGAAAGATGCATTTCATCGGCTTACTGTCCGACGGTAATGTCCATTCCAATATCTCGCATCTGATCGCGATGCTGAAACAGTGCAAGAAACAGGGGACCAAAGAGGTCCGTGTCCACATCCTTCTTGACGGAAGAGATGTTCCGGAAACTTCCGGTCTGCTGTACGTCGATCAGCTCGAAAACGTGCTCAATGAACTGAATGACTCGGATTTCCATGCCTGCATCGCTTCCGGCGGCGGCAGGATGTCGATCACGATGGACCGCTATGAAGCAGACTGGTCCATGGTCGAACGAGGCTGGCACATCCATGTCATGGGTGACGGAAGATGTTTCGCAAGCGCCAAGGAAGCGATCGAAACTCTGCGCAATGAGGGCGGTTATACCGACCAGTACTTGCCGGGCTTCGTCGTTGCCAAAGACGGTCAGCCGGTCGGTACGATCGACGACGGTGATGCGGTGATCCTCTACAACTTCCGCGGTGACCGTGCCGTTGAGCTTTCCAAGGCTTTCGATTATATGAACAAAGGCTTCAACAGCTTTGAGATGCCGAAGAAGCCGAACGTCTACTATGCAGGTATGCTGCAGTATGACGGCGACTTAAAACTTCCCGATCACTTCTTAGTCGAACCGCCGCACATCGAACATACGATGTCCGAGTTCCTGGTCGAAAAGGGTGTCCGTTCTTATGCATGTTCCGAGACACAGAAATTCGGTCATGTGACTTATTTCTGGAACGGCAACCGTTCCGAGAAGTTCTCCGATGAACTCGAGACCTGGGAAGAGATCCCGTCCGATGTCATCGCATTCGATCTCAAACCTTGGATGAAGGCGACCGAGATCACCGATCATATGGTCGAAGCGATCGAATCCGGAAAGTATCAGTTCTTAAGATGCAACTACCCGAACGGCGACATGGTCGGTCATACCGGCAACTATGAGGCGACGCTGATCGGTGTCGAATCCGTCGACCTGATGCTGAAGAGGATCATGGATGCCTGCAAGAAGATGGATTATACCCTGATCGTCACGGCAGACCACGGCAATTCCGATGAGATGTATGACAAGGGCACCAATCCGGACGGCACGCCGAAGGCCAAGACGTCTCACTCCTTAGCCGTCGTTCCGTTTGCGGTCTACAACGGTCCGGAAGGAACGCAGGTCAAGGAAGAAGGCGACTTCGGTCTGGCCAACGTTGCGGCGACCGTCGTCAAGCTCTTAGGCTTCGAAGCACCTGAACAGTGGCTCGAAAGCATCATCAAGTAAACTTAAGGAAACAAGCAGGGCGACCTGCTTTTTCTGTGCTTCAAGAAAGACGGGACGATGTTGTAGAATAAAAATGTAAGAAAACACGGAGGTACAGGAAGTTCTTAGCATTGAAAAACTGAAAGAATACGGCGCTGATGTCAAAACAGGTCTCAACCTGTGTATGAATATGGAAGATTTCTACTTGCGCATGGTATCGATGGTCGTCAAGGAACAATCCTTCTCCGACCTGGAAAAGGCGATCGGCGATAACGGTCTGGAAGCCGCTTTCCGGGCTGCCCACGCCTTGAAGGGCGTGACGGGAAACCTCTCCCTGACCCCTTTATATAACAAGGTAGCGGAAATCACTGAGCTGCTCAGGGCGCCCACACGCCGATGGATTACAGCGAGATGCTGGAGGGCATCCTGAACGAGAAGAAGACATTGGAGTCGATGATCAATGATTAAAAAAACGAAGAGTGAGCGATCACTCTTCGTTTTCTTCTTCCTCTTCTTCGTATTCGTAGCGGATCTTGATATTGCCGTATTCATCGGCGACTTCATCGAAGACATCGAGGATCTTCAATGAGAACTTCTTTAAGTCATCGGAGTTCATCACGATGATCTCGGTATCCTCCAGATCGCACAGGCAGTCGTATAAGGCATCGAGGTTTTCGCCGTAATGGTCAGGGAAATCGAACAGTTCTTTCAGATATTCGTGTCCCCGGCGGTTGAGTTCGCTGACGTCCATGACGATCTTTTTTCTTTTTTCCTCTTCGCAGAAGCCCAAGGACAGATTGCCGTAGTCTTCATTGACATCGTTGAACAGGCGGATGAGCGAGGCGGAAAGATCGTTCATCTCTCCGTAATGTTTCAATAAGACCTCAGTGTCATCGAGGTATGACAGATAGGCATAGAAGGAATCGTAGTCATCTCCTTCGAATGCGGGATCTTTGAAGATCTCGCGCAGATACTGAAATCCTTCTTCGTTGAGCTTTTGAATGTCCAGAATGATCTTCATTTTCAAGGTTCTCCATATAATAGCGTAAAGCTCGAATAGTGATCGTCGGTATAATAGATCAGACCGTCATTGGAAAAGACGATCCGTTTCGCTCCTCTGTCTTTGCCGTCGAAATCGATGTCACATTCGTAGTATTTCCTGCCGTCCTTTTTCGGCAGTTTTCCTTCCCGGTTGCCGAAGCGGTCGCCGCCGATGCAGCAGCCGTCACAGACTTTCCACAGATTGTTTTTGGAAGCGGAGTAGCCTAAGTCTTTCGCTTCCGATTTGGTGATGAAGTTGTCAGGCAGCCTGCCATACGTCTCGATGTAGAGCGCGACGTCTTCCTTGGAATAATAATAGCCGTCTTCGTCGATCTTTTCAGCGACTGTCTGCTGAGGCTGTTCCGGTGTTTGGACCGGTGTCGGTGTTCCCGGATCTGCGGTCGGACTGTTTTTTCCGAATGAGAAGCCCAAAAAGAAACACAGGGCAGCAGCCAGGATCGCGATCAGAAAGAATGATCTGAAATCTCTTTTCATAAATTCATTATAGCAGTTTCAGCTGACGGGGGAGGACGTATGCGAAAAGCAGTCCTGAGGAAATTGCCTGCGCATATCCTGAATTCATCCGAAAGAGGATTCCTGTATAATAGGAATTGAACTACGACAGGGAGAAAGAAAATATGAATCGGATGATCGGACTACTATTAATGATCGGTCTGTTTTCTGCGGTCAGGACCTTCTTTTTGACGGATGGCCATTTGTTCGGCAATTACATCCTGCTTTTTCTCGCTTTCCTGGTCGGCGTAGGCTATGTGGTGAAATTAAGGAAATAGGTGGAATATGAAAGACGACAAGATCAGACAGATCATTGAAGCGGAATTTGAGCGGCAGCGGCACAATATCGAGCTGATCGCTTCGGAGAACTATTGTTCGACGGATGTGATGGAAGCGGTAGGCAGCTGCCTCACCAATAAATATGCGGAAGGCTATCCGGGCAGACGTTATTACGGCGGCTGTGTCAATGTCGATGACGCGGAATCTTTGGCGATCCAAAGGGCGTGCGAGCTTTTCGGTGCCGAACATGCCAATGTGCAGCCACACTGTGGTTCGGCGGCCAATATGGCAGTCTACCGTGCCGTCCTGAGACCGGGTGACCGGCTTTTGGGCATGGCATTGGATGCCGGAGGGCATCTGACCCATGGTTACAAGCTGAGTTTTTCCGGATCGGACTATGAGACTTTTTCTTACGGTGTGAATAAGGAAAGCGAACAGATCGATTACGATGAAGTGGAACGCCTGGCGAAGGAGCTCAGACCGAAACTGATCGTTGCCGGAGCGAGTGCCTATGCCCGTTTCATCGACTACGGACGTTTTAAGGCGATCGCCGATGAAGCAGGCGCCTTACTGATGGTGGATATGGCGCATGTGGCGGGACTCGTCGCAGCCGGCGTGCATCCTTCCCCGGTCCCTTATGCGGATTTCGTCACGTCGACGACTCACAAGACCTTGCGGGGTCCCCGCGGCGGGCTCGTCCTTTGCAAGAAAGAATATGCCAAGGCGTTGGACAAGGCGGTCTTCCCGGGCATCCAGGGCGGTCCTTTATGTCATGTGATCGCCGGCAAAGCCGTCTGTTTCCATGAAGCGATGGAAGAAGATTTCATCGATTATCAGAAGCAGGTCGTCAAAAACGCCAAGGTCCTGATGGAGACACTGAAGGAAGAAGGTTTCCGTATCGTCTCCGGCGGCACCGACAATCATATGGTCCTGGTCGATGTCAAACATCCTTTGGGCATCACCGGCAAGCAGCTGGAGACCAGGCTCGATGAGGTCAACATCACCGTCAACAAGAATGCGATCCCCTTCGATGAAGAAAAGCCGGCATATACCTCCGGCATCCGTGTCGGGACACCGGCCATGACGACGAAGGGATTTAAGGAAGAAGAATTCAAAGAGGTGGGAAGGATCATCTCTTTGGTCGGTCATCATATCGATGATGAAACATCTATCAGACAGGCGAAAGAACGAGTGGAGAAACTCATGGAGAGATTCGTATGAATGAAGTATTGAAAGCGATGAAGGAACGCCGCAGCATCCGTCATTTCAAGAAAGAGATGCCGGCTCAGGAAGAGATCGATCAGATCGTGGAGGCCGGTCTTTATGCGGCCAACGGCAAGGGCCTGCAGGCGACGGTCAGTATCGTTGTCAGAAATAAGGAACTCCGTGAGAAGCTCGTCAAAGCCAATGCGAAGATCGGCGGATATGGCGACACCGATCCATTTTACGGGGCACCGCTCATCATCATCGTCCTGGGAAAGAAGGACAATCCCAACTGCCGCTATGACGGCGCTCTGGTGATGGGCAACATGATGCTGGCGGCGCATGCGCTGTGTCTGGGCAGCATCTGGATCAACCGGGCAAGACAGGAATTCGAAACGGAAGAATTCCGGCAGATCCTGAAGGATCTGAAGATCGAAGGAGAATGGGAAGGCGTCGGCCACTGTGCGATCGGCTATATCGACGGTCCTGTCCCGGAAGCGGCACCGCGAAAAGAAGGGCGGGTCTATTACATAGATTAAGGAGAACAATATGGGCATCAGATTTGCGAAATCGATCAAGATCGGTAATTTTCTGCGCATCAATTTTACGAAGAACGGCGTCTCGGCGACCATCGGCAAGCGCGGAGCTTCCGTCAATGTCGGCACCAAAGGTGCATATCTCAATCTTTCCCCGGCAGCGGTCGGGGTCAACGGCACGGGTCTTTCCTACCGCCAGAAGATCCTTTCTTTAGGTTCATCCAAAAAGAAAAAGAAGACCACTTCGGCAGCCAAAAAGAAGACCTATGTGGCAGCTTCCGAAGCCAAAAAGACTTCCGCTTTGAAGAAAGAAGAGATCGAAGTCAGGGAAGATCAGCTTCTTGAAACAGTGAACGAAGAAGTATCCGAAGAAACGATCGATCCGGTGCAGGAGTATGAAAACAACCACGAGGCGATCGTCAATCTTCATAAGTATGCCGCTCCGGTCATGAACAAGGAAGATTTTGAAAAGTATGCCGCTTCTCTGGAATCTGAGGCAAAAAAGGAACTGTTCAAGTATGCCCTGGAAGGCGACGAGGACATCATCGAAAACATGGTCTCTTCGTTCATGAGCTCTCTGGAACTTGCCTATGATGTCAGAGTCAACTACGAACTGGAAGACGACATCTTATATGTCGACCTGGATCTGCCGGAGATCGAGGAACTGCCAAGAGAATATCCCGCCTACAATAACGGCAAGCTCGTCAGAAAGCGCAAGACCTCTTCGCAGATGAAGGAAGATTATGCAAGGCTGGTCCTGTCTTTGGCCATCTTTTTATCCGCCTCGTATTTTAACATCTCTTCCTACATCGCCCAGGTCGTGATGTCCGGTTTCACTTCGCTTCGGGACAGGAACGGCGATCTGATCGATCAGTATCTGTATTCGATCAAATTCGTCCGGGAGGTCTTCGAGAAGAACGATCTGAGTCAGGTGGAAGATCCTTACAGGTTCATCCTGCAGTTTGAGAACCGCATCAATATGTCGGAGGCTTACAACTTCAAGGCGGTCAAGCCTTATGAGATGGAGTCGGCACTTCAGAGCAATGAACTGATCGATGATGCGATCGCCGCTTTGAAGGAACTCGGATATAAGGCAGCCGAACTCGCGCCGGTGAAAAAGAGACTGGCCGAATACCGTTATGAGAATCCTTCGGATTATCTGAAAGAAGGTCTGCGCATCCTGAAAGAAGAAAAATAGTTTTTGCGGATGATAGAATAGTTATATAAGAAGAATTTTCGTTTTCCATTATCAGAAGATCCGATGTCGTCAGAAAAACAGATGATCCTTCAAGTGCCGGTATCCACACCGGCCTTTTGAAAATGACGGCAGGATCGGGAGATGTCCATGAATAGGGCGGTCGTGCTCATCAAAGTGTTTCTGCTGCTTTTTCTGACCGTCGGCTGTTCGGCTGAGGCCGGAGCGGAAGAAACGGAAAAGGCGGAAGCGCCGGCACCGGAAGAACGCTATGAGGTCCCGGAATTCGCTGTATCGGAATTTCATGAAGAAGCGGCCGAATACAAGAACGGCGCTTATATCGACCTCTCCAATGTCTCCAAAGGCTATGTGGCCGTTTCGGCAGTTTCCGACAAGCGTCTGAAATTTCAGGTGCTGACAGAAAATACCTACAACTACAACCTCTCTTCGGATGGTGAGGTGTCGATCTTCCCGTTACAGTCGGGGGATACGGAATATACGTTCCGGGTCATGGAGAACATTTCCGAAAACAAATATGCGGTGCTGTTTCAGACGTCGGCCGATGTGAAGCTCGATGACGAGTTTCAGCCGTTCTTACGCAGCAGCGATTATGTGTTTTATACCAGGGAGTCGGAATGCGTGAAACTCGCGGATTCGTTCTCGGCTTCTTCCGCTACCGCGCTCGATGTCGTAGCGAAGGTCTACGCCTATGTCTGCGATCATATCAAGTATGACCGGCCGAAGGCCGAAAACATCCAGTCGGGCTATCTTCCTGATCCCGATGAGACGCTCGATACGGGCAAGGGGATCTGTTTCGATTATGCTTCTTTGACGGCGGCGATGCTGCGCTCACAGGGGATACCGACCAAAGTGATCTTCGGCTATGTCTCACCCAATGATGTCTATCATGCCTGGAATATGTTCTATACCAAGGAATCCGGCTGGGTGAGCGTGAAATTTGAAGTGAATGAAAAAGAATGGACCCGCATGGATCTGACGTTCTCAGCCAACGGCTCGGATCAGAAGTTCATCGGTGACGGAAGCAATTATGCGGATGTATATGAGTACTAGGAGGAATGTCTTATGGCAAGCAATAAACTGTCATTATTAGGAGTTTCCGCTTTCTGCGAAAGCATGGCGTCGATGCTCGATGTCGGGATCGAGATCTCGGAAGCCGCTTCTTTGATGAAGCAGAAGAACAATGCCGGTCAGCTCAATGAGGGACTTCAGGTCATCGAGAGCTGCCTGCAGGAAGGTTCGACGCTGAAGGATGCCATGGAAAAAAGCGGGATGTTCCCCGACTATTGCCTGCAGATGGTGGAGGCGGGCGAAGCGACCGGCAAGACCGAGGAGTCTTTGCTGCGGCTTTCTTCCTACTATGCTTCCCAGCATTCCCTGAAAGAAAAGATCACATCGACCATCATTTATCCGCTGGCGATGATCGCTTTGATCATCATCGTGCTGTTTTTGATGCTGAAGCTGGTATTGCCGGCATTCGGCAATGTTTACGAGACTTTGACGGGTTCCCTGTCGCAGTCGAGCTACGGCTACATCACTTATGCCTTCCTGTTCTGCCGGATCGCCCTGATCCTGATGATCATCCTGGTCTTAGGCGTCGTGATCGCCTGGTTCCTATATGGCCATGGTTTCAAAAAACAGATCTCGGCTCTGCTTTCAAAGGTCCCGGCGGCGGGAAAGATCTTAAGAGATCTCGCCTTATACCGTTTCACTTCCGCTTTTGAAGTCTATCTTTCCAGCGGCTTCCTGCAGGATGACGCAATACTCAAAGCGAAAGAGATGTCCGATCATCCGGCCGTGAACAAAAAGATCGATGAGGTCAAAACGTTCATGGACGAAGGCAACGGTTTCGGCAAGAGCGTCAATGAAGCGGATCTTTACGAACCGATCTACGGACGCATGTTGATCCCGGCGGAGCGGAGCGGCAACATGGAAACTGCTTTGAAGCGGCTTTCCGATCTTCTTTCGGAAAGCGTCATGACTTCTTCCGATGCCTTGCTGTCTTCTCTGGAATCCGTATTGTCCGGTGTGCTGATGGTGACGGTGGCGGTCGCGCTTCTCTGTGTCATGCTTCCGCTGATCGGCATCATGAATTCGATAGGATAGATATTTATGTATCAGGACAGAAAAAACCGCAGTCTTTATAAAGTCCTGGGAGCACTCCTTGTATGTGTGCTGCTTGTTTTCGCATACACTTCTTTTCAGAGACAGGCGCACAGAGATCTTGATGAAGAATCTTCTTCGGCGATCCGGGAGGCCATCAGAAGAGCAGCCCTTCAGTGTTATGTCGTGGAAGGGGCTTATCCGGTCGATCTGGATTATCTGAAAGAGAATTACGGTCTCAAGATCAATGAGAAGAACTATTATGTGGTTTACCGCGCCTTTGCGCAGAACCAGCTGCCGGATATCCGCATCGTGAAAAAATAGCCGACTATGAAAAAGAATGAGAACAAAAACGAACTGTCTTTGATGATCATGATGGGCTTCTTCATCATCAGTTTTCTGCTGCTCGTGCTGTTCGGTACGAAGATCTATCAGAGCATTTCGAAAAATGAAGAAGAATCCGCTCTGTCCAGGACTTTGTCTTCTTATCTGCATACCGCATCCAAGATGAATGAGGCCGGTATCTATACGGAAGAAAAGGAAGGAAAACTCGTCCTGGTCGTGAAAGACGGCGATACGGGTTTCGGCAACCGCATCTATCTGCATGAAGGCTATCTGGTCGAGGATTTCGGAAAGCTCGATGATGGATTGAACGCTTCTTCTGCGTTGCAGATCGGCGAGACATCGCTGTTTGAAGTGGAAAAGATCTCTGAAAGCCTCTTGAAGATCTCCACATCGGACGGACAGGTCTATATCAGCCTGTTTGAAAAGGAGGACAGATGAAAAGAAACAGAAACAACCTCGGCATCGAGATCATCCTGATCCTGTCGGTCTTCATCTGCTGTATCCTGGTCCTGTCGAAGGTTTTCGTTTCGGCAAGGGCGGCTTCATCGGAGGCATCCGTCCTTTCCGATGCCGTCAAACTGGCTTCCGACTGCGCCGATGTCTTCCTGGCTTGCAAAGATGAGGAAGAGATCCTTTCCGTGCTGAACGAAGAAGGAAACGCAAAGAAGGAAGAGGTCATTTCGGTCACTTATGATGAAGACCTGAAGCCTTCTGCCGGCGGTGCCTTTGAAGTGAAGATCGACGTCAAAGAAAGCTCCGGTTTTGCAACGGCAAAGCTTTCGGTCTTCTATAAGGATGAACAGGTCTACGAGATCGAAACGGGAAGGAAGGCGAGATCATGAACGCGGGAAGACTGAGGCTTGGGATGTTGTCGATCTTACTGACCGTCATCGTCATCTGCATGAGCGTGCTCGCGCTTTTGTCTTATGCGACTTCGCAAGCTGACCTGCGTCTCTCCCGGCGCTATGCCAACACGGTGAGGATCCGTTATCAGCTGGAAGAGGAAGGGCGGAAACTGCTGGAGGAAGCGGGGCAAGACGCTATAATAGATACAGAGATCATGACGGAGGGTTATAAGCTTTCCATCAAGGCAGAAAAAGTCAACGGAGAAACGGTCATCGATACCTGGAGCATACAGAAGATCTGGGAAGCGGAAGAAACGATCGATGATCTTTGGGGAGGAAACTGATATGACCATTGAAGAAATACTGAACAATGCAGTCAAGGCGGATGCATCGGATATCTTTCTGATCGCCGGCCTTCCGCTGACCTATAAGTGCAACGGTTCGCTCGACCGGGTCGGTGAGAAGATGCTGCTTCCGGACGATATCGATGTCCTGGTCAAAGAGATCTATACCGTCTCACAAAGAGAGGCAGTCAATCTCGACAAGAAGATGGACGACGACTTTTCCTTCGCCATCTCCGGTCTGGGCAGGTTCCGCGTCAATGTCTTCCGGCAGCGCGGCACTTTGGCTGCCGTCATCCGGGTCATCCGTTTCGGCATCCCGGATCCGGAGAAGATGAACATCCCGGAGAGCGTTCTGTCACTGGCGGACAACAAGAAAGGCCTGGTCCTGGTGACCGGTTCGGCCGGTTCGGGCAAGTCGACGACACTGGCCTGCATGGTCGACAGGATCAACCGCAGCCGTTCCTGTCACATCATCACGATGGAAGATCCGATCGAATATGTCCACCGGCATGACCGGTCGATCGTCACACAGAGAGAAGTCTACATCGATACTCCGGGATATCTCGAGTCGCTGCGTTCCGCTTTGCGTGAAAGCCCGGACGTCATCCTCTTAGGCGAGATGAGAGACTATGAGACGATCTCGGCAGCCATCACGGCGGCAGAGACCGGAACACTGCTGATATCGACCTTGCATACAAGTTCGGCGATCAATACGATCGACAGGATCATCGATGTCTTCCCGGCATCCCAGCAGCCGCAGATCAGACTGCAGCTCTCGCAGATCTTAAAAGGCATCGTCTGCCAGCAGTTGGTCACCGGCATCAACGGGGAACTCGTTCCGGCATTCGAAGTCCTGAAGGTCAATCCGGCAGTCTCCAACATGATCCGTGACGGCAAGGTGGCTCAGCTCACCAATACGATGGCTTCTTCACCTGCCGAAGGCATGTTCACGATGGACGGCTATCTTGCCGATCTGTATAAAAAAGGCAAGATCTCCAGAGAAGAAGCTCTGTTATCCTGCGTGAACTATGACAGTTTCGTAAAGAGGATCTGAAGTATAAAAAAATAAGCGTATCCGGGATCTCCGGATACGCTTTTCGTTTGTGTGATCTTACTGCGCTTTGACTTCCGCGAAACCGAGTTCGTGTCCTTCGTTGAAGTTGCGGGCATTTTCCATCGTCTGAACGGCGATGGCTTGCATGGCTTCTCTGGTAAAGAATGCCTGGTGTGAAGTCAGGACCAGCTGCGGGAACATCTGCAGTCTTGCGGTGATCGAGTGCGGAAGCGGTTCGTCGGAACGGTCGGTATAGACGTTTTCGTCTTCACCTTCGTAGACGTCGAGTGCGACAGCCTGGAACTTGCCGTCTTTTAAGGCGGCGATCAGAGCCTCAACATCGATGAGCGGTCCTCTGGCCGTATTGACCAGCATGACGCTCTTTTTCATGAGGGAGATCGCATGTTCATCGATCAGGTGGTAAGTTCCGCCTTCGCCCATGATGAGCGGTGCATGCAAGGAGATCAGGTCGGCCTTGGAAAGCAGTTCTTCCTTGGAGACATAGGTCAGCAGACCTTCCTCTTCCAATTGTTTGTTGGGATAGGCATCCCAGCCGATGACCGTCATGCCGTAGCCTTTGGCGATCCTGGCAAAGCATTGACCGATCTTTCCGGTGCCCATGACACCGCAGACTTTGTTATGTAAGTCGACGCCCAATAAGCCGGAAAGAGCGAAGTTGTTGTCTCTGACCTTGCGGTCTGCCTTATGCAGACGGCGGTTGGCTTCCTGAAGGATGGCCATGGCGTGTTCGGCGACAGCGTATGGGGAATAAGCCGGAACTCTGGCGACTTTGATGCCATACTCTTTGCAGGCATTCAGGTCGACATTATTGAAGCCGGCACAGCGCAGAAGGATCAGCTTGATGCCTTCGTTGTGCAAGACATCGATGACCTCTTTCGGTGCTTCGTCGTTGACGAAGATACAGACGGCATCATGTCCTTTTGCCAAAGTTGCCGTTTCCAGCGTGAGTCTGGATTCCAGATAAGTGATATCGGCGTTGTAGGTGCCCGGTCCTTTTTCATCTGCCAGTTTGGAGAAGAAGATCTTGTCATAATCTTTCGTTCCGAAGAAGGCGATCTTGAGGATGCCGCTTTCTCTTTCTTCGATACAGTCGGTGCAGACGATCTTTCTTACGCTTTCGGCATCTTCTTCTTCGTTGATGCCCTCAACAGTGACTTCTAAGACATCGCCTTTCTTGGCACCGAGCGCAAGGATCTGCAGGACATCGGATGCATTGGCATGCTTGCCGTTGCATGTGATGGAAACTGTGCTTTTGAGTCCGACGCAAAGCTGCGCGATCAAAGCGGCCGGTCTGGCATGGATGCCGATCGGATTTTCTACGGTACAGCGAAATTGTTTCATATGATAACCCTCCACTTGTATTTTACCATTGCCGGAGCAGGAAATGGGAAGATAAAAAGCGAATGATGTTGTCTTGTGTAAGGGCTTTCTATCTTATAATAAAGTTGATGTTTGATATTATCATAATCGGAGCCGGGATCACCGGTTCCCTGATCGCTCATTCCCTGAGCAAGCTCGATCTGAAGGTTTTGGTTCTGGAAAAGGAGAATGATGTAGCTGAAGGTGCGACCGGGGCGAATTCCGCCATGGTCCACTCTGGACATGATCCGAAACCGGGCACGATGAAATGCAGATACAATCTTCTGGGCAATCGCATGTACCCTGAACTTTGCAAGGAACTGCAGGTCTCTTATGTGCCGATCGGCGCTTATGTTGCCGCAGGGGGAGAAGAAGAGGAAGAAAAGCTGAAGGAACTGATCGCTCAGTGTGAAGAGCGCCATGTCCCTTACGAAGTGCTTGACGGCGATACCGCCAGGAAAAACGAGCCGAATCTGGCCGACCGCATCAGCAAGGTCCTTTCCTTGCCTACGACTGGCATCGTCACGCCTTGGGAAGTCACTTTTGCCGCAATGGAGGAGGCGATGCTCAACGGTGTGGAACTTAAGCTCGCTTATGAGGTCAGTTCGATCGAAAAGAAAGAAGATCATTTCCTCATCAACGGCGAGATCGCCAGCAAGGTCGTCATCAACTGTGCCGGAGCGCATTGCGATGAGATCACTTCGATGTTGAGAGAAAGCCCGTATAAGGTGATCGCGAGAAAGGGCGAATACTTCGTTCTGGATCATCTCAACGGCAGTTTCGTCAATCACGTCATCTATCCGGTACCGGGTGCCAAAGGAAAAGGTGTCCTGGCGGTCCCGACCGTCCACGGAAACGTAC
Organism: Erysipelotrichaceae bacterium; assembly: GCA_024684175.1. The sequence continues at coordinate 35,396 of JAIKXJ010000017.1, forward strand.
TTTTGGGCCCCAATTCCGATGACTGCGAAGATGCGGAGGACGATTCCACCGGACAAGGCCTCGACTATATCCGTTCGCAGATCGGCAGAACGGTGAAAAACATCCCGTATCACAAAATGATCCATACGTTTGCGGGACTTCGTCCGCATATCGATCTCAGGGATTTCTATATCAAAGAAGATGATCAGATCGAAAACTTCATCCATGTCGCGGGCATCGAATCGCCGGGTCTTTCGGCCGCACCGGCCATTGCCAAGGAGGTCGTGGAATCCATCCTGATGCCGAAATTCATCGGCTGCAAGGTCAAGGAAAATTATGTCCGCCGGAAGCCGTTCATCGACATGAACAAGATGAGCGGGGAACAGATCGAAGAACTCATTCAAAAAGATCCCGATTTCGGCAAGATCATCTGCCGCTGTGAAAAGATCTCGATGGGTCAGATCAAAGATGTCATCGCCCGCAAGTGCGGTGCGACGACCATCAAAGGCGTCAAGATGCGCTGCCGTCCGGGCATGGGAAGATGTCAGGGAGGTTTCTGCGAGCCTGAGGTCCTGAAGATCCTGGCTGAAATGTTGAATATGGACAAACAAGACATCTGTCTTGACCGGCCGGGTTCCAATGTCCTGGTCGCAGAGGCAAAGGAGGATCTGTGATGGAACGGCATCAGTTGGTCATCGTCGGCGCAGGTTCTGCCGGCATCGCCGCTGCCTTAGGCGCCTATGAAAACGGTCTGGAGGACATCCTGCTGATCGAAAGGGAAAGCGAATACGGCGGCATCCTTCAGCAGTGTATCCATAACGGTTTCGGTCTGCATACGTTCAATGAGGAACTTTCCGGTCCGGCCTATGCGGAACGCTATTTCGATTTGATCAAAGACAATGAGTGTATCTCGTTTCTCTACGATGCGGCAGTCACTTCGATACGGGGAAAGACCCTGACGGTGCAATGTCCTCAAGGCCTGAAGCATATCGAGGCGGATGCCATCGTCATCTCCACCGGCTGCAGAGAGCGTCCGGCCGGAGCGATCGGCATGAAAGGCAACCGCTGCGAAGGCGTCTATACCGCCGGCACGGCACAGAAATATCTCAATAAGGAAGGCTATCTTGTCGGAAAGAACGTCTTCATCCTGGGTTCGGGCGATATCGGCCTGATCATGGCCAGAAGGATGACGCTGGAAGGTGCCAGGGTCATCGGCGTGGCTGAACTGCAGCCGTATTCCAACGGTCTGGCCAGGAATATCAAACAATGTCTGGAAGATTTCGACATCCCGCTTTATCTTTCCCATACCGTGGAAGCGGTCCACGGGAAAGCGAGACTGGAGTCGATCACGCTGATCGAAGTGGACGAAAAATTGCGGAAGATCGAGGGTTCGGAAAAAGAGATCCCTTGTGACTGTCTGCTTCTTTCCGTCGGTCTCATCCCGGAAAATACCTTGATCGAAGAACTGGGCGTGAAACTCGATCCGCGTACCAAAGGTGCGGTCGTCGATGACAACTACATGACTTCCCTTGAAGGGATCTTTGCCTGCGGCAATGCCCTGCATGTCCATGATCTGGTCGACTATGTTTCGCAAGAAGGCAAGAAAGCCGGTCGTGCGGCGGCAAACTACGTCTTAGGCATGGCCAATGACGAAGAGTCAATACGCAATCTCGTCAGCAACGGCGTTTCCTATATGGTCCCGCAGTCTTTCCATAAGGGAAGAGATCTCGAGTTCATGTTCAGGGTCAACCGGGTCTATAAGGAATCTTATATCCATGTCTACGGTAACGGGCTGGACAAGAGGATCAAAAAGCTCGGCATCGTTCCGAGCGAGATGCAGAAGGTCTTGCTGAAGAAAGAAGAACTCAAGGATCTGGAAGGAGAACTTCATTGGGAGGTGGTCGAATGAAACTGATCTGTATCAACTGCCCGCGGGGCTGTCATCTTGAAGCGGAACTCGACGGCGATAAGATCAAAGTGACCGGCAACGCCTGCCCGCGAGGTTATACTTATGCATATAACGAGATGACCGATCCTCAGCGTACGCTGACTTCCACCGTCAAGGTGGAATCACAGGATCAGTGCCGCTTGCCTGTCATCTCTTCTTCTCCGCTTCCCAAGGGGAGGATCATGGATGTCATGAAAGAACTCAAAGGCGTGAAAACAAAAGCGCCGGTGAAAATGGGCGATGTGATCGTTTCCGATGTCCTGGGACTAGGCGTCGATATCATCGCTTCCAAAAGTATTGCGAAATGAAAAAACTGCTTTCGTTGTTTCTGATCCCGCTGCTTCTTTGCGGCTGCACGGTCGAGAGAGAAGATCATTATATCTTCTCTTTTGGTGATTACACGGTCGCGCCGGGTTATGACGATGCCGATTATCTCAGGCTGATCTTCGACCTGGATCTGCCCGAGACGTTAGGAGCCAATGAGACCCTGGAGAAAAAAGAACTGAATTTCTGGGGCGATTATCTGGCGGATGTGGATCTGAGCAACGACAGCAAGAAAACGATCCCGATCGGGGAAGCCAAGGTCACAAGATTCATCTTATACCTGGCGAATTTCCCGGATGCGGTCTATCGGATCGACGGGCAGGAACTGAGTTCTTCGGTCAAAGAGAACTGCGAGAAATTTTCGGGAGAATACATCGAGCGCAACGGCTATGCCTGCGTATTCGGCAAGAAGTCCGGCAAAAAGAAAAATGTCGTCATCCTGTACGGCGACCTCTTTGCGATCGACCAGGATGCATTGGACCATGTCGAGATCTACGTTGAATGATGCGAAGCAGATCGCTTTGAATGCAGTCGCTTCCTGTCTTCCCGAAGAAGGCGTGAAGAAAGCTCTGAAGGATCTGCAAATCGATAAGGATGTCTATCTGCTTGCGGTCGGCAAGGCGGCTTTTTCCATGGCCAAGGCGGCGAGCGAAGCCGTAAAGATCAAAGAAGGCATCGTGATCACCAAGTACGGCCATGTCGGCGGACAGATCGAACAAGTGCGCTGTTTTGAGGCCGGTCATCCGCTGGTCGACGAGAATTCGGTCAGGGCGACCGAAGAGGCGATCCGGATGTGTTCTTCTTTAGGGAAAGAAGACGTCGTCCTGTTCCTGTTATCGGGCGGGGCGAGTGCCTTGTTTGAAAGTCCGCTGATCCCTTTGAAACAGCTGCAGGAGCTCAACCGGCTCTTTCTGAAGGAAGCATTGGATATCGTTTCCATCAACACCATCCGCAAGAAACTGTCCAAGGTTAAAGGCGGCCGTTTCGCCGACCTGTGCCGACCGGCAAAGGTCTATTCGATCATCCTTTCGGATGTGCTTTCCGACCGTCTCGATTCGATCGGTTCGGGTCCGACGGCGAAAGATGAAACGAGCAGCGAAGATGCGCTCAGGATCCTGGATGAGAAAGGGATAGGCATTTCCGAGGAGATACGAAGGATCATATCGGATCATAAGTCCGGAGAAGCGGACAATTGCGAAAACATCATCATCGGTTCGGTGAAGATCCTGGCGAAGCAGGCGATGAAGGAGGCTTCATCCCTGGGCTATAAGCCGATCCTGATCGATGATCAGATCGATATCGAGGCAAGAGATGCGGGAGAACTTCTTTTTGAACAGATCCTCGCTCATCTTGGTGAGAAAGAGGATCTTGCCCTGATCCTGGCCGGAGAGACGCTCGTCCATGTCAAAGGCAAGGGCTTGGGCGGCAGAAATCAGGAGCTGGTCTTTTCCCAGATGAAGAACATCTCCGGGATGGAAGGTGTCTGCATCCTCTCGATCGGCTCGGATGGTACGGACGGTCCGACCGATGCCGCAGGCGGGATCATCGACGCTTCTTCGTATGAAAAGTTTCTGAAAGTCGGCGGTGATTTCGAACAGGTACTGAAGGACAACGATACCTATCACGGTCTGAAGATGATCGATTCTTTGATCATCACAGGTCCGACCGGTACGAATGTCAACGACCTGACGCTGGCGCTGATCGCCCGTATGGATAAATTGTAATATCGGTGAAATCTCCTGCGGGAGATTTTTGTTATGATAGTCTTGAACAGAGAGGAAAGAACCATGAGCGCATCTGAAGAAATGAAACAGCAGATACAGAAGATCATGAAAGATAAGAAGCTGACCTACTGGCAGCGGACCGATGCTTTGGCGAGGTATGCCGAAGATCTTCTCGATTATCCCGAAGGGACACCGGAAGAGTTTTATGAACTCACGGAAAGCCGGGAGATCTCCGATCTTCACGAGGGGCACGGGCCCTGGTCGGCACGTTATATTCTGCCCGATTATGAAAAGTTTTTGAAGGAGGGATCTTCCTTCTTGCGTCTGAAGGCGCCGACAGATCTGTTTGAAGCACTGAATTCCCTGCTGATCTTCTACCACAATGCCCATGCCCTGGACCGTTTTCCGGTCTTCTTGGGCAGATTCGATGTCTTGCTGGAAGACTTCGTGAAGAAAGAAAAGCGGGAAGATGCCAGGAAGATGCTGGAGTGGTTCCTCATCAGCATCGACCGGACGATGTCCGACAGTTTCGTGCAGGCCAACATAGGACCGGAAGCATCTCTCACTGGTGAGCTGATCCTCGAACTGCTGCCGAAACTGCAGAACATCACGCCGAACCTGTCTTTGCGCTATGACCCGGACATCACACCGGATGATTTTGCCAGGAAAGCCCTCGACTGTGCACTGCGCTGTGCCAATCCGGCGTTTGCCTATGACCGTTTCTATAAAGAAAAGGTCGGCGAAGACTACGGTCTTGCCTCCTGCTACAACGGCCTTCTGATCGGCGGCGGAGCATTCACTTTGACCAGGCTGAGACTGGGGACGATCTCCGAACATTGCAAGGATTCAAAAGATTTCTTTGAAAACAGACTGCCGTTATGTGTGGACACGCAATTGAAGTTCATGGACGCCAAGATCAACAGCATCGTCAATGACCGGGCGTTCTTTGAAAGTGACTGGATGGTCAAAGAAGGTTTCGTCCATCCCGACCGCTTCGTGGGACTTTTCGGTCTCGTCGGTCTTTGCGAATGTGTCAACAACCTGATGACAAAAGATGGCAAGAGCGGACGTATGGGCCATGACCGGGAAGCGGACGAACTTGGCGTGAAGATCCTGCAGACTATCGAAAAAAGCGTCAATGAACATTACTGTCCGTATTCTTACAATCATCGTTTCGTCATGCACTCGCAAGTCGGGGCGGATGACGATGAAGGCAATTCGGCCGGCACGCGTATCGCGTACGGCGATGAGCCGGAACTCTACGAGCATCTGAAAAACTGCGGTCTCTATCATCATTTCTTCCCGTCGGGCGTCGGCGATATCTTCCCGTTCGACGAGACGGCTTTCCGCAATCTGGATGCCTTATTGGACATCTTCAAAGGCGGTTTCAAAGTCGGAGTCAAATATATGTCGACGTATCTGGGAAGCGGAGATCTGATCCGGGTGACCGGTTATCTGATGAAACGTTCGGAAGTGGAGAAACTGAAGAATGGGGAAGCCGTTGCCAACGATTCGGCAGCCCTGGTCCTGGGCAAGTCACCGGAAAGACATATGAACGAGAAAAAAGTCAGGAGCTTCGATGCATAAAGCTCCAGTCAACAAGATCATCCGTTCTTCGATCGTTGACGGTCCGGGAAACCGGGCGGCGGTCTTCTTTCAGTCCTGCAATTTCAACTGCCGCTACTGTCACAATCCGGAGACGATCCATCTGTGCATCCATTGCGGAAAATGCGTAAAGAGCTGTCCGGCAGGGGCTTTGCGGATGGAAGAGGGAAAAGTCGTCTGGGACAAGGATAAATGCGTGAGCTGCGATACCTGCATCAAGGTCTGTCCCAATGACGCTTCACCGAAGGTCACCTACATGTCGGCGGAACAGATCTGGGAACAGATCAAAGAGGATCTGCCCTTCATTCGCGGGATCACGGTCTCTGGCGGAGAATGTACATTGCAAAGAGATACGGTCGTCGAACTGTTCAGGCTGGCAAAACAAAGCGGTCTGACGGCGCTGCTGGATTCCAACGGATCCTATGATTTTCAAAACGATCCGGAACTTCTGGAAGTGTCCGACGGCGTGATGCTGGATGTCAAGGCGGATTGCGAAGAACGCCATCGCTGGCTGACCGGCCAAGGTATCGACCGGGTCTTGTTCAATCTGAATTATCTGGCGAAGATGAACAAACTTGAAGAAGTGCGCACCGTCTGCATCCCCGATGCACTGGAAAACGAAAAGACCGTTTCAAAGGTCGCGGAGATCCTCTCACCTTATCTGAAAGAAAGAGATATCCGCTATAAGCTGATCAAATACCGTCATTTCGGTGTCCGGGAACAATATCAGGACTTCCGGCAGCCGGATGAGGAATATATGGAACAATTGAAGAAACTTGCTCTGGAAAAGGGTTTCAGGAACATCGTGATCATTTAAGGAGGAACTATGGCTGAATTCAAATACGAGATCAACGAAGAGGTCGCCGTCTTATCGGAAAACGGAGACTTCACCTGCGAAGTCAACATCATCACTTACGGTACCGGCCGGCCGAAGCTCGATATCCGCAAATGGAACCGGGCGGAGGATAAGATGCAGAAGGGCATCACTTTGAACAAAGAGGAAGCTTTGGGGCTGCTGGAAGCGCTGAAGGATCTTGATTTCGATAAGATCGGGTAAAGAGTTATAAAAAAGCAATGCAGGCGAATGCCTGCATTTATTGAATTCACAGAGCTTTTTGACTCTTTTTCCGCAACAGCAAAGCCGCACTCAGAAAGATCACGGCGAGGATCAAAGCATAGATCCCCAATGAAGAGAGGCGTTCCAGGAAAACTTTGATGAATCCCGGAAGAAGGAAGGAGAGATCGTTGCCGGTCTTTTCCATGGCGGTGCTTAAAGCATCGGTCAGTTTTACAGAATATGTCTTTGCGAAAAAGGCGGCTGCACCGGAAAACAGCAGTGAAAGGCCGATGAAGAAGAAGGCTTTTCCTTTTCCGATCAGCAGCAGCAAGATCGCTAGCAAGGCCGCAGCTGAAAGACAGATGTAAGTCATCTTTCCGTTCAGAGCCATCGCGATCAAAGACATGATTTTTGTGCCGGCTGCAGAGAGGGTGTCTTTGTAGGACGGCAGGCAGGGATAGAGTTTGGGTGCGACATAGGCGGCGATGCCCGAAAGGAGGACCGCGTCCGCTTTTTCTGTGTTCAGTTTCTCTTGCGAGATGTTCAGATCATCGATATAGGAATAGGCTTCCGCAAGCAGCGTTTCATTCAGTGTCTGCTGAGCGATCTGAGAATAACTGTCGTCCTGCTGCTTCAGACAGCGGATGTAAGCGAGGAAGTGCTGATCGAAGATCGAGCCGACCTTGGCTTCGATGCGGCGGTAAAGTCCGTTTTGGGCGGCAGCTGCCTGTTTTCCGCTGCACATGAGGTAAGCGAAGGCATCCTTCTGATCGATGTTCAGGCCGCAGAAGAAATCTTCTTCCTTCAGTTTTTCCAGGATGGTCTTATATTTGACCGTGACCGTATCTTTTAACAGGGTGTCTGCCTTGACATAGACCCGCTTTCGCCAGGCATCCATGTAGCTTATGGTCTTATCGGGACGGATGATGTTTTCCGCTATGGCCGTCTGTACATATCCTTCGGCAAGATCTTCGGCAAGCGAGTCAAAGTCCGTATAGGCATAAGTCTCATCCTGCAGTTCCTTTATGTGATCGAAGGCACCGTTCTGGCAGACGGCCGCTTCTTTTCCCGAGACGTTGACGGCCAAAGCGACTTGTGTTTCGATGGCTTGTGCCAGCTGCTCGTAGATGTCGGCAGATCCTCCTTCTTCGGGGAGGTATTCGTAGTTCAGGATCTTTTCGCCGGCCGCAGTTTCGGAAAGGACAGTACGGAGTTCCTGTTCCCGGAAGATCTTTGAAGAGATGAAAAGCAGTCCTGTACATAAGATGCAGAGCGCAAGCAAAAGTGAAAGCAGCGTGCTGATGATGATCTTTATCGTTTTCATGGGTCGTTCCTTTTTCTCCATCATAGCACGGAAGACCGCGGTGAGTCTCTGATCCGCCGCATCTGCGGGATGCGGGAAAGGGATCGAAGATCAAAAACAGCAAAGGCGTTTTTGTGAAATTGTTTCAGAGGATGTGACGTCTCCTTAAGTAATACTTAGTAGATAATTAAGGAATAAGCCCGTATCGTGGCTTATAATGAAATAGATCGAGTAAAGGAGGGTGAAGCTCATGCCTGATGATAAAAATTTTCTGGATCAGTTTTCCGATCAGGGGAAACCGGCCAGTTTCAAAGAGGAAGAAAGGATACCGGTCACAAGAGAGAAAAGACCGCTCAATGTCAAAGCTTTGATCATTGCGGCCATTGTTTTGTTGGTCTTAGGTATCTTGTCGTATTTCCTGTTCCTGGCACCGAAGATCGAGATGCCGGATTTCATCGGCAAGACCAGGAGCGATGTCGCTGCCTGGGTCAAACAGCAGGGCATCGAGACCAGCGGTGTCATCTTTGATGATACTTATGATTTCGATTCCAATGAAGGCACGATCTTAAGTCAGAGCGTAGCTCCCGGAAAGAAAGTCAAAAACAACGTCAAACTCAACTTCACGCTTTCCCTCGGTCCCGATCCCGAAGAAAAGATCCGTGTTCCGGATCTTTCATCCATGACTAAAGACGAGATCCAGGAGTGGATCTCGTCCAATAAACTTTTAAAGACCAAGATGGTCACCGCCTACAATACCGAAGTGGCGGAGAATGAAGTCATCGATTATTCTTTCTCCGGCTGTGAAGAGGATTCGTTCTCGAGAGGCTGCACATTGAAGATCAATGTTTCCAAAGGACGTGCACCGGCCGGCAAGGTCTCGGTCGAAGATTTCGAGAAGAAGCCTTACGCTTCCGTGGAAGCCTGGGCAAAGACCAATAAGATCGAACTGATCAAAGTCGAACAGTACTCCGACAAGATCGATCAGGACTATGTCATCTCCCAGTCCATCGCTTCCGGCAAGACGATCAAGGAAGGTGACAGCATGACGGTCGTCGTCTCCAAAGGCGTCGCGGTCTATATGCCTAACATGATCGGCTGGTCCAAGAAACAGGTCGATGCCTGGGTGAGAAAGAACCCGTCGGCTTACATCGATATGGAAAAGGGCATCTATTCCTCACAAGCGAAAGATATCGTCTTGAAACAGTCTTTGTCTGCCGGTTCTCTGATCGATCCGGCGGAACTGATCGAACTGACGATGTCACTGGGCAATATCGTCGATGTTCCGGCGAACTTCATCGGTTCGGAATATCACGACAAAGGCGGCTTGCATGACTGGAAGGATCAGCAGAACGAGCTCGGTGCCGATATCTCGGTCAACCGGATCAAAGAGTTCTCGGACGATGTTCCGGTCAACAAGATCATCCGTTATGACAACGGCGTCTATGTCGGCGATACGCTGAATGTCTGGATCTCCGAAGGCAGAAACATCCTTCTGGAAGATCCGAAAGATCTCTACAGAGACGATAACGTCACACCTTTGACCTGGGCGGATCTTTATGATGCGAAGCTGAATGAGAATGAAGCCCGAAGGCTGTGCGACTGGGCAAAGATCACTTACGATATCAGCTATTCCTACAAGGAAGGCAAGGCCAACGGTGACGTCATCTCCGTTCGCCGCTGGGACAATAAACCGGTCAAGGCCGGGACGTATCTGCCCGAAAGCATCACCGTCTATATCGAGATCTGTGATGATTCTTACAAACAATAAAGGGAGAAGCCATGAATTTTATCAATAGAGCAATCAAGAATGTCACCAGGAGACCGTCCAAGTCGGTCCTTCTGATCCTGACGTTTTTTCTGATCGGCAACCTGGTCATCATCGGTCTGGGAGTATCGAGCGCCGCGGAAAGCGCAAAGATCCTGACCCGCAAGAAGATGAGAGCGGTCGTCACTTATGCGATCGACTATAACAAGGTCAACCGCTATGTCGAAACTCTGACCGATGAAGATGAGATCAACAAATTTTATGAGAACTACCCGCGGGTCAAGGTGGAAGACGTTTCACAGTTTTTGACCGATCCGCGCGTCAGGATCGCCAACTCCATCTCTTCCAACATGTGGTACATCGATTCGGAGAAGACGCTTGATTTCGTCCATCTGAACAATACCCGGGAACAGAACATGGAAGATAACGGCGGTCAGTCCTGCTGGTATGACGAAGGCGGCACGATGAACTGCGAGACTTACCAGGAACCGGTCTTCTTCGTCAAGTCCAATATGTATCCGGGTATGATCGAATTCGAAGACGGCGGCTACCAGATCGTCAGCGGCCGTTTCTACGATCAGAAAGAGATCGATGAGGCGGAAATGGTCTGTCTGGTCTCACAGAACCTGGCGGCTCTCAACGGCCTGAGCGTCGGCGATCAGATCCGTCTCGGGACAAACTATCTGTCTTCCTATATGAAGAATATGGGCATCGTGACCGAGGATCTCGATGTCGAACTCGAGGTCATCGGTATCTATTCGCACAACAATCCTCTGACACCGGACTCCTCCAACTGGGAATATGCGTCTCCGTTTGAGAATCCGGACAATATGATCTTCATGCCGACGACGTCGGTCTTCATGGCCCAGCTGCCGGTACAGCAGAAGACCTATGACTATTATTCGCAGCAGAATCCGGATGATGAATACTACAACGATCCGGATAACCGTCCTTCGATCGAAAACATGGAGAAAAACATGTACATCGAAAACGCCACGCTGCTTCTGGACGACCCGCTCAATGTCGAACAGTTCGTCAAGGATCATGATCCTTCTCTGTCGCAGTTCACTTCGCTCGATGCCAACAATGAGGAATTCAAGCGTCTGTCCAAACCGCTGGATACCTTGTCCATGTATGCCAACTTCATCGTCTGGCTCGTGGTCATCAACGCGATCGTCATCATCACTCTGGTCACCGCTCTGACGCTGAAGACCAGGGAATATGAGATCGGTGTCTTGCTGTCGGTCGGCGCTTCGAAACTCAAGGTCATCGGACAGTTCTTCATCGAACTTGCCCTGGTGGCGGTCATCGGTTTCACGCTGTCCGTCGTTTCCGGTTCCCTGATAGCCAAACGGATCGGCAATTCGGTCCTGGAGGCGCAGATCGCCACCTCGGATCTGGCGGATGAGGAGGAATTCGGTTTCGACTACATCGATATCTGGAACACGGACTACTCCACGGAGATCTCTCTGGACGATCTGATCTCGGAATATGAAGTTTCGATCTCGCCGCTGATCATCGCCGAGATCTATGTGCTGGGTCTGGGCATCGTGCTGATCTCTGTCATCATACCTTCGTTCATGATCATGCGTTACAATCCGAAGAAGATCCTGATGAATCAGAACTAGGAGGGGGATATGGCAGAAACAGTATTGAAACTTGAAAACATCAATTATTCCTATATCGACGGCGGTTATGAGCGTCAGATCCTCAAGGATCTTTCCTATGAATTCGAGAAGGGGAAGTTCTATACGATCTTAGGTCCTTCCGGTTCGGGCAAGACGACTCTGTTATCGATCATCGCCGGTCTGGATACGGCAAAAAGCGGAGAGATCTTCTTTGAAGGAAAAAACATCAAGGAGATCGGCTTATACAAGTACAGAAGGAATGCGATTTCGATCGTCTTCCAGCAGTACAATCTGATCTCGTATCTCACGGCATTGGAAAACGTCATGTTGGCGATGTCGGAGACCGACAACAAGCTGCCGAAAGACCGCAAGAACGTCGCTTACAATCTGCTGGAACGCTTCGGTATCGTCCGTTCCAAGGCCGACCGTATGGTCAACCAGCTCTCGGGCGGTGAACAGCAGCGTGTGGCGATCGCCAGATCTCTGGCATCCAACGTCGATCTGATCTTCGCCGATGAGCCGACCGGCAACCTAGATACGGCAACGGAGCGGGAGATCATCGCCATCTTCAAGGAGCTGTCGCAGGAATTCGGCAAGACGATCATCGTCGTCACCCATTCCAACACCGTTTCCGAGATGTCAGACCACAGGGTCTTATTGAGAGACGGCAAGCTGAACGAATTATGATACTATCGGGGGAGGAACTTTCCTCCCTTTTTTGTATAATGAGGGCATAAGAAAAAGGAGAGTGCCATGAAGCAGATCCATAAAGGCAACATCATCACTTCGAGATCTTTTGATGAACTTGAGATCATCGAAGGCGGCTGTATCCTCGTCAAGGACGGTTTTATCGAGGATGTCGTTCAGGATTATAAACAGGAATATCGGGAATTTGAGCTGATCGACCACGGAAAGGATCTGATCCTGCCGGCGTTATCCGATCTGCATATGCACGCGCCGCAATATCCGCAGCGGGGCATTGGGATGGACAGGCTCCTGTTCGACTGGCTGAACGACTACACGTTCCCGCAGGAAGCCAATTATAAAGATCTTTCTTATGCCCGCAGCATCTATGCGCGACTGGTCAGAGATTTTTTACGGCACGGAAGTTTTCATCTTTCTTTGTTCACGACCTTGCATTATGAGGCTTGTGATCTGCTGTTTAAGATGTTGAAGGAGGCCGGACTTTATGCCTATACGGGCTTAGTCAACATGGACCGCAATTCCCCGGAGTATTATGTCGACAGTACGGAAGGATCCTTGTATAAGACGGAGAAGTTCATTGCCGAACACCTTGGCGATGAAAAGGTCAGACCGATCCTGACACCGCGTTTTGCGCCGACCTGTTCCAAAACACTGATGGAAGGCTTGGGCTCACTGGCGGAAAAATATGATGTCGGTGTTCAGACCCATCTTGTGGAGTCCAGGGCGGAAGCCGCCTGGGCAAAGGAACTTTATCCGGAATTTTCTTCCGACGGAGAGATCTACGAAGCCTGCGGCCTTTTAAAAGGAAAGGGTCCCAAGATCTTCGCCCATGTCATATTCCCGACGGAAGTTGAAGAGCGGATCCTGAAGGAACATGACGGCATCAGCGTGCATTGCCCGGACGCAACTTCCAACATCATCGCCGGGATCATGCCGGCCGCAAGGATGCACGAAAAAGGTCTTCGGATCGCCCTCGGCTCGGATGTCGGCGGCGGTCATTTCCTGGGGATCTATCATCAGATCGCCAGAGCGGCCCAGATCTCCAAGATGAAGCAGTTCTATGAGGAAGGAAACGGTCAGATCACTTTGCCCAATGCGTTCTATATGGCGACGGCAGCCGGCGGCAGCATCTTCGACCGTGTCGGAAAACTGGAAAAAGGTTACCGTTTCAATGCGATCGTCGTCGAAGACATGCTGGAGGATGAATATCATCCGTCTCTGGCAGATGCTTTGGAAAGGTTCTGCTATATCGGTGATGAGCGCAACATCAAAGAAAGATACATCGACGGCAAGCCGGTCGATCCCGATGAGGTCTATCAAAGACTACTGCAGATATGAAAAAAAGCCCGATCGTTCGATCGGGCTTTATGATGGAATCTTATTATTCTTCAGGTTTTTCTTCAGCCGCTGCATCGCATCCGCAGTCTTCCGCTTTTTCTTCGACCGGAGCTTCTTTCGGTTCCAAAGCTTTCTTCAGGCCTTCGACACCTTTTTCAGCGATGTTGATGGTCGTCGTTTTTGCCTTGTTGATGACTTCTTTGACTTCCGGTTTGTTGAAGTACTCGTTGACTTTCGATGAGATGTCGCTTAAGAAGTCCGCAGTCTTTTTGTAGGCGTCGGATTCTTTCAGCTTATCGAATTCTGCCATGATGTCTTCGCCGAGTTTTTCAAGTTTGTTGTCTTTGTCGGCTTTCTTGGTCAGCTCTGCGATCTTTTCTTTCGTGAAATCGACAGCTTCCATGGATTTTGCCTTTACTTTATCAAGGAACTCATCCAGTTTTTCATCTTCCTGGACATCGTTGATGATGCCTTTGACTTTTTCTATAGATGACTTGATAGCTTCTTCCGTCTTTTCAACGAGCAGTCTTGCTTTTTCTTTTGAAGTTTCATCGAGCTGAGCTTGTTTTTCAGCGAGATCGTTTTCGAGATCTTCGACCTGAGATTCCATTTCTTTTACAGTATCCTCAAATTTTGTCATATCAGAATACCTCCTTTAAATCTATTATATAAAAAAACGTATTTGCAATGACAAGTTTAATCAAAAATATAGCACTCGTTTATCAATTGACGGCGCCTGTCATCTCACGGTATTTCGTTCTTTTCTTCTCCCGGGAAAAGAAAAGGAGATCGGTTCGGATCCGCGGGATAGACCGCTTATGAAAAAGAGTTTCACTTTGAAAAAAGAGAAGAACTTTGATGTGAAAAAACAAAGACGGCCATTTTATCGAATTGCATTTTCAATAATGATATAATGATTTTGTTATGAGAAGAAGAAGAGGCGGAATCGGTATTTTCGGTTTTATCATCATTATGACGATCCTCGACGCTTTTTTTGAAAGCGGAGGATTATTGCTGTTCGGACTTGTCATCCCGGGCGCCCTGACAGCACTTGCCTTCTATGGCATTTTCAAGTTCATGCGATATGTTTTCGGGGAAAGTGAGAGCAGCAGAAGTTCAGCATACCGTAAGAATTCCAATGTCCATCAGAATAAGTCGACGAGTTATGTGAAGAATTCCCGCAATGCGCAGATCGACCGGGTCTTATCCGAATATTTCAAGAACAATGTGTCCCTGATCTTATTCGATGACATTTCGATCTCCACCCACAGCGGTACGTATACGACGGTCGACAACCTGTATATCTCTTACAAGGATGAAAAGGTCTGTCAGCTGAAGGAATTCCGTTCTTACTATCCGGATGCCTATGAAAAGGTCATTTCCGCACTTGCCCAGCTGGCGAAACAGGGCGGCAGTGTGAAGCGGGAAGAAGAAAAGAAGCCGGAAACATCCAAGAAGACCGGTCCGATGTCACAGGCGGAAAAGTTCATCGACCGGATCAACGAACTCAACAAGGGCCTGTCCAACGAAGAAGTCACCAACGGTCTTTATCAGACTTGCGAACTGCTCAAGCAGATCGATATCGTCGATAAGGAAGACGGCAGTGTCGATCCGAAGCTCAACAAGCTTTACGAATACTATCTGCCGATCCTGACCGGGATCCTGGAGAACTACAAGCGCCTTTCCGATTCTGCGATCAAAGATGACGAATTCAAGAAATGCGAAGTTCAGCTGGTCAAGACGATCAAGCTGATCAACGAAGCACTCAAGACGATCTACAATTCTTTACACGAATCTGACTATATGAATCTGAATGCGGATATCAATACCCTGCAGTCTTTATTGAAGCAGGACGGACTGGTCGGAGGACCGTTCAATGGAGGCCGGAATGACTGAAAAGAAGATCGATATGTTCAAACTCGTGGAGCAGGTCGAGAAACAGAAGAAGATGGACATTGATGACATCTTCTCGACCCTGGATTCCGTGAAGGACGAAGAAGTCCGCAAAGAAGAGCAGCAGAAGACGCCGTCCTATGTTTCTTCCGCCGATCCGGCGAAGATCTCCCGGCCGCGTATCCCGGATGATCTCGGCATCTATGTGACGAGGTTCGAATGCTTCCGCAGCATCATCGAGCATGTCTCCTATGGAACGCAGAACGTCAACGCCTATGTCGAAGGCCACAGGGATGCCCTGGAGAAGTATTATTCCGATGCTTATCAGAACAGCAAGGACCTCTATGTCATCGAAGCGCGGGTCTCCGACGAGCTCAATCGCAGCAATTCTCATTCCGCTCTCTACGACAAGGGTTACTATGACGGACTCTCCTATGTGCTCAAGGCACTCAAACGATCCAAGGAACTGCTGATGACCAAGGTCAACAGCGAGATCATGAAACATCTGTAAATTATGTCAAGACACGAAGATAAAGAAAAAATGATGGAAGAACTCTTCTCGAAAAGGAGAAGCAGTTTTTCTAATATCTACAATGACTCGGTCGATATCCTGAAGGATACGGAGAGCGAGCTCAACCAGATCCTTCTGCAGAATCAGAAGGATATCGAAGAGATGACCAAGAAGTTCAATTATTCGGACGATGACCTGAAGAAGCTCAAGGCCGATATCGAAAAGGACTTCAATATTTCGATCGAAACACCGGAGACTGTCGTTTTAGGCAAGGCTTCCAAGGAAGTCTTCAACAACATCTATAAGGATCTTTCGGAGACGATCATCGGCGAAGATGAGGCGTGCAAAGCCTTCACGACGGCTTTCCGCAGACCTTACGTCATCGGTTCCGATCCCAAGAAGATCCGCAATTCGATCATCCTTTACGGCACCAACGGTACCGGCAGACATCAGATGGTCTACCGGATGGGCGAACTGCTCAAACACTACGGGCTCTCTGTCTCCAGTGAAGTCATCGAGCTCGATATGTCCAGATACCAGTCCAGCTCTCAGGAAGTCCTTTTCTTACAGGACATCTATGTAGCCCTTTCCGGCAAGAACCCGATCATCCTGATCGAAAACTTCGAAGAGGCATCGCCGATCTTCAACAGGATGCTCTCGGAACTGGTCATGGAAGGAAACTGCGTTCTGAACAAACGCTATACCTTGAAAAACAATCAGCTGGTGGAAGCGACCAATACGCTTTCCGGCGATATCATCGACCGGCTCAACGGCAATGACAAAGTCCTGGTCTTCGTTACCGAGAAGAATCCGACCAAACTCATGGACATCTTCGGCAAGTCGTTCATCGAAAAGATCGACGACAAGGTCAAGACCGAAAAGCTCGATGAAGAGTCTCTGGTCAAGATCATCTCGCAGCTCGTCGATTCCCTGATCACCCGCTGTGCCAATCAGCTGGAGATCTCTCTTGAGGTCGATCCTTCGATCAACGAGTATCTCAAATCGATCTACGAGCCCAACGACGGTATCGATTCGATCTCGCCGAGCGTCAAGAAGATCTACAACGAGATGGTCGATATCGCTTTGAAACACGATGAATGCGAAAAGGTGAAGATCTCCTATGAAGGTACGATCAAGGCCGTCTTCAATGAGATCTCGCTGGATCTCGACATCGTCGATGATGCCAGAGCGGAAAGAGAAGAGATACAGAAGGAACTCGATGAAATCGTCGGTCTCGATGATGTCAAGAATTATCTCTTGTCTCTGGAGAACCTGATCAAGATCAATCAGATCCGTAAACAGAAAGGTCTCAAGACCAATGAGATCTCCAAGCATATGATCTTTACCGGCAATCCGGGTACCGGCAAGACGACGATCGCCCGGCTGGTCTCGCGGATGATGAAGGCCTGCGGCATCCTGAAACAGGGCCAGCTGGTCGAAGTGACCCGAGCGGATCTCGTCGGCAAATATGTCGGTCACACGGCACCGCTCACGATGTCGGTCATCCAGTCGGCATTAGGCGGCGTGCTATTCATCGATGAAGCGTATTCCTTATACCGCGGAAAAGACGATTCCTTCGGCTTGGAAGCCATCGATACCTTAGTCAAGGCGATGGAAGACCACCGCGATGATCTGATCGTCATCCTGGCGGGTTACACCAAGGAGATGCAGACGTTCTTGGAGGCAAACTCCGGTCTGAAGTCGCGTTTTGCGAACGTCATCGAATTCTCCGATTACACCGGCGAAGAACTGATGTTGATCGCGAAGTCGATCGCCAAAGGCAAGGACTATGTCATCGCCGAAGATGCATTGCGTCCTTTGCAGGATTACTTCACCCTGATACAGAGCCGCAACGATCCCAACTCCGGCAACGGCCGTCTGGCCAGGAACCTGGTGGAAGACGCGATACTCAATCAGTCCAAGCGTCTGCTGAACGATCCGGAAGCCCAGATGAACGTTCTGGAGCGCGGGGATTTCAATCTGACGGAAAACAAATTTTCGGGAAAGAAATAGGATCTTCGAAAGAAGATCTTTTCTTTTGGTTCAGGTGTTACAGAAAATGTTTTTTTGAATACAATGATTGAATTGCCGGTATCTGGAATACTATAATAAAAATTAGAAAGGTACCCGTTATCCGATGGAAGAACTGGTAAGGAAAGACAATATTGCATCTCAGGTGGAGGTTTTTGACTGGAAAGATGCCATCCGTAAAGCGGGGCAGATCCTGATCGATACCGGTGATATCAAGGAAGCTTATATCGAAGATATGATCGAAAGCGTGAATACCTTGGGTCCGTATATGGTGATCGCCAAAGGTTTTGCTTTAGCGCATGCGGCACCTTGCGAAGCGGTCCTTCACAACGCCGTGTCTTTGATCAATCTGAAAAACGGCGTCGATTTCGGCAGCCGCAACGATCCGGTGAACGTGGTGATGTGCCTGGCATGCACGGACAGACAGTCGCATATGGATAAGATACAGAAGATCGCCGTGCGTCTGATGGAAGAGGGTACGATCGAAAGACTTGCCGCTTGTAAAAACAACGAAGAATTATATGAAGTGTTCAATAAGATAAAGGAGGATGAATGATGAAAGTACCAAAAGTTCAATGCGTCTGCGGATTCGGCTGCGGTTCGTCCCTCATGCTGAGGATGGCGATCGACGACATCTTAAAGAAACATGATCTGGAAGCAGATACGTTCTGCGGTGATGTCGGGACCTGCCTGTCCAATCCGTGTGACGTGATCTTCATTTCCAGAGAGCTTGCCGAAAGGATCGTCGACCGTGCCGATGTGCCGGTCAGGATCATCGAGAATTTCATGGACAGTTCGGAAGTGGAAGAAAAAGTTCTCGAGTATATGAACAGTCTGAATTAGTTGTTTATTGGGGAAAGATAAGTAAAAAGGAAAAAGGAGGCTACTTATGTCAATTCTCAATTTTATCATCAATGAGATCTTTGGTCAGGGTGCGATCTTCCTCTCGCTCGTCGCGATGGTCGGCCTGATCCTGCAGAAGAAGTCCGTTTCCGAAGTCGTCAGAGGAACTTTGATGACCGCGATCGGTTTCTTCGTACTGAATACCGGTACTGGTCTGATCACCGGTAATTCGATCGACGGCATCATCACTGCATTCAACACTCTGATGCCGGGCAATGCTTCGGCTCCTGCTTCGATCGATATCGGCGGACAGTACGGTACCCAGATCGGTATCGTCATGATCCTGGCGTTTGCGATCAACCTTGTCGTTGCCCGTTTCACACCATGGAAATCGGTCTTCCTCACAGGCCACATGCTTTACTGGTTCCCATACGTCTTCATCGCTGCCGGTGTTGATGCCGGCTTGACAGGCGGCAAACTGATCGGTCTGGCTGCGATCTTCACTGCTTTGTACATGATCGTCGCACCGAACCTGATGAGACCGTTGGTCAAGGATGTCACAGGCAAGGACGATTTCACGATCGGCCACCCGACGACGACACTTTCCGTCATCGCCGGTATCGTTGCACCGCTGGTCGGTGACAAGTCCAAGAGCTGTGAAGATCTCAAACTTCCGAAGTCTCTGGGCTTCCTGAGAGAAGTTTCCATCACCGGTTCCATCGCGATCGCTGTCGTTTACATCATCATGTACTTCGTCGTTTCCGGTGCCGGTCTTTCTCCGGCAGAAGTCTTCGGCTACGGCGGCAGCTTCTTCTCTTACTGGTTCACACATTCCGTTTACTTCGGCGTCGGTGTCACTGTCATGCTGCAGGGCGTCCGTATGCTGATCGCGGAGATCGTTCCGGCGTTCAAAGGCGTTGCCGAAAAACTGGTTCCGGGTGCGATCCCTGCTCTGGACTGCCCGGTCATCTTCGGGTACGGTCCGAACTCCTTGCTGATCGGTTTCATCGTTGCCGTCATCACTTCAACGATCACGATCTTAGTCACTAGAGGCATGTTCCCGACGGTCATCATTCCGTTGATCTTCACCTGCTTCTTTGAGAACGGCTGTGCTGCGATCATCGCAAATGCCAAAGGCGGCATCCGCGGTACGATCATCGCCTGCGCACTCAATGGTATCATCATGGTTCTGCTGGTCGGCTTCGGCGCTTACTTCTTCAACAACACGATCCAGCCTTGGATGCTGGTCTACGGCGGCCAGGACTTCTCGCTGTTCGGTATCATCGAAGGCCTGATCGCAAAGATCCTTGCATAAGGTCTTTCGTAAGACATCATGAAAAATGCTCCGGTAA
>JAIKXJ010000034.1 GCA_024684175.1 Erysipelotrichaceae bacterium
AGATATCCGTTCCGATAAGGTCCGAAAGGCTCTGGAAGGATGCATCAAAGAGTTTTATGAAAAGCAAGAGATCTGTGATCCTTCCTATATCAGAGACCTCAGTCAGGCTTTCATGGATCTGGGTGCGATGATCTGCATACCTAACGGAAAAGCCCGCTGTGAAGACTGTCCTTTGAATGAAAGATGTGGGGCATTCCATCTCGGCTTGCAGGAACAGATCCCCTTCAAAAGCAAGCCCAAAGCGCGCAGGATCGTCAAGAGGACATTGTTCATCATCCGCAACGGCGATACCTTCCTGCTGCGGAAACGTCCGGATAAAGGGCTGCTGGCCGGCCTTTACGAATTCAAAGGGATCGATGAGCAGCTTGATCGGGAACAAGTGAATGAATTATTGAACAAGGAAGGCTACGATCCGCTCCGCATGAAGAAGCTGCCTGAGGCAAGGCATGTCTTCTCCCATATCGAGTGGCATTTGGATGCCTATGAGATACAGATCGGAAACTGGGACGTACCTTTGAAGGAAGACGAAGTCCTCGTGGACAAGGAAGAACTTCGCAAACTGGCCATCCCCTCGGCGTTTCGGACCTATATCGACTATTACGGATTGCGTGAAGAAAGGGAACGAGTATGAAACTGGTGATCTTCGGATGCGGCAAGATCGCAAACCGCATCGCAAAATCGGCAAAACTGGTCGATACGATCGACCTGACCGGTTTCGCTTCCAAGGATCTCGAAAAAGCGAAAGCCTATTGCGAGACCTATGAATGTAAAGACTACGGAAACTACGACCGTTTTTTGAACGGTGATGTCGATGCGGTCTATATCGCCGGCTACAATCCCGGTCATTATGACCTGATCAAAAAGTGTCTGGAACATCGCAAGAACGTCATCTGCGAAAAGCCGATGTTGTTCGATGTGAAACAGACGGAAGAAGTCTTTGAACTGGCAAAGAAGAATGATGTCTTATTGATGGAGGCGCTCAAGTCGGTCTTCTTACCTTCGATCGCGGAAGTCAAGAAGATGATGAAGGAAGGGCAGATCGGTGAGATCCGAAGCATCTCCGCTTCTTTCATGCGGGCGGGGCATCATCCGGAGACCCACTGGATCCATGACTTAAGGACCGGCGGGGCCTTCAGGGATCTGGGTTCTTATTGCATCGGCACGATGAACTTCCTGATGGACGGACGCCCAGAACTGCTGAAACTGGAATCGGACCGCACGGCCGAGGTCTCGGAGTCCACGGCCTATGCCGATCTATCCTACGGCGGGATCTCAGCCAAAGCTTCGGTCTCCAATTCCCTGGATGGCGACGATCATCTGTATGCGGAGGGCGACATGGGATATATCCGTGTGAAGAATTACTGGAAAGAAGGAACGATCGAATATCGGATCGGACAGGAGACTTTTGTAAAAGAGGTCCCGCTGATCTCGGATTTTTATTATGAACTGAAACATTTCGCCGATCTGTGCGATGCGGGAAAGAAGATGTCCGATGTGATGTCCGACAAGGCGTCACTTGACATCATTGCCATCACTTCGCAGATCGACGGCACAATCGGAGAACTTCAAAGGGGGTAAGATATGATCATTCAGTCAAGAAACGTCTATTATGAGGAAAAGCTTCAGCCCAAGCAGATCAAGATCGTCAAGGATAAGATCGAAGGAGTCTATCCCTACGGTCTGTTCAAAGTCGATAAGGATTACGGTGATCTGCTGATCCTGCCGGGGCTTTGCGATGTGCACAATCATGGCTACAACGGCGAAGAGTCCAACACGGCTACGAAGAAGTGGCTGAAGGAGTGGACGGAGTATCTTCCTTCCGAAGGCGTGACTTCGACGCTGGCTTCGATCTCTTCGTTCCCGAAAGATGGCCTGTTAGTCGCGTTGAAGAATATCGGTGATTTCATCGAGAAGGACAACAAGAAGGGCACCCATATCTTAGGTGTCTATGAGGAAGGACCGTTCATCTGTTCCAGTAAGGAAAGAGGTGCGCAATCCCTCGACTATCAGATCATCCCGACCAAGAAGGTCATCGACGAGTTCAACGATGCCTGCAAAGGCCATCTGATCTATGTCATGATCGCCCCGGAAATGTTGAAAGGGGACTATCGAGTCATCGACTACTGTGTTTCCAAGGGAATGAAGGTGGCTTTAGGCCATACCGGTGCAACGTTCGATATCTGCAAGGAAGCGATAAAACACGGTGCGATCAGTTTCACCCATACCTACAACGGCATGCGCGGACTGCATCACAGAGAACCCGGTGTCGTCGGTGCGGCGATGTATTTCGATGAGTGTTATGCGGAGTGTATCTGCGATGACATCCATGTCCATAAGGTCGCTGCCAATATCCTGGCCAAGACCAAAGGCAAAGACAAATTCATCCTGATCACCGATTCGGTCTCCATCAAGGGTTTCAAGCCGGGGATCTACGGAGACGAAAAGAAGGGAAGGACGACGACCGTGACGGCGGAAGGCGTCGGTTATCTCACCGGCACGGATACATTGGCCGGTTCCTGCCACAGGCTCAACCACATCCTGGATCTGGCGGTCCATGAGGCGAAGATCGACGAGGTCACGGCGATCAATGCGGTGACGGTCAATCCGATGCGGATGCTCGGGATCAACGACCGCGGTCTGATCAAAGAGAACTACAAGGCCGATCTGGCGGTCTTTGACGAAAGATTCAACAACGTCGACACCTACATCGACGGAAAACTGTTTGAAAGGAAGTGAAGGGCATGGCAGTCGATATCGAAGGATTATCTACTGAAAAAAGGAATGAATTAAGCAAGGACATCGATCTGCTGTCCACATCGCAGATCCTGAAGCTGATGAATGAGGAGGATCTCAAGGTGGTGGATGCGGTGAGAAGTGCATTGCCGGCTGTTGAGGAAGTGATCGATGCCTGTGTGAAGGCGTACAAGAAAGGCGGACGCATCATCTACATCGGTGCCGGAACATCGGGACGGCTGGGTCTGATGGATGCGGTCGAGGTCGTACCGACGTTCAACAGCGAGCGCTTCGTCGGTCTGATCGCCGGCGGTGAAGGAGCGTTCATCAAGGCGGTCGAAGGCGCCGAGGATTCAATGGAGCTTGCCGTAAATGATCTGAAAGGTCTGGCTTTGAATGAAAACGATATGGTCATCGGCATCGCCGCTTCCGGCAGGACGCCGTATGTCATCGGCGGACTCGACTATGCCCGAAGCATCGGTGCGGATACCGGTTGTCTGTGCTGCAACTTAGATACGAAGATCGCCAAGCATTGTGCCCATCCGATCGAACTGAGCGCCGGACCGGAGATCATGACCGGTTCGACGAGGCTCAAATCCGGGACCTGTCAGAAGATCATCCTGAATATGATCTCGACGGTGACGATGATCAAAGTCGGCAAGGTGTATGGCAATCTGATGGTGGATGTGCGGGCGACCAATGAAAAGCTCGTCGAGCGCTGCCGGCGCATCGTCATGGAGGCGACCGGCTGCGATCATGACAAGGCGGATGCGGTCTTGAAGGAAACAGGCAATGACTGCCGCGAGGCGATCGTGATGATCCTGTTAGGCATCAGCCGGGAGGAAGCGGAAGAGCGGATCGAAAAGGCCGGCGGTTATATCCGCGAGGCGATCAAATAAGGAAAGAAAAAGCAGCATCGGAAGATGCTGCTGTTTTCTGAATCAAGGTATTTGGGATGTTTCCCGTTTGGAGAATTAAATGAAAAAATTATTTTACACTGTTATATTAACCGATGATTGTGAACCGTTGGTGAAATGATTGTGATACATTTGTGAAAATCGGATTTTCCAAAGAACGGGAAGAGGAACAAAAGTCTTATTGTATAATTTAGAGTATGGAACCGATCATTTCTTTCAAGGATTTTTCATTTCAATATACGGCGCAGAAACAGCCGACGCTCAAGAATATCGACCTAGAGATCTATCCGGGCGAGAAGATCCTGATCTGCGGTGCTTCCGGTTCGGGCAAGTCCACTTTGGGCAACTGCATCAACGGGCTGATCCCGTTCTCCCTGACCGGGAAGATGGAGGGACAGTGCACCGTCGACGGGATAGAGACCAGGAATTCTTCGATCTTTGAACTGTCGACCCGTGTCGGCACGGTCCTGCAGGATCCCGACGGCCAATTCGTCGGTCTGACCGTTGCCGAAGACATCGCTTTCGCTTTGGAAAACGACTGCGTGGAGCAGGAACGGATGAACGAGCGGATCCTGGAAGCGGCTAAGACCGTCAGTATCGAGCGGCGTCTGAAGAATGCCCCGTACGATCTTTCCGGCGGGCAGAAACAGAGAGTGTCGATGGCCGGTGTCATCGTCGATAGTGTAAAGATCTTACTCTTCGATGAGCCTTTGGCGAAC
The DNA here is from genome assembly GCA_024684175.1 of Erysipelotrichaceae bacterium. The sequence continues at coordinate 4,370 of JAIKXJ010000034.1, forward strand.
CTCGATCCGGCGACCGGCAAGTCGGCGATCGAACTCATTGATCTGCTGAAGAAGGAAACCGATACGACGGTACTGATCATCGAACACCGTATCGAAGATGTCTTATGGAAGAAGGTCGACCGCATCATCCTGATGGACGACGGAAGGATCGTCGCCGATCTGAAGCCGGAAGTGCTTTTGGCATCTTCCCTCTTGAAGGATCACGGCATCCGGGAGCCTTTGTATCTGACGCTGCTGAAATATGCGGGTGCCGATCTCAAGAAGCTTCAGGGGATCGACGGGATCAATGAGCTCGTATTGGATGAAAAGACCAAAGAAAATGTCCGGAGCTGGTATGCCCGGGTCAATAAAGAAGAAGTCTATAACAACAATGATGTCATCTTGAAAGTGGAGGACCTCGATTTTTCCTATCAGGAAGGCGATCCGATCCTGCACAGCGTTTCTTTTGAAGTGAAGAAGGGCGAGATGATGGCGATCGTCGGACAGAACGGTGCCGGCAAGTCCACTTTATGTAAGGTGATCTGCGGCTTTGAGAAGCCATCCAAGGGAAAAGTCTTCTTTGAAGGTGAGGACATCACGGAAGATTCCATCCGTTCCCGTGCATCCAAGATCGGTTATGTCATGCAGAATCCCAACCAGATGATCTCCCAGGCGATGATCTTCGATGAGGTCGCGATGGGTATCCGCAATATGGGTCTGAGTGAAGAAGCGATCAAAGAAAAGGTCTATGCGACACTGAAGATCTGCGGCTTGTATGAGTTCCGCAACTGGCCGATCTCGGCATTGTCGTTCGGTCAGAAGAAACGTGTGACGATCGCTTCGATCCTGGTCATGGGACCGAAGATCATCATCCTGGATGAGCCGACGGCCGGTCAGGATTTTGCGCATTATACCGACATCATGGAATTCCTAAAAGAACTGAACGAAAAGGGCATCACCATCATCATGATCACGCATGACATGCATCTGATGCTGGAATATACGAAGAGATCCCTGGTCTTTACCGACGGAAGGATCGTTGCGGATGCGTCCGGTTCGGCGGTCCTTTGCGATGAAGGCCTGGTCAAAAAGGCATCGTTGAAAGAGACTTCGTTATTCAAGATCGCGACCGACTGCGGCATCGCAGATCCGGTCGATTTCGTCGACTGCTTCATCGATTACGACAGAAAGGAGCGGGAACATGGCGAGTAAGGTATTGAACTATATCCCGAAGGAGTCGTTCATCCACTCTCTTTCCGGGACGACCAAGCTGATCATCTTCTTAAGTTTCTCATTCCTTTGCGGACTGTCTTTTGATACAAGAGTCTTGTTGTTCCTGTTATGTATGTCGTTCTTAGGCTTTGCCTTAAGCAGGATCAGGCTTTCCGAGATCCGGCTGATGTCGACTTTCTTAGTGATCTTCATCGTCATGAATGCAATCTTATTGTTCCTGTTCAATCCGGAATACGGACCGGAGCTTTACGGCTCCAGGACAGTCTTGTTTCATGTCGCCGGGAAATATGACATGACTTTGGAACAGCTCTTCTATCAGTTCAATGTATCTTTGAAGTATGTCATCGGTTTCCCGATCGCGATCTTGTTCATATCGACGACCAATCCGAGTGAATTCGCTTCCTCGTTATCCTCGCTCGGTGTTCCTTACAGGATCTCGTATTCGGTCTCGCTGGCGCTCCGTTATATCCCGGACATCCAGCAGGAGTATCATGAGATCTCCCAGTCTCAGGAAGCCAGAGGTGTGGCTTTGGGCAAGGACGTGAAGTTCTTCGAGCGGATCAAGAATTCCGCCAAGATCCTGCTTCCGCTGGTGCTGAATTCCCTGAACCGCATCGATCAGATCTCCAATTCGATGCAGCTGAGAAGTTTCGGCAAGCACAAGAAACGTACCTGGTTCATGAGAAAGAAGATGACGGCAGCGGATTACGGCGTCATCGGTCTGTGTGTTTTGATCTTCGTTGTCGGACTGATCATCACCAATCAGGGCGGCAACAATCTGTATAATCCGTTTATGAGGTGAGGATATGAATAAGATGTTGGTGTTTCAGACAGATTTTACCTATAAAGAAGGCGCGGTCGCGGCGATGTACGGCGTGGTCAAGTCGGTGGATCCCGGGATCGAGATCCTGACGGCGACCCACGAGATCCCTCAGTACGATACCTGGTCGGCATCTTACCGTTTATATCAGTACATTGACTTCTGGCCTAAGGGCACGATCTTTGTTTCCGTCGTCGATCCCGGTGTGGGGACTTCAAGAAGGGCGTGTGTCGCCAGAACGAAGAACGGTTATTATATCGTCACGCCGGACAACGGATCCCTGACCCATGTCGACCGTTATTTCGGCATCGAGGAAGTCCGTCAGATCGATGAAAGGGTCAACCGGCTGCACAGAGAAGATAACGGTGCCGTTTCGATCTTCCATGGAAGAGATCTGTTCGGCTACTGCGCTGCCCGGCTTGCTTCGGGGATCATTTCTTACGAAGAGGTCGGTCCTGCCTATCCGACAGAAGAGATCAAGCGTCATGAGATCTTCGAGGCAAAGGTCTTCGGCGATCATATCGAAGGGATGTTCGAGATCAACGACCCGAATTTCGGCAACTTGTGGACCAATGTCTTGCTGAGTGATTTCAAGAAGCTGTTCAAGATGGGCGATCTTGTCCATACGCTCATTTACAAGGGAGATGAGGTAGTTTTTGATGAAACGATCCCGTATTACGATTCTTTCGGCAAAGCAGAGGATCATACGGTCATGATCTACAATAACGAGATCAATAAGATGGGTCTGGCGGAAGTGGTCGGCAATCTTTGCGAAGACTATCATCTTTCTTACGGACAGGAATATAAGGTGGTCTTTTCCCATGAATAAGATCATCGTGTTTCAGACGGATTTCGGTCTCGATGACGGGGCGATCTCCGCGATGGAGGGTGTCTCCTATCAGGTCAGCTATGATCTCAATATCCGTCATCTGACCCATAACATCCCGCCGTTCAATGTCTTCGACGCTTCCTACCGTTTGTATCAGGCCATCAGTTACTGGCCACAGGGAACGACATTTGTTTCCGTCATCGATCCGGGCGTCGGTTCGGACCGAAGATCCGTCGTCGCCAAAACGAAAAACGGCATGTATATCATCACGCCGGATAACGGCACTTTGACTCATATCGCCAAGCATATCGGCCTGGAAGAAGTGCGGATCATTGAAGAAGGAAGCAACCGTCTGAAGGATTCCGAACTGTCTTACACCTTCTATGGCCGGGATGTCTACGCCTATACCGGGGCCAGACTGGCTTCGGAGAAGATCCGTTTTGAAGAAGTGGGTCCTGTGATGGATGTCGATGACATCGTCAAACTGGAATTATATGGCTGCAAGAAGATCGAAGGCGGCATCTTCGGTTATATCGATATCCTGGACGTGCGTTTCGGTTCCTTATGGACGTCCATCTCTTATAAGGAGTTCAAAGAATGCGGTTTTCAGATCGGTGAGGACATCCTGGTCGAGATCTTCCACAACGAGAAGAAAGTCTATTCTTCCAGGATCAATTATGGCAAGTCGTTTGCGGATGTCGAGGTCAATGTACCGGTCATCTATATGAACTCGGTCTATGATATGGCGGTCTCCATCAATCAAGGCGATTTCTCCAAGGCTTATGGCATCGGGGTGGGAAAGAGCTGGACCATCACGATGACCAGACCTGTTTGACTTGCATGCAAAAAAGATTTATCATGAAGTTCCTGGGGTCGAATAAGGTTTCGACTGGTCTAGTTTGATCCGTATTGCAGTGGAGTGATGACCATATCATCAAAACAAAATAAACGCTAACAATCAAGTAGCATTTGCCTAATCTAAACATTTAGCCGACATAGGCTTTTAGGCGCTTCGGGCTGCCAGGTTCATAACAGTCCGTCGTATACATGAACTAGGTGAAGCAAGTTTCGTTCTTTCTCTTGTCATCCGAAAACCGAAAAGACGGATTCGCTGTCCGGTCGTTTAAGCCATGGGCATCGTCTTATTCAAAGTTAAACTAAACTGTAGACGTACGGGTGTGGGATTATTCCAGGACGAGGGTTCGAATCCCTCCGGCTCCACCAAATAAAAATATTGAATCTATTTCAAGTAAATAGATTCTTTTTCTTTATTGATGATCTTGTTTTGTATAATGAAAGAGATAGATAAATCGGCGTTTGTGTGAAAAATCTAAAAAAAGAATAAAGATCGACAGTAAAGGAGAAAATATGGACAATAACAGCAGCAAAGAAGAGACTGTACGGCTCGTAAAAGTCGATACTGACAATCTGGACGACCTGATTGGGTTAAAAGTTTTCGATGAGCAGAAAGAATTTGTAGCCAGCAATATGTACAGTCTGGCAGAAGCTTACGCGACTATTGCGGAAGGCGGCTTTGCTCAACCTTTTGGAATATACGTTGGCGAAAACCCCGTTGGATTCTTAATGATCGGGTATATAAGAAAAGACGATGAAGAAGAAGACGAAGAGGAAGATACTCCAGATTACGTTTTTGAAAACTATCTGTTGTGGCGTTTTATGATCGACAAAAAGCAGCAGCGAAAAGGATATGGAAAACAAGCCCTAAAACTGGCCATTGACTACATTCGCACCTTCCCCGCCGGAAAAGCTGAGTATTGTTGGCTTTCGTATGAGCCGGAAAACGAAACAGCTAGAAAACTGTACACTTCTTTTGGGTTTGAGGAAAAAGAACTGCCAAAAGGGTGGGATGAAGTTCCCGCTGTTCTGAAACTGTAAAATAGACCGGCAAATTCCAGTTTGTCGAGATGTTTATAAAGGTACAGATTAAAGATCCTTATTCAAAAAATGAGCTTCCAAATATAATGGGAGCTTTATTTCTTTTCTTCAGGTATGAATTCAACGATATCATTGGGAGTGCATCCTATGATCTCGCATAGTTTTTCAAGGGTTAACATGTTAATGTTTTTTCCGTTTCTGAGACTATCTAACACTCTGTTGCCGATCCCGGCCTGCAGAAGCTGATACTGGCTGACATTCTTTTCTTTCATTGTTTTCCATAATGGTTTATAGCTGATCATAGTTTCATTGTAGATTTATTGTTCGTTTTTGCACATTGTCCGTTTACGAACTATATTAATGTGGTAATATGATATTGTCCGTTAACGGACTATAATTCCATGAGAAAAGACTACACCAGATTCGGGGAAGAACTGAGAGTACTAAGGACCAGGAGACATCAGAACCAGCGGGAGATGGCTGATGTTTTGGGTGTGACGGAAAACTTCCTGTCAATGGTGGAGAAGGGGAAGAAGCCCATACCGGAGAAATGGATCGATATCCTGACCGATTATTATAAGCTGAAGGAATATCCCAGGCAGATTCTGATCGATGCTGCAGAAGCTTCAAAGATCCGGATCAAGATAGATCTGAAAGGAAAACCGCTTTACAAGAGGGATCTGGCTGTTGCTTTTGAAAAACAATTTGACCAGATCGATGAGGATGCTGCACAGTCCATAATGGACATCCTTAGTGGACTTAACCCATAATAGGTTAAGAATTTCTAGATTTACGAACGCTTTATATCACGGTGATATTCGCGTTCAAAAACATACACAAAATGCAATGCGAACGTTCATAATGTGTCATCCGCATTTATGAACGCGGTTTTTATATCTAGGATGATTTATAATCGCATCATCATCTGTTATGATGAACTTGTAGATATACAGTTTTGTACTGAAAAGAAAAGAACACTATTTAGACGAAGAGGACATGTGTGCAACAACTGATCAGAGCATTCAGCAGCACCATGTCCTCTTTATTATTTGAAAGGAGAAATCATTATGGCGGTATGGGGATACGCCCGTGTAAGCACAAATCAGCAGAACGAAGACAGACAGGTTGTGGAACTGAGACCTCTGGTAACGACGGAGTCTCATCTTCTGGTGGAGAAGCAGTCCGGAAAGGATTTTGATCGGCCTATCTACAAGTCACTTAAGAACATTATGAGAGAAGGGGACACTTTGGTAATAAAGTCCCTGGATCGGCTTGGAAGAAACTACGAGCAGATGAAAGAGGAATGGAAAGATTTGTCCGATCGAGGAATAAAGATCAGAGTACTAGATACGCCTATGCTTGATACGTCAAAATATGATGATGAACTTATGGGGAAATTCGTATCAGATGTTGTTTTGAACGTATTATCTTTTGTCGCAGAAAACGAAAGAAAGAACATAAAACAACGCCAAAAGGAAGGCATTGCTATTGCACAAACAAAAGGAGTAAGGTTTGGAAGGCCGGAGATCAAGTACCCTGAACAGTTCGAAAATGTCTATAAAGACTGGAAATGCGGTAAAATAAAAGCAGTAGATGCAAT
>JAIKXJ010000041.1 GCA_024684175.1 Erysipelotrichaceae bacterium
GACTTATGCCTTATGGAACCTTCAGGAAAGAGGCCAGCTGTTCATCGGTCCTCAGACCGACGTCTATGAAGGCATGATCGTCGGCATGTCCGCCAAGAACCAGGACATCGAAGTCAACCCGACCATCAACAAGAAGATGACGGCGGTCCGTTCCACCGGCGCCGATGAAGCGATGAAACTCGTACCGCACCGGGTATTCTCCCTGGAAGAAGCCCTCGAATTCATCAACGAGGACGAACTCGTGGAGATCACTCCGGACGACATCCGCATCCGCAAGAAATACCTGACCAATCTCGACCGCAGACGTCACATGAGAGAGGTCAACAAGGCTGCAGCGGAAGAACAGAAATAAAACCCCGAAAGGGGTTTTTCCTATACTTCCGTTCCTGCAGGAAATACATGTTGAATATGTACACGCAATACGTTTATATTTTAACTGCCATTAGGAGGCCCTTATGAGAAACAGGATCGAAACCCCGAAGATCAGCGAGATTCTTTTTGAAGAGTTCATGAAACCATATGGTATTTCCGCTTATAAGCTCGCAAAGGATGTTCATGTTCCGGTTTCCCGGATCCAGGACATTCTCCACGAGCGCAGAAGGATGTCGGCAGATACCTCTTTGAGACTGGCGAAGTATTTCGGTGTATCCGATGATTACTTCCTCAATATCCAGAACGAGATCGATATGCGGAATACCCGGGAACAGATCGAAAAAGACATAGAATCGATCATTCCGTTCCGCTTGCCTGAACAGATAGTGGCGTAAGAAAAGGCGATCAGCGATCGCCTTTTCAATAAGAGATCCTGAGCTGATCCAGATGATCGAATCGCCAGTCACTGGCCCAATCATCGAATTCAGTAACAGCAGGATCATCCGTTTCCTTGTTTTCTCCCATGATCGTAAGGATCCCTGACGGAGCGGCCAGATAAGTCGTGCCCTTGATCTCCAGGATTCTTACCGGTTCTCCTTTCAGCAGAGTCCTGTTGAGAAGATCTTTCATTTCCTCGTTTTCGAACGGTCCGATCTCCCCGGTGCTGTGGTCGTATAAGATGATACCGATGATCTTCTCTCCGTCATAGATCAGATAGAAATCCCGGAACGTATTGGTGTAGAACGTACCGTTGCTTCCTCTCTCTTCGACGACAAAGATCGGCAGATAGGACAGAAGACGGTATTCCTTTGAAGGATCTGCTTTTTCCTTCCCCAACATTTCTGAAGCAGTTTTCCTGATATCATCCATATAGTTTTCTACCGGTGATGCCGTGTACGGGTAGAGCGTTTCTTCATAGTATCCGGCAGAGGTCAGGGTCCGGTCCGTATCGTAGAGATAACGGACTTCCTCATCTTCCTTGTAGATCGGTGAATCCTCATCTGCTGCAATGCCGATCTCTCCGTCAAAATGAAGCGAGATCGTTTCTTTTTCAAAATAGTTCCAGGAGATCGTTATCTTCAGATCTCTCATCATCTCGTCGAATTCCTCGTCAGTGATCCCGCGGTATTCCTGCTGGGTATTCTCGATATTGTCGAATACGAAATCAAAGCGGTAGCCTGCATATGGCCGATCCTGTCCGTTCATCAGCTGCAGATCCTTCCCGTAATCGAGCATCTGCCCGGCGGTTTTGTATCCGACAAAATAATGCTGATCGGTCTTGACCGCATAGTCATTCATGATGAAATCTCCCGGAAGGATCTCAACAGAACCGAGTCCGATCCGATCCTCGTATCGCGGCATCAGAAGAAGACGATAGAGGTAGAGATTTTTGTCTTTTTTCTTTATTCTCGTCAAAGATGCGACCTTGACTTCCCAATTCGCGCTTTGATATGTCTCTGCGTTTTCGTTTGCGACGTTCTTATAACTGATTCCTGCTTTTTCGGAATCCGGGTCGATGAAGACTCCGGTTCTATTGCAGGACGCCAGACACAGGAGAAGCGCGAAAAGCAGATAGAGTTTATGTTTCATGCTGATCCTCCTCGTAGATGAGAATGTCTCCGGGCTGACATTCCAGAACTCTGCAGATCTCGTTGAGAGTAGAAAAACGGACGGCGACCACTTTCCCGGTTTTGAGTTTGGAAAGATTGACGTTCGTGACCCCCACTTTTTCCGACAGTTCATTGAGAGAGATCCCTCTCTCCTTCATGATTTTATCCAGGCAGACTTTGATCATATCACACCGTATCGTCTGACTCTTTCTGCAGGAAACAGCCGTATTCATAGATCTTAAAGAGACAGGAACCGAAGATCGCCAATACGATCGCGGTCAGAGGATCCCGCAGAGCTGCAGATACCACGACGAGGATCAGAACTCTCTTCAGGGCTTCTACGATCATTTCGTCAAATGGAGATGCGCTTTCTCTAAGCTGTTTAAAGATCTTCCTTGTCTTTGAGAAGATGAGGATATCAATGATGATCACAAGAGAGAAACGGAGGATCGAGAGCCAGAACAACCCGTCTTCACCGAGATAGAGGTAAACGGTTTTCTGAAGAGGAGAAAACGAAGAGAAATCATCCGATGCCCTGCGGGCGAAAATATCCAGGATCGTTTTATAGTTCTCGAGTATCCCGCTGAGGAAGATCCAAGTGACCAGGCATAATGTTATGATCAGCAGGATCATCAAAAACAGGCAGATCGTTTCTGCTCTTTTAGACTGTTTCTGAAAAGTCGAAATGAGGTCTTCTTTCTTTTCCATAGGATCTACCCCCATCCTCATGGTAGCACAAATTATCGATAAACGATAAAAAATATCGTTTTCATGATGGATCGACCTTATGTGCATGAAAAAAGGCGATCACCGATCGCCTTTTGTTTTACTGTTCGGCTCTTTCGAAGTCTTCCGGTCCGTGCTTACAGATCGGACAGACGTAGTCTTTCGGG
>JAIKXJ010000063.1 GCA_024684175.1 Erysipelotrichaceae bacterium
CGAATATACCAGCGACAAGGATCTGCTCGCTTCGGCAATGGCGTTATGTTCAGATGCAGAGATCAAACCGGATGAGCAGTTCTCTACAGGTGAGCCGACAGAAGCTGCTCTGGTCAACTATGCCAACAGCATCGGTCTTCCAAAATATGAACTGAAGAAAAAATATCCTCGTAAAGCGGAAGCGCCGTTCGATTCCAATCGTAAGATGATGTCGACGATCCATCCTTATGAGGGTGGATATATTCAGTATACAAAGGGCGCTTTGGATGTCATGCTTGATCTTTGCACCTCCTATCTGTCCGTGACAGGCGAGATGCCTATGACAGATGAGATCAAGGGAAAGATCCTCGCCAAGAACAAAGAATTCGCTTCCAGAGCTCTCAGAGTCCTTTGCGCTGCATATAAGAAATATGACAAGCTTCCTGATTCCGTTGAGCCGGAAGATCTGGAATATGATCTGGTCTTCATCGGTATCGTCGGAATGATCGACCCATGCCGTATCGAAGTCTATGACGCGATCAAACAGTGTCGTTCAGCAGGTATCACTCCTATCATGATCACAGGCGACCATAAGGATACTGCGATCGCGATCGGTAAGGATCTTGGTATCATCACCAGAGAAGACCAGGCGATCGAAGGCCATGAACTGGATAAATACTCCGAAGAGGAGATGAAAGAAGTCGTAACAAAGTATTCTGTTTACGCCAGAGTCCAGCCTGAACACAAGACGAAGATCGTCAATGCCTGGAAGGACAGAGGCATGGTCACGGCAATGACCGGAGACGGTGTCAATGACGCGCCATCCATCAAAGCAGCCGATATCGGTATCGGTATGGGTATTACCGGAACAGATGTCACCAAGTCTGTTGCCGATATGGTCCTTGCGGATGACAACTTTGCGACGATCGTCAACGCGGTCGAAGAAGGCCGTAAGATCTATGATAACGTCTGTAAAGTCATTCAGTTCCAGCTGTCTACGAACCTCTGTGAGGTCATCATCATGTTCGTCGCTTCACTGCTCAACTTCACATTGCTTACACCGGTCCATCTGCTTTGGATCAACATGGTCACCGACTCGCTCCCGGGTCTTGCATTAGGCATGGAAAAAGCGGAAGGTGATGTCATGACCAGAAAACCGCGTAATTCTTCCGACGGTATCTTCGCTCACGGTGCCGGCGTCGATATGGTATGGCAGGGCATTTATCTGGCGATCATCGAACTGGCCGCATATTTCATCGGCTTGTATTTGGAAAGAGGAACGATCGCCGGTTTCTTCGGCGGCGAAGACTGCACCAATGCGATCGCTATGGCTTTCCTGACAGTCAACTTCGCTGAGATCTGCTGTGCGATCAATATGCGTTCACAGACGAAGTCCATCTTCTCTGCCAGCATGCTGAAAAACTTCAACTGGTGGCTCTTAGGCGCTGTCCTGGTCACTGTTGCGATCACACTTTCCGCAATCTATGTTCCGGGTCTGTCCAATGTTTTCGGTATCGAAGCAGGGACCTTCCAGTTCAACGAACTGATGATCTGTGTCATGCTGGCACTGACTTCTTTCCCGGCATTCGAACTCGGAAAGATGATCCACAGAAGACAATTAGAACAATAAACTTCAAAAGGCGTCGGAAGACGCCTTTTTTCATGCCTAATAAAAAGGCATTTCTGCCTATCTGTAATAAAGATTGATCTTGTCTTTGTTGTATAAAGAGAGCAAAAAGTTTTCTTTCGCCTGCGGATACTCATGATAGACCTTATGCAGCATCTCTTTGATATCCTGTCTCTTGGTATAGCCGTCATTCGGACAGCCGGAAGAGATGACCGGGATCTCAAGCTGCCGGCAGGTCTTGGCGATCTCCGATTCAAAGGACATGCAGAAAGGGCGGATGAAGGTCGTTTCCGAATTTGTCAGATACATCTTGGGATCGAAGGTCGCGATCCTTCCTCCGTAGATCATGTTCATCACCAGAGTCTCGATGGCATCGTCCGCATGATGGGCAAAAGCAACTTTATTGCAGCCTAAACTTTTTGCCGTTTTGATGACGGCGCCTTTTTTCAAAGTTGAGCACAAGGAACAGTCGATCTTTTCTTTATGCAGATTGAGTTTCAGGATATCCGCGATCTTGGAAGGCTCATAAACGATCTCGATCGGATAATTAGAAAACCATTCTTTCAAAGGAGAGAAGTCGCTTTCCCCGAAATTCAGATCGATATGGATACCGACGAGATCGAAGCTCTTATGATAGGTGTTTTCGTAAAGAAAACGGTAAAGATACAGCGTATACAGCAGCAAGGAAGAATCTTTGCCGCCCGAAAGGCCGACGCCGATCTTGTCGCCGTCTTCGATCAGTTGAAACATTTGGTCTGCTTTACGGACTTGAGCCAGCAATTTTTTCATCGACATGTGAATATTATATCTCATGTTATAATTCTTTTATGGAAAATGTGCTTTATGTCGATAAACCGAAGGGGATCTCTTCCTTCGATGTCTGTTATAAGCTCAGAAGAGTTTTAGGGACCAAAAAGATCGGCCATACCGGCACTTTGGATCCAAATGCGACCGGAGTGATGATCGTCCTGTTCGATAAGGCGACGAAAGCCAATCAGTTCCTGGTCTCCGATTCCAAGGAATATCTTGCGGAAGTCAAGATCGGCATAGAGACCGATACGCTTGATATCGGCGGCAATATCATCGGGACATATAACGAATCCATGCCTGAAGAAACGGCGCTGAAACAGGCTCTGAATGCCTTCCTGGGTGAAAGCATGCAGGAAGTTCCCATCACTTCCGCTGTCTCCGTAGACGGGAAGCGTCTATATCGGTATCAAAGAGAAAATAAGGAAGTAAAACTTCCGCAAAGAAAGATCACCGTTCATGAGATCGAGCTCATCGAATATAAAGAAGATTCTTTCGTTTTCCGTGCAAGCGTCTCTTCCGGGACCTATATACGTGCTTTGGCAAGAGATATTCTGAAAAAACTTGGGATCCATGGGACACTGACCGAACTTAGAAGAACGAAAGTCGATACGGTCGACGTGAACGACTGCGATCCGCTTGAGCGGATCCTCAACGGGGATTACTCAACCCATGACCTTTATGATCTGTTGGCCAGTCGTTATGAGGTCGTTGAAGATTTTGACGAAAAAGATGTGCGCAACGGCAAGCGCATCGAGATCAACGGAAAGAAAGATCAGATCCTGATGGCAAAGGATCATCAAGCATTGGCCATCTATGAAAGAGACGGCGATGCTTATAAATGTGTACGCGGTTTATGGTGAATATCGTTCATATCAATAAAGATCATATGCCTGAACTTCAAAAGTCGGTGTCCTGCATCGGCTATTTTGACGGGATGCACAGAGGTCATCAAAAACTTATACGGACGGCAGTGACGAAAGCAAAGGAAAAAGTTCTGACTGCTTCTTTGATCTGTTTTTCTCCCGATCCGGATGAAGTGATCTCTTCAAAAAGAGCGGTCCATCTGTTTTCCGATGAAGAACGATACAGGATCGCGGCTTCCTTCGGGATCCGGCAGATCCTTATCATTCATTTCGATCAGGAATTCATGGATCTTTCTCCTTTGTCGTTCATCAAAGAATATCTCGAAAAGATGAACATCGAGGAACTGATCTGCGGTTTCGATTTTTCTTTCGGAAAATTCGGGAAAGGGGATCCGTCATTCCTTAAAGAAAACGGCAGCTTTGCCGTTCAAGTAATAGAAGAAGAACGGTACGAAGGATCCAAGATCTCTTCGTCCAGGATCAAAGAATGTCTGCTCAAAGGCGATTTCAGCCTCGCTGAGAAGCTTTTGGGTTTTCCGTATTATTTTACTTTGGAAGTGATCAAAAGCATCCAGAACAAAAGGAAATGCGTTATTTCCTGCAAGAACATCGATGACCGCTGTATCGTACCGCAAGACGGCATCTATTCCGACCGATTGGAGATCAAAGACGGGATCTTTTATCTTCATGAACAGCAGATGCGCAGTCCTTTTGAACAGATCAGGCTGAACTGTGATGAACTTTGAAGACAGGATACAGGAATATTTCGGAGAACGGGCGGATGAATTCCGTCTGTTGATGAAACAGAGCCCCACGCAGGCTTTCTTTCTCAACCGCAGGAAGGCTGATGAAAAGACCGTTTTTTCTTTGATCGATTTTCCTTGCGAGGTCTCCGCTCTTTCCCATGAGAGTTTTTATTATACGCATGATAATATCGGCAAGACCGTTCCTTACGAATTGGGCGTCATTTATCCGCAGGAAGTCGCCGCATCTTTGACCTCTGCTTTCGTCGATAAAAATGATGTGAAGATCGTCGTCGATATGTGTTCGGCACCCGGAGGCAAGACGGTCGATATCCTCAATCGTTTGGATGACGGTGTGTTATGCATCAGCAACGATATCTCGCATTCACGGGCATTGACATTGTCTTCCAATATCGAACGGCTGGGCCTCGATCAGGTCATCGTCACCAACAAAAGATGCGAAGATCTCGCCGATCTTCTTGAAGACAAGGCGGATATCGTCATCCTCGATGCTCCGTGTTCCGGCGAAGGGATGATCCGCAAATACCCCGAGATCCTGGATACCTGGTCATTGAACAATATCGAAGCTTTGGCCATGACCCAGTCCTCTTTGCTGGAAGAAGCACATCGGATGCTGAAGAAGGGCGGACAGCTCATCTATTCGACTTGTACTTTTGCGTTTGAAGAAGACGAAGATCAGATCCTGCATTTCCTTGAGCGGCATCCGGATATGTCGCTGATAAAGATCGATCTACCTTCCGCAAGTCGTATGGAAGGCTGCATCAAACTTTCTTTTCTCGATCGGACCGAGGGACAATTCTTTGCCTTGATGAAAAAACGAGGAGATCTGACAGCCTCTTCATTAAAACCGTTGGGATGCATCAAAGAAAAGACGGTCGATGATTTTATAAAAGAAAATCTTATGCTGGAAGACTATTATCTGTATAAGAACAATGGCCATTACTATCTTTCTTTACGTCCTTTGCCGGATCTGAACGATCATGTGCTCAAATCCGGTATCCGTATCGGTGAGATCGTCAAAAAGCGTTTTGAGCCAGTCCATGATCTCTACAGGGCAAATTCGCTGATCGGAAAATACCGTTATTCCTATGATATGAACGAGAAGGAGTACGAAGATTTTATTTCCGGTAAAGAGCTCAAGACGGATCTTGAGGATCATTATTATCATCTGACTTATCGGGGGCTGTCGGTCGGATTCGGAAAATGTGCCAAAGGGGTCATGAAAAATAAATATCCTAAAGGGTTACGAAGGATGATATAATCATTTTTGAGGTACGTAAATCATGGAACTGAGAAAAAATGAAATCGGCACTTACATCATAAGTGAAAAAGCATTTAAAGATATGGCTGCGATCGCATGTTCTTCCGTAAAGCACGTTTATCCGACTAAGAAGGACAATGAATTTGTCGAATGCAAGATCTCCAAGGCAGGGGAACCACTCTTCACCGTTTCGGTCCGCGTCAAACAAGGCGTCGACATCGTCAAGCTCTGCAACAAGCTGCAAGACGAGATCAAAGAAGCGGTTTTGCTGATGAGCGGCATCGAATGCAAACAGATCGATATCGACATCCAGGGTTTTGAAAAAGTAAAATAATTTAAATACAAGTAAGATAAAGCGGGATCTGAATGCAGTCCCGCTTTTTTTCTTAAATGAAAGAAACCTGCAGCCGGTGACTGCAGGTTATATTGATTTTAAGAATCGGAGATCGTGATCTTTCCGTCTTCACTGACGTGGACAAAGATCGTGATGTTGGCAGATTTGTAATCCGTATTTGCAGTGACGACAAATTGCGTTTCATAGGCATCCGCTTTCAGCGTCAGAGTCAATGAATTGTCTCCGGAAACAGAGGAGTTGATGACATCCGGAACATATCTGAGATCCCAGCTTTCAAAAGAGGAGTCGGCATCGAACTGCGGCACAAGCTTGATCGACATACCGTTCCCTGAAGAGGTAGCGACGATCGACAGCGTATGATCTTTCTCTCTGTAATAGGTGACGGTCAGTCTGAAGGAACTGTTATCGACTGTGATCGAAGTACCTTGCTGGAGTTCATTGCCGTTTTGATCGGTGACTTTATACTTCTTGTTCAAAAGATCATGATTACTGGTCGCTTCTGTTTTGAAAGTAATAAAGTCGTATTGATTTGACCATTCCTCCATCCTCGACTGGCTTGCATCGGTAGGTATCTTGATGGATGCAGTGACTGTCGCTTCTTTAGAGATCTTGTTAGATGAGAAAGATCCGCTTTCAAATGCATAATAGCCTTCGACTTTGACTTTGTCTCCCGGGTTGGCATGCAAAGATACACTTTTTTTATCATCATCGGATTTTATATGTTCCGTTTTGCCGTTGACGGTGACATCCGCCATATACTTGATCGGGCCATACAGCTTGGTATAATCGAACAGACATGTGCCGGATGCGGCTATGATGACTTCACCGGAAGAATTCCTCAAAGAAATATCTTTTACACCGGAAGCTGTTTCGAGCTTGGATTTATCCGGATATTCTGCCCAGCGCATCGTCAACGCGGAATCAACGGAAATGTCGAAGTCGGAGATATCGGCGACCTTTGGCGTCGCCAGGGAGACCAGTTTGACGGAATCGGATTTGATCAGACCCGTCGTCCTTAAGGATTCGTCCATTCCTTCCGTAAATGCTGCATAAGGCCAGGTGCCGATGACATGGGTGATGGAAGAAACGCCTGACGGTTTTTCGAGTTTGACC
This sequence comes from Erysipelotrichaceae bacterium, assembly GCA_024684175.1. The sequence continues at coordinate 6,773 of JAIKXJ010000063.1, forward strand.
GGTGTACTGTCACCGTAGCGGTATGCCGCTTCTAAGATCAGATGGGCGAGCTTACCTTGCGGTCTATCGTTGTAATAGTAATCTCTGGAAATATAAGAAGGCTGGCCGATAACCGCTTTTTCATACCCGCACCAGGTAGCTGTCGTATATTCGCTGGTCGCAGCGACGAGCCATCCGTCTTTGATCGAACCGGAAGGGATGCCGTATTCCTGCGCCGTGTTGCCGTAATCGGTCGTGCCTGTCTTGCCGTAGACCGGATACTCGTCGTTTTTGACGAAGGAATAGGACCCGCCGTAGTTCTGTACATTGGAATACATCAGTTCGGTCGTCAGGAAGGAAGCCGCTTCCGACAAGACCTGAGTCGGCGTATAGACCGGAGTGACAGGGGACTTGCCGTTGGTGAACTCGATCCTGGAGATCGTATGCGGCTTGTTGTACACACCGTAATTCATGATGGCTGCATAAGCTGCCGCATGCTGGTAAGGCGTGACTTCACAGGTATTGCCGCCGATCGCATACTGGATATCGAAATCATCCAAATTGAATTTATATCCGAGAGACTGTGCATAATTGACGACATATTCATATTTCTTGGCATCCAGGACCGATTGTAAGGCCTGTATAGCGCAAGTATTGATCGATTGACCGACGGCCTGCTTCAGCGTGACATCGCCGACGTAGGTCCCCGAATCGTTCTGTATGACGATCTTGGAGACATCGTCATAGAACATCGGTTTATCCGTAAGCACATGATCGGTCGCCCAGCCCAGATTTTCGAAGGCAAGGGCATAGTCCAGGATCGGCTTGATCGTGGAACCCGGCTGTTTGTACTGTTCGGTCGCATGGTTGAGCAGAAGCTGACCGCCGTTGGCATAGTTCCTGCCGCCCATGATGCCGACGACTTCACCGGTCGAATTCTTGATACAGACGGATGCACATTCAAAGTAGTCGTCTGGGAACTGCAGATATTCAGGATCCATATTGCCGGCCTGGATATTGTCCATCTCTTCCTGTATGTCTCTGTTCATATAGGTATAGATGTGCATGGTGGTCGTATACGGATCGAGATTGGTCAGTTCCATGACTTCGGAAACGACCTGATCGATGTAAGCCTGGTAAGGGATCCCGTCTCCTTCGGAGTCGGATTTGAACGGATCCTTCAACAGATCTTCCACACGGATCGATTTCGCCAGTTCATATTCGGCTTTAGAGATATAACCGTGGTTGCGCATCTGATAGAGGACTTCCGTGACTCTTTCCTGTGCCGCTTCGAGGTTATAGAAAGGATTATAGTAGTTCGGTGCGTTGATGACACCGGCCAATAAAGCACCTTCGACCAGATTGACGTTGGCCAGATCTTTGCCGAAATAGTACTGTGCGGCTTTCTGGATTCCGCGGATATTGTTGGATCCGCCGAAATTGAGCTTATTGACATAGGATTCAAAGATATCCTGTTTGGATTTTGCATTCTCCAGTTCCAGGGCAAGAGCGATCTCCTGGACTTTACGGCGGACACCGCGGGCTCCGGAACGGGCAGCCTGTTCACCGGTCTCATCATCGGTGAAATAGGTGTTTTTGACAAGCTGCATCGTAAACGTCGAACCGCCTTGGCCGAATGACATCGTACGGATGTTTTCCAAGATCGCTTTGGTAAAACGGGGGACATCGAAACCGTTGTGCTGGAAATATCTGGAATCTTCGATGGCGACGAAAGCATCGACGACGCAGTTCGGTATCTCATCATATTCAATGTTCTGACGGATGACCGTACCTAGGTTGGCGATTTCTTCACCGCGGGAATCATAGACGATGGAGGATTCCTGCTGATCAAAATCCGATACATTGAGTATAGGCTTATTTCTTAAAAGTGCAGCGATGACCGCGATCCCGCCGATCAGCCCGATCAGGCCGATGACGGCAACGATCGAAACGATGGTCGCCCAAAGATTCACTTTATTGATCTTTTTCTTTTTCTTAACTTTATTTGACATGTTCCTCCCTACAGGCCAAAGACCTTGTCTACTGTACTTAGATAATCGCATGGTTTGGTGAAGGTCCTGCGGATCTCATGGCCATGTTGTTCGACCCATGCAAAAGGAAGAGATTTCCTGTTGCAGGAATCATAATACTCGATGAATTCATTTGCTCTAATCAGAAAGTCTTTATCATAATACACCATACGTAAGATGATAAAGGCGATAGCCCCATGTTTCTCCACGGACTTCAGATGTCGGATCTGATGCTCGTGAATGGATGAAAACGGAAACGAAGTTCGTGATTCGCATTCCTTTGCTTCGAAGTCGATGTACTTCCCCTTATAGATACCGTTGTAATCGGTGGTCGAAGCAAGTTTGAAGTAAGCTTCAGTGATCTTTGCCGCACTGCGCTTCGGATAGTCGACTTTGACGATCGTGATCGGTGTGGGCTTCTTGTGGATGACAGCGGTATCTTCTGTGAGGTAATACCGGTTGCTCCTGTTTATGTCATCCTCCAGCGACATGCCGCGGTTTCCGGCGCCGATGTTCGGTCTGACATATTCTTTGCTGCTGTTAGGATACTTCATATTTTCACCTAGAAAATATTATATAATATTGATACCGCAATTGCTAGTTTGCTTGATTGTGCCGTATTTTTGTTTTATTATTGATGGAGGAGATAGATATGGAAAAGCTCAACCTCACCCCGGAAGAAATTCTCAATAAAGAGTTCAATATCGATTTCAAAGGATACTCACCGGCAGAAGTCGATTCTTTCCTCGACAGTGTCCTGGAAGACTATCAGATCATGGAAGAAAACATTCAGCAGCTGCTGGATGCGGTCACGACTTTACAGAATCAGGTCAAGGATCTGACAGCCAAGAACATCGAACTGGAAGGCAGAAAGATGGCATTCGATCTTTCCAATACGACTTCATACAGTTCTGTCGATGTACTCAAGAGACTTTCCCGGCTCGAAGAATTAGTTTACAAAAAATAACATCCAGACAATCGCTGAATCATCAGAGGAAAGTCCATGCTCGCACATCCTGAGACGGATGTAGTGTTTATGCCAAGTCAAACGATAAGCTTGGGCAGTTTTGCGACTGACGGCTGGCGCGTTTCCTAAAGAGCGATCCATGGAAACAGCCTGTAAAAGTGTCAAAGAGACGAGCTGTGCAGAAATGTACAGGTGGAACGTGATAAACCCCATAAGCGAGAAACCCAAATTTGGTAGGGGAACCTGCAATAACGAAATCAAGTGATTTGCGGGGCACATGCGTGCAGATAAATGATTGTCCAGTACAGAACATGGCTTATTCGGTGTTATTTCCAAAAGACCTCGCGGTCTTTTTTCTTGAAGATGCGACTTGAAACATAATCAAGTTTATATATAATTATTAATGAAAGCAGGTGTGTTAAAATAGTTTTATGAATCTACCTAACAAATTGACTTTATTCAGAATCATTCTCGTACCGGTCGTCGCCCTAGTTTGGCTGTTCCCATATTCCGAAATCGGGACGGAACTCGGCAGTTTTACTTACGGAAACGTTTCTGTTCCTTATCTCAATCTGATCGTCATGGCTTTATTTGCGATCGCTTCATTTACCGATTATCTTGATGGAAATATCGCAAGAAAACGTGATCTGGTCACGACGTTCGGTAAATTTGCCGATCCGATCGCCGACAAGCTTTTGGTCAACATGATGCTTCTCATACTCTCATATAAGCATCTGATCCCGTTGGTCTGCTGCATCCTGATGATCCTTAGGGACATCGTCGTTGACGGCTGCCGCATGCTGGCGGCACAGAAGGGCGTCGTCGTTTCCGCCGGAATGCTCGGAAAACTCAAAACATTCCTGCAGATGATCACGATCGTGCTGATCTTGGCGAATAATTTCCCGTTTGAATTATGGTTTATCCCGATGGATGAGATCCTGATCTGGTTCACGACGTTCATTTCCGTGGCCGGAGGATATTCCTACTTCATGCAAGTTAGAGATTATATTTTTGAATCGATGTAGGAAACAGCCTGAATTCGGCAAATAATGTATTAGGAGGATCATTTCATGGCAAAAAAAGAAGAAGTCAGTGAGATCAGCAACGATAAAAAAGAACAATTGCTGAACGAAGCACTGAAAGCAATAGAAAAACAATACGGAAAAGGCTCCATCATGAAGCTCGGCGAACATGCCGATGTCGATGTCGATGCCATTTCCACCGGATCTTTAGCGATCGACTATGCTCTGGGCGTCGGCGGTCTGCCCAAAGGAAGGATCATCGAGATCTACGGACCGGAATCTTCCGGAAAAACGACTTTGGCCCTTCAGGCCATCGCCGAGTGTCAGAAGGGCGGTGGCAAAGCGGCATTTATCGATGCGGAACACGCCATCGATCCCCGATATGCCAAGGCTTTAGGCGTCGATGTCGATGAACTCATCCTTTCACAGCCGGATTCCGGCGAACAAGCTCTGGAGATCGCCGAAGTATTGATCAAGTCCGGTGCGATCGATCTGATCGTCGTCGACTCGGTCGCAGCATTGGTCCCGCAGGCTGAACTTGACGGAGAAATGGGTGATTCCAATATCGGTTTGCATGCCAGGCTCATGTCCAAAGCAATGAGAAAGCTTGCCGGTGCGATGAATGCCAATTCCTGCACGACGATCTTCATCAATCAGCTCAGAGAAAAAGTCGGCGTCATGTTCGGCAATCCGGAAACGACGACCGGCGGACGTGCATTAAAATTCTATGCGACGATCCGTATCGAGGTCAGGAAATCCGAAGCGATCAAAAACGGTCAGGAAGTCATCGGCAACAAAGTCAATGTCAAGGTCGTCAAAAACAAAGTCGCACCGCCGTTCAAGACATGTCAGGTCGAGATCTATTACGGAGAAGGTATCTCCCATCTCTCGGAAGTCATCAACATGGGCGTCGAGATGGGTATCATTGAAAAATCCGGTTCTTGGTATTCCTACAACGGAGAAAAGATCGGGCAGGGCACAGATGCGGTCCGAGCCTATCTGCAGAGCAATCCGCAGATCGATGAAGCCATCACTGCGCAGATCAAAGATAAAATGTTCAAGAAAGATGAAGACTGATCCTTCATCTTTTTTCTTATCCGTGAATGATCTACGGTTTAACTTGAGGTTGTCTAAAACGGTCTAATATAGTACAATTTAAAGGGTTAAAAACCTGATGTTTTGTTACGAAATGGAGGTATCAATATGAAATTGAGTGTACTTTCCATTTTTATCGGATTAGTTGTAGGAGCTGCTTTGGTCTTGTTGTATTACTCTGCGACCGGCAAGAACGCAAAAAAAGAAGCTCAGAAAATCTTAGATGAAGCAAATAATCAAGCTAAAAACACTGTTAAACAAGCGGTCTTGGACGGTAAGACCCAGGTCTACGATCTGAAACTGCAGGCTGAAAAGGAGATCAAAGAAAAGAGAAGCGAAGTTCAGAACCTCGAGAACAAGCTTCAGAGAAGAGAAGATTCTTTGAATTTCCGTGACGAGAATTTAACACAAAAAGAGCGTAAATTAGATGAAAAGCTAAGAAAAGCAGACGATAAAGCTGCTCAACTAGATAAAATGGAAGAAGAACTGCAATCCAGGATCGATGGTCAGATTGCACTTTTGGAGCGAGTTTCCAATATGTCAAAAGAGGAAGCACGTTCCGAGCTGATGGAAGTCGTCGAGTCTAAGATGTCGGACGAGATCGCCGCTTATATCCGCGAAAGAGAAGAAGAAGCGAAGGAAACGGCAGTCGAAAACGCCAGAGAGATCATTGCAACGGCTATTCAGCGTTATTCCCAGGATGAAGCATTGGAACGTACGGTTTCTGTCGTAGCGCTTCCTTCAGAAGAAATGAAGGGCAGGATCATCGGCAGAGAAGGCAGAAATATCCGTGCGATCGAACAAGCGACCGGCGTCGATCTGATCATCGACGATACACCGGAAGCGATCACTGTTTCCTGTTTCGATCCTATCCGCAGAGAGATCGCCAGACTCTCGCTGGAAACTTTGATCCGTGACGGCCGTATCCAGCCGGGCAGGATCGAAGATGTCGTTGAAAAGACGACGAAAGAAATGAACCGCAATATCCAGAAGTACGGTGAAGATGCCTGCTTCAAGCTGCAGATCGGTAAGATCGATAAAGAACTCGTCAAGCTGATCGGCAGAATGAGATACAGATATTCTTACGGCCAGAACGGTTTGGAGCACTCCATTGAAGTTGCTTCCTTTGCCGGAATGATGGCTGCCGAGCTTGGTCTCAACCAGAACCTGGCAAAACGTGCCGGTCTCCTGCATGACATCGGCAAGGCTGTCGACTTCGAACAGGAAGGAACGCATGTCGAACTCGGTGCCAAGCTTGCCAAGAAATACGGTGAGCGCAAGGAAGTCATCAATGCGATCGAATCGCATCACGGTGATGTACCGGCTGACAATATGATCTCCATCCTGGTCGCTGCTGCGGATACTTTATCTGCCGCAAGACCCGGTGCAAGATATGAAGGTATCGAAAATTACATCAACCGACTCGAGTCCCTGGAAAAGATCGCCAACGATTTCGACGGCGTCGACAAAGCTTATGCGATCCAGGCCGGCAGAGAAGTCAGAGTCATGGTCGTTCCTGAAAAGGTCGATGACAATAAGTGCACGATGATCGCCAGAGCGATCAAAGAGCGCATCGAAAACGAACTCACTTATCCTGGACAGATCAAGGTCACGGTCATCCGTGAAATGAGAGCTCAGGAAACAGCAAGGTAATGAGGATCTTATTTATCGGTGATATCGTAGGAAAAAGCGGAAGAGACATTGTCTCTTCGCTTTTATATTCTCTGAAAGAGGACTATAAGCCTGATCTGGTGATCGCCAACGGCGAAAATGCAGCACACGGAAAAGGGATCACATTCAAGATCTACAAGAAATTTCTGCAGGCGGGGATCGATTATATCACGATGGGCAACCACACATATTCCAAAGCCGAGATCAGCGATCATATGTCGGAAATGGACAGGCTCGTCGTTCCGTATAATCACAGCAAACGTACGACCGGCAATTACTATAAGCTCATCGAATGCAAGGGCATCCGCTTTATATTGACTAATATATTAGGCAATGTGCTGATCGGAGAGTCGAATATGGATGCACCGTCGGCCTTCATCGAAGTCCTGAAAGAAACGGAACAACACGGTTCTGATTTCTATTTCGTCGATCTGCACGCGGAAACGACCGCGGAGAAGAGGCTTTTTGCTGAATACTTCTGTGATTACGCCAAAGTCGTTATCGGCACCCATACGCACGTACAGACGGCGGACGAAGACATATTGAACGGCTGTGCCTTCATCAGCGATGCCGGTATGTGCGGAGCATACGATTCGATCATCGGCAGAGATGTAGAGGAAACGATCCGTTCCAGCATCAAAAAAGAAGCGACCCGTTATACGATCGCCGAAGGTCCTTCGATCTTCTGCGCTGTCTTGATCGACATCGATGAAGAAAAGAGGCAGCCTGTCAATATTCAAAGGATACAGATACGGCCATAAGAAAACCAGGACTTAGTCCTGGTTTATTTCTTTCAATACTTCATCAAGATCATAATGATTTTCGGTAAACGAGATTTTGATCTGATCGTGTTCATCGTAGCGGGGGATGATATGGACATGCGTATGCATGACGCTTTGTCCCGCAACTTCATTGGTATTGATCAGGATATTACATCCCTTGGCACCGAGCTTTCCGGTGACTTTAGCTGTGATATCTTTTGTTTTTTCCATTAGTCTGCCGAACTCATCGCCTGGCATCCCAAGGAAATTATCATAATGCTTTTTCGGCATCACCAGAGTGTGACCTCTTGTCGTCTGGGAGATGTCTAAGATCGCTAATATATCTTCATCTTCATAGACTTTCTTTGAAGGGATATCACCCTTGATGATCGAACAGAAGATGCACATTATTTCAATACCTCAAACGCCTCAGTCATGATCTTGTAGAGATCCTGATCGAAGAATTCGATCTCATGGCTGGAGAGGAAGTGGTTCCTGACATCATCGGAAGAGACCGTTGTTGCCAGCAAGTCGATGAATTCATCTCTGAAGTCTTCGACATTCCTTGATTCGACATTCAATACATAATATGTGCTGTTTTCGCTGATGTTGCCGCTGGCATCCTGAGCAGATGTAATGCTGACGATGATCGTCGAGACACCGGTCGTATCCGTGGAATTGAGATAATCCTTGACTTCATAGGCTAAGGAAGTATCGTCATCGGTATAGACCGTGCTTTGCGGTGCATTGGCAGCGTTGTTGTTGACAGCAGCCATGTCGAAGGTCGATCCGTTATTGACGTCTTCGATGCACTTTTTGGCATCCTCTTCATTTGCGAAGCTGGCCAGCTGCATCTTGACCGGTTTCTTATCGGCGGAAAGTTCGTCGAACTTTTCATTCACGTAAGCTTTGGAAAGTTCCGATAAGAGCAGGGTAGATATATAGGATTTCCTGTAAGCATCGATGGAACCGTAGGATGAGATGATATATGATTCATATCCCATCGACTGATATGTTTCGATGAGCTCATCTGCCTGCTTGTTGATGTCTTCCATATCGATACCGTCAAGCTTCAGTGCGATCTTATCGATGATGTCGCTCGCAACTGCATTTTCGGATGAGACTTTGAGCGATTTGTACAGATCGTTTTTCGTATAGGTCATGTTCGGGCCGGAGAAGATGACTTCGTCGCCGTCCGAGAGACTTGAATAATGATTCGCATTGGAGCAGCCCGCCAGTAAGAGGAGGGCAAACAGAATCACAATGATCTTTTTCATATTAGTTTTCCTCCAGCTGTGCTTCGATCTGTGCTTTCAGATCTTCATCTTTGATCTCGAATCCGAGTTCCGTTCCTTTTTCCATGATCGCCTTGATCGCCATGGTCGGATAAGTGCTTTCCAGACTTGCGAGATAGTAGTAATCATTCAGTAATGCTTCTTGCGACATAGCGACGTTTTTGATGATGTGATAGCCGAACTGAGAAACGATCGGTTCGGAAACTTCGCCTTCGTTCAGCTTCAGCGATGTCTCGGCGAAGAACTGATCGTACATGTCTTTGTTTTCTTCGTTGATCATGCCGATATAGCCGCCGTTGGAAGAAGAGGAATCCTCCGAATATGTATAAGCGACATACTCGAACGTGTTGTTTTCATCTGCCAGAGCATCCTGGATCTGTGTGAGTTTTTCTTTCTGTTCATCGGTCGGATTTGCTTCATAGCCGATGATATTGTCGTTTTCATCCGTGACCGGAGTCGTATCGCACTTGACTAAGATGTGATAGATCAGACGGCCGTTGGTGCCGATCGAATCCTTGAGATAGGTGTCTGCATTGGCTGCGACATAATCTTTGATCAGCAGTTCCTGTTTCTGCGCGTCGATGTAATACTGCTTCAGGTCATCGATACCGCCGGTATAACCCATTGCGTTCAACGATTCCAGGACATAGTCTTCCGAATAACGGGAGAGGATGCTGGCAGCGGAATTGGTCGCATTGGTGTTCATCTCATCCGTGGTCTCATAACCCTGGTTGAATATAGCGCGTTCGAATGCGACGACGGCTTGCGATACGCCGTTTGTTTCATATAGAGAAGCATACAGGTCATCGGCATAGACAGGTTCACCGTCCAAAGAATAAGCGACGTATTTTCCGTCAACTTGTTTGTTATTTACGATGACCTCTCTATTTTTATATGCGTCTGCAGCATAGATCCCGACAAAAACGAGCAGGACGACAGCTACGACGCCTATGAACCAATACTTCTTGATAAGTTCCTTTTTGTCCATATAAAAACCTCCAAACGTTATATATTATAAACGTTTGAATTCTTGAATACAATTTGAAGAAAGAAAAGTTCACGTAAAAATCAGATAAAATAATAAAAACGCCTTATTTTATGGATAGTGCTATAATTCGAAGTGGTGGTAAATATGAAAACATTACAGATCAAAGATCTCCATGTAAATGTAGGAGAAAAAGAAATACTTAAGGGCATCGACCTGACCGTCAATACCGGTGAGATCCATGCGATCATGGGTCCCAACGGCAACGGCAAATCGACGCTGTTATCGACGATCATGGGCCACCCGGCTTATACCGTAACGAAGGGTTCTATCACATTCGACGGTGAAGATGTCCTTTCAATGAGCGTCGATGAGCGTTCCAAGAAGGGACTTTTCCTGGCAATGCAATATCCCAAAGAGATCGCCGGCGTGACCAATTCCGATTTCCTCAGGGCGGCCATCAATGCCCGTCTGGAAAAGAACATCTCGCTGTTCAAATTCATCAAAGCGATGGAATCCAATATCTCCAAGCTCAAGATGAAGGAAGACCTCGCCCACAGATTCGTCAATGACGGATTCTCCGGCGGTGAAAAGAAAAGAAACGAGATCCTGCAGATGATGATGTTGTCTCCCGAGATCGCGATGCTCGATGAGATCGACTCGGGACTCGACGTGGATGCGATCAAGCTGGTCTCCGATGCGATCCATGATCTCAAGGAAAAGACCGATCTGGGCTTGCTGATCGTATCGCATTACGAGCGTTTCTTCACAATGGTCAAACCGACGCACTCCCATGTCATCGTCGACGGAAAGATCGTCGTTGAAGGAGATGACGAACTGGTCTATAAGATCGACTCCGACGGCTACGACTGGTTATATGAAGAACTCAAGATACAGCCGGTCAAGGAAAGCCGTCCGCTGGTCTATTCTTTAGGCACCTGTGCCAGAAATCCGCGAGGTAAAAATGCCTAGCCGCATCATAGAAAACGATAAACCGGTACGGATCGATTCTTCTGCGACTGTCATATTGAGAACGGATACCGTCAATCTCATCTACGACCTGAAGGACGGTGAATATTCCATCCTCATTTATAATGATCACAAAGGCGATCTTGTCTTACACGATGAAGGGCGGATCGTAAATTCCGAAGTGAAGATCAATTATCTTCAGCTCGACCCTTACGATCTCAAGCAGGAATCCGAAGTCCATGTCGGCAGAGACTCTCATCTTTCGGTCAATACGACCTATCTCGGCACGGGAAAGAAAGACGTGATCTATGATCTTTACAATGACGAAGCGGATTCTTCGATCGATATCTACAACAACATCGTCTGTCTTGACGCGGCAGATTTTTCGATGGACTGCATCGGGACGATCGTCAAAGGAGCCAAACGTTCCAAATGTCATCAGTCGACGCACTGTCTGACTATCGATTCGCCAAAGAAAGCAAGAGTGCTGCCGGTCTTAAATATCGATGAGAATGATGTCGAAGCTTCTCATTCTCTGGCCAGCGGTACGATCGATGAGGAGATCCTGTTTTATATGAATTCCCGAGGTCTCGATAAGAAAGAGGCTCTCAACCTGATATTGAAATCCTACTTGATGCCAAATGATGATTATTATGAAGCTTTCGAACAAGGTAAGCAGATCCAGGAAAGCGCGATAAAAAAGGTGGATCAGATATGTTCGATGTAGAAAAGATCAGAAAAGACTTTCCGATGATCGCCAATCATCCCGGCCTCATCTATTTCGACTCGGCGGCTACTTCTTTCAAGCCGAAATGTGTCATCGATGAAGTCATGGACTATTATCAGTTCAACAATGTCAATATCCACAGAGGGGACTATGACATCTCCTTTGCGGTCTCGAAACGCTATGACGATGTCCGCAAGACCGTAGCCCGTTTCATCAACGCAAGACGACCGGAAGAGATTGTCTACACTTACGGAGCCACTTCTTCACTGAATACCGTCGCCATCAATTTCGGTAAAAAGTTCCTGAAAAGTGGCGATGTGATCCTGACCAGTGAAGTCGAACACGCTTCCGATATCCTTCCCTGGTTCAAGGCAGCGGAAGCAAGCGGCGCTTCGATCTCCTATGTCCCGTTTCCGAAAAGCGGAGACTTCGACCTTGAAGCATACGAAAAATGCTTTGAAGACAAGAATGTGAAGATCGTCGCTCTGCCGCATGTATCCAATGTTCTGGGCTATATCTATCCGATGAAACGGATCGCTGAGATCGCTCATCGCCACGGTGCCTATATCGCCGTGGATGGGGCACAGGCTGTTCCGCATATCAAAGTGGACGTACAGGATCTGGATATCGATTTCCTTTCCTTTTCATCCCACAAGATGCTCGGGCCGGGCGGTATCGGCATCTTATACGGAAAATACGAACTGCTTGATCAGTTCGATCCTGTCTTCTACGGCGGGGGAGCCAATGCCCGATTCTATCCGGATTGTTCCATCATCTTAAAGAACACGCCGGAAAAATTCGAAGCCGGTACGCCGGACATCGAAGGTGTCCTAGGGCTGGGCAAAGCGATCGAATATCTGGAAGCGATCGGCATGGATGAAGTGGAAGCTTACGGAAAAAAACTTGCGGATCATTTCATCGAAAAACTGGAAAACTTAAATAACGTCACCGTTTACAATCACGGTGCGCAAGCCGGGATCGTGACATTCAATGTCAACGGCATCTTTGCGCAGGATGCTGCCGGTTATTTCAACAAGCAGGGCATCGCCGTACGCACGGGGAACCATTGTGCCAAGATGCTCGATCAGATCATCGGCGTCAACGAGACGATCCGTGCTTCGATGTATATCTATAATACGGAAGAAGAGATCGACCGCTTCGTCGATGTGATCAAAGATACGACTTTAGAGAAATGTGTGGATAGTATATTATGATGGATAAAGAGATCAAAAGAGAGATCATGTTGGATCACTACAATCATCCCAACAACAAGCAGTCTGTAAACGATGAACGTTACAGATCTGTTCATAATGCTTCGGATTCCTGCATCGACGACATCACGGTCTACATGCTGGCGGAGAACGGAACGATCAAAGATGTCAAATTCGATGGCATCGGCTGCACGATCTGTACCGCGTCTACCGATATCATGTGCGATCTGGTCACCGGAAAGGATCTTGATGAAGCAAGATCGATCATCAATGAATATTACAAAATGGTCGACGAAAAACCGTTTGATGAGGATACGCTGGAAGAAGCCAATGCCTTTGATACGCTTTACCAGCAGGCAAACCGCATCAAATGCGGAACGATCGGCATCAGAGCGATCGAGGATCTGATCAATGAATACGACAAATAAGGATATCTTAAACGCCCAGGACGATTATAAATACGATTTCAAAGACAAGGACGTAACGATTTATTCGACCGGCAAGGGGATCTCCGAAGAAGTCGTCAGAGAGATCTCCAAGGCAAAAAACGAGCCTGAATGGATGCTGGAGCTTCGTTTGAAAGCCTATCACAAGTTCATGGAAATGCCGCTGCCGAAATGGGGTCCGGATCTCAGCGAGATCGATTTCAACGATTTCACGTATTACAAGAAACCGTCCGAACGCGTCGAGAAGACCTGGGAAGCCGTTCCGGAGACCATCAAAAACACCTTCGAGAAACTGAAGATCCCCGAGTCGGAACGAAAGTTCCTCGCAGGCGTCTCCACTCAATATGAGTCGGAAGTCGTCTATCACAATATGCTGGAAGAGGTGGAATCCAAAGGCGTCATTTTCTATGACACCGATACCGCTTTGAAAAAGTGTCCGGAATTGTTCAAAGAATATTTCGGCAAGGTCGTTTCATATGCCGATAACAAGTTTGCCGCACTTAATACGGCGGTCTGGTCCGGCGGATCCTTCATCTATGTGCCGAAAGGCGTCAAACTGGAGAAGCCATTACAGTCTTATTTCCGCATCAACTCCGATCAGATGGGGCAGTTCGAACGGACGCTCATCATCTGTGAAGAAGGAAGCGACTTGCACTATGTGGAAGGCTGCACTGCACCGAAATATTCCAACGATTCCTTGCATGCTGCCGTCGTCGAGATTTTCGTCAAGAAGGATGCCAAATGCCGCTATTCGACAGTCCAAAACTGGTCGGCGAACATCCTCAACCTGGTCACGAAACGTACGCTGGTCGAAGAGAACGGTGTCATGGAATGGATCGACGGTAATGTCGGTTCCCATATAAATATGAAGTATCCCGCCTGCATACTTGCAGGAGAGAACGCCAAAGGCGTCTGTATCTCGATCGCCGTCGGGTCCTTCAAACAGATACAGGATGCCGGCGCCAAGATGATCCATCTGGCTCCGCATACTTCTTCGACGATCATCTCCAAATCTCTGGCCCGGACCGGCGGCAAGGTCAATTACCGCGGTCTGGTCTCGATGTCGGAAAAAGCGGTCCATTCAAAAGCGAAAATCGAATGTGATACGCTGATCTTGGATGATATCTCGTCTTCCGATACGATCCCGACCAATATCATCTCCAACAACACGTCGACGATCGAACACGAGGCGACCGTTTCCAAGATCTCCGAGGAACAGCTCTTCTATCTGATGTCCCGAGGACTGTCGAAAGAAGATGCAACACAGATGATCATCTTGGGCTTCATCGAACCGTTTACCAGAGAACTGCCGATGGAATATGCGGTCGAACTCAATCAGTTATTAAAGATCAATATGGAAGGGGCTATTGGTTAGTCCCTTTTTGCTATAATCAAGGTATGTATCTGCTTGAGGTCTATGTCACCAATGCCGCCTTGAACGTCAACCGGCCTTTCACATATCTGAGTGAGAAGAAGGTCGATCTTTACTGTCGGGTCAAGGTCCGCTTTCATAACGGAGATAATCTGGCGATCGTATGCAAATGCGAAGAAACGGATCTTTCTTTAGATCAGCTCAGGGAAGAACTGGGTTATGAACCGCTGTTCATTATTTCAAAAGTCGACGAACAGCCCGTCTTGTCTGCCGAACTCTTCGAATTGGCCGGCTGGCTGGCCAAGACGACCGTTTCGCCGTTCATCAGCTGTCTGAATTCCATGCTGCCGAAAGCATTGAAGACTTCGAAAAAGCATACGGATCCGAAAATGGTCTCAAGATTCCGTAAGAATGAAAGGGACTTTTCCTTCACAGTAAAACAGAAAGAAGTCTACGATAAACTCTACGACGGCATCCTTTGCGCCGATGCAAGAAAGATCTCCGTTTCCATCATCAATAAACTGATCGCCATGAATGCGATCGAAGCATATGAGGAAGAAGCCGTCTATCACAATACGCCGGTCCATTCTTCCGCTTTCAAAAAGCTCACGCCATCCCAGCAAGATGCCTATGAAAAAATTCTTTCCTTACAGAAAAACGTTTCTCTGCTTTTCGGTGTGACCGGATCGGGAAAGACGGAAGTCTATCTTCATCTGGCTAGACATTATTTATCTCTGGGGAAAGATGTATTGATCCTGGTACCGGAGATCTCTCTGACACCGCAGATGATACAAAGAGTCAAAGAACGCTTTTCCGATGCCGTTTTTTATCATTCCGAGCTGTCCGACCAGGAACGCTACGAACAGTACAAGCGGGTGAGAGACAAAGAAGTGCGTATCGTCGTCGGTACCCGCAGTTCCGTTTTCCTGCCGTTTCACGATCTGGGACTGATCATCATCGATGAAGAACATGATTCTTCTTACAAGCAGGACTCGACCCCCTGCTACCACGTCAAGAACGTCGCTTTCAAAAGGGCGATCGATCATCACGGCAAGGTCCTTCTGGCCTCGGCGACGCCGTCCTTGGAATCCTATACCCGTGCTCTGCGAGGGGATTATCAGTTGCTGGAACTCAAAGACCGGATCAATCACAGCTTCCCGAAGATCGGGATCATCGACCTCAACAAAGAAGTCCGCAATCATTCTTCTTACATCATCACGAGGCCTTTGAAAGAAGCGATCCGAGATTGCCTTGATCAGGGAAAACAGGCCATCATCCTGCTCAATCGAAGGGGATATTCACCGATCGTCAAATGCGGCGAATGCGGGTCGACTTTGATGTGTCAGGATTGCGATACGCCTTTAAATTACCATAAAGATGAAAACGTCCTGAAATGTCATCAGTGCGGTCGCGTCTATAAGCTGATCGACCGCTGCCCGAGCTGCGGCCATAAGCCTTTGCTGTATTACGGTTTCGGTACCAAGAAAGCAGAAGAGGAACTGCAAAAATCCTTCCCTGAAGCACGGATCGCCCGGATGGATCGGGATTCCACCTATAAAAAAGGTGCTCATGAGGCGATACTGCGCCGTTTTGAGCAACATGAAGCCGATATATTGCTGGGGACGCAGATGATCGCCAAAGGTCTCGATTATCCGGATGTCACTTTGGTCGGCATCTTAAATGCCGATGCCGGTCTGATGCATCAGGACTACAACTCCGCAAAAGTGACTTTCGACTTGCTGATGCAGGCATCGGGGCGTTCTGGCAGGGCGGATCATGAAGGGAAAGTCCTCATACAGGCGTTCAATCCCGATCATTACGCCATTAAAGCTGTTTTGGCGCAGGATTACGTCTATTTCTACAATATTGAGATGAACTACCGCAATAAGACCAAATATCCCCCGTATTCCCACATCATCGAGATCCTGCTTTCGGATAACGACCAAGCAAAGATCCTCGATAGCGTGAACTATCTTTACGGACAGATTAAAGATCTGCCATTCAAGATCTACAAGCCTTATGAGCTTGGAAGGCTCAAAGGCTTATACCGTTATCGTCTGCTGATGATGGACAAAGATCTGCTTCAGTTGCTTCGCACGAGCAACGAAATCATCCGTGACTACGTTGCCATGAAGAAACATGCCCGTGTTAAAATTGATGTTGACCCATTATATCTGGAGTGATCATGAATCAGCGTGAATTGGCTTTGAACATACTTTATATGACGATCAAAGAGGAATCGTATTCCAATCTTTTGATGCGCAAAGAATTAAAGAAGATCCCGCCCATTCAAAGAGGTTTTGTGACCAACCTGGTCAACGGAGTTTTACGTAACTACGAACTTCTATGCTACCAGTTTCAAGAGGACTGCAAGTCTTCGACGTCCTTGCGTCTGAAGATCCTTTTGTGCATGGCTTTGTTTGAACGTTTTTATCTGAATGAGAAAGATTATGTGATCAATAACGAATATACGGAACTCGGCAAAAACAAATTCGAGCGTTCTTTCATCAATGCGATCTTGCATAAAAGCATCCATATCAAAACATCGGAAGAAGGCTATGTCAACGCATCGCTCCCCAAATGGATCTATTCGCTTCTTGCAAAACAATACGGGGAAGATGAACTAGCCAAGATCATTGAGATCTACCATCGGATCCCGAAGGTCTATTACCGGATCAATAAAAAGAGGTGTTCTTTTTCCGATCTGAACAGTCTGCCGATCGAACAAGTGAACGATTCTATTTTTACATCGGACAAAAACCTGCTTTCTACGCAAGAATACCTTCAAGGCTTCTTCTATGTGCAGGACATCAACTCCGCATCGTTATATGAAAATCTCGATCTGCAGGCCGGTGATCATGTCTTAGACGTCTGCTGCGCACCAGGATCGAAACTGTTCAATTGTCTGGACATCGTCGACCCGAAAAACTGCGTGGCCAACGACATCCATGAAAATCGTGTAAAGCTGATCGAAAAAATGGCGGAAAAGCTCGGATTTGAAGGCATCACTTATGTCAATCACGACGGCAGAGACTTAAAGGATCATCTCGATCTTCGCTTTGAAAAGATCCTTCTGGATGCGCCGTGTTCCGGCTTAGGCGTCATCGGCCGCAAACCGGATCTCAAATTTCATATCCGGCCGGAAAGCCTGGATGAACTGGAGAAACTGCAGCTGCAGCTTCTGGAAAATGTGCTTCCTTTATTGAAAGAGGAGGGCATCCTCTTATATTCGACCTGCACGCTCAACAAGAAAGAAAACGGCAGGCTCATCCGCAAGTTCCTCAGCATTCAGAAAGATCTGCTTCTGATCAAGGAAGAGACCATCCTGAACGGGCAGGGCGACTGTTTCTATTATGCCAAGATGAAAAAGGTGAAACTATGAGAAGTATATACGGACTGTCATTGAAAGATCTGGAAACATATCTGACGGAAAACGGCATGAAGGCTTTCCATGGAAAACAGATCTTCCGCTGGCTCTATCACAAGCGGGTAAAAAGTTTTGATGAGATGAGCGATATCTCCAAAAAGATGATCGAAAAGCTCAAGGAGGATTTTGAATTGAATGAGCTTTCGGTCGTTTCTCTGCAGACATCGAAAGACGGGACCAAAAAGTTTCTCTTTGAGATGAACGATGGTTCTTTGGTCGAATCCGTCCTGATGGTCTTCGATTACGGTTTTTCAGCTTGTCTTTCCTCACAAGTCGGCTGCAATATGGGCTGCAGCTTCTGTGCTTCCGGGCTTTTGAAGAAACAAAGGGACCTGCGGGCCGATGAGATCGTCTCACAGGCTCTGATGATACAAAGAGAACTCGACTTGAGTGAAGAACGACTCGGCAATATCGTCGTCATGGGGACCGGCGAGCCATTTGACAATTATGATAACGTCATGAAGGCCATGTCGATCATCAACGAGCCGTTGGGACTGGAGATCGGAGCACGGCACATCTCGATCTCGACCTGCGGAGTCGTCCCGGGGATCCAACGTTTTGCCAAAGAGAATCTGCAATATAATCTGGCGATCTCCTTACATGCACCGAACGATGAATTGCGCAACACCCTGATGCCCATCAATAAGGCATATCCTTTAGAGACCTTGTTTGCCGCATTGAAAGAATACTGTCAGCTGAACAACCGACGGCTGACTTTTGAATACCTGCTTTTAAAAGGAGTCAACGATTCGCCGAACGAAGCAAGCCAGATCGCCGAACTGCTGAAAGGCATGAACGCCTACATCAATCTGATACCGTACAACAAGGTCGATGAAAAAGATTACGAGACTTCTTCCGATGAAAACGCCTTGCGTTTTTACGATCTGTTGAAGAAACGCAACGTTGCCGTGACTCTGCGTCAGAAAAAAGGTGACGATATCGATGCCGCCTGTGGTCAATTGCGGGCAAAAACATTAAAATAAGTTTATGGAATATTTTTGCGTGACGGACAGAGGTCTTGTCCGGGAAAAGAATCAGGATTCCTATCTGGCTTTATCCAACAGCTACGGGGATTTTCTCGTTCTGGTCGCCGACGGGATCGGCGGAGGCAAAGCAGGGGAAGTCGCCAGCGGTGAGACCATCAAGTATTTCGATGATCATTTCAAGACATCGGGACCTTTTGAAAACGTCGAAGACTGCATCAATTATCTTCGCTATCATATCTCCTGCGCCAATAAGCGGGTATATGAGCTTTCGATGCGTTATGAAGAATACTCCGGCATGGGAACCACTTTGACCGGGATCTTGCTGACAAGGCACGGTGCCGTCTCCATCAACTGCGGAGATTCGCGCGTCTACGGTTTCATCGATGACCTGTCCGTCCATCTGACCTTCGACCACACTTTGGTCAATCAGATGCTGGAGAAAGGACAGATCAGCTATGAGGAGTCACTGAACCATCCGAAAAAACATTATCTGGTCAAGGCGATCGGCATTTTCCCGGCCGTCACGCCGGATGTCCATAAAGTAAAAGATATGGAATACTATCTCGTTTGTTCGGACGGCCTTCATTCCTACGTCAGCGATCAGGAGATCACAAAGATCGTTACAGGGAAAGATCGTTCCGTTGAAGAAAAATGCATCGATCTGAAAGACCTCGCCTTATTGAAAGGCGGTTTTGACAATATCACGATCGTGCTGGTAAAGAGGTAAAACATGTCAGAATATATCGGTAACAGATACAGGATCGTAAAACTGATCGGCAGGGGAGGCATGGCAGATGTCTATCTTGCCTACGACGTGATCTTAAAACGGGAAGTTGCCGTCAAAGTTTTGAAATCCGATATGGCCGATGACGATACCGCCCTGGAGCGTTTCAAACGGGAAGCCGGTGCGGTCACGCAGCTCTCTCATCCGAATATCGTCGATGTCTATGATGTAGGCGATGACGGAGACCGTCATTACATCGTCATGGAATATATCAAAGGCTATACTTTAAAGCAGCTCATCAAAAAAAGAGGACCGATCCCTTACAAAGAAGCGGTCTGGATGATGAAGCAGCTTGCCGGTGCATTGATGGAAGCGCACCGCAACAATGTCATTCACCGTGACGTCAAATCACAGAACGTCCTGATCAAAGATGACGGAACGATCAAGCTCTCCGACTTCGGTATCGCTTTAGCCAACGGAGCTATGCAGATAACGAAAAAGGATTCGGTCTTAGGATCCGTTCATTATTTAGCTCCGGAACTGTCCCGCGGCAAACAAGCTTCCATGCAGTCAGACATCTATTCATTAGGTATCGTCTTCTACGAACTGCTGACCGGCGATGTGCCGTTCAAAGCCGAAAATCCGGTCCAGGTCGCTCTAATGCATATCAAAAACAACATTCCGTCGGTCCGTTCCATCAATCCGGAGATCCCGCAGTCTGTCGAGAACATCGTCATCAAGGCAACGGCCAAAAATCCGGTTAACCGTTATAAAAATATCGCTTTGATGCTGCAGGATCTCAACGTCTGTCTTAAAAAGGAGCACCTCAACGATCCGAAGATCTCTCTTGATTCTTCCGCAGGCGCAAAGAAAGAAAATGTCCATATCTCCAAGCTCTCCGATAAGCAAGACGGCGGTAAAGTCAATTTCTTTTCCAAAGCCTTTCTGCTCACCGCAATACTGATGTCTCTTTTGATCTTAGTCATCGTATTGTTTTTGACCGGCATCATCGGTAACCGTTCACATTTCGTCACGGTCCCCGATCTGACCAATTATACGGTACAGGAAGCAAAAGATCTGCTGGCACAAAAAGAACTGGAAGTCGATGATTCCCGGATCACCTGGGTACTTTCCGATTCGATCGAAAAAGACCACATCATCTCATCCAATCCTTTGGCCAACGAAGAAGTGGAGATCGGTACCAAGATCAAACTGACTGTCTCCAACGGCTTGTATTCCGTATTGGGCAATTATGTCGGAAGGAATTACGAATCCGTCCGTGATGAACTGAATTCCCTGAATTTCAGTGTCAAAGTCATACCTGTCGAATCGGATTATGAAGCCGGACTCGTCGTCGAGCAGTCGCTGCCGGAAGGTACGAAATACGATGCTTCGCAAAACAATGAGATCACGATCAAATATTCGATGGAAAATAAGGAAGTCATCCTTGCCGACCTGATCGGATGGGATATTTCCAAAGCTGCCGAATATCTTGAGGAAAACAATGTTGCTTATGTACTTTCGGAAGAAGACCGTTCCTACTTCACTGAAGAGGAACTGATCAATTCCGATGTCAATAAAGTCGTCAAGACATCACCGGAACTCGGGAAAGCATTCAGCCAGACCGACGGTCTGCAAGTCGTCATCTACTACTACACGGTAAGGGAGGGGGAATAATGATCATCTCGCCATCGCTTTATTCCATGCATTTCGATCGTTTCAAGGAAGAAATGGACGCCTTGAACGAAACGGTCGAATGGATCCATTTTGATGTCATGGACGGTCATTTCGTCCCCAATCTTACATTCGGTCCGGGCATCCTTCAGACCGTGCGCAGAAATTCCGAATTGTTCCTCGATGTGCATTTGATGGTCTCGGATCCCGATCGTTATTCGGAAGTCTTCGCAAAAGCCGGTGCAGATTCGATCATCTTCCACTACGAAGTCTTCAACGATATCGACAAATGTATTGAACTCATCGACAAGATCCATTCGATGTATCTGAAAGCCGGGATCTCGATCAAACCGGGAACGGATGTCAAGACGATCCTGCCTTTGCTCGATAAGATCGATATCTTCTTGCTGATGTCGGTCGAACCGGGTTTCGGCGGACAGTCCTTCATGCCAGGATCGCTTCTGCGTTTACAGGAAGTTGCCGAATATAAAAAACAACATGATCTTGATTTCATCATCGAAGTCGACGGCGGTGTTTCCGACCGCAATGCCCATGAGCTTCTTGCGTCAGGAGCAAATGCATTAGTCGCCGGATCCTTCGTCTTCAACGGCGATATCCGTGAAAATGTTGCGAAATTAAGAAGATGCGAATAGGATCATCAAGATCCTATTTTTTAAATATTTGTCTTTAATCGGAGGTCCGATCTTATGCATGACTTCAGGACGATAAAATTCTTCATTTCATTGGTTTCAGGTTCAGTGCTTGCTTTTTGCGTATCGAAACTTTTCGGTATCCATTTGAGTGATGCTCTGATGATCATCGGAGCTTTGACGATCGCCGGCAGTTTCACTTTTCTTCATACGATGCTCGGGCAGAACGCAGCCAGGGCAGGCTCCGCCTTGAGCCATTACGAAAAAGTCAGCAGGGACATGCGTTATCACATCAGAGAGGAAAAGGGCTTTATACAAGAAACGTTGACCTCAGGAGCGATCGAAGTCGTTTTATCGATCATTATGATGCTGATGCAATAAAAAAACTTCCTTTCGGAAGTTATGCTGCCTTTGCCTGATTTTTTAAAGTTCTAAGTGCGCGGGCAGAAACGCGAACCTTCTTTGGTTTACCATCAACCATCATTGTAACGGTCTGAAGATTTACATTCCATTTACGGCGTGTAGCACGAAGTGAATGCGAACGGTTATTACCAGACATCTGTTTTTTACCAGTGATAGCACAAACTCTTGACATACAGCTTGCCCCCTTTCTTTTATTAACGCCTTATTACTTTATCACAACTGTTTTCCAAATGCAAATATAAAAACATTTTTGTATGACTACCGGATACGAATTATGCTAGAATTATCATGTATGAGTAATTCGATCAAACAGATTTATGCTGCATTAGAACTCTGCGAGAGTGAGATCAGGATTCTCGTCGGAGAGTATTACAATACACGTTTCAATATCATACGGGCTGATAAGTATCCGACCGCTACGATCAGCGATTTTAAAGTGAGCAACAAAGATGACCTCATCAAGGACATCAAAGCCGCTTTCGCCAAGACTTCGCAAAAGATCGGTGCGCAGCTTGAAGAAGTCCTGCTGGTACTTCCGGCCTACAATTTCAAGCGTTTCCCGCTCCGTTCCAAAGTGGTGATCGAAGAGGGGGTCGTCCGCAAGGAAGACATCGCCCGTGCCATCTCTAATTCGCTGCGCTCGAAAGTTGATAACGATGTGATGGTCGTCAATCCGATGATCGTCAAATATACCATCAACGGTCTGTCCACCAGGCGTCTTCCGGAGAAGGAATCCTGCAACGAAGTGATCTGCGATATCGACTTGTTATGTGCCGACATCAATGTCTGTTACGAATATGTATCCGCCGTTGAAAGCGCCGGCGTCAAAGTCCTGGATATCGTATTGAATACCTACGGCATCGCCAAGGAAGCGGCACTGTTCGAAGAGTCGCTCAGCCGTTCCATCATCGTCCTCGACGTCAACCGCTCCTGCACGTATCTGTCTTTGTTGTCAAAGGGCAAGCTGGTGTCGACAGAGATCGTCTTCGACGGATTGAATTCCCTGATCAACCGTGTCTATCGGACATATTCGATCCCGTATAACGACATCGCGAAACTCGTAAAATTTTCGGTCAACTTTGACTCCGAATATCCCGATGACATCGTCTATGCATGGTCGTCCGGCGGAAATACGAGAACGCTGACTACCAGGAACCTGAATGAGACGATCGAAAAACCGCTGGAATCCTTATGTGAGAAGCTCGTCACCATGTGCAAGCCGATCATCGATTCCGGTGCATCGATCGTGATCACCGGGGAAGGTCAGCAGATGAAAATGTTTGAAAAAATACTTCAGGAAAAGGCAGGATGTGCCGTAAAATCCTATTATCCCGATACGATCGGGGTCAGAGATCCGTCTTTTGCTGCCTTATATGGCGCATTCTTCGTGTATCGTGATAAAGTATTAATGAACGATCTTGATGTCTGCTGCGTCGATCTGATGAAATATGATTCACTGATCGATCAGAAAGAGCTGGATTCGGAAGGTGAGACGATCACCACAAAAATAAAGAACCTGTTTAAGCAGTATATTGAAAAGGGGGATAATTAGATGAGCATTAAACCTGAATACAATCAAGTTGCAAGGATTAAAGTCTTCGGTATCGGCGGCGCAGGATGCAATGCCGTTTCCAGAATGGTCAATGACGGAGTCAAAGGTGTCGACTTTTATGTCTGCAATACCGATATCCAGTCACTGAATCTGTCAAAATGCCAGAACAAGATCGTTTTAGGCAGAGAGCTGACCAAAGGCCTGGGTGCCGGCGGCAACCCGGAGATGGGTCAGAAAGCGGCTCTGGAATCCCAGGAAGAGATCAAAAAGGCTCTTGCCGGTGCTGACATGGTCTTCATTACCTGCGGCATGGGCGGCGGTACCGGTACGGGTGCTGCTCCGATCTTTGCGAAATTTGCCAAAGAACAGGGTGCTTTGATCGTTGGTATCGTCACCAAACCTTTCGATTTCGAAGGCAGAAAGAGAATGGATCAGGCTAACGTCGGTATCGAACAGATCAAACAGTACGTCGATTCTTTGATCATCGTCTCCAACAATCAGCTGCTCAACGTCATCGGCAAGATCCCGATGCAGGAATCCTTCAAGGAAGCAGACAACGTCTTAAGACAAGGCGTTCAGACGATCACCGACCTGATCGCTGTTCCTGCATTCATCAACCTGGATTTCGCCGACATCAAGTCTGTCATGGCCGGCAAGGGCACCGCTCTCATCGGTATCGGTATGGCACAAGGCGAAAACAAGGCGAAGGAAGCAGCAGCCAGAGCGATCCGCTCACCGTTGCTCGAAGCCAATATCAAAGGCGCAAAATCCGCGATCATCAATATCACCGGCGGACCGAACATCTCCTTACAGGATTCTTCGATCGCTGTTGACTTCATCAAAGAAGCAGCCGGCAACGATATCGATATCATTTACGGTGTCGCCATCAACGAATCTCTCGGAGAAGCGATCATCGTCACCGTCATCGCGACCGGTTTCGATCTCCCTAATACCCAGCATACTTCCGCTGCGGCCCAGACCAATCTGATCTTCGACCGTCCGGCAGCCGGGAATAAGGAAGAAGCAGGAAAGGATGAAGTCGTCACCAACGAAGATGACGATGATGTCCCGGCTTTCTTCAAAACAAGGATGTAAAAATTCAAAAACCTCTGAAAATCAGAGGTTTTTTCATGCTTTTCGTGAATCGATTTGATTATATAAAACGATTCTGCTAAAATACATACTGTTATGTATAAATCAGAAGAAGTTCCTTTACCGTGTAGTCGCAGCATCTCAGAAATGAGGTGTTTTCATGAATAATTCCGATTTATTGCTCATCATATCATTACTGGTCTTATGTTATGGCTTTTTTTCTGCGGCCGAAACATCGTTCTCTTCCCTGAATAAGATAAAGATCAAGGCGCTTGCCAATACCGGCAACAAAAGAGCGGAGAAGACCTATGCATTGACGGAACAATTCTCGAAACTGCTGACGACTATACTGATCGGTAATACGATCGTCAACGTTGTCTCGGCCTCTTTGGCAACGGTGTTCTTTACCAACCTCTTAGGAGGAAAAGGGGTCACAGTCTCTTCGGTCGTCATGACCTTAGTCATCATGATCATCGGTGAGATCGTTCCCAAGAACATCGCAAAATTCATTCCCGAAAAGTTTGCGATGGCTTGTACGCCTATACTCAATCTGCTGATGTGGATCTTCACACCGCTGACCTTCATTTTCAACTATCTGGAAAAACTCATTGCGAATTTCTACGGCGGACAAAGCGACTCCTATTCCACTGATGAATTCATCACGATGGTCGAAGAAGCAAATGAAGACGGTGATATCGAAGACCATGAAGCGGATCTGATTACCAACGCTTTGGAATTCAATGATCTGGATGTCGGCGAGATCCTGACACCGAGGATCGATGTCATCGCGATCGACGTCGATGAAGACACGATCGAAGAGATCGAACTTAAATACCGCGATTCCGGATTCTCCAGACTGCCTGTCTATAAAGACAATGTCGACAACATCATCGGTGTTCTGATCGAAAAAGATTTCTATTACCATCTTTTATATGAGAAATCGACCAACATCAAGGAGATCCTCAAAGAAGTCATCTTCACATCTCCGCAAGTCAAGATCTCTTCCTTACTGAAACAGTTCCAAACTTCGAAGACCCATATGGCGGTCGTCGTCGATGAATACGGCGGCACGCAGGGCATCATCACGATGGAAGACATCCTTGAGGAGCTGGTCGGAGAGATCTATGACGAACACGACGAAGTCATCGAATACTACAAAAAGCTCGATGACAACGTATATCTGGTCAAAGCCGATGTCGATTATGAAGACATGTTCGAACATTTCGGCATCGATATCGACGAAGAATACGAATTCAATACGACGTCTGCCTGGGTCATCGACATGCTCGACAAGATCCCGGACAAGGGAGACAGCTTCGATTTCAAGAATATGCATATCGAAGTGACGGATGCCGATTCCAAGAAAGTCAATCAGATCAAGATCACGTTCAAGGAAAAGCAGGACGAAACTAAGGACAAGTAACTTGTCCTTTTTACGTTATAATTATCTTATGCAGCAGTATTTTGTCGATCAGGAACTAAGTGAAGGCATAAGCATCGCTCTAAACAATGAGATCCTTTATCATCTGATCAAAGTCCTGCGCAAAGATACTTCTTATATCTTCCGGATCGCGGACGCAAAAGGGCAGATCTTTCATGCACATCTCCTGGATAAGAAAAACGCGCTGGTCACAGAAGCTCTCGATGAAAACAACGAGCTTGACTGCAAGATCACTTGCATCCTTTCTCTGATCAAAAGCGACAAGTTCGAACTATGCATCCAAAAGCTCGTCGAACTCGGCGTACATAAGATCGTTCCGTATAATGCCAAACGTTCGATCATGAAGATCAAGGATCTAAAAAAGATGGAACGTATAAGAAAGATCGCACGTGAAGCGGCGGAACAAAGCCATCGCAACATCATTCCCGAGATCGTCGATCCGATCTCTCTTTCCGGATTGAAAGAACATATGAGCGAAGCCAATTATATCTGTTATGAAGCGGAAGGGAACATTGCTGATATCGAAAGATCGGCTTCCGTCTCCTATATCATCGGCCCTGAGGGCGGATTTGCCAAAGAAGAACATGAAGCGATCGAAGCTTTGGGCTTTCACTCGATCTCTTTGGGCAAGCGCATCCTCCGGGCGGAAACTGCCGCTATCTATATGACCAGCATCATCGTAGGAAAACACCAATGAAGACATATGCCATGATGGTCCTAGGCTGCAAAGTCAACGATTACGAAGCGACCTACGTCCGCGAAAACATGAACAAATACTACAAAGAGACAGATTTCAAGTCCAAAGCGGACATCTATCTCATTTTTACATGCTGCGTGACCAATACGGCGGAAGCAAAGACCAGAAAATTCATTCATGCCGCAAGAAGAAACAACCCTGAGGCGTTCATCTGTGCAGTCGGCTGTCTTTCACAGATCCGTTCCGAAAGCGAAGTCTTCGATGATGTCGATCTGATCATCGGTTCCGACCAAAAAGACAAGATCGTCGATCTGATCCGTCAGGAAGAGCGAAAGAATCTGGTCTCTTCTTCCATTTCCGCAGATTTCGAACATCTCTATATCGAATCATATCCGACCAAGTCGCGTTCCTTCCTGAAGATCCAGGACGGCTGCAACCAGTTCTGTTCCTATTGCATCATCCCGTATTCCCGCGGAAGGGAAAGAAGCGCCGATCACGAAAAGATCCTTGAAGAGGCCAAGATCCTTGCCAGGGAAAACAAGGAGATCGTTCTTACCGGGATCCATACCGGACGTTATAATGACGGAGATTTCGATCTTTACCGTCTTTTGAAGGAAATGGTGAAGATCGAGGAGTTGGAAACGATCCGTCTTTCTTCGATCGAGATCACCGAGATCACTGACGGGATCATCGACCTGATGGCGGAAAACAAAAAACTTGCCCGTCACCTGCATATCCCTGTGCAATCCTGCAGCAACGCCATCCTCAAAGCGATGCACCGTCCTTACAGCATCGAGGAGTTCATCGAACGCATCTCCTATATCCGCGAGCGGATTCCCGATATTTCCATATCGACCGATCTGATCGTCGGCTTCCCGGGGGAAGATCAGGAGCTTTTCAACGAAACTCTGGAGAACCTGGAAAAGATCCGTTTTTCATTTATCCATGTCTTCCCGTATTCCCGCAAAAGCGGCACGGCTGCCGACCGCATGGACGGACATATCGATCCCCGGATCAAAAAGGGACGCGTCAAACAGATCATGGACTTTGAGAAGTCTTATACGAGAGATTATTATTCTTCGTTCATCGGCAAAAAAGTCGAAGTCCTTATCGAAAAAAGCAATAACGGCATTTCCAGCGGTTATTGTAAACAATACATCTACATCGACATCGATGAGGATCTTACGGTCGGTGAGATCTATGACGTGATCGTCGATGAAGTCAATGAAGAAGGGGTGAAGGGCCATGTTGCTTAGCCGTCTGTTCAAAGGAGCTCCCGAGATCGAGATCGAACAGTTATCGATCGATTCCCGTCATTCGATGAAGAATGCGATCTTTTTCTGTCTCGACGGCATCAAATACGATGGCCACGACTACATCAAAGAGGCCATCGAAAACGGCGCCAAAGTCATCGTCTATTCCAAGGAACTTAAAGAAAAGTTCAAAGCCGTCTATATCAAAGTCGGCAATGTCAATACGGCTTTGACGAAAGCCGCCAATGTCTTCTACAACGACCCCAATGCCGGGATCGATAAATATGTCGTCCTGGGAAACTACGGAAGAAGTTCCGTCGCTTCTTTCATCAACGATTACCTGAATTCGTTCTCATCCTGCGGATATATCGGCATCTTAGGCATCCGATACAACGGTCTGGAACTGAATTCTCCGTTTTCGACGCTGAATATCCTGGACAATCTGAAAATGCTCGACACGATGAAAAAGAACGGTGTAAGTGCCTGTACGTTTGAAGCGGATGCCGCTTCACTGAACCTGCAGAAGCTCGATTCGATCCGTCCGGAATGTGTCATTTATACCTGTACAAACAAGAATTCCAGCGAATATCAAAGCAACGATTATTTCACTTATATCCGCCGTTATCTTTATACCCTGGAAAACACTTCGCAGGTCCTGTTCAACATCGACGACGAGTCGTTTAACGAACTTAAAGACTGCGTCGAGGATTATGTGACATACGGTACATCGTCGATCGCCGATTTTCAGATCCGCGATGTTTCGATCACATCCGCCGGCATCGCCTATAAGATCGTTCATGATGAAAAGGTCTTCCCGGTACGCTCCAAAGTCCAGGGCATGGTCAATGTCTACAATCTGACGGCCGCCATCATCGCTCTGGCGATACAAGGTCACGACCTGGAAGACATCATCTCCCATATGGAGAACATTCCTTATGTCGATGGCGTCATGGAAAAAGTGGATGAGGAATACAACATCATTGTCGATTCCGCCTATGATGTCAATTCGATCGAAGAGATCTTCCGTTATGCAGACTATGTCAAGCGCAAGAATCGAGCGATCGGTGTCATTTCCATCAATTATTCCGACGGCGACAAGCGCCTCGAGAAGATCATGGAACTGTGCAGCCGTTATCTGGATGTTTCCATCCTGACGGAAAACGAGTCACAGGATTCTTCGGTCATGGAGATCCTGGAACGCTGTGACCGCTTCGAACGGAATGGCCGCATCTTATATATGCCGATGCGCTCCCAGGCCATCGAGAATGCCATCGAGATCATGAACCGGAACGATACGGTCCTGATCATCGGTAAGGGAAACGAACGTTTCCTTTCCATGGGGCTGGGCAAAGAATTCTATCACGGCGATAAACACTATGCCGTCAAATTCATAAACAAGAGAAGGAGAGAAGAAAATGAAATTGTCTAAGTATATCGATCATACCTTACTGAAAGCCGATGCTTCCTTGGATGCGATCAAAAAGCTTTGCGATGAAGCAAAGGAATACGATTTCAAATCCGTCTGTGTGAATACCTGCAACATCGAATTCTGCAAGAAACAGCTGGAAGAAAGCGATGTGCTGGTCTGCTGTGTCATCGGTTTCCCTTTAGGCGCGATGTCGACGGAAGCCAAGATCTTCGAAGCGAAGGACGCGGTCGAAAAAGGAGCCGATGAAGTCGATATGGTCATCAATATCGGCAGGCTCAAGGACAAGGATTATGACTATGTGACCGATGAGATCGCTAAGATCAAGGAAGCCTGCGGCGACAAGACATTGAAAGTCATCATCGAGACCTGCCTGCTCAGCGACGAAGAAAAAGTCGCTGCCTGCAAGTGCATCCTCAACACGAATGCCGACTTCGTCAAGACTTCCACCGGTTTCTCGACAGGCGGTGCGACATTCGAAGATGTCGCCTTGCTCAAAGCGACCGTCAAGGATGGCTGTTTCATCAAGGCCGCCGGCGGCGTGCGCAGCAGGGAAGACTTTGAAAAGATGATCGAACTCGGCGCCGACCGTATCGGTACGTCTTCCGGC
Organism: Erysipelotrichaceae bacterium; assembly: GCA_024684175.1. The sequence continues at coordinate 37,258 of JAIKXJ010000063.1, forward strand.
ACAAAACTGATCGCAAAAGGCGAATAGTCTTTATTTTTGAAAAGTTTTTCGTTATAATATTTTTTGCGTGAAAGAAGAGGAGGTGAAATTGTGGCAAAGGTCGTAGTCAAGGAAAACGAACAGTTGGATGACGCTTTACGTCGTTTCAAGAGACAGGTTTCCCGTAACGGCACTCTTCTTGAAGCAAGGAAAAGAGAATATTACGTTAAGCCGGGTATCAAGAAAAGACTGAAACGTGAGAACGCTCGTAAACTGAGAAGATCCAAATAAGAACCAACGAAAGTTGGTTTTTTATGTACAATGAATACATGAGCAAGATCAATGTATTGGGAGCTTCCTGCATCGATATCCTGGTCGAGAAGGCCGACAGGAAGGCTTTCTTTTCTGGAAAATACAAAGCCGATCGGATCATGACATCGTTTGGCGGCGACGCTTTGAATGAAGCGGTCGTTTTGAAAGCACTGGGAAACGATGTTTCTCTCTCGACCATAGTCGGAAATGATCCCGGCGGTCACATGATCGCCGCATTCCTGAAAGAAAAAGGGATCGATGTCAACGGGCCGATCTTCCGCGAAGACATCGACACGTACATCTCGCTGGTACTGATCGACGAGACGGGCGAGCGGTATTTCGTCGGTTCGCAGAACGGATCTCTCCGGCTTTATAGTCTTGAAGACGTTCATGTCGATGAGGACTGTCAGTTCGTTTCTTTTGCCTCACTGTTCATTTCCAAAATGCTCGATGATGAAAAACTGACGGTATTGTTCAAAAACATCAAAGACAGAAACATCATCTTATGCGCAGATACATCATCGATCAAGAACAACGAATATGCCCTGGACATGAAATGTCTCTCTTTTATCGATTATTTCTTCTGTAACGAGTCCGAAGCGAAAGGCTTATGCCGGAACGATGATCTGTTCGAATGCGAAGAGATCTTGAAAAAAATAGGGGTCAAAAACGTCATCATCAAGGCAGGAGAAAAGGGCTGTCTGTACGAGGGAAGATTCTATCCGCCGGAAGAAAAGATCCGCTGTATCGATTCCACCGGTGCCGGAGACTCTTTTGTTGCCGGATTCCTATCTTCTTTAGCGAAAGGGGAAGGGATCGATGCGTGTCTGAAAAACGCCAACCGCTGCGGAAGCAGAGCCTGCCGATATGTCGGTGCAACGGCCTGGACGGCGGATCTGTAGTATTCTTTCGGGTTTTCACTTAAAATAGAACTATGAAATATGTTTTTAACGACTTGGATCAGGACCAGCTCATGAACATCGTCGGGGTCAATGATTCCAATCTACAGTTGCTTGAAGAACTTTATGACTGCGGTATCGTTTACCGTGACAACTACTTCAAGCTGCTCAGCGACGATGAGCAGATGTTCGCCAAGTTTTCCGCACACATGGATTATCTTGTCGGCAAATGCAAGGAAGAACTGATCGATTATGATCTGATCAAGCAATCCTTCATGCATATCAACGAAGCGCAGAACGGCTATTTCAAAAAGGAAGTCATCGCTTACTCCTTTGCCGGCAAGCCATACAAAGCCAAGACATACAATCAGCAGCGTTTCATCGATGCGATCAAAAACAATGACCTGACCTTCGGCATCGGTCCGGCCGGCACGGGCAAGACGTTCCTGGCCGTTTTGATGGCCGTCACCTATCTGAAGAAAGCCGAAGTCTCAAAGATCATCATCACCAGGCCGGCGGTCGAAGCAGGGGAATCTTTAGGCTATCTGCCCGGTGATCTCAAAGAGAAGATCGATCCGTATCTGATGCCGATCTATGATGCACTGGATGCCATTTTAGGCGGCGAACAGAAAGACAAGATGATCGAAAAAGGCATCATCGAAGTCATTCCGCTGGCTTATATGCGCGGCCGGACGCTGGACGAAGCTTTCATCATCCTGGATGAGGCACAAAATACCACCGACAAGCAAATGCTGATGTTTTTGACCCGGCTCGGATTCAATTCCAAGATGGTGGTCAACGGCGATATCACACAGATCGACCTCAACATCAGCCGTAACCGCAGCGGTCTGAAAGTCGCATTTGAAAAACTGCAGGGGATCGATTCGATCGGTTTCATCGAATTCAACAATTCCGATGTCGTTCGCAATCCTCTGGTCTCCAAGATCATCGAACATTTCGGTCTGGATTGACGCGTCAGATCGTTTCTGAAGCGATTTCAGCGTTTCTGAGCAGGTTTTTGACTCATCACGAGTAAAAACCTGTTTTTGTTTTATATCGGTTTAAATTGAAAATCAGGGATTTTATATTATAATCATTTATTATGAGAAAATTATTCATCGCATCCAACAACGCACACAAGATCTCCGAGATCTCCGACATATTGAAACAAAACGGCATTGAATTGGAATTGATCTGTCCGAAAGATATGGATCATCACGAAGAACCGGTCGAAAACGGATCGACATTCGAAGAGAATGCCTACATCAAAGCCCGCTATTATCACGACCTCTTCGGTCTGCCGACGATCGCCGATGACTCGGGCATCTGCATCGACTATTTCGACGGGAAACCCGGCATCCATTCCGCCCGTTTCCTGCCGGAAATGGACTATCCGCACAAATGTCAATACATCGTCGAAGTCATGAACGGCGTAAAAAACCGCGGCGCACAGTTCGTCGACTGTCTGTGTTTCATCGATAAGAACGAAGAAGTCCACTACTACAAAGGGACCAACGAAGGTCAGATCGCCTACGAACCGGCCGGCGACAAAGGCTTCGGTTATGACCCGATCTTCCTGATCCCGGAATACGGCAAAACGGAAGCCGAACTCGGCGAAGAATACAAGAACGTATACTCACACCGTGCGAAAGCACTGAAGAAATGGATCATCGATGCAAAAGAAAAATTCTGATAAGACACTCTATAACGTATTTGCTTTCTTATTCATCATCGGTTCTTTGATCCTGGCTATTCATTTCTGGTCCTTCAATGAATCGTTTTACCGTTCCGAGCATTCCAAACTCACCTTATACGGCAAGTCGATCGCCGATCATATCGGCATCAGTGAAGGGGATCTCGATGAGCTGACCCATTTCACGCTCTCTTATCTCAATGATCCGAAAGCGAGTCTGGATCTGCAGATGGAGGTCAACGGACAGATGCGGGAGATCTTCACTGACGATGAAAAAGCCCATATGGTCGATGTCCGCAACCTCAATCTGGCTGCCAACTATATCGGCATCTTCTGCTTGTTCACCAGCGTTTTTGCGGTCATACATGCGATAAAGAAGAAGCAGCTTCCTCTTCTTTTTACTGCTTATAAAAGAGTTTTGTTGTATACCGCAGCCGTTCTTGCGGTCCTGGGCGTCTGGATCCTGATCGATTTCGATTCCTTTTGGACTATGTTTCATCATGTCTTCTTTCCGAGCAATGAGTTATGGATCCTCGACCTGCGCAAAGACATCCTGATCATGATCGTTCCGCCGGAATTCTTCAACCATCTGGTCATCACGATCGTGGTCACTTACATCGCCTTACTGGCGGCTGCTTACATCCTTTTACGGTCTTTTGCCGAGAAAGGCGCTTTATGATCCACATCGTCCTGTTTGAGCCGGAGATCCCGCAGAATACCGGCAATATCATGCGCACTTGTTCGGCATTCAAGATGAAACTTCATCTGATCGAACCCCTGGGTTTCTATCTTGACGAGAAGCATCTACGCCGGGCCGGCATGGATTATATGAACGAGCTCGATTATCATGTCTATGAAAACTGGGATGCCTTCTTCAAAGGAAGGACAGGGCAGTTCATTTATTTCACGCGCTACGCCCTCAAGTCCTTCGCGGAATGTGAATTCAACAAGGATGAACAAGACATCTATCTGATCTTCGGCAAAGAATCGACCGGGATCGATAAAAACATACTGAAGGGACACTTGGAGGAGTGCTACCGCATACCGATGCGCAGCGATGCACGGAGCCTCAATCTGTCCAACTGTGTAGCCATCGGCGCTTATGAATGTCTGCGCCAGATCGGTTTCGGCGATCTGTCCGACAGGGAAGTGATCAAAGGAGAGGACTTTTTGTTAAGATGTTAAAGATCTGCTTATGTTCCGACAATCACGGTGATATGGATTCCATCCGCAAGATCCTGAGCGACAATCCGGCTTGCGATTATTATATCCACTGCGGAGATTCTCTGGTCCCGCCGGAAGAAATGTCGCCCTTCGCTTCGGTCGAAGGCAACAACGACTGGGATCTGGATTATCCCAAAAGCCGCAAGATCGTTCTGAATGGCCGCACCATCTTCATTTTTCACGGCACGGGCTATACTTTTTCCGATAAACTGATGATCGACAAAGCCAAAAGTGAAAAAGCCGATGTCGTTTTCTACGGCCATACCCACACCTTTACCGATGAACTGCTGAGCAACATCCGCTTCATCAATCCTGGATCGACGCTCTACAACCGCGATCTGACGGCACCTTCCTATGCCCGAGTCTACATCGATGACGACGGGAAGATCTTCGTCGAACGGGTCGATCTGTGATCAAATATATATACAAAAAAAAGAGAACGCAGGTTCTCTTTTAAAGTACACGTTTCAGGAATTGTCTGGTCCTCTCGTTTTTCGGATGTTCGAAGATCTCCTTCGGGCTTCCTTCTTCGGAAACGATCCCGGAGTCCATGAATATGACTTTATCCGCCACATCTTTGGCAAAGCCCATCTCATGTGTCACGATCAGCATCGTCATATCCTGCTTGCTTAAGTCGGAAATGACGGACAATACTTCATCGACCATCTCCGGATCGAGTGCGGACGTCGGTTCATCGAACAATAAGATCTGCGGATCCATGCATAAGGCTCTGGCGATCGCCACACGTTGTTTCTGTCCGCCGGAGAGGGTGGAAGGATAGGCGTAGACAAATTCCTCCATACCGACGTTTTTTAAGTGCAGCATCGCTTTTTCTTTCGCCGTTTCCGGATCGGTCTTCAAGACTCTTTTCTGAGCGATCATGCAGTTATCCAGTACATTCATATTGTTGAAGAGATTGAACTGCTGGAAGACCATACCGACCTGACTGCGGAAGGCATTGATGTCTTTGAGTTTGGAGATGTCCTGTCCCAGAACGACGATGCTTCCTTCATCGATGTCTTCCAACAGGTTGATGCATCTCAACATCGTTGATTTTCCCGAACCGGAAGGACCGATCAGACAGACGACTTCACCTTTGTTTACTTCAAAGCTGATCCCTTTTAAGACATGCAGTCCGTCAAAGCCCTTGCGGACATCTTTCACTTCGATCAAAGCCATTATAATTCCTCCTTGGCCATCGAAAGGCTCTTGAAATCCGTATCCGACTGCGGAAGGGAAGTCTTGGTATTGTTCAGCTTCTTTTCAATGAAATTGAGCAAGAGCGAGGAAACGCTCGTCAAAAACAGATAGATCATGGCCGTAACGAAGTATGTTTCGGTGAAACGGTACGTCGTACCGGCGATGGAATTGGACTGGAACATCAGTTCGGTGATCGAAATGATCATCAAAACGGAAGAGTCCTTGATATTGACGATCAGCTCGTTGCCGATGGCAGGGAAGGCGTTCTTGATCGCCTGAGGCAAGACGACATCGAACATCGTCTGCATCGCTGACATGCCCAAAGATCTGGCGGCTTCGGTCTGGCCTTTATCGACGGCCTGGATGCCCGAACGGATGATCTCCGCCATATAGGCACCGGTATTGATGGAAATGACGAAGATCGCAGCGGCCATCTTGTCCCAGCGGACGATGTTGGTATAGACCAGGTAGTAGATGAAGACGGCCTGGACCATCATCGGCGTACCGCGGAAGATCTCGATATAGATCCGTAAAAGCAGATCGACGATCTTTTTCAATGTCTTTTTATATGCGGCAGCTGTTTTGTCGAGACTGATGGCACGGATACCGCCGACCAGAAGGCCGATCAGCAGACCGATCAGCGTACCCGACAAAGCGACGATCAGCGTGGTGCGGATACCTAACAGAAATGAAAGCTTATATCTGGATAGGATCTCCAGACACTTGGCAAACGACATCGTTTATCCCTCGATCGCCGGCTGACGGTTCACAGCGGCTTCCATGATGGAAAGGCGTTCTTCTTCGGAGATCTGATCCAATGCTGTCTGGATCTTGGATAAAAGATCTGCGTTTTCCTTGGCAACAGCGATCGAAACGGAAGTATCGACGACGAAGCCGTTTCCTTCGGCAAATGTGACGATCGCCAGATCCGGATTGGCTGCAACGACGCCGTTGGCGACCGGCAGTTCCGCGGTGATCGCATCCGCTTCCTTGGCTTGCAGGGAGAGGATCATACGCGGATATGTCGCTAACGGAGTCATGTGATTGACGCCTTCGATCTGATCGATGATCTCATCGTAGGTCGTGTTGATCTGACCCAGTACATTGTGTCCGGACAGTTCCTGGATATTGCTGATGCCGACAAGGTCGGAATCCTTGCGGACGATGACGACCATCTGTGATTCATAATACGGGGTCGTGAAATTCACTGCTTCGGCACGTTCCGGAGTTTCGGTCATGCCGGCGATTATGCAGTCGATCGCACCGGCGTTGAGGGAAGGGATCAGAGAATCCCAATCCGTCTTGACGACCTGTACTTCCATACCGAGGCTCTCGGAGATCTTGGAAGCGATGACCACGTCATAACCGTCCGCATAATCGACGGAAGAGATGGCAACAGCCGTATCGGAATCGGAAGCCTGTGTCCAGTTAAACGGCGCATAGTCGCATTCCATACCGACGCGCAGAACACTGGACGTTTCACTTTCTTCATTCGTCCCGGAAGCGGAGCAGCCGCATAAAAGCAGAAGTACAAAGATGGATGTTAAGATTTTTCTCATTTTACTATTCTTCCTTTCAATAAAAAATCGTATGCACTATCACATACGACCTCTAATCGAAAGTAATAGCGCCTCTTCTTGCGAAGGAGTGCTTAAGGTATTTCCTTAAGCCCCACGAAACATTTGTACCCAAACGATCCGTTCGGCGGTGATTGCCTTTCTCCGGGATCATTGCCTGCCGGCTCTTCCGGATACTCATCTGCACCGCTACCTCTATACATAGATTTTTTACTTTTCCATTTAACAACGTCTTTTGCGGATATGTCAAGCCGATTTTTCATTTTATCCTTTTGGTCGAAACATAAAAACAACGCAAAAAATCAAAAAAAATTGACTTTTGGCTGCGGATATGCTTAAATAACTGAGTAATAAAAAGTATGTAGAAAGCAGAAGGCCACTTCTCACCTGATGTTCAAAGAACTTGGGTAACGTATTGCTACAGATATTTGTAACGATATTTAAGTGGGCTTTGTCTCACTTTTTATTTAATCATGGGGGTATAAAACTATAACAAGAAAACGTGGAAATGATGATCTAGTCAATGAAGCGATCCGCTTCAGAGAAGTCATGGTCATCGGCCAAGATGGAGGCCAACTGGGAGTAATGTCACGCAATGAGGCATTACAGATTGCTTACGATGCAGATCTCGATCTGTATTGCGTTGCACCGAACGCGCAGCCGCCGGTATGCAAGATACTGGACTACGGCAAGTTCCGTTTCGAAGCTCAGAAAAAAGCCAAGGAAGCAAAGCGCAACCAGCAGAATACCGAGGTCAAACCTCTTCGTCTATCTCCTGTCATCGACACACACGACTTTGATACCAAGATGAAACAGGCACGTAAGTGGCTGGAAGGCGGTATGAAAGTGAAGATCGATATGCGTTTCCGCGGCAGGATGATGACCCGTCAGGAAGTCGGAATGAAGATCATGAACGAATTCATTGAAAAGCTGTCCGATATCGCCAATGTTGACAAGACGCCGAAACTCGAAGGCAACATCATGTCTTGTGTTTTAATGCCTAAAAAGAAATAGGAGGAAGATAAAATGCCAAAAATGAAGACGAAAAAGACTTTTGCAAAAAGAGTCAAAGTTACAGGAACCGGCAAATTAAGAAAGTACTCGAACTATACTTCGCACTTTGCCACCAACAAGACACACAAACAGCTCAAACACTTACACAAGCCATCTCTGGTTCATCCTTCTGATGTCAAGAGAGACAGAGACTTATTACAGGGATAGGGGGTAGAAGATAATGGCTAGAATCAAAGGATCAACTCCTACAAGGAACAGAAGAAAAAAGATCTTAAAGGCTGCGTCCGGTTACTTCGGCAGCAAGCACTTATTATACAGGACTGCGCATGAACAGGTCATGCATTCCTGGAAGTATGCTTACATCCACAGAAGACAGCTCAAGAGAGATATGCGCAAGCTCTGGATCGCGAGGATCAATGCCGCTGCCAGAATGAACGGCTTATCTTACTCCAGACTGATGCACGGTCTTAAGGAAGCCGGTGTCACCGTCAACAGAAAGATGCTTTCCGAGATCGCTATCCACAATCCGGAAGACTTCGCGAAGATCTGCGAGACCGCAAAAGCCGGCAAAGTCCAGTAAAAGCGTTTTTGTCTCTGTCCTTAAAGGAATAAAAAGTTGAAGCAGAGACCGCAAATCGTAGTAGAATAGAAATACAAGGAGCACAAGCTCCTTAAACGGTCAGTTGGTGAAACGGTTAACACATCGCCCTCTCAAGGCGACACTCACGGGTTCGAATCCCGTACTGATCACCATAGAAAAACAAAATGGAAGTCACAGGACTTCCATTTCTTTTATCATGAATTCATTTCCCTGAAGCAAATACGTGTCTTCGCTTTGACAGTGGGGACACTTTCTTCCATAGACGATCGTATTGTAGTTTTGCCCGCAGCTGTCGCAATGGGTGATGGCTTCGATCTTTTCGATCTTCAGCTCACAGCCCAACATCAGCTCGTGCTTGCTGACGGCCCAGTTCCAGCATTCGGTAAGATAATCGGGGATGATCCCGGTCACCGTTCCGATCTGCAAAGTCACGGAATTGATGTGCTTGACTTCGTTTTCTTCGGCAAGCTGTTTGACTTCATCGATCACGTGAAACACGACACCGAGTTCATGCATGTTTTTTGACTTCTTTCTTTGTGTTCATATATCCAGTCATATAGAGCGAAGCATAAGCTTTTGTCATTCCCGGAAATTAACTGTTCCATTCATCGATCTGCTTGCGCAGATAATCCGCGACTTCATCCAGACCGCGTTCGTCTTTGGCGCAGATCTCAAAGATATCGGCCAAAGGATTGCGGTAGGCGATATTGGCTTTGCACTTATCCATATCAAAGTCAAAATAAGGAGCGACATCGATCTTGTTGATAAGTACGAAGTTGGACACTTCAAACATCAGCGGATATTTCAACGGTTTATCGTCGCCTTCGGGAACGGAAAGGATGCACATGTTGCGGACCGCACCGGTATCGAACTCGGCAGGGCAGACGAGATTGCCGACGTTTTCCAGAACGATCAGATCGAATCTTGACCAGTCACCGAAAGATTCGATCCCTTGTCTTGTCATATCGGCATCAAGATGGCACATCCCGCCGGTATGGAGCTGTACCGCTTCCACGCCGGTGTTTTTTGAGATCGTCCTGGCGTCGACATCGGAATCGATATCGGCTTCCATGACGCCGATCTTGTATTCCTCTTTCAGACGGTTGATCAGGCCGGTCAAAGTCGTCGTCTTTCCCGAACCGGGGGACGACATAACGTTGAGCAGGAAGACTTTCTTTTCCTTCAGCTGCTTGCGAAGCAGATCTGCTCTCCTTTCGTTGGAGGCAAAAACGGATTGTTTTACTTCAATGATTCTTACTTCATCCATGCTTTAATTATACTTTCTGTTTTCCTTTAAAAACAGACTGGTTCACAGTCTGTTGAGAGCTTTTTCGATCCTGGCCAGCGATTCTTCTTTTCCCAGGATCTCGGCGATCGCCGTCGCACCGCCCGGAGCGACGCTCCTTGAGGATAAGGCGACCTGCATCGGGTACATCATCGTGATGTTCTTATAACCGAGTTCCGCGGCTTTTGAAGACAGGACATTGAAGATCGATCCGTTGTTCCAGTCCTCAAGATCTTTGAGGCTTTCATAAACGATCGGTAAGATCGTTTTGGCGACTTGCGCATCGGTCTTTGCCTTCTTGTTGAAGAAGAGCTCATCATCATAGTCTTCGCTCTTGCTTAAGAAGCTGATCATGTCTTTGATCTCTGAGAGAATGTTGACACGGTCATGCACGGCATCGGCGATCAGCTTATAGTCGAATCCGGTCCCGACAGCATCTTCGATATACGGTCTGACCAGTTCATAATACTGCTGTCTGTCCATGTTCCTGAGATAGACGCCGTTCATCCAGGTCAGTTTATCGATATCGAAGATCGCACCGGTCGTACCGATCCGCTTCACATCGAAAGCTTTTGCCAGTTCTTCGATCGAGTAGATCTCCCGGTCCTCGCTCGGTGCCCAGCCCAGAAGGGCGATATAGTTGAGTATGGCTTCCGGCAGATAGCCTTTGGCCAGCAGGTCCTGGAAAGATGCATCGCCGTTCCTCTTGGAGAGCTTCTGATGCTCGTCTTTCATGACCGGCGGGCAATGGATGTAGCGCGGGATGTCCCAGCCGAAGGCCTGGTAGATCAGGTTGTATTTCGGCGTCGAAGAAAGATATTCGTTTCCTCTGACGACATCGGTGATGTCCATCAGGTGGTCATCGATGACATTGGCGAAGTTGTAGGTAGGGAAGCCGTCCGATTTTAACAGGACCATCTCATCGAGTGTCTTGTTTTCTACGGTGATCCTTCCATAGACTTCGTCATCGAAACTGGTCGTGCCTTCCGTTTCCACATTGAGACGGATGACATATGGTTCGCCTTTGGCGATCCTGTCTTCCACTTCCTGTTTGCTCAAAAGCTTGCACGGATCTACGAAATAGAAGGAGTCGCCGGCAGCTTTTCTTTGTTCCTCGATATCTTCTTCCTTGCAGAAGCAAACATGGGCTTTACCCATATCGACGAGTTTATGTGCGTAATCATAATAGATCCCCGATCTCATACGTTCCGACTGAACGTAGGGACCGTAATTGCCACCGACATCCGGTCCTTCATCGTGTTTGAGACCGCATTGGCTGAGCGTATTGTAAATGATATCGACAGCACCTTCCACGAGCCTGCCCTGGTCGGTATCTTCGATACGAAGTATGAAATCACCGCCGTCTTTTTTGGCGATCAGATAAGCGTATAAAGCCGTTCTGAGGTTACCGATATGCATGTAGCCGGTGGGGCTAGGTGCGAATCTTGTTCTTATTTTTTTCATCTCAAATTCCCCCATGTCATTTTAGCAGATACGCGCGCATTAAACTAGCAAATATCCGGCAATTAAGATAAAATAGCAGGGAAGGTGAGAGTTATGAAATTTGAATATGTACCAAAAAATGTCTGTTCCAAACACTATACATTAGATATCGAAGACGATACGATCCGTTCCTTGCAAGTTGAAGGCGGCTGCCAGGGCAATCTACGCGGGATCTCCAGGATCGTCGTCGGCATGAAAGTCGACGATGTGATCAAGGCCTTTGAAGGCGTCGACTGTCACGGACGCGGCACATCCTGCCCCGATCAGATCTCCCAAGCATTGAGAGCCTACAAAGCACAGGCAAACTGACACGAGAAATCGTGTTTCTTTCATTTTAAGGAAAGTTTATGATCTATTTTTTCTATTTATTATTCATCACGATCTTCGTATTCATCGACCAGATGTCCAAGAAACTCGTCGTTTCCAATTTCAAACTGAATCAGGTCGTTCCGGTGATCAAGGGGTTCTTCAATCTGACCTATGTGCGCAACTACGGCGCCGGTTTTTCGATACTCCAGCACGCTACGGCTTTCCTGCTGGCGCTGACGGTCATCGCCTGCATCGTTCTACTTTATCTGCTGGTGACTTCGGATAAGAAAGATCTTCTTTCGAAAGTCTGCTATCTGCTGATCATCTCCGGAGCGATCGGCAATTTCATCGACCGGGTCCGTTTTTCTTATGTCATCGATTTTCTGGATTTCAAGATCTTCGGCTATGACTATCCGGTCTTCAATATCGCCGACAGTTTCATCACGGTCGGATGCGTGCTTCTGATCGTCAAAACGTTATGGGAGGCAAGACATGCCAAGGATTGAGCTGCTTGTCGATGAAGAAAATACCGACATCCGTCTCGATGTCTATCTTTCCGAAAATACGCCCTTATCCAGGACCGCCATACAGAAGCTGATCGAAAAAGGGGAGGTGCTTCTCAACGGAGAAGTGCCCAACAAGAAATACAAGACGCAGACCGGCGATCAGGTAAGTTTTTCTTATGAAGAAAAGACTCTGACCGACATCCTGCCGCAGGATATCCCTTTGGATATCGTCTATGAAGATGAGGATCTGATCGTCATCAACAAGCCGAAAGACATGGTCGTCCATCCGGCGGCCGGCAATCCCGATGGAACCATCGTCAATGCTTTGTTACACCATTGCAAGGAGCTTTCCGATGTCAACGGCTATTACCGTCCCGGCATCGTTCACCGGATCGATAAAGACACTTCCGGTCTTCTGGTCTGTGCCAAGAACAACGAAGCTCACCGTTTCCTGGCCGAACAGCTGAAAGACAAGACCTGCTACAGGAGATATTACGCGATCGTCAGCGGTATCATCGAAAACGACGAAGGGGAGATCGATGCCCCGATCGGCCGCAGTGAGAAGAACCGGCAGATGATGTGCGTCACGCCGAAGAATTCCAAAGAGGCGCAGACGCTGTTTCATGTCATCGAGCGCTACGACGATTCCTGTCTGCTGGATGTCCAGCTCAAGACCGGCCGGACCCATCAGATCCGCGTCCATATGCAATATATCCATCATCCGGTATTCAACGATGCCCGATACGGCAAAAAGATCATCGACGATTCCGGACAATATCTCCACGCCTATCTTCTTTCTTTCATCCATCCGCGTAACAAGGAAAGAATGGAATTTACGGCGCCGCTTCCGGACTATATGAAACGCTACATTCATGAAAAAGGCGGTCATTTCCATGGATGAGTACATTCAGATGAACTATATCCACCTGATGCAGGTCGCATCGGTATTGAGCGTCGAGCATGGCTTCGAAGAACAGGTGATCCGTGAATATTCTTCATTTCTGAAAGAAGAGATGTGGTTTTTCAATGAGAAAGATCCCAACTTCCAGCTGATCCGCGTCACTCTGCGTCCGCAATCCGTCTTCGAACAGGACCGCGACCGCGTAGAACACGTCATCACCGGGATCTCGTATCTCAAGGAGATCGAAGATCTTTCTTTCTTGGATATCCACATCAGCAGGGAAGAGTATTCTTCCGCACAGGAAGAATATCACCATCTCAATCTGTATCCCGGAAATTACGCCGACGGCTATGATGTATCGAAGTTCTATCCGAACCTCTACAGCTGTCTGAAATATGTCGAAGAGGAAGATGTTGCCGATACCATCCATTCGCTTTCCGAAAAGCTCAATGAAGCACATGCGCAGCGCAATAAAAAAACAGCCATCTTCAAACAAGACCGGCCTTTCGTGACTTACGGGATCATTCTGATCTGTACGCTTTTCTATATCGCTTCCTTGTTGCTGAAACGGAAGTTTTCCAGCAGCGCCGTCTACATACTTCTGGGAGGGGACTACAAGACCTTCACTCTGGGATTGCGGCAGTTCTGGCGCTTACTGACGACCTCTTTGGTCCACGGCGGTTTCCTGCATCTGTTCTCGAATATGTATTCCCTGTATATCTTGGGGTCTTATATCGAACGGCGTTTGGGCAGGACAGCGATGTGCGCAAGCTTGCTGATATCGATCCTGACTTCATCTCTGACACAGGGGATCTTATCCGAGAATACGATCACGATCGGCATCTCCGGAGGCATCTATGCCTTGATGGTCATCTTCGTCATGGATATGTACAAACTGAAGCTGATCTCGATCCGTTCCTTCATGCCGGTGATCTTCATCAACGTGATGATCAATTTCCTGGATTCCACAGCCTGGATCGCCCATCTGGGCGGTCTGATCTCCGGCATCGTCTTATATTACTTCTTTTTCTCGGAAGACAAGATCGGACTGGGCATCCTGATCGCCGTCATGCTGTTGTCACTGTTTTACAAATATGCAACAATGAAAGAGATATCGCCGATCTATGCCGCGACCGATCTTGAGATCATCAAAATGTTTGATGCGCTCAATCTCAAGGATTATGCCTTGTCTCTGGCAAAACGGCTCGGCGAAGTCTATGCAAAATACGGAGGTGGCACATGGTAATCAGCTGGGAAGAATACTTTATGGGTCTTGCACATCTTTCGGGGCTCCGTTCCAAGGACCCGAATACGCAAGTCGGCGCCTGCATCATCGACAAAGACAAGAAAGTCGTTTCGATCGGTTACAACGGCATGCCGAGAGGCTGTGACGATGAAGATTTCCCTTGGGAAAGGGAAGGCGGTTTCTTAGATACGAAGTACGCTTATGTCGTCCATGCCGAACTCAATGCGATCCTGAATTCTCCACGGCCGGTCAACGGCTGCACGTTATATGTTTCGCTGTTCCCGTGCAACGAATGCGCCAAAGCGATCATTCAGTCGGGCATCAAAAAAGTCGTCTACGAATCCGACAAATACGACGGGACGGATGGCAACATCGCATCCAAAAAGATGCTCAACGAAGCCGGTATTGAACTGCAGCAGCTGCCGTATGCCGTCGATGTGACACTGACGTCTAAAAAGTGATCGTCTTATCGTATTTATGATCTTTATATAAGCTCTTGTAGTATGCAAGGGCTTTTTCTTCGCCATGATCGGAAAGATACTGCAGAAGATAACGGATCTGTTCCGCTGTCTTCGGATTCATGACTTTATATTCCCTGGAATTGATGAAAAAATTAAGCGGTTCGCTTTGCGTATATTTTTCTTTCATATAGACTTTTGAAGCGCTGATCCTGTCGATCACCGATTCCAACATGTAGCGTACCGGCATCTCAAGAGAAACGATCTCCAGATGACCGTCGATCCTGTCGGTCCAGTATTCCCAATGATGCTTGTTGCGTCCCTTGTGATGTAGCCAGCATTCCGAGTAACCCTTGATCTGCTTCTCTTTGGAGATCGGGGAACGGAAGCCTTCGAAATACTTCACGGAAGGAAGAAATTCGCTCGGTGAAAACTTGGAAAGATCATGTACCAATCCTTGATGGATCATGCCGCATTTAAAACAGGTGAACATCACCAGATGACGGTGTCGCAATATCGTTTTCAAATGTCCGGAAAATCTTGTGACGAAGTTTTTTTCTTTCACGTTAGCAATTATACATCAATCAAAACAAAATCGCTTCCTTAAAGAAAGGCTCATGATCAATAAAATGAAAATTGTTATATAATAATCGTATGCTTAATCGCCATGAATATCGCGAAAAGATCGTTTTTGCCCTGTACCAGCATCTTCTGCTTCATAAGGATATGAAAGCCTGTTTTGAAGACAATTTTGCGGAAGATGACAATGAATACATGGTCGCCGTCAGGGATGATCTTGCGCAAAACAAAGAAGAGTATATTTCCGAAATCTCAGCTTATCTTAAAAAATGGACTTTCGACCGTCTCAATCTCGTTGAACAGGCTATCCTTTTGGAGACCGTTTCCGAGATCAAACTCGGCATCAATGACAAGGCCGTCGTGATCGACGAAGCGATCATCCTGGCCAAAGAGTATTGTGACGAAGAGTCTTATAAGTACATCAACGGAGTTTTGGATCATATATGCAGCAGCTCTCGGTAAGCAGTCTCTTACGATATCTTAAAAACCGTCTGGATACAGATGACCATCTGCAGAAAATCTACGTGTCTGGGGAAATCTCGAATTACCACAGACACTTTTCAGGTCATCTGTATTTTACGTTGAAAGATCAATATGCCGCCATCAGCTGTGTCATGTTCAAATCTGCCGCCGCCTCTTTGCGTTTCGAACCGAAGACCGGCGACAAAGTGCTGGTCTATGCCAATACATCGATCTTCGAAGCCAGTGGCCAGCTGCAGCTTTACGTACAGAAGATGAGCCTGGACGGTCTGGGCGATCTTTATGCCCGCTACGAAGCCTTGCGGAACAAACTCAACGAAGAAGGGTATTTCGATTCGGATCATAAGAAGATCCTGCAGAAGACGTATCCGGAAAACGTCGGCGTCCTGGTCGGAGACAAAAGTGCGGCGATGTCCGATATCAAGACTGCTTTTCAAAGGCGCTGGCCTTTATGTAAGGTGACCTACTTTCCGGTCCTGGTACAGGGTCCGGATGCGCCGAAAGACATTATAGAAAAGCTCTTACAGGCGGATCAAGAAGGTTTTGATGCCATCATCCTGGCAAGGGGCGGGGGATCGTTCGAAGATCTGTTCTGTTTCAACGATGAACAGCTCGTCAAGACGATCTTCGCCATGAAGACGTTCCTGATCTCCGGGATCGGACACGAACAGGACTTCACGCTGGCGGATTTCGTTGCCGACCGACGTGCTGCCACACCTACCGCAGCGGTCGAACTGATCACCCCGGACATCGAAAAAGTCAAGTCTCTGATCGACGATCTGACACTGGATCTTCACGAAGATGTCCTGACCGTCCTGGAAAGAAAGAAGATGAGCTTCGATTTTTACAGCCAGCGGCTGTTCCGTTATATGGATTCATTGTCTTCCATACAGGAGCGTATCGATGCCTGTATAGCACAGATCAAAAGCTCCATCCTGCACAAATGTGACCGGGATCTCGATCAGATCATCCATCTAGAAGACAGGATGGCCATGAAACTTGATTTCAGGCTCAATGAAGCAAGATTATCTTACAAGCGGTTTACGACATTGTTAGAAGCATATAACGCTGAAAACGTCTTAAAACGCGGTTATACCATCGTCTTTCAGGATGACCGCGTCATCAAAAACAAGAAAGACCTCAAACCGGAAGGGTTCGAGATCCGCTTTGCCGACGGGATCGTGAAAGCGAAAGAAAGGGACTGAAATGGAAAAAGAACTGACATTCGAACAGCAGATGAAACAGCTGCAGCAGATCGTGGAAAAACTTGAAGCAAACGACATCGATCTCGATGAGTCGATCAAGCTTTATGAAGAAGGTCTGAAGCTTTCCAAGACGCTCAAGGACCGGCTGTCGGCTTTCGAAGGCAAGATCGCCGAGCTTTCCAAAGGAGAAGATGATGAATAACTTTGAAAAGCACATCGAAAACTATCTTGAAGCACAGCGTCCGTGTCTGATCTCCGACGCCATGAAGTATTCCGTGGAAGGGGGAAAACGTTTCCGTCCGCGCATCATCTTTGCTTTGCTGAAAGGCATGGGCATCGATGAAGCAGTCGGTTACGATGCCGCGCTTGCTTTGGAGCTGATACAGACGTATTCGCTCATTCACGACGATCTGCCGGCAATGGACAACGACGATTTCCGAAGGGGAAAACCTTCGCTTCATAAAGCGTTCCGCGAAGACATCGCCATTCTGACCGGCGATCAGCTTCTGACCAATGCTTTCCGTGTCGTCTCCGAATCAGCAAGCTATGACGATGCCTGCAAAGTCAACATCATCAGGGCTTTATCGACTTATGCCGGATCGGATGGCATGATCTACGGTCAGCTGCTCGATGTGACCAGCGACAACGAACATATCGATGCCGA
The DNA here is from genome assembly GCA_024684175.1 of Erysipelotrichaceae bacterium. The sequence goes on from JAIKXJ010000063.1 coordinate 54,893, forward strand.
AAAACTCGACCTCATCCAGGACAATAAGACCGGCGGCCTTTTCAAGATCTCCTGTCTGATCCCAATGTACATCGCCGGAAAAAACGATGAGGATTATTATATTCAAATGGGATCGCTGATCGGAAAGATCTTCCAGAATCAGGACGACCTCTTCGATGTGATAAAATCAGAGAAGGAGATGGGCAAATCGCTTTCCGATGCCCGCAATGAAAAAGGCTCCGCTTTATCCGTTTATTCGCTTGATGAGCTCAAAGCTCTCATCGACACGCAGTTCGCCCAGCTCGACGCACTTCTTGACCGGGGAGATTTCGACAAGACGTATCTGAACGAGCTTCTTCTGGCATTGAAAAACCGATAGATCCGTTAGGATTTTGATCGTTTTGAACAAATAATGAAATAGAGAGATGATTCATTCTTCATGTTAAAAAGTCTTTATATCAAAAACTATGCGATCATCGATGAACTGGAACTGGATTTCAGCGACGGTTTTACTGTGTTTACCGGTGAGACCGGAGCAGGCAAATCCATCATCGTCGGCGCCTTGTCTTATCTGATCAAAGGCAAAGCCGATCTCTCCGTCATCCGCAACGGCGCAGATAAGGCGATCATCGAAGGCGTCTTCACGATCGAAGACTACATGAAAGAAAAACTCGATGATTCCGACATCGAATATGATGACGAACTGATCGTCCGCCGCGTCATTTCAAAAGACAGCCACAGTTTCATCAAGATCAACCAGGTCTCCGTCACATTATCGTTCCTGACCGATCTTTTCGACGAACACATCGATATCCATTCGCAAAGGGATTCCCAATATCTGCTCAACAAAAAGAATCATCTCAAGCTCTTAGACCGCTATTGCCGATGCGAAGAGGAACTGGATGCATATGCGAAAGCCTATAAGGCATACAAAGCCGCGGCAAAAGAATACGATGAACTTCTGAACAACACTTACAGCGAAAGGGAGCTTGAGTTCATCCGTTACGATCTCAACGAACTCAATGAAGCGGATATCGACATCGAAGAAGAAGCGGATCTCGAGAACAAAGAAAAACGCTATAAATCCGCGGAAAAATACATCACGACCTTAAACGGTGCCATCGAACTTTTTGACGGTGATGAAGGCATCAAGGAACAGCTTTCCACGCTGGTCCGCGGGCTCAATCTCGACGACAAGATCATCAACAGTGTCAAAGAAAACACACAAAGCATCTATTACAGCCTGACCGATGAGATCGACCGTCTCAAAGATCTTCTTTCCCAATTCAGCGATGAAGACATCAACATCGAATACATCGAAGAAAGGCTTTATGCCTATTCCAAGCTCAAACGCAAACACGGTACCGACACCCAAGGCCTTTTGGACAAGCAGAAAGAGCTGGCGGAAAAAATCGCTCTTTTTGACGACCGCGAATACGTGCTGGGTGAAAAGAAAAAAGAACTCGATCGTCTTTATGATGCAGCATATAAAAAAGCAAAGATCCTTCATGAGATCCGTGAAAAGAATGCAAAACAGCTTGAAAAGAAAGTCGTGGAACACTGCCACGATCTGATCTTGCCGAATGCCGCTTTCGATATCCGCTTTGAAGAAGGGGAACTCGATCCTAACGGCTTCGACAGCGTCGAATTCTATGTTTCGATGAACAAAGGGGAAGAGCTCAAGCCATTGAAAAACGCCGCATCCGGCGGCGAGATCAGCAGATTGATGCTGGCGATGAAAGCTGTTTTTACTTCGCTCAGCCAGACGACATTGTCCATCTTCGATGAGATCGACACCGGCGTTTCCGGTAAAGTCGCTTTGGCCATCGGTCTGAAGATCGCTGCGATCGCAAGGTCGACGCAAGTTCTCTGCATCAGCCATCTGGCAGCTGTCGCCGCCTGCGCGAAAGAACATTTCTATATCTACAAGAGCGATGAAGCCGGATATTCCAATACTTCGGTACGCAAGCTCGATGAAAAACAGATCATCGAAGAACTGGCCATGATTTCGACCTCGGAAGTCAATGAATCGGCAGTGCAAGCCGCAAAAGCACTCTACGACAACGCACAGGCGCTCATAAGAAAATGAAACTGGAAAAGGCGATCCGGGAATACATCTTTGCCATATCGACAAGCGAAGGCAAAGCCGCCAATACGGTGGAATCCTATTCCCGTGATCTGAAAAAATATGTCGGATTCCTTCTTGATAAAGGCATTCGGGATGTTGAAGCAGTCAAAGAAGAAGACGTTTTTTCCTATACGGATCAGCTCATAGAAACATATTCTTCCGCCAGCATCAACCGGATCAAGGTCTCGATCCGCAATTTTCATCGTTTTTTGAACTTCAAATACGATCTGAAAGATCCAAGCCTCAATCTGAAGACTTCAAAAGGCAAGAAACGTTTACCGGTTTATGCGACCGGAAACGAGATCGATCAGCTTATGTCCGTGTTCAATGATGAAGATGATGATGACTTTTTTAAACACACGATCCTGGAAACGATCTACGGCCTGGGACTTCGTGTATCGGAATGCTGCGACTTAAGGATCTCGCAAGTCAATCTGCGCGACGGATTCGTCAAAGTCCTGGGGAAGGGGAACAAAGAAAGAGTCGTTCCCATTCCCGATCAGACCAGAAAGATGATGGACCGTTATTTTTCCAATATCCGGCCGCTCAGGATCAAAAAGAACACGAATCTGTTCTTCATCAACCGTCTTGGTAAGAAGATCTATCCGCAATACGTCGAGAAAATGATCCGGGAAAAACTTGAAGAAGCAAGCCTGAAGAAACATCTGACACCTCATAAACTGCGCCATTCCTATGCAACGCATCTTCTGGAAGGGGGAGCAGACTTAAGAGTCATACAGGAGCTTCTGGGACATGCGGATATCTCGACGACAGAGATCTATACGCATGTACAGGCAGAAAGGCTGAAAGATACCTATATGAAGGCACATCCGCTGGCAAAAGAGAAAGATCTCGATAAATAAACATAAAATGAACAAATAGAAAGGGGAAGAAAACATGAAGTATTACTATGCAGATCCTGATGACGAAGTCTGTGTCGTTTATTATGACGAGCAAAGAAAAGCATATTTTCCCGTCTTTAAGGAAAAATATGGGACCAAACCGGTCTTTACGATCGATCTGAAGGAAGTCCAGGGCAAAAAGGAGATACAATCCCTGGATAAGTATATGGATCCTTACGGAACCGGAAAGAAAAACATCTATATGGCCGGTCCTTTGTTCAATGAAGGTGACCGTTATTCCAATCAGATAAATTCCGATGCTTTGAGAAAGAAGGGCTATGCCACGTTCTTACCGCAGGAAGTCGTCATCGACAAGGACAGCAGCAAGCTCGTGAAAGCGGCGTGTTTCTATATGGATTTCAAAGCCATCGATCTATGCGATATCGTCGTTGCCAACTGCAACGGAATCGATATCGATTCCGGTACGGCAGCAGAGATCGGTATGTGCTATGCTTTGAAAAAAAAGATCTTTGCCTATAAGAGCGATGTACGCAATTATTACAACGAAGAATTCAAACTGAACAACTTCGTCGGCGGCCTGGTCGATAATAAGGTTTATAGCGATATAGGGGAGATCATCGAAGAGATCGAAAAGCTGTAAATCAGCCTCAAAATACCTACATAAAATAATTGCATAACATACATTATGCGAAATGATATGTAAATATCGATATATTTATCTATAATATATATAAAAACGCCGTTTCTATATTGAAACGGCGCATTTTTTAATCATTTACGGATCGATTATTTAACGGAATCCTTTAAAGCCTTTGCTGGTTTGAAAGCCGGAGACTTGCTCGGAGCGATCGTGATCTTTTCGCGAGTTGCAGGATTGATGCCGACTCTTTCTTTTCTTGTTTTGACGACGAACTTACCGAAACCGGAAATGTCGGTATTGACGCCTTCAGCTAATTTAGCAGCGATCTCTTCGAATACTGTCGTAACGACTTCGTTTGCTTCTTTCTTAGTGTAACCGTATTTGTCAACTAATTTTTCAGCTAACTCTTTTTTAGTGATTTTGTTTTCCATATTTGTTTACAACCTCCGTTGTATATTATATAACTATGAGTACCTAGAATCAACAAAAAAGCCTTATTTTAAAGGCTTTTTTCATCTTTTGATCGTTTTGTTGAAACGTCAACTACTTCATAGAAACGACGTCTTTTTCGCTCATTTCATAAAGCGTCGCATACATCGTTTTCAGCTGTTTCCGGCTCAGTTTTTTACACGCAGCGGCATTTTTATGACCGCCGCCGCCGTAAGCAGCGCAGACTTCATTGATCGCAAGTCCCCTCTTCGAGCGTACGGAGACATCATAGAGGCCGTCTTGTTGGGTCGCGATCGACCAGATCCTCAGATCTTTGATCCTTCCGATCTCATCGATATTGTTTTTTGCCTGCAGCTGATCCATTCCGAGTTTATCAAGATCGTTCTGCATAAAGATGATATAACCGAAATGGCCTTTGATCTTCAGACGGGTACGGATCTTGGTCGTCTTCTGATAATCGTCGATGTTTTTATCCATGAGGAATTCAACGATCTCGGCGACTTTCAAGTCCCCTTCTGCGACCAGTCTGGATGCCGCATTCAAGGTATCTGCTGTCACATTAGTCGTCCGGAAATTGATCGTATCCGTCACGATACCGCTGTAGAGATATTCACAGGTCTTTTCAGACAGCTTGAACGGCCGAAATTCTTCGGAAAGAAACATCTCAGCCAGAACTTCCGCACAGGCCGAAGCTTTCGTATCGACCAGATTGATCTGTCCGTACGGTGCATCGATCGGATGGTGATCGATCTTGATGATACAGGAGGCTTTCAACGCCCGGACATCGTCGATGCGATCGGACGTCGAAGTATCCAGCACGAAAGCCAGTGATTCCTTGATGAATTTCAAAGAGATACGGTCGTTCTTGCTGATGAGGTCATATTTGTCTTCACCGGCGACTCTGATGTCTTTTTCGGGAAAATTATCCTTTAAAAAACGGTAAAGCGCCAATGCGGAAAACATGGCATCGCCATCCGGCCGCTGATGTCGGAATATGGAGATCTTATCGGATCGTTTGATCTTTTCTAAGATCGCTTGGTACATCTTATAAGCCTAAGATCCTGACAGTATCCTTGACGATCGCAAGTTCTTCGTTTGTCGGAACGACGTAAACTTTGACTTTGGAATCCGGAAGTGAAAGTTCGGCCTCGCTGTGGGTCTTTCTGTTGAGTTCATAGTTGACCTTGAGTCCGAGACCTTCTTCAAGTTTCTTGCAGATCATCTCTCTGACCAAAGTCGCATGCTCGCCCAGACCTGCAGTGAACGTCAAAGCGTCGACGTGGCCCAGCTGCATGACATAGCCGCCGACGACGTTGATGACACGGTTGACGTAAAGATCATACGTGAGTTTTGCACGCTTGTTGCCTTCGTTCATGGCTTTTTCGACATCTCTGGAGTCGGAAGAAACTCCCGATACGCCGGCCATACCGGACTTCTTGTTTAGATAAGTTTCCATCTCTTCCGGTGTACATCCTAATTTCTTCATCATGAAATAGACGACGGTCGGGTCAATATCGCCGCATCTGGTACCCATCATGATACCGCCTAACGGAGAAAGGCCCATGGAAGTATTGATACATTTGCCGCCTTTGATGGCTGTGATCGAAGCACCGGAACCCAGGTGCAGAGTGATCAGGTTGAGATCTTTGATATCTTTGCCCATGATCTCGGCTGTACGGTTGGCAACGAATTTATGTGAAGTACCGTGTGCACCGTATCTTCTGACCTTATGATCGGTATACCATTCGTAAGGTACCGGGAACAGGTAGGAATCCGGTTCCATGGTCTGATGGAACGCGGTATCAAAGACAAAGACATGTTCGATGTTCGGAAGAGCTTTTTTGAACGCTTCATAACAAGTCAGGTGCGCTGCATTGTGAAGCGGAGCGATATCGATCAGTTCGCGGACTTTATCGACGACATACTCATCGACTTTGACGGAATCCTTGAAGTAAGGTCCGCCCTGGACGATCCTGTGTCCGGCAGCCTTGATCTCATCAAGGGATTCGACGATACCGAAATTGATCAGTGCATCAAGAAGCAGATCGACAGCGACCTGATGATTAGGTACCGGAACGTCCTTTGAAAAATGTTCGCCATTGACGTTGATACCAAAGATCCCCATCGGTAGACCGATCCTTTCGACGTTTCCGCTGGTCAGCACCTTTCCTTCAGGCATTTCAAAGAGCTGGAATTTGAGCGATGAAGAGCCTGAGTTAACAGCCATGATTTTTGTCATAATGATTCTCCCTTATCTTATCTTTTCTATTTTTCTGACAAATGAATTCAATAATTCATTATCTTCCTTTTTCATGTCTTCAATGATCTGATCGAGTTTTTTATCCTTATCGATCAGCTTGAGTGTCTTTTCATAATCGTTGAGCTGGACCAGTGATCTTTTGATGAGGTCCTGCACGGCGCTTTTCGAGATCATGTAATTATCGGCGATCTCGTTCATGGAAAGATCTTCATTAAAGTATTCATCGAGGATCTCCTGCTGATGTCTGGTCAGCAGTTCTCCGTAATAATCCAGAAGCAAGGAATTGTACTGACGGTCAGGAAGCATGTCGAAGCTCTCCTATGATCGAATCCAGATACATATCGAAGTCGAAGTCCTGAATATCTTCGACCCCCTCCCCTACGGTGATGAATCTTACCGGCAGGCCGGTGATGTTTTTGATAGCGATGATGATGCCGCCTTTGGACGTACCGTCCATCTTTGTCAGGATGATACCGTTGAGATCCGTGATCTCGTTGAACAGTTCCGCTTGCGAAAGACCGTTCTGTCCGGTGTTGGCATCTAAGACCAGCCAGGTATTGTGCGGCGCGCCTTCGATCTCTTTGGCGACGACGCGGTGCATCTTTTCCAGTTCGGTCATGAGATTGATCTTGTTTTGCAGACGGCCCGCCGTATCACAGATCAAAATATCGATCTGCTGTTCCTTGGCATAACGGCAGCCTTTCACTAAGACCGAACTGGGATCTTCGTTGTCCTTGCCGGTGATGCAGGGAATGTCTAAACGTTCAGCCCAAGCCTGTAACTGCTGCGTCGCTCCGGCTCGGAAGGTATCCCCGGCCACGACCGCGACCTTTTTGCCTTCCGCCTTATAGCGGTTTGCCAGCTTCGCGCAAGTCGAAGTCTTGCCCGAACCGTTGACTCCGACCATCAGAATGACCGTCGGCCCGTTCTCGTTGAAGACGACCTGCGTATCCGGTTTTTCAAAATATACTTCTCTGAATGTCTGCCCGAGGAAGTTCATGATATCCTTGGCAAACAGATAATAGTAATTCGAACAGGTCTCAAAGAACTTGTCGCAGATCAGCTCCGATGTGCGATAACCGATGTCCGCTTCGATCAGCGTGACCATTAGCTGTTCCATGAAATCCTCTTTGTTCTGCTTCTTGTTTTCCGTAACGAACTTTAATTTTTTTCCCAGAGAATCGTTCGTCTTGGCAAAACCGTGCAGATACTTGTTCTTATCCTTGGAAAACAGTCCCATTATGCCTGTGCCTCAGCTTTCTGTTCCGGTTCCGCCATCTCGATGGCATCCACCAGTTTGACTTTCAGCATCTGCGAAACACCTCGCTTCTGCATCGTGACACCAAACAGCGAATCACACTGTTCCATCGTGCCCGGACGGTGCGTGATGATGATGAACTGCGAACGGTCGGCAAATTCTTTGACATACTTGGCGAAACGTTCGACGTTGGCGACATCCAGTGCCGATTCGATCTCATCGAAGACGATCAGCGGTTCCGGACGGACTTTCAGGATCGTGAAAAGGACACAGATCGCGATCAGTGATTTTTCACCGCCGGAGAACAGACGGATGGATTTGACTGCCTTCCCCGGAGGCTGAACGTCGATATCGATGCCGGTATTCAAGATGTCATCCGGATCTTCCAGGACCAGTCTTGCCCTGCCGCCGCCGAAGAGTTTGGCGAACGTGGAAGGCAATTCCGCATTGATCGCATCGAAGGTTTTCTTGAATTGTTCTTTCATGATCTCATCCATCTCGTCGATCGCCGCAAGGATCTTGTCACGGGACGCGATCAGATCGTCATAGTTTTTCTTCAGGAATTCATAACGTTCATTGACTTCGTCGAATTCCTCCGGAGCGGACATGTTGATGTTGCCTAAGTCCTGTATCTCCTTACGTAATGCAATGACTTCTTCTTTGGCCGTTTCATCGATCTGAATGTCGTTGTTTTCCAGTGCGTATTCAAAAGTCATCTGGTATTCGGAAGCCAGACGTCCCAGATCGTTTTCCAGTTTGGTCTCCAGGACCGCCTTTGATGTATTGACATTGGCGATCGAGCTTCTCGTCTCATCGAGCTGACGGCGGACCTGACGGATCTGCTGTTCCTTGCGGTCGATCTCGGCAGACAATTTCATGCGCTCGTCCCGACGCAGTTTCAAAGAAGTAGAATATTCGTCTTTCTTTGCGTAATTCTCCGACAGTTTAGCGATCAGCGTATCGGCAATGGATTCCTGCGAACCAGTCGGGGAGATCGATTCGAAATCAGCGACCAGTTTTTCATATTTTGCGCGTTTGGTATCGACGATCGGCTCAAGCTGTGCCATGGCGATCCTTTTTTCCGTCAGCTGACGCTCATAAGCATCTTTCTGTGCAGACAAAAGCGAGAAGTTTTTGCTTGCCAGTTCGTTTTCCGCCTTATAGGAGATCAGATCGGCTTCGATGCGGTTCAGTTCGGACTGGGCCGTGATCAAAGAGACTTCATTTTTGACCTTGCCGCCGGTCATCGAACCGCCTTTATGGACGACTTCACCGTCCAATGTGACGATCTTGTATCCGTATTTCAAAAGCGCCGACAGCGTATTGGCGTTCTCCAATGAATCACAGACAAGTACATTGCCCAACAATGAAGCTTTGACCGGTTCATATTCATTTTCACAAGTGCAGAAATCATAAGCCGTTCCCAGATAACCGTTGGTATTGTCGGCAATGATCTCATCTTCGTAGCGGATCATATGCGGCTTGCAGACGGTCAAAGGCAGGAAGGTCGCCCTGCCGGAGCGGTTCTTCTTTAAGAAGCCGATCGCTTTCCTGGCAGCCTCTTCATCTCTGGTGATGATGTGGTAAACACTGCCGGCCAAAGCGGTCGCGATCGCTTCTTCATAGCCTTCATCCGGATGGATCTCCTGTCCAATGACGCCTAAGATCCCATAAAAAGAAGACTTGTTCGACATGATCGAACGAACACCGGACTGATTGGCGGAAGAGAATGGATCGGAAATGACGTTCTTCAAAACTTCCATGCGGTTGTTCATCCGGTTGACGATGTTGGATGATTCATCCTTCTTCAAAGAAGCTTCCGAAAGATCCATTGCCGTATTTTCCAGATTGGTATTCAGCATCTCGATATCGGCTTTCAATTTGTTGAGACGCTGCAGACGGTCATCGTATTCAAATTTGGCTTCGCTGATATAAGATTCCATCTCTTTTATCTTCTCTTCGGAAGAACCCATTTCGATGGCGTATTTACGCTTTTCGTCGATCTCGATCTTCCTGGCTTCCAGGGTCTGTATCTCGTTGATGATGTTCATCAGTTTTTCCTGGATGGAATTGATCTGTTTGTCGTAATCCTTCAGACGGGATTTGGCTTCGAACGTGGAATTCTCATGGACCTGTATCGTCGTCTCGTGCATAGCCAGATTTGTCTCAAGCTCGAATAAGGATTTTTCCAGTTCGCTCTTCTGCAGATTCAGATTGCGGATATCGTTGACTAAAACAGCGACTTCGATCTGCTGCAGTCTGGCTTTCTTTTCCCTGTAAATCTCCGCTTTCTTTGCCTGACGGCGCAGCGGTGCGACCTGGCGTTCCAGTTCCGAAAGGATATCGTAAGTGCGATCCAGGTTGTCCTTGGTCCGCTCGAGCTTATTCAATGATTCGATCTTTCTCTTCTTGTATTTCGAGACGCCGGCAGCATCTTCAAAGATCTCGCGGCGGTCATAAGGCTTGGCTTCCGCAAAGCTTAAGACGTTCCCCTGAGAGATCATCGATAATGAATTCTTGCCAAGACCCGTATCCAGGATGAGATCGAGGATGTCCTTGTAACGGACATTCTTGCGGTTGATCAGATATTCGGCATCCTGTTCGTCGTTATAGATACGGCGGGTCAGTTCGATCTCATCAAGATCGGAATTGAGCATATGCGCCGAGTTATCGAAGACCAGCGTGACTTCCGCCATGTTCATCGGTTTTCGCTCTTCAGTTCCGGCAAAGATGATATCCGTCATCTTCTCGCCGCGCAGCGATTTGACCGACTGTTCGCCCAGGACCCAGCGGATGGCATCGGAAATGTTCGACTTTCCGCAGCCGTTCGGTCCGACGATCCCGGTGACGGGGTCTTCGAAGTTGATCGTTATATTGTCAGCAAAGGATTTGAATCCCTGCATTTCGATGCGTTTAAGAAACATTAAATCTCCTTTATCACTAGACCATTATAACAGATTTAGACCGTATCGAATAAGCTTTGCCGTTCATCTTGAGCGATCGGTTTTCAAAGTGACGAAAAGCGGCGAATACGAATCGTCGGAACTATGATAGACACAGTCTTTTTCGATCAGTTCATAGATGCCTTTATGCAACCGCAATGCATAGATGTTCTTATTTTCCTTGAGATGATAGAGCTTATCCTTTGCAAGATACTTGCCGAAGGGATCGGACTTGATATACATCAAAACGCGGTCTCCCTCGCTCAGAACGAACGGACGGATCATCTCACTGTTCCTTTTTTCATAAGCTTCGATGAGATCGGAGATCTGCTGATCGTTGATTTCCGAAGAAAGGACGATATGATCGAATCCCAGTCCCTTCAAAAACTCATACGTATAAGAATTGAGACAATTGAGCGTATAATAGGCGATCTTTTCCTCATAAGGCTGAAACAGTCCGCCGAATTCACAGATTACCGCCCTGTCCGTATCGACGTATCGGGAATCCTTATTGATGACATAATTGACTGCAAATTCCCGTTCATTGAGTCTGAGGACATCATCCTTCTGTATCATAGTTGCCGCATCCAAAAGATCGGCTTTGTATACCGGCTGATAATCCGCAAAGATCTTTTCTTTATGGAAACCGTTCAGACGGTGTTCATCAAAAGAAGCGACGGTATTGCGGCGGATCTCGTTGAGCTGTTTGACGGAAAGGAAGGCATCCTTCGTGTTCACATCGATCGCCGAAAGTTCATAGACTGTTTCGTTGAGCTTGGAGAACTGCCGGATGATGCTTTCTTCATCGAGCGGTGCTTTGATCGCTTTCTGTGCAACCACATCGGAAACATAAGTATAAGTCTGATCATGATGTTTCAAAGTCACCTCAACAGGCTGATCGGGCATAACGGTCACAGATACAGACAGCGGGACTTTCTTATCTTTGGTCTCGGCGATCTGTTTCTCAAGAAGGAAATCCTGGGTCTTATAGACGATGCCTTTTAACGGAAGATCGGTCTCGATCGCGATGACATCCCCTTTTTCGGCCTTGCTGACGAGTTTTCCGTCAAGATAAAGTTTGTTTACGATGCAGCCGAAATCATTGATCCTGATACCGTCAAACTGGCTCAGATCGTCATTTAAGCGGATATATTGAAGTTTTTTGCGATAATACAAAGTCTCACCGATCGCAATGCCCAGGTGATTGGGCGTCTTTTGCCCGAACAGATCGTTCTTATCATGCAGCAGGTCATTCGTGAAACCGCGGTTGAACAGGACCTTAAGTTTTTTCAGGTCCTCACTGCCGAAACTGAACTTCTCCCCTTTCAGCGCCGCATCGATCGCCCTGCGGTAATAACGTGTGACCAACCCGACATAAGCCGGCGATTTCATCCGCCCTTCGATCTTGAACGAGGAGACACCGGCCTGGATCAACGCAGGGATATCTTCCAGAAGGAACATATCCTTCGGCGAAAGAAGATAGTCGGTATCTGTCTTCACACGCATATCATCTTCATCGTAGAGTTCATAACGCAGTCGGCAGCATTGCGCACACATACCTTTGTTGGCGGAACGCCCTTTGACCGACGAAGACATCAGGCATTGCCCGGAATAGGAAACACAGATCGCACCGTGGACAAAAGTCTCGATCTCGATGTCTTCCCTGCAGGCTTCTTCGATTAAAGAAAGGTCGGATTCCCTGGCCAGAACGACCCGCTTGAACCCGAGTTTTTTGGCATTTCTGACCCCTTGCAGATTATGGACATGCATCTGGGTGGAACAGTGAAGTTCGAAATCCGGATACTTCTTTTTCAGATAGTAATACAATCCCAAATCCTGTATCAGCAAAGCATCGACCTTGTTTCGGTAATAGAAGTCCGCCATTTTGATCGCATTGGCAAACTCCTTCTCACTGAGAAGCGTGTTCAATGTGACGAAGATACGTACATCGCGCAGATGGGCATAGCGTATGGCGCTGATCAGTTCTTCTTCATCGAAATTGTTCGCAAAAGCACGGGCGGAAAAGTTTTTGCCGCCCAGATATACGGCATTGGCGCCGTTATTCACGGCTGCTTTCAGACATTCAAAATTGCCTGCCGGAGCCAGTAATTCAACGTTTCGCATATTTATACTCCAAAGACAGACCGCCCAATGAGGTCTCTTTCAATTCAATGGCCAGTTTATTGCCGGTATAGTTCATCGCATGAACGACGGAATCAAAACTGATCAGATTGCCTTTCACATCTTTCAGCTGTTCGGCCAGATAAGCGCAGTCATAAGCACGCAAGATCGAAATGGCGTTTCGTTCGATGCAAGGAATGATGACATAACCCAAGACCGGATCGCAAGTCAGCCCGAGAAAATGTTCGATGCCCATTTCCGCCGCATATTCGATCGTCGGCAGATCGAAGCCTTCCTTAAAAGCGATGGCTGCAGCTGCCATGGAACAAGCCGTACCGACTTCCGCCTGACAGCCGCCGGTCGACCCGGCGATCGATGCGTTCTTCTTGATACAGTTGCCGAAGATCCCGGCCACCGCCAGATAGTCGCACAATTCATCTTCGTTTACGCCTTCGTTCTTATGCAGGTAATACATCAGGGACGTCAAGATACCGCAGGCCCCCAAAGTCGGTGCCGTACACATCATGCCGCCGGCAGCGTTCTCTTCGCATGCCGCATAGGAATAAGCGACCAGAAAATCTTCTCTCGATCTTGCTTTTTCGTAAAGCTTTGCGGCGACCCTGTAGTACTTCAGTTCTTTATTGATCAGGCCTTCGCTCACTAGTCCGCGTTCCACTGTCTCGAACATGACTTTGAGACAGCCTTTCAGATACTCTTTCAGGTCGCTTTCGTGACCGTAGATGTACTCGATCAAAGAGATCCCGTTCTCTTCCAGCACTTTCTTGATCGCGTCGAAGCTGTTTTCTTCATAGACTTCATCATCGTCGCCGGCATCATATTCCTGGATGCGGATGGCACCGCCGCCCAGCGAAAGTCCGTGCCAGGTCGTCTGAGCTTCCTCATCGCGGAAACCCTGGATGAACATATCGTTTTCGCTGTCCTCATGATCAAAGGTGAACTCCACCTGATCGGTAGCCAATGCTTTCTTGATGATGTTGATCGTTCCGTGTCCCATAGCCGTCAGAGCCAGAGAACCGCCTAAAAGGACTTTGTAAGAATCACAGCCGGGAAACTGTTCCTTGTAAAGTCCGGCGATCCGAAATGGAGCGATCGTATGAGAACTGGATGGGCCATAACCCACCCGATAAAGCTGTTTGATTGCCTGCATGTCACACCTTCTTTAAGAATTCCAGAAGAAAGAGCTCGAACCTGCTCTGATCACTGATCGAATTATCGGATTTCAGCGTGATATCGAGATCCGACAATTTCTTGAGCAGTTCGATGATCTTTTCTTTCTTCAAAATATTGAGCGTATCGTTAGCTTTGTTCAGACGGTACTCATTGGCACCGGTGATCTCCAGGATCTCTTTTCTCGATCTGTTCTGAGATTCGTAATATGCGATCTGATACAGAAAGCGCAGCTGATTGGCCAGCAGACCGATGACGCCGAAGATCGAATCGCTCTGGCTCATGAGCTTGCGTTCCAGATTCACTGCCTTGGAAAGGTCTTTGTTCGTCAGCGCATTGATCATATCGAAACTGTCATTGTCGTCGGATGCCGTACACAGCTTATTGACCGCTTTCGGATCGATCTTGCCCGGATACAGCTTCAACACTTCAAGATTGGCATTGAAAAGCGTCGCATCCCTCTTGCAGATACTGTTCAGAAGGTAGAGGGCATCCGAAGTGATATCCAGTTTTTCCTCCGTGATCCGCGATCTCACATAATTGGAAAAATTCTTATAGTCGAGATGCTTGAGATCGATGACCTGCGCATTGGCAGCGATCTGCTTGTAGATCTTGAGCTTGGAATTGAAATTATCGGCATAAGTATAGAAGACCAGCTGCGTATCATAAAGAGGCTTCTTCACATAATCAAGAAGTTCCTGAAGCTGTCGTTCATCACATTTTTTGATAAGAAAAAAAGGCTGATCGACTAAAACGATCGTACCGTTTGAAAACAGCGAGTTTCCTTCACAGGCCTCCATGAGCGAAGCGATCGAAAGCTCTTTATCGCTTCCGTCAAAACTGTAAAGCTCCCCTTCGCTTGAGGAGACGATCTCATCGATCTTTTCTTTGATAAATAACGGTTCCTGTCCCTGTAGGATATAGATCACGACCTAATTATAACAAATTCGTTTTTCCCCGTTGCGATAAAGGAGAAAAAGCGGCCGGGGAAGACGCAGACCGAAGAACTCTCTGCCGTTGAAAAAATCCGTACACGATATCTGTTCAATATATCCAGGACCTCTTTGTGCGGATGACCGTACTGTCCCGAAGTGGAGAGGATCGCGTATTGTGGCAGCAGATTGGCGATGAAATACTCACTGCTTCCGGTCTTGGAACCGTGATGAGAGGCTTTGAGAAAATCGACCGAGGAAAGAGAATACCTGTCGATCAGCTTTCGTTCGACTGCCGCCGAGATATCCCCTGTAAACAAGAATGAGTCTCCTTCCACGTCCAGATAATAGACCAGAGAATTGTCGTTGTCATTATCATAGTTCCCCGTATCGAGATGCTTCAAAATGATCCCGTGATATTGAAGATCACTTCCTTTCAAAACGGTCTCTTTTACATCGAAATCTTTCTTTAAAGCATCGACATTGCCATTATGATCGGAATCATCATGTGTGACGATCAGCAGATCGATCCGATAGATCCCCTTTTTACAAAGAAACTTTTTCAGTTTTCCGTAATTATATGGAGAACCGGTATCGATCAGGATGCAGGACTTGAGAAACGGCATCTTGATCATCGCCGCATCCCCCTGGCCGACATCGATAAAATCCACTTGCATCAAGGGATCGCGTAACGGAAGCAGAACAAAGATAAGCAAAAGAAGGGATTTCTTCCATTCTTCTTTGAATCTTGGATCCCGACACAGATCGAGAAAGAGGAAAACGAAAAGGACCGGCAGTCTTCCTCTGACCGGCAGATCCATTTTCTGCAGGAAAGTAAGCCCCTTCCCCAGATATAGGAGGAACGGTGAAAGAAACGGCAGCAAGAGTGAAAGGACCGATGTTCCCAAAAGAAAGACCTTGAAAGACCTGCTCAAAGAAAAGAAAAACATATCAAAAAGATCGAATTCACCGAATAAAATGCCCGAAAGAAGTGCCAGATAAGTCTTGAAGCCGATCTCCAGAGAAAAGATCCGGTACAAGTCGAAAAGGAACACCAGCAAAAAAGAAGGATTTTGCAGCAGCTGCACATTGATCGCTGAAACAACGATCAGTTTGTAAGCGAAGCGCTCATCTTTTCTTAAAGAAAACATATCAAGGAACAGATCGAGCAGCAGCAGGTAGAATTTGATCGGGAAACAGAAAAACAGGCAATACAACAAAAGCAGCGCAAAGCACAAAGATCTCGATCTTTTCCTTATCGAAGAAAGCAGATAGTAGGAAGACAGTCCGTAACCGAAGTCCAGAGATGTCTCTTCCTGCGGATAGATCCCGTAGATCATACGGTCAACGATGACCCTGCCCTCATCCGGAAGCTCATCCCGTTTATCCCGAAAGAAAGACCGCACTTTGAAATGTGTTATCTTTTCGTATCGATCTCCTTTGAAAAGAATGTTTTTTCGGATCTGCGATACCATCTCGTTCCGGCTGTAACGTTCTTCAAACAACAGGATGTCGCCGGGGATGAGCTCATCCGAAAAGACGATGGATTTATAAAACAGCTTATCAATGATGACGTAAGAACTCTTTTTCTCTTCCACGATGCCGACAGGCATCAGATCATAGCGGTATTCATTCAATGAAAACAACAAAACAAAGACAAGAAGATAAGAAAACGCATCACTCTTTCGATCCGCAAAAAGGATAAGAAACAGGATCGCCGTTATGACAGTTTTTTGAAAATATAAGGCAAGGCAAAGGAAAACGGCGATCTTAAAGAGTGATAAGTTCTTTGATCTTTTCATATGTCGCTTTCCCGATGCCTTTGACATTCATGATGTCCTGCAAAGCCTTGAATCCCGCATTGTCATTCCTGTACAAAATGATCCGCTCCGCGATCGAAGGACCGATGCCCGGCAGCATGCACAGTTCGTCAAGATCGGCGGAATTGATCGAAATGAGTCTGATCTCGTTCTTTACCGGAACGACGATCAATTCATGATCATAAAGTGTTCGGCCCAAGGATTCTTTCGAGATGTCAGCATCCTCTTTGAGTCCGGACAAGGCAATCAGATCTTCAAAACGGTCGCCGAGCGTCAGATCATAGACGCCTTCTTTTTCCACTTCGCCGCGGATCTCCACTTCGATCTGTCTGTCTTCTTCAAAGGATACGGAAGAAAGCGAGACTGTATTGATACATATAGCGATGCCCAGCAGGATAAACAGGATCAGTTTCCGATACATGTCTTAGGAATCTTGTGTTTCTTTCTTCCGTAGATGTCGAAGCGGTTGACCCGAAAGTTTTTGAAAGTGATCTCACCGTAATCCAGATCGGCATCGATCTCATAAGTCGGTTCTTCGATGTAATAGCCGTTTGGTGCCTGAAGTTCCGTAACGGTGATCTTTGCATCGTAAGGAATATCCTTGATGCATATGGCGCCTTCCGAAACGTAAGTCTCTCTGTTCAAAGACTTACTGTCAGCTTCCTGCCGGTCGGTGATGCGGTAATAATATTTACCGGGTCTGGCGTTTTTGAGGATGAAAGAACCGTTTTCGAATTCGCCGACATAAATGTTTTCTTCGTTCTCATGACGGTAAAAGACGTGTTGTTGATCTTCGTCATTGAAGATGTTGAGCGCACCGCTGACGCAGCGGACAGTTCTTTCCTCACCGCCTTGAACATAAGAGATCTCGAATGTCGCATCGTTGAGAAGGATGCTATGTTCCTCATTCTCCTTGCAGAGTTTGAGATCGAAATCGCGTCTTTTATTGATGAACTGCATTTCCGGAGCATCCATACCGATGTAAATGCAGGGATCGCTTCCGAAAGTATAGCCTTTTGCAGGGTTCGTTTCGGCAAGCAGATAGGTTTGATCCTTAGACACATCACTCAGAGTCTGTTTGATCGATGCATCGCTGAAAAACTCCTTTTCTTTCTTCACATTCAGTTTCAGCAGATCGCCGTCCATCGGAAAGTCTTTACAGACGAAGGCATGTCCGCGGATCGATGTATCTTTGATCTCATACGGAAAACAGCCGACTTCATCCGTATAGAATTCCGTACCGTCAAAATATTTCTGATAACGTTCCGAAGTCTTTACTTCCGTATCATTTTGTATCTGCATATAGACATTGGAAAGATCGACTTTCCGTCCTGCTTTGATCAAAAGGATCTCCTCGCCACCGTGTTCATCAATGGAAAACAAGGTAAAACCGGCACCCGGGATCGGCGTACCGTACTCATCCGTTTTGGAAAACGAATACGAATACAGTTCATCGGCCGGAAACAGCGTGATCTTCATTTTCGGTTTCACTTCATAATCTCCTTCATAGGAATACAAGTCCTGCGAAGATTCCGAATGATAACGGAAACTCTTGTCCATCAAAGAACACTTCGGTACAAGGCGGATCGTTTCTTCATGATCGCTCATCTGCAAGGTCACCGTATCCCCTTCCTTCTTCAGGATCTGCACATCGGTCTCGGCGATCTCATATTCATCAAGACCTTTGATGCTCAGCGTGTGGATCTGCTGTCTGGCAAAGGAAAAAGAAAGTTCTTTGACTTCCGTTTCCTCCTCGAAAGAGCCGATCGTTTCCAGGATCTTCTCTTCTCCGAAATCTTTGCTGTCTTTTCCGTCAAAACTGTAACGCACACCGGATGTGATCTCCCAGATCATCAGCTGGGCAGCAATGTAATACTCTTCTCCCAGGATCTCAAACGCCTTATAGATCTCAAAGATCTTTTTATCGTCGCAGTTTTGTTTTTCATAGAGATTGTCTTTCGGCGAATAATCGACGAGCGGTTCCATGCAGAAGGCATAGCGTCCGCTTTCCTTGTTGTAAAAACGCACGACTTTAAGTTCGTCGAGCTGATCGGCATGCTGAAGAAGGATCTTGAATGAGAATTTGGACATATCCTCGCCCTCCTCCGCATTGATCGGATAAAAACTCATGCATAACAGAAGCGTCAGCATGATCGTCAGTATTTTTTTCATAATCATGTCCTCCATATCATGATTAGAAAAAATCATCTTTGATTCCTAAACGATGAAAACGAAAATCTCGGTTTTTCCGTCATTTTTCAACACGAAGAGCGGGTATTGGCCAATCTGGTTCGGATTCAGCAGAGAATAATCGACGCTCAATGTCTGATTGGTCTTTATGCTGTCACGGATCGTATCGATGATCTCAGCGATCTTTGTCCCTTGCGGGAATGTAAAGTGGTCTTTCATCAGATAAAAGTATTCTTCTTCATAATCCTCCGTTTCCCGATCATCATTCTGTAGATACGGTGTATTATCAGCTCCCGGTCTGTCGATATAGACCGGCACTTCTTTGATCACTTCTTCATAAACGGTGGTCTCGATGATCTTTTCCGGCCGGATCTCATAGGGATAAGAAAAATCCTTACCGCAGATGTGTATGAGCAGGCGGTCTTCAGAAAACTCATAACGGTAAGAGACCGGCGATTTGGAAAGGATCATGAAGAACTCATCAAAACTGAAGTCCTTGATCTCATTTAAGACGATTTTTCTTTTCTGCAAAAGATAAAAGTTGTTGGACGGAATATATTCATACGCCCTTTTGCCGGTGATGCTTTGATTCAGATAAGAAAACGAAAGGATGATCGAAATGATCAGAAAGATGATGATGTATATATACTTGCGCATAAAAAAATGAACAGGTCCTCCTGTTCATTATTTGCAAGAAATGACAATGATTCCTAATAGATCTTCAGGATCTTTACGTCATACGGCTCTTCGACTTTGACGGTGACGACATCGTTGACACGCTGGTCAAGGATCGCTTCCGCAAGCGGCGTGACGTTCGACAGCAAGCCGTTGAGCGGATCGGCTTCTACAGAACCGACGATCTTGTAAGTCAGTTTGTTCTTGGTATCAAGCTCCTGGATCTCGACGGTCGATCCGATCCTGACGAAATTGGTCTTCTTGGTCTCGGTGATGACTTCCGCATTCTTGATCTGGTGCTCGAGTTCTTTGATCCTGGCTTCGACTTTGGCCTGATGGTCTCTTGCCGCATCGTAATCCGCATTTTCGGAAAGGTCACCCTGTGCACGGGCAGCCTTGAGCTCTTCGATGACTTCTTCTCTTGTTACATGTATCAGAGTATTCAGCTCATTTTTAAGGTCATTCAGACCTTCTTCGGTCACATAAAATTTTTCTTCCATTGTTCCCTCCAGTCTAGAGAATTATATCACTTTTCTCATTCAGTATACTATTGATTTTGGTCTTCAGCAGGTCGATCGCGACCGTGTTGGATTTGCCTTGCGGAATGATGATGTCCGCATATTGTTTCGTTGGTTCCAGAAATTGATCATGCATCGGCTTGACCGTGTTGAGATACTGCTCGGTGATCGATTCGATCGTCCGGGCACGTTCTTTCACGTCTCTTTTCAGACGGCGGATAAAACGGATATCGGCCGGCGTATCGACGAAGATCTTGATATCTTCAAGCTTTCTTATCTCTTCCCTGTATAAAGCGAAGAGGCCTTCGATGATGATGACATCGCTTGGATGAACGATCTCCGTGATATCGGAGCGGTTGTGGACCGTATAGTCATAGGTCGGCTTTTCGATGGTCTCGCCGGCGATCAGCCTGGTGATGTGTTCGGTCATAAGATCGAAATCGAATGCCAGCGGATGGTCATAGTTGGTCTTCGCTCTTTCCTCCATCGGCAGATGGGACTGGTCCTTATAATAATCATCTTCGCGGATGATGTTGATCGACTTGGTATAACGGAATTCATCGATCAGGATACCGGCGATCGATGACTTTCCCGAGCAGGTTCCTCCGGCGATGCCAATGACGATTGGTTTGTTTCTGGACATAAACTTGGATCTCCTTTATCAATAATCACACGCAAGGTAATAATGCTGGATATTGTATTCGTGTTCCGCTTCCGTTCTGGCAAAGACGGTACCGCCGTCACACATGTTCGCCGAGAAGAAGAAATATCCTTCGCTGGTGTCCGGATGAAGAGCAGCAACGATGACGGTCTCATTCGGGCAGCAGACCGGTCCCGGCGGGAAGCCCTGGACCGTATAAGTGTTGTACGGATCCGGCCTCCAGGTATAGTCGAGCGTATCGCCGACTTCATAACATTCATCCTTGCTCAGATCGAAGGCGTAACAAGCTGTGACGGTCGAGCCCAGGATCTCCGGCGCATTGAGTCTCGTGACAAAGACACCGGCGATCTTTTTCGAATCTTCCGGATCTCCGGATTCCCACTGCACGATCGATGCCAGCGTAAAGACCTCGTGGATCGAGAACTCGGACGCATTGAATTCATCGATATGCCGGTTGTAGACGTCCAGTGTACGGTCTAAAAACCTTCTGGTGATCTCATCACAGTTGGTGAATTCGAAGAACTCATAGGTATCCGGGAACAGATAGCCCTCCAGATAATACTTCACATTCTCACCGAAGATATCTTCCGTCAGGAACGGATACTCGCTCATATAGGAACGGATGACGCTCTCATCGTTCCAGTAGGCAAGCAATTCTTCTTCCGAAACAGTCGTATTTTCACCGAGTTTCTTGGCATAAGAGCGGATGAAGTCACCTTCGTCAAAGGATAAGGTGACGGTATCCTGATGGGCATTGGCCGGATCAGCCAAAAAAGCCAGGACTTCATCCAAAGTGATCGGACGAAGTGTGCCGTAGCCGTCATCGACGGCGTGCGGGATCTCGAAATAACCGGCCGCAAAGGAATACCCGGTGAAGATGCGGTTATAGTAATAGACCATATCCGCATTCTTTAAGATCCCCTCGCTCTCCAGCTTGTCGAGCGTGGATTTTCCATATGCGCCTTCATCGACGATGAACGCCGTGGTCTCACACGGTCCGTTTCCGTCTGCACAGATCTGACCGCTGAGAAAACGGTCGGAAAGCTTTAAAGACGAACGAACATAGAAAATGATCCCCAGGATCAAAGAGGTGATGATCAGAAGTACGGCAAAAATGGCGATCAGGACTTTATTTCTCTTCTTCATAAGCACTGACTACCTCATCGACCATGGCGAGCTCTTCCGGATCATCGACCGGATAGAGATTGGCTTCATCGTCATAGGTCAAAGCGTAGAGTTCGTCTTCCTTGCCTTCTTCATAGACGACGACATATTGTTTTTCATTGGCATCAAAAGTCAGGTAGATCTTCATTTCGACTTCTTTGCCGTTATCATCTGTGATAAAAATGGAGTTTTCTTTCATAAAACGATCTTTCTAACAGTTATCGATTAACGAAATAGACTCTCCGCGAACGGAGAGTACTATCATTCATTTTCTAGAGATCCTTTACTGTATTCATTATTATTTGCTTTCAAGATAATATCTGACAAGCTCTTCGATGATCTCGTATCGTTCGACCTGCTGGATATTATTGCGGGCATTTTTGTGAGATGAGATATAGGCAGGATCATTACTGATGAGATATCCGGAGATCTGATTGACGGCATTGTAGCCGCGTTCCTCAAGTGCCTCGGAGACTTCCTTGAGAAGCTGTTTCATATTCTCCCTCTTGATCTCTTCCGAAGTAAATAACATCGTTCTGGAATTGTTTGAAGCCATATTCAACACCTCCCTCACTTAATTATACACTATATATTTAGCTCAGTTCAGCAGTTTTTCGACTTGTGAGACGATGAGAGAAGGATCGGCATTTGAACCGCCGCCCTGGGCAAGATCGGGACGTCCGCCGCCCTTTCCGTTGGCTGTAGCACAGGCTTTGGAGATGACTTCGCCGCACTTGATGCCGGAGGCAAGCGCCTTATCGCCGGCAGCCGCGACCATCGAAAGTTTTTCGCCGTTCCTGTTGACGATGAAAACGAATCCGCCGTCGAGCTTGTTCTTGATGCCGTTGGCATAATCCTTGAGATTTCCGGAATGATCATCCAGCTGAAGCAGGATATAGCGGAACTTGCCATTGTCTTTCGCCTTGGCGATCAGAGCATTGGCTTCTTCGTTCATCAGCTTCTCCTTGATCGTCTTGAGCTCGGACTGCAGCTTGGCGTTTTCATCTTTCAGAGCAACGATGCGGTCAAAGATCATGTCGAAGTTCTTGAGCTTGAGTTCGTCCATGATCCGGTCGAGACGCAGTTCATAGTCCTTGAAGCCTTCATAGGCTTTCTGTTTCGTACAGCATTCGATCCTGCGGATACCGGAACCGATGGATTCTTCATAGTTGATCTTGAATACACCGAGTTCCGCCGTGTTGGACGCATGGGTACCGCCGCAGAATTCTTTGGATACATCGCCCATCGAAACGACACGGACCTTGTCACCGTATTTCTCGTCGAACAAAGCGATCGCACCGGTCTTCTTGGCGTCTTCGATCGACAGGACATCCGTCTTGATCGGCAAGTTCATCGCGATATAGGAATTGACCAGAGCTTCCACTTCGTTCAGCTGTTCTCTGGAGACTTTCTCATAATGAGAGAAGTCGAATCTCGCATAGTCCTTGCAGACATAGGAACCGGCTTGCGCAATGTGACTTCCCAGGACCCGGATCAGTGCCGCCTGCAGCAGATGGACCGAGGAGTGATTGGCCTTGATCTTCTGACGGTCTTCCGCAGCGATCTTCAGCTTGAGGACATCACCTTTCTTCGCCTGGCCTTTTACGACTTTCACATGGTGCAAGAACTGGCCGTTCGGCGCTTTTTTGACATCGGTGACTTTCGCTTCAAAATCTTGCGAACAGATGATGCCTTCATCGGCGATCTGGCCGCCCGATTCCGCATAGAAACAGGAACGGTCGAAGGCGATCTCGCCTTCCGTATCGATCAGATCGACAGTCTTACCGGAAACAAATGTTCCGGTGATCGTGCCTTCATCTTCGAGTTTTTCATAGCCGGTGAAGTAGAACGGTGCTTTGAATTCCAGCAGGTCCTGTGACTGTCCGTGCATCGATTCTTCGACATCTCTGGCATTTCTGGCCATCTCACGCTGTTTTGCCATGCAGGCATTGAAACCTTCGATGTCACACTTCAGACCCTTCTCTTCCGCCGATTCGATCGTCATCTCTTTTGGGAATCCGTACGTATCATAGAGTTTGAAGATCACTTCTCCGCTCAAAACGCCGTCAGAAGCCTTTTTCAGCTCTTCTGCAAGCAGTTTCTCGCCGTTGGATAACGTTAACAGGAAAGACTGTTCTTCCTTTAGGATGAGCTTTTTGACGAACTCTTTCTTATCCATCAGATACGGATAGAATTCTTTCATGTTCTCGCAGACGACGTCGACCAGTTCATAAAGGAATGGCTTGTCGATGCCGATGTTCCTTCCGTAACGCATCGCTCTTCGCAAGACTCTTCTCAAGACATAGCCTCTGCCTTCATTGGAGAAGGTCGCGCCGTCCGACAGTGCGAAGACGCAGGTACGGATGTGGTCTGCGATGACCCTGTAAGCCATCTTTTCTTGCGCATACGGTTTATTTGCGAATTTTTCCGTTTCCTTGATATAAGGCAGGAACAGGTCGGTATCGAAGTTGGTCTCGCCGTCCTGAATAAGGGCTGTGAGACGTTCAAGACCCATACCGGTATCGATGTTCTTCTGCGGAAGTTCTTTGTACTGGCTGCGCGGCATCTCGTCCGGCTTGCAGTTGTATTGTGAGAAGACGACGTTCCATACCTCGATGTAACGATCGTTTTCGATATCTTCAAAGAAGAGCTTATCGCCTAAGCCCTGCGGATCGTATTTCTCACCGCGATCATAGAAGATCTCGGAATCCGGTCCGCCCGGACCTTCACCGATCTCCCAGAAATTATCTTCCGTCTTGCGGATGTGCGCCGGATCGATATCGGTCTGCTTCGTCCAGATCTCATAAGCCTGATTGTCATCCGGATAGATCGTGACATACATCCTGGACTTATCGAAACCGATCCATTCTTCGGAAGTCAGAAATTCCCAGGCCCATTTGATCGCATCTTCCTTGAAATAATCGCCGATCGAAAAGTTGCCCAGCATCTCAAAGAAGGTATGATGTCTGGCTGTCTTGCCGACGTTCTCGATATCGTTGGTACGGATGCACTTCTGCGCATTGGTGATTCGGTTGCATCTCGGTTTTTCTCTGCCGTCGAAATACTTCTTGAGACCGGAAACACCGGCATTGATCCAAAGCAGCGTCGGATCATTCACCGGGACCAGTGAGACGCCCGGTTCGATCATGTGCCCCTTCGATACGAAGAAGTCCAAGAATTTCTGTCTGACCTGATTTCCTGTTAAATAGTTCATAATTACCTCCGGAAAATAATAAAACGTCCTCTCTAAGGACGTCGTAAAACGCGGTACCACCTTAGTTCAGACATTGCTGTCTGCCCTCAGATCCTTAACGCGGAACACGTCGGGCATTGCCCCGAATCAAAGAAGTAGCTTCATGCGCCGCCGCTGCATCTTTTCACCAACCAGATGCTCTCTGAAAGTTTTGAAGCGCACTACTTATCTTCTTTCAATATAGTATCACAATTATCGGTTTTTACCCATGGAGATCACGCGTACGATGACGGGTGAAAGGATGACATTGGTCAAAACCTCAAATAAGAAGTTTCCGCCGACCAAGCCCAGCAGCATATAAGCACCGACGGAAGAAAAACCGAAAGCACTTGCCCATTCGCTGATCGTCGGCATGAAGAACAATACACAACCCAGCAAAAAGATCCCCGTATTGCAGACCGGACATGCGATCGCGGATAGTACGGCGGAAAGCGTCTTTTTCTCACTAAAGAGTTTGTAGACCAGTCCGCTGACAAAGCCCGCAGCCGTTCCCTTGATCAGGACTGTGAGGATCGTGCCGAAAACGCTGACCGCCAGAAACGGCGCAGCATCGCCGGACAGTAAGACGACCATCGAGAACACGAAACCCAGCCATGCACCGGCATAAGGACCGTAAAGCGCCGCACCGACGATGATCGGGATCAGCACCAGAGAGATCGAGAACTGACCGAAACGGATGAACGATCCCAACAGCTGCAACACGACGACGATCGCCGTCAGGATGCCGAGCGTTGCGATTTTTCTTGTTTTTTCATTTTGCATTTAACATCTTCTCCTTTAGAGTGGTATTCCTCTTTCGCATCTGACGGGAAAGCCCCTCTTTCAACAATATTTCCGAACCGATGATCACCAGCTTCTTCTTTGCTCTGGAGATCGCCGTATAGATCAGATTTCGGGTGAGCATATGATAATTGTTCCGATCGAAGATGAAATAGACCGCCTGATACTCCGAACCCTGTGCCTTATGCACGGAAAGCGCATAAGCCAGAGCGATGTCATCGAGCTCTTCGAAGGGATAAAAAACATATGTCCCTGTGTAGTTTACCATTAAACTTTTCTCTTTGTCATCAATATCTTCCAAAATTCCGATATCTCCGTTGTAAACATCGTCATTCGGCCGGTTCTTCAGCTGCAGGATCTTGTCATTCTCCCTGAAAATGAATCTACCCGCCTTTTTCTCCTTCTTATACGGATCTTTCGGATTGAAGGCTTCCTGCAGGTGATAATTCAATGCATCGATGCCCCATTCGCCTTTATACATCGGTGCCAGGATCTGTATCTCATCGAGCATGTAACCCTCACTGATGTCTTCCTTGATCAAAGAGATGAGATCGAAACGGTCTCTCCGGATGTCGAAGAAACGGATGTCATTTTCAAAACGGCGCAGATCGACATCACCGTTACGGATATCGTTGGCCAAAGCGATGATCTCGCTGCCCTTGGATTGCCGATAGTTGAATTCAAGAGAAGTCACCGGTATCGTTCCACTTTCGATCAGGTCGTTGAGCAGATCGCCGGGACGGATGGACGGCAGCTGGTTGTTGTCGCCGATGATGCAGATCTTTTTCACCCTTCCGCAGGCTTTCAGTAAGGAAGCAAAAAGATTGTTGTCGACCATTGAAAATTCATCGATGATCAGGGCATCGTAGACCAAAGGATTCTCCGTTCCGTAAACGAAGGTATTTTCTTCCTTGTTCCACTTCAGCAGCGAATGGATAGTCTTTGATTCGACGTCACAGATCTCATTGATCCTTTTGGCTGCCCTTCCGGTCGGTGCGGTGACCATCAGTCCGCCGTAAGGATAGACATCTTTGAAGATCTCACATAAGGCCTTGACGATCGTCGTCTTGCCCGTTCCCGGACCGCCGACGATGATCGAGATCTTGTTGCGGAAGAAATTCAGGATCGCCTCTTTCTGAAGATCGTGATAGCCGATCGACAGCCGCGTCTCGAGCTGTTCGATCTCCTGCAAGATGATCTCGTCTTCGACTTGCAGACCGCCTTCAAAGTGATTCAGGAAATCTGCGATGAACACTTCATCCTGATGATCGTTGTACAGATACAGCCGGTCGTCCTGTGCATAAAGATACTTCTTTTCAAGACAGCGGCCGATGATCTCATCGATGTTGTCGATGTTCCCGACGCGCTGCAGCAAGCCGATCAGCTGATCATAACCGATATAAAGATCACCGCTGGAAAACGTATACTCGGAAATCGTATGGATCAGATAAGCTTCCCGGAATTTGTTTTCCGCATCGTCAAAATCCAATGTCGAAGAAAACTGTTTCACCTTATCGAAACCGATACCGTAGATCTCATTATAGAAACGGAACGGATTGTCCTGCGCCACTTCTTTGGTCGCCAGCTGAAAACGGGAAAAGATCTTCTGGGCATCGGCAGAATTGAAACCGCCGGAGACCAGATACAGGATGATCTCGTTGCGGGGATCGTTCAGCGACTGAAAGCCTTCCTGCAAGGAGATCAGCTGTTTCTCGCTCAGTTCGACTTCCGCGATGCGCATCGGGTCTTCCTTTAAGATCTTGAGCGTCTCGCTGCCGAAATAAGCATAGATCTTTTCAGCCGTTTTTGCGCCGATGCCCGGGAAAGCCGAGCTTTTCAAAAAGGAGATGATCTCTTCTTTTTTCGTTGAAACATACTTCTCGACAGAGATCAAAGAAAACTGGAATCCATAACGGGGATGTTCGACATAAGTTCCGGAAAGCACATAACGCTGTCCTTTTTCATAATCAAAAGAAGGGCCTGTGACAGTGATGGCCCCTTGACTGGTATTGAATCTGGACACCATATACGTATCCGACCGGTAGATGGTGCGGGTGAATTCCCCTTCGATGATGTCGATGATCTCTTCGTTATCCATTGACCCTTCTCATCAGCTTTTCATTGAGATCTTCATCCTTGATGAACGTCTTTTCTATGACACCGCCGCCCAACAGTTCTCCGTCCTTGTAGAAAACGGCCTGCTGACCCGGCGTGACCGCTTTGATCTTCTGCGGATAGTACAGATATGCGGAAGTCTCCGAGATCTTCTCGATCCGGACTTCGTTGTCGGACTGGCGGTAACGGAACTTGCATTGGATATTCTCATCCTTCAGTTCACCGATCCAGTTGATCCCGTCGATCAGACAGCGGTCGGAATACAGATAGTCTTCGTTTTTGACCGAAGTCAGATATAAGACATTTTTCTTCACGTCTTTGCCCACGCAGAAATACGGACCGCGGCCGCCGCCGACGCCGAAGCCCTTCCTCTGGCCAATCGTATAATAATATACGCCCTCATGTTCCCCAACCTGTTCGAGCGTATCGATATCGATGATCTTCCCCTTTTTCATCGGAATGTAATTCTTCAGGAATTCGCGGAAGTTGCGTTCGCCGATGAAACAGATCCCGGTGGAATCTTTCTTGTCAGCGATCGGCAAGTCGAGTTCGTGCGCGATCTTGCGCACCTGCGGTTTGTCGATATCCCCTAACGGGAACAAGCTCTTGTCCAAAGCTTTCTTGTCGACCTGAGCCAGGAAATACGACTGATCCTTATTGAGATCGGCAGCCTTATAGTAGCGGATACCGCTTTGCGTTTCCACCGATTTGAAATAGTGTCCGGTCGCGATCTTGTCGAAGCCGTTTTTTTCGGCAAAACGCAGAAAATGATCAAACTTGATGTATTTGTTGCAAAGGATATCGGGATTGGGCGTACGGCCCCTTTCGTACTCTTCGATGAAATTCTTGAATACAGAATCCCAGTATTCCTCGATATAATCGCTTCTGAGCAGTTGCAGTCCCAGCTTGTCGGCAACGGCCTTGGCATCGTTGTAATCTTCTTCTTGCGGACAGATGTCATTATTCAGCGTAGCATTGCCCAAAGTATCGTTGTTCAGGGCCGAATCCCAGTTACGCATAAAACAGCAGGTCACATTATAACCTGCTTCTTTCAACAGATACGCGGCGATCGCACTGTCGACGCCGCCGGAAAGTCCAACGAGGATCTTCAGCATTCTTTCCTGATCTCTCCGCATGTGACGAAATGCGGACATTCCCCTTCACACTTCGAGATCGACCGCAGTTTCTTGAACAGTTCGATCTCCTCTTCGTCATATCCGATCTGAAGGTTCCGGTCATCGATGATGATCGGACGCTTGAGGATCGAAGGATTCTTCACGATGAAATCGCAAAGTTCATTGATCGACATCTCATCGATGTTCACCCGGTCTTCCTGAATGATCTTGGAACGCTTGGAGATGATGTCATCGGTCCCGTTCTCTGTCCGGGAGATCAGATAACGGATCTCTTCTTTATTGAGAAGCGTATTGAAAATATTCTTCTCGATATAACGAAGATGATTGTCTTTGAGATAATTCTTCACTTTCCGGCATGATGAACATCCCGGTGATGTATAGACAACTATCATAGAATGTATTATACACCACTTCCCGTTTGATTTTAAACGTGATCCTGGTTTATTATAGGAACAGGAAATAGTAGCGGGAATGTCTGTTCTTCAGAGAGATCATGGTCGGTGAAAATGATCGGCAGCTTCTGCAGCGAATTGGGCCCTGCGTTTCATGCGGCAGCAGTCGCATGCGTCTTCCGCGTTAAGGAAAAAAGAGAAAAATTAAGGTGGTACCGCGCGAAAGCGCCCTTGTGATCACCTTTTTTATTTTTCAGGGAGGTAAAGTATGAAAAGAATGTTATCCGGCATCAAGCCGACCGGCCAGCTCACTTTGGGAAACTACATCGGTGCTTTGCGCAATTTCGTCAAGTATCAGGACGATTACGAAATGGTCGTGTTCATCGCCAATCTGCACTGCATCACCGAATATCAGGATCCGGAAGATCTGCGCAAGAACCTGACCGATGCGGTCGCTTTATATATCGCCTGCGGCCTCGATCCGCAAAGATCGACGATCTTCCTACAGACAGACGTCCACGCACATGCGGAACTCGGCTACATCATGGCTTGCAATACGTATCTCGGCGAACTCAACCGCATGACGCAGTTCAAAGACAAATCGGCAAAAGGCGAAAAGAACATGACCGCCGGTCTTTATACCTACCCTTGCCTGATGGCCGCCGACATCCTTCTCTACGATGCCGACTATGTTCCGGTCGGTGAAGACCAGAAACAACATGTCGAGCTCACCAGAGACATCGCTCTTCGTTTCAATCACAAATACGGCGATACCTTCGTCGTGCCGGAACCGCTGATCGCCAAAGTCGGTGCCAGAATCATGTCACTTTCCGATCCTTCCAAAAAGATGTCCAAATCCGATGAGACCAACAAAGGCTGCATCTATCTGCTCGACGAACCGAAGGCTGCCCGCAAGAAGATCATGTCGGCCGTCACCGATTCACTCGGCGTCATCCGTCTGGACAAAGAGAATCAGCCGGGCCTTTACAACCTCATCGAGATCGCTTCCGCCCTCTCCGGCGAAAGCATGGAAGAGATCGCCGTCAAGTTCGAAGGCCAGGGTTACGGCAAGCTCAAGAGCTATGTTGCCGACATCGTCTGTGACACCCTGGAAAAGATCCAGGCCAGATACCGCGAGATCATCGAATCCCGGCAGATCGAAACGATCCTGCTCGACGGAGCGAAAAAAGCTTCCCTTCTGGCCGATGCCAAACTCGAAGAGGTCAAAAAGAAGATCGGTCTCGAGATCAAATATCAATAAAAAGAAAAACGATGTCTCATCAGCCAGTGGGATATCGTTTATTTTTTCTCTTCTTCTTCGAATTCTCCGGCATTGATCTTATCAAAACGCCGGATGATCTTTCTGGATGAGACATTGAGATCATAGAAAGCAGAATTGAGATGTTCGTAAGCTTTGTAGATCTCCTCGCTGCGCTTTTCAAAGCGTCGGAACTCTTCGCCGAGTTCCGAAAGCAGGACGGCGATCTGCCGGGCTTTTTCATCTTTTTTCTTTCCCAGATAGATCGAACGCATGGCGGTGATGTAGGCCATCAGCGTTGTCGGTGAGACGATATAGACCTTCTTTTCATAGGAATAATCGACCAGTTCGGGAAACGACCCGTAGATCGATGCAAAGACCGCTTCCGCCGGGATGAACATATAAGCCAGATCGGCGCTCAGGCCGGGAACGATGTATTTCTTATGGATGTCATCGATATGTTTTTTGATATCGTCGCGGAACTTGCGTTCATATAACTGCCGGCTCTTTTCATCCAGACGGATGTTGAGCATATTGCGGTAATTTTCCAGCGGAAATTTCGAATCGATGCACAAAAGCCCGAAGGAGCCTTCCGCCTTGATCACCGCATCGGCTATGAAGCCGTTCGGCAGGCGGTATTGTTTCTCATAGAGCGAGCTGTTGTCGCCATAGACCGCATCGAGCAGCGAATACAGTTCCACTTCGCCGAATGCTCCCCGGCTCTTCTTGTCGGTCAGGATATCCTCAAGCGAGATGATGTCTTTTGACATTTCGTTCAGTGCGCTTTGCGCTTCATTGATCTTGACCATCTTTTCATTGATCGAATGAAAGACTTCGTTTGAAGTCTTGCCCGACTGGATGATATTGGAATTCACCCGGTCGGAGAAATCGTGAAACTGTTCGTTGAGCCGCGAATTCAGATCGAGAAAGTCCCGGTCGATCCCCGAACGGATCTCGTAGATCGAACGGCTGAGTTCGTTGTTGAGATCGTTGGTCTTCTTTGAATTGTTCAGCACGATGATGAGGATGATCAAAACGGTGACGACGAAAAGCGATGCCATCAGGATCAGCAATGTATTGTTATCCATTATTCTTCCTCATTGTTGAGATAATCCCTGAGCAGCTGCCGGCGGCTGTAAGTCGTATCGTCTTTTTCCCCGCGGGACATCGACAGTAAAAACACATACACGCTGTATGCCGATATGAAGATCAAAGTCATCAGTGACAGATAATCGGAAATGTTCTTAAGCATTCTCTTCTCTCAGTTTATTATACAATTCTTCCGCCGTTTTTTTCGTAAGGACCGTTTCCAGTTCCTCTAATGGCAGAGTCTTGAGATTGGCGATCGTCTTGTACTTGCGAAGCAGATTTACGCGGCTTTTCGGACCCAAGCCTTTGACATCGTCCAGGACCGACTTGTACATCGCCTTCTGGCGCAGCTTCTTATGATAGGTGATCGCAAAACGGTGGACCTCATCCTGCATGTTGGTCAGGAAAAAGAAAAGATTGGAATCCTTCTTGATCGAAACGATCTGACAATCGGCATCCATCATATAGGACGTATTGTGATGATCATCTTTGCCCAGACCGACGATCGTGATGTCCATATTCAAGGAAGAAAGGATCTCCTTGGCGATATCGATCTGGATGCGGCCGCCATCCACGATCAGCAGATCCGGACGTTCCAGACCGTCTTTCAAAACGCGGAAATAACGCCGGTAAAGCATCTCCCGCATCGAAGACAGGTCATCGGCCGAATCTTCGAGCTTGAACATGCGGTAATCCTTTTTGGAAGGCTTGAAGTCCTTATAGACGACCATCGCTCCGACCGTATTGACTCCGCCCGTGTGGGAGTTATCGAACAGTTCGATCGTTCTAACAGGTTTATGGAAGATCCGCCGGAATTCTTCGTCCAGCTGATCGGAATAGGACTCTTTGCGGGTGATGATGTTCTTGTTCTGCTTCAAGGTCTCGATGCCGTTGTTTTTGGCTTGCTTGAGCAGCTGGTATTTGTAACCTCTAGTCACCGTGGCGCAGTCGTAAACATCTTTGAGATATTCATAGATCTCTTTGGGCACATAGAGCTTCTTCGGCTTTTCGTTGATCTCGTAAAAACGGTAGATATAGGAACTGACGAAGTTCTCCGGATCGGAGACCAGATAATCGACGAATTTATCGGAAGACAAGAGCCTGCCGTTCTTGATGAAAAGACCGATGATCGCGATATAACCGTCTTCCACGTAGTAATTGAAGATATCGAACGTCTCCCGGTTGTTTTTCTGGACATCCTGTTTGAGATTGGTCTGCCGCACATCTTCGATCAGATCGCGGAAATAAGCCGCATTTTCATAATCGAGCTTCTCGACAGCGGCATCCATCTTCTCTTTCAGAGAACGGATGACCTCCCGGTTGTCGCCGTTGAGGAAGGACACGATCGATTCCTTCGTCCTCTCGCATTCTTGCGCCGGTACATCGATCTTGCAGTAACCGGGGCACTGACCCAGGTGATAATAAAGACACAGGTCTTTCTTCAGATTCTCGCATTTCCTGGTCGGATAAAGCTTATTGATGAGTTCCACCATGTTGCGGGCGGCACCGACATCGGGAAACGGACCGTAAAGCTTTCCCTTGAAGCGGGATTTCTTCTTCAGACGGACGACGGACACATACGGTTCTTTGCAGTCCTTGATCAGGATATAGGGATAGGACTTGTCATCCTTGAAGACGATATTGTACTTGGGATCGTATTCCTTGATCAGATTGTATTCCAGGATCAAGGCTTCCTTTTCCGATTTAGTGACGATGTAGTCGAAGTCGACGATATTGGAGACCAGCTTGGTCGTCTTGTAGTCGTGGGCGCCGCGGAAATAGGAATTGACGCGGTTGAAAAGATTGATCGCCTTACCGACATAGATCACTGTTCCCTCTTTATCTTTATGCAGATAGACACCGGGCTTTTTCGGCAGTGTCAGAAGTTTTTCTTTGAGATCGCTCATTTGAACTCCACGATCGTCACGGCGCTGCCGCCGTCATAATAGTCCCCGTCTTTGAAAGACTTGACATAAGAAAGCTTGGCGAGCCTCTGCCGGAGCGCCTTTCTTAAGATCCCGGTACCTATGCCGTGGATCACCTTTACGTTGGACATCCGCGATGCGTTAGCCTTATCGAGGTACTCCTCCATCTCGACCAGGGCATCTTCCACCCGGCTCCCGACAAGATTGATCTCCGAAGGCACCCGGCTGTATTTCCTGGCGATGACTTTGGCCTGCGGTTTTTTGATCTTGGGCATCAAGGTCAGATCGGAAAGCTTCACTATGACGGTCAGTCCGCGGACAGAGACCGACGCCTTGTCTTTGGAGATCTGGGTGATGACGCCGACCTGTTCGTTCTCGGCGATGCGGACATTATCACCGACCTTAAAGACCGGCCGTTCTTCTTTTTCCGGTTCTATCATCTTTTCCTCGAGCTGCTCGATCTGTCGGATCACCTGATCGTTCTTGGTTTCCTTGATACTTTCAAGTTTTTCGAGAGCCTCCAGTTTGACTTCTTCGATGTAGGCGTTGAGCTCATCGAGATACTTCTTTTTCAGTTTCTCTTTTTCCTGCTCGAAAGCGGCATTCTTTTCCCGATATTCCCGGATCTGTTTTTCCACATCCGCCCTTTCCTGCAGAAGCTTTTCTTTCTCGATCTGCGTTTCTTCGATCTGTTTGGACAGCCGGTCCATCAGTTCATCATGTTCGGACTTGTTTTTCTGCAGATAGCCGCGGGCATTTTCGATGATGCTTTGATCATCGAAATAACGGGAAGCGATCTCCAGCGCGTTGGATGCACCGATCGAATCCTCCAGATACTTGTAGGTGGGAGACAACGTCTCCATATTGAAACCGACCGATGACAGCAGGATCTTTTCATCTTCATAAGAATACTTTTTGATGTCATCGAAATGCGTCGTGATGATGAAGGATGAGCCCTTCTCTTTCAGTTTGTCCAGGATCGCCAGAGAGATCGCCTGTGCCTCTTTGGGATCGGTACCGGAGATCAGCTCGTCGATCAGGACCAGGCAATGATCGTCGGTCTCATTCAGGATGTCGTTGATGTTTCGGATATGTGCGGAAAACGTCGATAAGGAATCGGAGATCGACTGGTTGTCATCGATATCGACATAGACATTGCGGTAAAACGGTATCCTGGCATTCTCTGCAATGATCGGGATGCCCAGATACGACATCAGGATCGAAAGACCGATCGCTTTCAGAGAGACCGTCTTGCCGCCGGTATTGGATCCGGAGATGACGATGCCCTGATACGGCGCCTTCAGGCGATAGGTATTGGAAACGACCTTCTTTTCATCGATCAGAGGATGGCAAAGACTTTCAAAGTCAAAAGAAAGTTCTTCCGTCAGTTCCGGTAATATGGCATTCCTCCTACGTCCGTATTCCGCCTTGGCGAAAATGACGGACAGCCGCATCAAAGAATCGAAGTTCTCCTTATACTCTTCAGCGATCGAAGCGACCAGATAGGAAAGATCGCGCAGGATACGCTCGATCTCATCTTCCCGATCCTGCATCAAAGACACCTTGCGGTTGTTCGCCTCGATGAACGATGCCGGTTCGACATAAAAAGCCAGACCGGAGGAAGAAGTGCCGTAGGTATATCCCTGATACTTGTTCTTATCCGAATTCTTGATCAGGAACGTGATGCGGTCATTGCGCATGAAAATGGAAGGTTCTTGTAAAGAGTCACCGTGTTTGTCGATGAAGGTATGTGCGCGGTTGTAAAGATCTTTTTCGGCACGGTCGAGATCGAAGAGGATCGTTTTGAGCCGGTCGGTCGCGTCATCCTTGACCGCTCCGGAATTATCGATACAGCGTTCGATCTTCTCGAAGACCCGCTGATTCAGGTTGATGGAATCGGGATAATCGCGTATGGATAAAGACTCGTCAAATTTGGAGAACTGTTTGACGATCCGTTCGCAGTGATTGTGAAAGACCAGAACGTTCTTCAGTTCCGGACCGCTCAGGACCATGCCCTTATCGGCTTTGATCAGCAGATCGTTGATATTGTAGATCCCGTCAAAACTGACATTGACGTTATCTTTCAGCAGTCTCATCGCCTCCGCCGTCTCTTTGATGTTCTTGCGGATCTGCAGCGGATTGAAACCGACTTCTTCCGACATGATGAAAAGGCGCGATTCTTTGATCGGCGTCAGCTTGCCTACGCTTTCCTGTATGACATCCAGGTCAAGGTTCTTATAGATCTCAGTCATTGTTTTCTCTTACGCTGATGAGCCATTCCTTCAGCTGACTGCGGTATTCTTCCGCATCGAAATCCACCACTTTGCCCTGCAGCTTGTTTTTGGAGATCAGATCGATCACCTGATCCAAGGCAACATCGGAATACTCACCGATATATTTTAAGATCGTCTTCTCTCTGACATGCGCCCCGTTGCTGAAGACAGGCGTCGACAGCAGCATCGATAAGGCCAGGACGATCAGCGTCGCATTGAAGACGCCGACGAGAGCACCCAGCAGTTTATTGATCGAACCGATCACCGGCAGCTTGCCGATGGAACGGACGATCAGCGAGATGAACAGATAAAGCAGCTTCAAGATCAGGAAAATGATCAGGAAATATGCTGCCGTATTCAATAAGGAATTCAGATCGAAGACCTGATCGAGCAGTTCGTATCGGGCATTGACCGCGGTGATATCAAAGAGCGGGAACAGATCGGCCAGTACCGGCGAGACCAGCCAGGAAACGAAGATGGATACCGCCGTATAACAAAGATCCAGCAGCTGCGAAAAAAAACCCTTCTTATATCCCAGGTAGATCATCAGCAGATAGACCGCGATCACGAAGATCGAAATGAAAATGAAATATCCTTCCGGAATGACCATATTTAAATTTTATCGCAATTAAGAATAATTACAAACTTTGTTTTATACTAGTGATATGGGCAATTTTTCATTCAAACTCGACAGTGAAAAGATCGCAAAACTGAAAGAGACTTTTCATGACTATATCAAAGAAAACAAAAACGAATACGTCGATACCTTCATACAGAAAGAAGATCTGACGATCACGATCTACAAATCGGGAAAGACCGTCTTTCAGGGGAACGACGCTTTCTTTTACGCTTCCGCCTATCTGGAGACCAAAAAGATCCGCATGGCCGGTTCCGATGAAGTCGGCACCGGCGATGTCTTCGGACCGGTCGTCGTCTGTTCGGCGATCGTCGAAGAAGCGGACTACCCGTTCATTGAAGAAAACCACATCACCGACTCCAAAGCCCTTCCCGACGACTTCATCCGCAAGATCGGTCCGAAGCTCAGGGAACGGTTCAAACACAGTCTGCTGATCCTGGATGATGCGACCTATAACCGGGTCCATGAGACCGACAACCTCAACGCCATCAAAGCCCGGATGCACAACAAGGCATACCTCAACATGCTCGACAAAGGCTATGACATCCCCAAAGCCGCTTATGTCGACCAGTTCTGTTCGGTCGATGATTATTACCGTTATCTTGCCAAAGAAAAACGGGTCTTCCACGATCTGATCTTTGAGACCAAGGCCGAATCTAAATACCCGGCGGTCGCGATCGGGTCGATGATCTCCCGCTATGCCTTCCTGGAATACATGGATGCCCTCAACAAGAAATACGCCATCGCCTTCCAAAGAGGCGCTACGGAGACTGCTGCGATCGATGAGCAGATCCGTTACATCATCGAACGCTTCGGCAAAGATGAACTCAAGAACATCGGGAAGCTCCATTTTAAGAATTTTGAAAAATACCGTTGATGGTATAATAGTTGAGACCGAAAGGATGAAGATATGAAATTAAAAAATTCCTATTTCTATACACTCAGAGAAGACGCCAGAGACGAAGACTCCGTCAGCGGAAATCTTTTAGTCAAAGCCGGTTTTATCAAAAAGACATCGGCCGGCGTCTACATCATGCTGCCGCTGGGCTTACGTGTACAGAACAAAATCGAAAACATCATCCGCAGACATATGAATGAAGCCGGAGCACAGGAAGTCAAGATGCCGGCGCTGATCGCTGCGGAATACTACGAAGAATCCGGAAGGATGAAAGGCTTCGGCCCTTCCATATTCAAACTGAAAGACAGAAACGACAAAGACATGGTCTTGGGTCCGACACACGAAGAGCTGTTCGCCTATGCGGCCAAGTCGATGATCAAGTCCTACAAGAATATGCCGTTCAATCTCTATCAGTTCCAGACGAAGTTCAGAGATGAACCGCGTGCCAGATTCGGACTCGTCCGTGTCAAGGAATTCGTCATGAAAGACGCCTACTCTTTCGACGCCGATGAAGCAGGACTCGATGTCAGCTATCAGAAGATGTTCAACGCCTATAAAAAGTCGTTCGACGAACTGGGCATCGACTACCGCATCGTCAAAGCCGATACCGGTGTCATGGGCGGACTCCTCTCCGAAGAATTCCAGGCGATCGCACCGTTAGGTGAAGATACGCTCATCTATTGCGATGACTGCGGTTATTCTTCCAACCTGGAAGTCGCCAAGACAGTCCGCGGCGAAAAACACGAAAAGAAAGATCCGCTTCCGCTGACTCAAGTCGAGACACCGCATTGCCAATCGATCGAAGAAGTCGCCAGATATCTGAAGATCGATATGAAAGACACGGTCAAGGCCTTGCTGATGAACGTGGACGGACAGTTCGTCGTTTTCTTCATCAACGGAGAACGCGAACTCAACGAATCCAAAGTCCTCAAGCTCCTGCATGCAAGTGAGCTGAACTTCGCCGACGATGAACTCATCGCTACGTCCAACGCGGTCCCGGGCTATTGCGGTCCGATCGGTCTTAACTGCAAAGTCGTGATCGATGAAGAAGTGTTGGAAATGTCCAACTTCTGCACCGGTGCTAACAAAAAAGGCTATCACTACATCAACTGCAACGTTTCCGATATCCGCTACGATGTCGTCGGTGACATCGTTAACGCCAAGCCGGGCGATCTGTGTCCGGTCTGCGGAAAGCCGCTGCAATTCACCAAAGGCATCGAAGTCGGCAACACCTTCAAGCTCGGCACGAAGTATTCCAAAGCCATGGGTCTTCAGTACGCAGATGTTGACAATAAGCTTCAGGACGTCTGGATGGGCTCCTACGGCATCGGCTTAGGCAGGACGATGGCGGCAATCGTCGAACAGTCTCATGATGACAAGGGCATCGTCTGGCCGGAAAACATCGCGCCGTACAAATACATCATCCTGATCATGTCGACCAAGGACGAGACGCAGAACAAGGTCGCCAATGACCTCTACGAAAAGATGAACGCTGCCGGCATCGAAGTCATCCTCGATGACCGCGACGAGCGTCCGGGCGTCAAATTCAATGATGCCGAACTCATCGGTATCCCATACAGGATCACCGTCGGCAAGAAAGCCGGTGAAGGCATCGTCGAATTCAAGAGCCGTACCGGTGAAAAAGCCGAAGAGATCGGAATCGATCAGCTCCTCACAAAAATAAATGCTCAGTGATCTTCACTGAGCATTTTTCTTATCATTTCCTGTTTTTGATCTGATCGCAGATCATATCGATAAAGGCGTTGAGATCCATCGATTCGGAACCTTCCACACCGTATCTGCGGATATTGACGGAACGGTTCTCCACTTCGTTGTCACCGACGATGATCTCATAAGGGATCTTGTTCATCTGTGCTTCTCTGACGCGGTAGCCGAGTTTTTCATTGCGGCTGTCGACATGGACACGGATGCCCTTTTCCTTCAGCAGTTCACAGACTTCATAAGCATAATCCGCCTGTTTCTCGAAATGGACCGGAATGACGACGGCCTGTTTCGGGCAAAGCCATACCGGGAAACAGCCTTTGGTCTCTTCGATCAGATAAGCCGTGAAGCGATCGAAGGTACCGAAGATCGCACGGTGCAGGACGACCGGAGTCTTCTTTTCACCGTCGGAATCCACATAAGTCAGTTCGAATCTTCGCGGAAGCAGGAAGTCGAGCTGGCAGGTCGACAAAGTGATCTCCGGACCGATGGCCGGCTTGACTTCAACGTCGAGCTTCGGACCGTAGAATGCCGCTTCGCCGACGGCTTCAAAATATTTGACGCCTAAGGAATTCAGAACTTCTCTCAGTTTTGCTTCCGCTTCATTCCACATCTGATCATCATCGAAGTACTTCTCTTTATCTTCCGGATCTCTTAAAGAAAGACGGAATTTGTAATTCTTGATGCCGAAATCCTTATAGACATCAAGGATCAAAGTGACGACTTTCTTGAACTCATCAGCGATCTGATCCGGTGTGACGAACAAGTGCGCATCATTTTGGCACATGCAGCGGACTCTTTCCAATCCTTTGACGGCACCGGAAGCTTCGTAACGGAAGTCTGTCGCGAATTCACCGATCCTGACCGGCAGATCGCGGTAGGAATGAAGCTTGTTCTTGTAGATCAGCATGTGATGCGGGCAGTTCATCGGACGTAAGACGAATTCTTCATTGTCGACCTTCATCATCGGGAACATGTTGTCTTTGTAATGATCCCAGTGTCCGGAAGTCTTATACAGATCGACGGTACCGACACACGGTGTGTAGACGTGTTCGTAACCGAGCTTCTGTTCTTTTTCGTAGATATAATTTTCCAGCTGCTTGCGGATGATCGCACCGTTCGGCAGCCACATCGGCATGCCGGCACCGACCAGGACATGGCTCATGAACAGTTCCTGTTCCTTGCCGATCTTGCGGTGATCGCGCTGCTTGGCTTCTTCGATCTCCTGCAGGCAGGCATCAAGGTCTTCCTGACTGTAGAAGGCAACACCGTAGATCCTCTGCAGCATCTTGTTTTTGGCATCGTTCTTCCAATAAGCGCCGGAATACTTCAATAGCTTGAAATATTTGATCTCTTTGACTGAATCCACATGCGGACCGCGGCAAAGATCGGTAAAATCACCCTGGCTGTAACAGGAAATGACGGTCGAATCATCCATGTGATTGATCAGATCGATCTTGTATTCATCGTCCTTGAACATTTCCAGTGCCTCTTGCCGGCTGAGTTCTCTCCTGACGATCCTCTTGCCGTCTTTGGCGATCTTCTTCATCTCTTTCTCGATCTTCGGGATGTCTTCGTCATGGATCGAATCTTCACCTAAGTCGATGTCGTAGTAAAAACCTTCATCGATGACCGGACCGACCCAGAATTTGGCATGGGGATAAAGATGCGAAACGGCCTGCGCCAGAAGATGGGCACAGGAGTGATTCAGGACATTGAGTTTTTCGTCTTCCTTGATGTTGATCATATAGTAATCCTCCAAAAATGAAAAAGGCGGCACAAAGGGCGCAGATGCGCGGTACCACCTTATTTTCTAACTTGAACTCTTAACGCGAGCGACGTCTTCCCATTACGGAGAAACTTGTGAGTAGTAATCTTTCAGTTCATCAGACGTTTTCAGCAGCCACGTCCTCTCTGCAGACGGTTCCTGAAAGATCATGTCTCAGTCTTTGTTTTCTAAAAGTATTATAGAAAGAATCCTTTCGAATTTCAACAGCACATCACATATAGGCACTGATGAAACGGTCAAGATTGTTATAATATTCCGGATCTATGCAAGCTTCCTTGTGACCGGCATCGGCAACGGAGTAATACTTCCGGATGCCTTTGTTGTGGTTGTAGAGGATCGTCGCCATCTGCGGAGGAACGAAGCTGTCCTTTTCACCGTGAATGAACAGGATCGGGATCTCGTTTTCCTCCAGACAGGTCTTCGGGCTCACATCATCGAAACTCATGCCGAAGCGCTCATTCATCTTTTTTTCCAGCATACGCAGGATCGGATACGGGAAGTAGATCTTATAATCCTTCCTGATGATATGGGCGATCTCTTCTTTCATTGAAGAATATCCGCAGTCTTCGATCATACAGACGACGTTTTCGGGAAGCTTATAGGCTGTTGACATCATGACGGCAGCTGCCCCCATGGATACCCCGTACAGGCAGATCTTCACATCCGGATACTTCTGGATCAAGTAGTTGATCCATATCTGCAAGTCCTGTGATTCCTTGACGCCGTAGGTGCAGTATTCCCCTTGTGAATCGCCGGCTCCTCTTTGGTCGACCAGCAGCAGATTGTAACCGAGCTTGTCGAATTCCATCGCACGGCCGTACATATCGGATTTATCCGAATAGATCCCGTGCAGCAGGATGATGTAACGGCCATTTTCATGGTTGTGGACGTTATAAGCGGAAAGCTTGAGACCGTCAAATGATCTCACCTTGACATCGAGGACGTTGGAAGAATTGATCCAATCCAGATACTTGGTCTCTACGACTCTTTTTTGCTGGCGCTTGATGAAGATCTTATCGATCAGCTGATCGGCGACCGCCTGATATGCAGCATAAGAAACTCCGCCGAGACCTGCTGTGATCAAAGCTGTTTTCTTAAGACCCATTATTCGAACTCCTTCTTCTTTTCGATCAGTGTGTTGTAGGAATTGCGGTAATTCTGCAATTTGACTCTTTCTTCTTCGACCTTGGCTGCCGGAGCTTTGGAAACGAAACGTTCATTCTCCAGCATCGAAGTCGAACGCTTGATCTCGTTTTCCAGTCTGGAGAGTTCCTTGTCGATCTTTTCCAGCTCCGCTTTCTTGTCGACGATCTGCGACATGATGAATCGGATCGAACCGAAATTCGTCGGACGGACGATCGTCTCTTCATCGATCTGATCAACGACACACAGCTTAGTCATCCTGTAGAGGATGGCGCTGAGCGAATCGTCCAGACGGAAACCCTCGCTCATAACGGCAAGTTCCTTGGACGGTTTGATGTTGTTTTCGTTGCGGATCTCTCTGGCGATCTTGATGATCTCAATGATCTTATCGACGTCTTCCGCTTTCTTCTCATCGACGCCTTCCCAGATCGCAGGCCAGCTCTCTTTCATGATGGAGACATCCTTGGAATGAATGTTCTGGTAGATCTCCTCGGTGACGAACGGAATGAATGGATGCAACAGCTTGACGATCGCTTCCAGGACATAGATCAGAGTATCCAGAGTACGATGCTTGATCTGCAGATCTTCGGAATTGAGCGCGGACTTCGTGAATTCGATGTACATCGAGCAGAAGTCGTCCCAGACGAACGTCATGATCTCATTCCCGGCGATCGCCAGTTCATAGCGGTCGAGATTGTTGGTCGCGGTAGCGATGGTCTTGTTAAGTTTGTTGACGATCCAGGCATCGGTCTCCGACGTGATCTCTGGTCTCTTGTAGGTATAGGTCTCATCGACATTCATCAGGACATAACGGGATGCATTCCACAGTTTGTTGATGAAGTTCCAGCCGGCCTGCATCTTTTCGGAAGAGAAATTCATATCCAGACCCGGTGTGGAGTTGGTCGATAAGAACAGACGCAGCGTATCGCAGCCATACTGATCGATCAGATCGATCGGGTCGATGCCGTTGCCTAAAGACTTGGACATTTTTCTGCCCTTTTCATCGCGGATCAGGCCATGGATCAGACAGTCTTTGAACGGCACGTCATTACAGAAATGCCTTGCGGAGAATGCCATCCTGGCGACCCAGAAGAAGATGATGTCGTATCCCGTGACCATGCAGGAAGTCGGGAAGTAACGTTTGAAGTCTTCCGTCTCTTCCGGCCAGCCCAAAGTCGTGAACGGCCAAAGAGCGCTGGAGAACCAGGTGTCAAGGACGTCTTCATCCTGATGATAGTTCTCGATGTCTTTCGGCGGTTCCACGTCGCAATAGATCTCGCCGGTCTCATTGTGATACCAGACCGGGATCCTGTGGCCCCA
This sequence comes from Erysipelotrichaceae bacterium, assembly GCA_024684175.1. The sequence goes on from JAIKXJ010000063.1 coordinate 98,412, forward strand.
CCAAAGCTGTCTGGAGATGCACCAGTCTTCGATATTTTCCAGCCACTGATTGAAGGTTTTTTCAAAACGCTTCGGATAGAAGTTGATCTTGGTATCTTCGTTTTCCTGTGCTTTCAAGACGTCCTCAGCCAGCGGTTTCATCTTAACGAACCACTGGTTGGAAAGATACGGTTCGACCATGACGCCGGTCCTTTCAGAATGACCGACGGAGTGTACGATCTTTTCCGCTCTGACGAAAGTCCCGTCCTGTTTATATTTTTCAAGCAGCTTCTCACGGCATGCGAAACGGTCCAGACCTTTGAATTCTCCGCAGAGTTCGTTCATCGTACCGTCTTCATTCATACAGATCGGCATCGGCAGACCATGACGGATGGCGATCTGGTAATCGTTCGGGTCATGGGCCGGTGTACATTTCATGATGCCGGTACCGAAACCGATCTCGATATATTCATCGCCGATGATCTCGAGTTCATCACCGTTTGCCGGATTGTACGCTTTCTTGCCGATCAGATGCTTCACCTTTTCATCGTTGGGATTGACGACGATGCAGACATCGCCGAACATCGTTTCCGGACGTGTCGTCGCAACTTCGAACGTCTCATCGCAATCCACCATCCGATATTTGAGATAGTACATATAGGCTTCGACATCCTTATGGATGACTTCGATGTTGCTCAAAGCGGTCTTGGCTTCCGGATCCCAGTTGATGACTCTCTTGCCTCTGTAGATCAGCCCTTCGTTGTAATACGTGACGAAGACTTTGGCGACGGCTTTGGAAAGACCTTCATCAAGCGTGAAGCGTTCCTTGCGGTAATCCGTCGAATTTCCCAGTTTTGCCCATTGCGAACGGATGAAATCCGAATATTCATGTTTCCATTCCCAGGCCTTTTCCAGGAATTTTTCTCTTCCCAGATCGTATCTGGAAATGCCTTGTTTCTTAAGACGTTCATCGACTTTCGCCTGTGTAGCGATGCCGGCATGGTCCATGCCCGGGACCCACAGGACATCAAAACCTTTCAGACGGTTGTATCTGGCTAAAAGGTCCTGAATGGTGTTGTCCATCGCATGCCCCAGATGCAGTTTGCCCGTGACATTCGGCGGCGGGATGACGATACAGTACGGCTTCTTTGACATATCACCGCATTCAAAATAATGGTGATCGAGCCATTCCTGATATTTTCCTTCTTCTACTTTTTTCGGTTCATATTTACTTTCCAGCATTGCGATCCTCCTGAAATAAAAAAGGCGGCACAAAGGGCGCAGACCGCGCGGTACCACCTTATTTTCTAACTCAAGCTCTTAACGCGAGCACACGTACTTTCGTAGACTCCAAGACAACATTTTCATCCTGACCAGTATAAGTTCCACCGACCCTTATATCTCTATGTTCCCGCCTAGGATTACTTTCTTCTTATCAACGTCTATTCAATTATAATTTATACTTCGGAATAAGGCAAATGATGATCGATCGCTTCATAGATCTGATCGATATTCTTCCGTTTCTCAGCGGAGACATAGATCACATCAGCCCTGTTTTTATACAGCTTATGTCGACTGTTCATCAGCTGATTATTGGACAGCTTATCGATCTTGTTGGCGATGATGACATAAGGAAGTTCACGGGAATCGAGATACTCCTTCATATCTTCGTCGTCCTTGGTCAAGCCGATCCGGGCATCCGTGATCATGATCACCAGAGCGATCTTCTCTTTCCGGGCGAAATATTCGTCCATCATCTTTCCGAACTGTACGGCTTCTTCCATAGAACGCCGGGCATAGCCGTAACCCGGAACATCGACAGCCGTATATCTTCCGTCGATGTCAAAGAAATTGATCAGTTTGGTCTTGCCCGGGGTCTTTCCCACATAAGCGAGCTTCTTTTTATACAGTGTATTGATCAAAGAAGACTTGCCGACATTGCTGCGGCCGACGAATACGACTTCCTTATCCGTCTGCGGAAAACCGGTTCCGTCTTTCGCCGAACAGATGAAAGAGATCACAGTAGAGCCTCGTTGATGACCTGATCCACCTTTTCGACCGGGATATAGGTCACTTCCGTCTTGACGGTATCCGGGATCTCATCGAGATCCTTGACGTTGCCTTTCGGAATGACGATGGTCTTGATGCCGCTGCGGTGTGCCGCCAGAGACTTTTCCTTCAAGCCGCCGATCGGCAAGACATTTCCGCGAAGCGTCACTTCACCGGTCATCGCCAGATCCTTTTTGACCTCACGGTGCGTCAGTGCAGACACGATGGCCGTCGTGATCGTCACGCCGGCAGACGGACCGTCTTTCGGAACAGCTCCTTCCGGAACATGGATGTGGATATCGTGTTTTTCAAAGAATTCGATCGGGATATTGTACTTCTTGGCATTGGCTTTGATGAAGTCCAGAGCGATCTTGGTCGATTCGACCATGACATCGCCGAGCTGACCGGTGACGATCAGATTGCCTTTGCCTTCGAAATAATTGACTTCGACCGGTAAGATATCGCCGCCGAAGGAGGTGTAAGCCAGACCGGTGACGACACCGACCTGATTCTTCTTCTCTTTCGTTCCGTAATCGAAGATCTCATGGCCAAGCCATTCGTTGATCAGTTTCTTGGTGACACGGACCGACTTCTTCTTTTCCTTCAGGATAGCCAGAACCGACTTACGGCAAAGCTTGCCGATGGTCCTCTCCAGCTGCCTGACACCGGCCTCTCGGGTATAGTGACGGACGATATAAAGGATCATGTCATCCGACAAAGAGAACTGATTGTTCTTCAGACCGTTGAGCGCGATCTGTTTGGCGATCAGATGGTTCCTTGCGATATTGAGCTTTTCGATCTCGGTATAACTTGACAGTTCGATGATCTCCAGACGATCCAGCAGAGCCGGCGGGATATTGTCGCGGTAGTTGGCCGTACAGATGAACAGGACATCGGAAAGATCGTACGGTTCTTCCAGATAATGATCGGAGAACTGCGTGTTCTGTTCCGGATCCAGGACTTCCAGCATGGCGCTGGAAGGATCGCCTTTGTAATCGGAAGCCATCTTGTCGATCTCATCGATCAGGAAGACCGGATTGATCGTTCCGGCACGTTTCATTCCTTGAATGATCCTGCCCGGCAACGCTCCCAAATACGTCCTTCTGTGACCGCGGATCTCTGCTTCATCACGTACGCCGCCAAGGGAGATCTTGACGAACTTCCTGTCCAAAGCACGGGCGACCGACTTCGCCAAGGACGTCTTACCGACTCCCGGAGGACCGACCAGACAGATGATCGGAGCTTTCAAAGAATTGGTCATCTGTTTGACAGCCAGATATTCCAGGATCCTTTCCTTGACTTTATCGAGACCGTAATGGTCTTCGTCCAAGATCCTGGAAGCATCCGCAAGATCGTCATTGTCTTTCGATTTCTGATACCAGGGGATGTTGAGCAGCCATTCCAGATAGGTGCGGATGACACCGGTCTCGCCGGTCGATGGCGGAAGCATGTCATAATGCTTGAATTCTTCCCTTGCCTTCGCTTTGACGTTTTCCGGATACGGTTCGTTTTCCACCCGTTCCCGAAGATCGTCGATATCGGAACCGCCGTCATTGCCGCCGAGCTCATCCTTGATGGCTTTTAATTTTTCACGAAGATAGTAATCTCTCTGACCGTCTTCGATGCTTTCCTTGACCTTCTCGTTGATCTCCTGCTCGATCATATCCATATTTCTTTCTTTTTCGATATGGGAGAGCATCATCTGTAAACGTCTGTTCACGTTTTCTTCTTCCAGAAAAAGCTGCTTGTCTTCGACGTTCTGGATATAGATCTGAGCAAACGTATCGACCAAGACGGAAGCCAGTGCGGAATCAAAGACCGTGAACTGACGGATCGGGAAACCCGGTCTGGCAAACTTCTGAGCGATCACGTTGAACTCGGCCAAGGCTTTCTTGGTCAGATCTTCGATCACACTGTCATCTTCTACGACATCGCGGATCTCTTCGATCTCAACAAAATTCACATCATCTTTGATGAAATGTTTCGTTATACGGCATCTGGTCAGACCGGAAAAAACGACCTTGAGATGATCGTCTCTCTCCCTGCTGGTCTTGATACGGCAGATCGTACCGACATTGAATACATCATCCGGTCCCGGAAGATCGACCGTCAGCACTTTCTGCGATACCAGAACGATATTGGATTGATATGCATTCGCGTAATTGACCGCATCGATCGATGCCTGACGGCCGACTTCGACGGCCAGATCCTGCATCGGAAAAATGACGGCACCGCGTGTGCACAAGAGAGGATAAGAATATTTACTCATAAATTACCTCCTTATTTAAGAAAAGACGCAAAGCGTCTTTTCGGTTATTTCTTCAGTAAATCCAAAGCTTTCTGCAGTTTCAGATCATCCTTGAGCGTTTCTTCAGGAACGTATGTCTTGATATCTTCCACGCTCATAGAGTACATCTCAGCCATTCTTTCGTACTCTTTCTGAAGATCTTCCTCATTTACCGAGATATTCTCGCTCTTTGCGATCTCGCTCAAAGCAAGATTGATCTTTATACGCTTGTTTGCATCATCCTTCATGGAATCTCTAAGCTGATCGACTGTCTGATTCGTGATCTTCAGGAACTGTGCCAGAGAAATGCCCTGCTGCATCATGTTGGCTTCGTAGTTCTGGATCATGGAATCCAGTTCGCTCTTGACCATGGCATCCGGGATCTCGACTTCCGTCATTTCAACGAGCTTATCCATCAATGCGTCATCGGCATTGCGCTGTGCATCGTCTTTCTTTCTTCTTTCGAGATTCTCTTTCGTATAATTCCTCAGCTCTTCGACCGTATTGACATCGTCATATTTGAGTTCCTTGACGAATTCATCATTGAGCTCAGGGAGCACTTTCTTCTTGATCTCATGAACAGTGACCGTGAAACGGGCTTCCTTATCCGCCAGATCTGCAGCATGATATTCCTTCGGGAAACGGACCATGATGTCCTTGGTCTCTTCGGACTTCATACCGATCAGCTGTTCTTCAAAACCCGGGATGAAAGAATGCGAACCGATGACCAGGTCATGATTCTCGTCTTTGCCGCCTTCGAAAGGTTCATCGCCTAAGAAACCTTCATAGTCGATGACTGCAGTATCACCGTCTTCGACGGCGCCGTCTTCCTTGAGTTCCAGATCCGTCTTGCGGTCCAGCAGTCCGGCGATCTGATCATCGATCTCTTGATCTTCGACTTTGACCTCATCAACTTTGTATTCGAGAGACTTGTAGTCACCGAGCTTGACGTCAGGGATGACCGGGCAGACGAAGGTCATGACACACTTTTCGTCATCGAGACTGTCGACTTTGAGTTCCGGACGGTCGATCAGAGTGACATCATGTTCCTTGATCGCTGCTTCCAAAGCTCCCTGCGCAAGTGCTTCTGCGGCATCCAGCAATACTTCATTGTGGCTGATATACTTTTCAGCGAGATGCTTCGGCGCCTGGCCTTTTCTGAAACCTTTTATTTCTACTTTAGCGGCCAGCTTTCTGAAGGCAGCTTCTTTTGCCTTTTCCCATGCCTCACCTTCCAGAGTGCAAGTCAGCTCCGCTTTCGCATTTTCAACTTTTTTATATTCCGACATATCATTTACTCCTTTAAAGTCTTATTTATTCTATCATTTAAATCTGTCAATTTCTATATAAAAGCCTATTCTGGCAATGTTTTAGCTCTCCTCATCTTTCGAATGCCGCATCGATATAAGCGATGATCTTTTCCGCGAGCCGGCGGCTGTCTTTTTCCTCGATCTCAAGAGGCAGAAACAGCATCGTTTCCTTGTACAGCAATTGCATTGCCAGTTTCAGTTTGGAAGGTTCTTTCATATATGTCTCTTCCAGGATCTTTTTCGCTTTTAAGAAACAGTTCCCTTCATCCGCCCTCTTCAGATCTTTCGGATTAAATCGCGCTTTCCTGTCTTTCGTCTTATACAGAAACACATGATCGATCTGCTGGAAGATCAGTGAATCGATCAGCAGCGCCTTGGCATTGACGCTTCGTTCTTCATCGGCCAGGAAACGACCGATTGCTTCGGTATGATTCCTGAGATTCATCTTGTCCATATGCGAGACGGCAAGCAGCTGATACTTTTCATCCTGATCCAGAAAGGAAAGGATCTCTTCTTCGGAAAAGCTTCTTTGTACGTCATCCGGTCTTTTGAGTTCCTGTAAAAGCTTCCGGAGTTCTTCTTCAAAGTCTTTCGGCAGATACGGCATGTTCAGTTCATTAGCGATCAGCCGCAGTGCTTCTTCTTTTTTTCCGTCTGTGATCAGCGCATCGATCTTGCTTAATGTTTCTTCATAATAATTCATACCCTATCAGTATAACAGATTCTTCTAGGTACAAAGAAAGGCCGGTCTTCACCGGCCTTGTTCAAGATAAGATATCGGGATTAATCGAATCTCTCTCTGTCGGCATTGTAGCTCGTATGTAAAAGCTCATGAGCCAGATGGGAGTTCGGTTCACCGAGGAACTTTTCGTAGAGCTCCTGAACCTGTTTGTTGTTGTGCGACTGACGGATGACTTGTCTTTCATCTTCCGAATACAAAGCCTTTGCGCGCTTTTCCTTGTAAGTATCAAGGATGTCGTCGTCTTCATCCGGTAAGAAGCAAGGCTTGACATAAGACTGGCCGCCGCCGTTGATGCAGCCGCCCGGGCAGCCCATGATCTCGATGAAGTGATATTTGGACTTGCCTTCACGAATCTCGTCGAGCAGGATCTTTGCCGATCTCATGCCGGAAGCGATCGCGACATTGACGACTGTGCCGTTGATATCGATCGAAGCTTCTCTGATGCCTGCATCATGGCCTCTGACTTCGCTGAATTCGATCTTGCCGTATTCCTTGCCTGTCAGTTTGAAGTAGACCGTTCTGAGCGCAGCTTCCATGACACCGCCCGTGACACCGAAGATGACACCGGCACCGGTGTATTCGCCCATGATATCCTGATCCCAGTCTTCCTCAGGAAGTCTGTTGAAATTGATACCGGAACGTTTGATCAGTCTGCCCAGCTCTCTGGTCGTCAGAACCGCATCGACATCGCGGATGCCGTCAACTTCCATTTCCGGACGTTCTTTTTCAAACTTCTTGGCAGTACAAGGCATGATCGAAACGACGAAGACGTCTTTCGGATCATAGCCCTTCTGTTTTGCCCAGTAGGACTTGATGATGGCGCCTTGCATCTGATGAGGCGACTTGCAGCTGGAAAGATGGCCAAGCAGATCTGCATAATAGTATTCCGCATAGTTGACCCAGCCCGGTGAGCAGGATGTGATCATCGGCAGTGTTCCGCCTTCCGATAATCTGTGAAGGAGTTCCGTTCCTTCTTCCATGATCGTTAAGTCGGCACCGAAGTTGACATCGTAGCATTTTTCAAAACCGAGCCTTCTCAATGCGGCGATCATCTTGCCGGTGACCGGCGTGCCGATCTTCAAGCCGAATTCTTCGCCTAAAGATGCACGTACCGCCGGAGCGACTTGTACGACGACATGCTTGCCGGCTTTGAATGCATCATCGACCTTATCGATCTCGGAAACTTCCATCAAAGCACCGGTCGGACATACGGTGGTGCACTGACCGCAGAGGATACAAGGAGAATCCTTGAAAGAACGGTTTTCCGCCGGTCCAACGATCGTACGGAAGCCTCTTCTCTCGAACCCCAGTACGGAGAGTCCATGTGCCGAACCGCATCTGGCGATGCAGCGTCCGCACAGGATACATTTGGAAGTATCACGTTTGATCGACGGCGTCAGCATATCGACTGTCGTTTCCGTCTTTTCGCCGACATACATATTCTCTCTTGCGCCGGTGACCTGAGCCACATGGAGCAGTTCGCACTTGCCGTTCTTGTCACATTCCTGACAGTTGCGGTTGTGGTTGGAGAGCAGCAGTTCGACCGATGTCCTTCTGGCAGTCGTCGCTTTCGGCGAACCGATCGTGATATTCATGCCTTCGGAGATCGGATAGACACAGGATGCGACCAGACGGTTCGGTCCTTTGCCTTCCTGAGCTTCGACCAAGCATACACGGCAGGATGCCAGTGAGCATTCACCGTGATTATATGAACATAAGGATGGGATCTCGTAACCGCACTTCCTGGCGGCTTCCATGATCGTCAGACCTTTTTCGACCTGATATTCCTGGCCTTCAATTTTGATATTTACTAATTCCATCTGTATTCCCTCCTATTGCTTGGATATAGCACCAAACTTACATGTAGCGATACATGCACCGCACTTGACACACTGAGCGGTATCGATATACATTGCCGGAAGTTTCTTACCCGGAGCGATGTATTGCGGAGTGATATGATGGATCGCATCAGCCGGACAGCCCTTCGCACACATCTGGCAGCCGAAGCACTTGTCTTTGTTGATGACATAGGACATGAGCTTCTTACAGACATGCGCCGGACATTTCTTATCGACGATATGAGCGATGTATTCATCCTTGAAGGAAGCCATCGTGGAAAGGATCGGGTTCGGTGCTGTTTGGCCCAGACCGCAGAGCGAATTGGTCTTGACGTTGTTGGCCAGTTCGTTCAATGCATCGAGATCTTCCAGAGTGCCGTTGCCTTCGGTGATCTTCGTCAGGATCTCCAGCATCCTCTTGGTACCGATACGGCATGGCGAACATTTGCCGCAGGATTCATCACAGATGAATTCCATGTAGAACTTGGCAACATCGACCATACAGTTGTCTTCGTCCATGACGATGGCACCGCCGGAACCCATCATGGAACCGGCAGCGATCAGGTTGTCGTAATCGATCGGCGTATCGAGGTTCTTTGCCGTCAGACAGCCGCCGGAAGGACCGCCGGTCTGGATCGCTTTGAACTCTTTGCCGTTCGGAATGCCGCCGCCGATCTCATAGATCAGTTCGTGCAGCGTCGTGCCCATCGGAACTTCGACAAGACCGACATTGTTGATCTTGCCGCCGAGCGCGAAGACTTTCGTTCCCTTGGATCTTTCTGTACCGACGGAAGCAAATTTTGCCGCGCCTTCTCTCAGAATGAACGGAACGTTGGCAAGGGTCTCGACGTTATTGACGCAAGTCGGACAGCCCCAAAGACCTTTGACAGCCGGGAACGGCGGTCTGGGTCTAGGCATACCGCGCTTGCCTTCGATGGAGTTGAGCAACGCTGTCTCTTCACCGCAGACGAAAGCTCCGGCACCGAGACGGATATGGACACGGAAGCTGAAGTCCGTACCCAGGATGTTATCACCTAAAAGTCCGACATCTTCCATTGCCTTGATCGCCAGTTTCAGACGATGGACAGCGATCGGATACTCGGCTCTGACATAGAAATAACCGTTCTGTGCGCCGATCGCATAACCGCCGATCATCATACCTTCGATGACGGCAAACGGATTGCCTTCCAGGATCGAACGGTCCATGAATGCACCCGGGTCACCTTCGTCACCGTTGCAGACCAGATATTTCGGGCCTTCGACATCCGGAACGAACGACCACTTACGGCCGGTCGGGAAACCTGCGCCGCCTCTGCCGCGGAGACCGGAATCCAGGACTTTCTGGATGACGGCTTTTCTGTCCATCTTCAAAGCTTTAGCCAGACCCTTGAAAGCCTCTGCACCTAAAGCCTCTTCGATGTTCTCCGGATCGATCGCACCGCAACCGTGCAGAGCGATCCTCATTTGTTTCTTATAGAATTCGATGTCGTCCTGCTTGGAGACTTTTTCCTTCGTCTGAGGATCGACATAGAGCAGACGGTCGACGATCTCGTTGTTGATCAGATCTTTTTCAACGATCTCTTCGACATCTTCGATCTTGACCATTCTGTATAACGTATCTTCCGGGAAGATCTTCACGAAAGGACCCTGGGAACAGAAACCGAAACAGCCGACCTGGTTGACGGTGACTTTTTCATCCAGTCCTCTTTCCTTGATCACTTCGCAGAAACGTTCTCTGATCTTGTCGGAATGTGAAGAAAGACAGCCGGTACCGCCGCAAAGCACGACGTGACGCTTTCCGTCATTTCCGGAGAACTTGTCGTCCATACACTTGGTACAGACGGCCTGCTTAGCTTCCAGTTCTTCAAAAGAGCGGATCTTTTCCATATCTACGCGACACCCCCGTTTTTATATTTCTCGATCAGACCTGAGACCTGGTCAACGGACATCTTCGGATAGACCGTACCGTTGATCTGAACAGCCGGAGCGATACCGCAGGCACCGATGCATCTTAAAGCATCCAATGTGAACAGACCGTCCTCTGAAGTTTCGCCCGGTTTGATCCCGAGGATCTCGGAGAACTTGTCGATGACCTGCTGAGCGCCTTTGACATAGCAGGCTGTACCCAGACAGCAGCCAATGACGTTCTTCCCTTTCGGCTTCAAAGAGAAGAAGGAATAGAATGTGACGACTCCGTAGATCTCGGCAACACTGATACCTGTTTTTTCAGATACGAGTTCCTGGACCTCAAGAGGAATATAGCCATATTCCTTCTGGATGTCACTCAAGATCATCATCAGCGGTGTTTCTTCGTCTTTATAACGATCGCAGATCTCCGTGATCTGTTTCACCGCTGCTTCCTGCAAATGAACCATAATGTAATCCTCCTACAAAATAAAACAATATAAAAAACAATTTTTATATTTCGATCTACATATGAATTATACCAACGTTTCAAATAGTTAGTAAAGACTAACCAAAGGGATGAATAAAATGAAAAATATGTAAAAATGTTAGCTCAGTATTCTTTTTTTGAGATGTTCATCAAAGCTGTGGAAAAAACGGTCCGCGAGCCATGGGTAAAGCCGCAGGTCGAAGACCTCCATACTGCCGGTCTTCAAAGCTTCATCGGCCAGATGGCCGTGCAGCCAGACACCGTCTTTCACCGCCTGGTACGGGTCTTCGTACAAGGAACAGAGCCCCGCGATCATCCCGGTCAGGATATCGCCGCTTCCCGCTCTGGCAAGTGAGGGATTGCCGCTGTGATTGACATAGACTTCCCCTTTCGGATCGATCACCAGGGTCTCAGGCCCTTTCAAGACCAAGATGACATGGTGCTCACGGGCATAATTCACGGCGAGAGTCATCTTATCTTCTTCGATCTCTTTGACCGGTCTTCGGCAAAGCGCGGAAAATTCGCCCATGTGGGGTGTCAGGATCAGTGTTTTGCCTTCGTTATATAGTTCGGGATCTTGTGCCAGTATGCGCAATCCTGCCGCATCGATGATCAAAGGGACATCGCAAAGGCCGATCAGATCCTTCAGATAGTTTTCTTTATAAGCAAGATCGTCACAGCCCGAGCCGAAAGCGGCCGCTTTGACTTTACGCAAGACTATATCCTTGAAGAAGTCTCTGTCTTCAGGATCGTAAGGATGATAGACGGCGCTCGGTTCGTTTCCCGCCACGATCGGATAGATCGTCTCGGGCAGATAGGAATGGATGTAAGAAGCTCCGGCGCTCCTTGCCCCCAGCAGATTGAACAACGCTGCGCCGGCCATGCCATACGAACCGGAAACAAAAGAAACGACCCCGTTGTCATATTTGTTGGAATCCGTCTTTCTGATTGGATAATGAGAGAAAAACTCTTCTTTGTTCATATTTCCATTTTATGACATTTCCCGATACCGAAGACAGGATTCCCTCATCAACAAGGACGGACACATAAAAATATGATCGTTTTGTGATAAAAAGAAAAAGAAAAACGGGTACTTTGTTATATACTTAAAACTATGAAAAAGATCGGATTTGACAACAAAAAGTACATCAGACTGCAATCTCAGAACATCAGAAAAAGAGTCTCCCGGTTCAACAAGCTGTATCTGGAATTCGGCGGAAAGCTCTTTGACGACAACCATGCATCGAGAGTCTTGCCGGGATTCGAACCGGATTCCAAGATCAAGATGCTGCTGAAACTCAAAGACAAAGTCGAAATGGTCCTGGTCATCAATGCCAACGACATCGAGAAAAACAAGATGCGTTCCGACCTGGGCATCACCTACTCGCAGGATCTTTTGCGGCTCATCGACTCCTTCAACATGGTCGATCTGCAGATCGGCGGTGTGGTCATCACTCACTTCAACAAACAGAACGAAGCGATCCGTCTGAGAAAAAGTCTGGAAAAATCCAAGATCAAAGTCGCATACCATTATGCGATCGATAACTATCCCAACAATGTCGATCTGATCCTCTCCGACAACGGTTTCGGCAAGAACGAATACCTGGAAACGACAAGAGAGATCATCGTCGTCACCGCCCCGGGTCCGGGATCCGGCAAAATGGCGACCTGTCTGTCACAGATGTACCACGACAACAAGCGCGGATTAAAATCCGGCTATGCTAAATTCGAGACCTTCCCGATCTGGAACCTGCCGCTGAACCATCCAGTCAATCTGGCCTATGAAGCGGCAACGATCGATCTTTCCGATGTCAACATGATCGACCCGTTCCATCTGGAAGCTTATAAAAAGATCGCGATCAACTACAACCGCGACGTTGAAGTCTTCCCTGTCCTCAATGACCTTCTGGTCAAAGTCATGGGCAGACAGATCTATAAATCACCGACGGACATGGGCGTCAATATGGTCGGCAACTGCATCAGCGATGACGAGGTCTGCCAGAAGGCCGCCAAAGAAGAGATCATCCGCCGCTATTTCGATGCGGAGATCGAGGTCAGAAAAGACAATCTTCCGGAAGATGTCCTGTTCAAGATGGAGACCATCATGAATAAAGCGGGCGTCACCAAAGCCGACCGTCTGGTCGCCGTCAAAGCCAATGAGCTGGCCAAGAAGACCGGAGAGCCGGCAGTCGCCATCGAGCTCGACGGACAGATCATCACCGGCAAGACATCCAAACTGATGGGAGCTTCCGCCGCCGCCTTGCTCAACGCCATGAAGATCGCCGGCAATATCCCGGATGTCCACCTTCTTTCCGAACGCGTGCTGCAGCCGATACAGGAGCTCAAGACCGAATACCTCCACGGGCACAATCCGCGTCTTCATACCGATGAAGTCCTGATCGCCCTGGCCGTCGATTCGATTACCTCCGATATCTGCGACAAGGCTTTGAAATCACTCAGCAAGCTGGAAGGCTGCGATGTTCATTCCTCCGTCTTGCTTTCGCAAGTCGATGTCAACGTATTTAAAAAGTTAGGCATGCGCCTAACCATGGATCCGATCTACCAGACCAAGAAGCTGTATCACGCAAAGTGATTGCAGAGGTCTTTCAGAGGACAGTCCGTACAATCCGGCTTGGCCGCCTTGCACTTATATCTGCCGAAAAATATGAACTGATGATGAAGCTTCCCCCACTTCTCTCTGGGGAAATACGTCATCAGTTTTTCTTCGATCGAACGTACATCATCATTCTCTTCAGCGATCTTCAGACGCTTTGAAACTCTTGCGACATGGGTATCGACCGCAAATGCCGGTACATCGAAACAGTTGCTCAGGATGACGTTTGCCGTTTTTCTGCCGACCCCGGGCAAAGACTCGAGATCTTCTCTGTCCTGCGGGACCTTTCCCTCATAAAAATCACAGAGTACTTTGGAAAGCTTGATGATGTTGACCGCCTTGTTGTGATACAAACCGATCGGACGGATAATGGCCTCCACATCGCTCAGTTCCGCATCTGCCAGGGCATAGGCGTCCGGATAGCGCTCAAACAGCAGCGGCGTCACGGAATTGACCCGTTCATCCGTCGTCTGTGCGGAAAGCACGACAGCGATCAAAAGTTCGAAATCCGACCTGTGATCCAATTCGCACCTGGCATCCGGAAATAAGATGTCCAGGGATCTCATGATCCTGTCACTGTTTGACATTGCGTAAGACTCCCTCGATGTAAGCCATCTTCACTTTTCTCTGTGCCTCCGAGATGCGCAAAGCTTCGATGAACTGCTTCTGACCGTATTCCTCGATCAGGTCGTTCATCTTCTGCAGCTCGTTTGGTGATAACGGCCGGCCGAAGACATCTTCCGTCGTATCGTAGAGGTCCTTGTTTTCGGCGATCTCATACTTTTCCGGATCGAATTCAAAGATGTTTTCGATGTCGAAGACCAGTCCCTTGGAATTGGTCGAAAGCTTCAGATAATGTTTGGATACCAAAGAAGCGATGATCGTATCGATCTGTTTGACGTTCAATGACAGCTTTTTCGTCAGATAATCATAGGAGATCGGCCGTCTAGCCGACTTGCATAAGTCGATCAGCAGCAGCAAAAGCGTCTCTTCGCTGTTCAAAGAAAGTTTGTCGAAATTTTCCAGGATCCAGTTTTTCCGGTCAAAATAAGATTCTTTATACCACTTTTTCATCGCCGAACCTCTTGATGATCTGTTTACAGACCTTCGCAGCGCTCTCGCAGACCATATCGAGATTGAAATCGAACTGCTTGAAATTTCCTTGAATGAGCGTCTCGTCGGAGATCGAACGGATGATAGCGACCGGGGTTTCAAACGCATACGCAGCACCGGCGACCGCACAGCCTTCCATCTCACCGCACAAAGCATCCGGGAAGTACTTCCTGATCTCTTTGACCTGAGACTTCTTATAGATGAATTCATCGGCGGAAACGATGTTGCCGATGTGGATCTTCTGTTTTCCCCTGATCTTCTTCGCGATCCGGGTGACCGAGTGCTCACACAGGAAGGAACAGGTCGGATCTTCGATGTTCCGCTTCCAGCCCGGGACATCCACACGCCAGTTGGCAACGCGGTCGGCGACCACGATGTCATTGACATGGACATCCTCATTGAGCGAACCGGCACAGCCCAGATTGATCAGAAGTTCCGGCTTGAACTTTTCGATCATCAGCATCGTCGACATCACCGCATAGATCTCGCCGATCCCGCATCTGCTCAAAACGACTTCCTTGCCTTCCAGTGTCCCTTTGTAATACTCGTTGTCCAGTTCTTTCCCAAGGTATAAAAGCCGCTTCCCCTTGACGACCTTGACATCTTTCATCATCTTCAGAAGCGCATCACGCTCTTGCTTCATTGCACAGATCACAGCTATCATTTTTTGTACCCCACGATCAAAAGTTTTTCGTCTTCGATGAAATCGGGAATGACCCGGATCTCAAAAAGACTTTCCATATGTTTGACGATCGTTTCAACGGAAAAGATGTTCTGGGAATGATTCTCCTGAATCATCCCTTCTTCCGTATAAAACGTGAAATGTTCGTGTAATGTCGCATCGTATTCATCGGAAGTGATGGTCCACTGATACGGCACCCCTTCCACGAAACCTTCTTCGATATACTGTTCTTTGAACTCATCGATCCTTTTTAAGGAATGCATGTCAAAGATCAGCCTGCCGCCCTTGTTCAGATGCATTGCCGCACAGGAAAAGAATCCGTCAAGTTCCTCTTCATAGAGATAATTGATCGAGTCACAGATGCACAAGACCAGATCAAAACACTTATGAAGATCATAATCTGTCATGTTCAGCAGCAGATATTCGCCGTCGAAATTGGCTTTGGAAGCTTCTTTCATCTGTTCCGAGATATCCGACGCCGTGATTTCATATCCCTTTTCTTTTAAGATCTTCGCCATGACTCCGGAACCGGATGCCAGTTCCAAGACCGTACGGAACTTTTCTTCTTCGATATATTCCAGCCAAAGCGACAAAGCTTCTTCATCCTGAAGAAGCGCATCGTAATATCGGGCAAGAACTTCGTAGTTACTTACAGCTTTAGAGTTGGCAGATCCTTCCATAATCCTTCCAGATTGTAGTATTCTCTTTCTCCGTCATAAAAGACGTGACAGACCACATCGTTGAGATCGATCAGCAGCCATTTGCTGGAATCGTCGATATAACTGTGTTTGACCTCGTAGCCTTCTTTCAAAGCCTTGTCTTCCACATTCTCTATGATCGATCTGGCCATGCGGTAGTTGCGGGCAGATCCGATGATGAAATAATCGACGAAAGGAGATGTCCCCCTGAAATCGATGATCTTAAGATCATCCGCCTGTTTTTCATCCATCGCATCATATGCCGTTTCCAATAAACTTTTCATTCTTTACTTCTCTTAAATACCTTTCAACATCCCAGTTGAGTTTTTCAAACGCCTTGTGCAGATCCTTCCTGGCGATCTTCACGACATCGTCGTCGATCCCCCGCAGAGGTTCCCGCTTATCGGCGATATATAAAATGACCGACAGAGCATCTCGGGAGAAGCAGATCGTATGATTGTAGATCGCATTCAGGATGTCCTTGTCGTGGAAATTCAGTTTTTCTTTGAGGAAATACTTCGCTGAGAAGGAATGCTTGCACGA
Source organism: Erysipelotrichaceae bacterium (assembly GCA_024684175.1). Next base: position 114,662 of record JAIKXJ010000063.1, read on the forward strand.
TTCCGGATAATTCAGTTTCTCCGGATCATAGTAACGCAGATAAGCGTCGTGTTCTTCCTCGCTGAAGTATTTCGTCACATCATGTAAAAGGCCTGCGATATACGCTTTTTCGGGATCCACGTGATGGATCTCAGCCAGCTCTTCAGCCAGTTCGGCGACCGAAAGCGAATGCAGGTAACGCTTCTCTTTGATGTTTTTTCTGACCATGATCTTCAGCAGTTCCGGATCGTTCAGGATCTGTTTTCGCAGCTTATGATCATAGGACATGAAATCATTGAAACAGATGTCCTGCAGGTTCATGGAAGAGAGATCTTTCTTTCCTTGGACCTCTTATATAAGACGAGCGTCTTGCCGATGGTCTGCACCAGTTCGCTGGACGTATTGGCACAAAGCTCGACGGCGATCTCATGCATATCGGTCTCGCAGGTCTTAAGGACGGACACCTTGACCAGTTCCCTGGCCTTCAGTGCCTCTTTTACGGAGGTATACAGATTCTCATTCAAGCCGTCTTTGCCGATCTGAAAGATCGCTTTTTCGTTGACGGCCAGACTTCTCAGATAACGTTTTTGTTTTCCATTCAGCATATCAGATATCAGCCTCACATTCATAGATCCGGCAGTTCGCCAGAGAGTGGATATACGCCAGACATTCACCGGAGATCTTCACCATGCCCAGTCCCTTGATGACGATCAGCTTCTTGCCCTTTATCGAATAATCGGTGATCCCCAGCGGCTTGACCCGCAGCACGAACTCACAGTAGTGCTTCTGATAGAAATCGTCGCCGTTCTCATATTTCGTACGGTGGATCTTGTTCTGACTGTTGATGTAGAAAGTTACACTGGCCTTGTCTTTCGGCAGGATATCGACTCTGAGCAAGCCGTCATAGAAATAGGACTGCGGACTGCTCACCTGGAAATTCTGCGGACGGATCATCTTATCGATCTTGGACAGCTTGTACTTCTCGATATTGAGATAAGTCGTATAATTGCTGACATCGACCAGACCCGGCGTATCGATGAAACGGTAATTCCGGTAACTGATCTCCACTTCCTCCAGGGTCGTGCCCGGATAGAAAGAAGTCGTCAAAGATCGTTCATGGATCAGTTTATTGATCAAAGACGATTTGCCGGCATTGGCTCTGCCGGCGAAAATGACCGTGGACGCATGAAGATCTTCCAATAGGGACAGGAACTGTTCATTGAACTTCGGTTCATATTTGTTGGATAAAAGCGCTGCCTTGATGTTGCCGTAACGGCGGTTGAGATCGAACAGCATCTTCGAAAAGATCTTGTCGACCTTTCTCTCGGACATATTATCCGGAAGCAGGTCCGTCTTATTGATGACCAGAAGAAGATCCTTACCGGCGAACATGTCGAGCAGATCGTCATCTTTGAGACAGAACGCATCCAGGATATCGATGATGAGCACGAACAGCGCGTTGGGATAACGGTTGTAGATATCGATGATCTTCTCGTTGGTAACGTAGTTGGTCCTCAGATATTGCGTATCACCGTAATGGGACAAGCGAAAACAACGCTGGCAGTAATCCTGTTCCAGATCCGGAACATAGCCCAGTGCTTCCTTGTTTTTTGTCTGCAGTTCGATGCCGCATCCTTTACATTTCTTCATGAAGTACCTTTCTCCAAATAAACTTTTCTATCCTTCGGTTGAACGCCGTCATCTTGGAATCTTTTTCCTGCAGCTGCCGGCAATAGATACCGTAGCAGCCACTGAGATTGGCGCCTAAGATGTCCGTAAGCAGCTGATCGCCCAAGACCAGTGTCTTTGAAGGCACCGTGCCCATCTTCTTGCATACGGCAAGATAAGAAAACGGCAGCGGCTTCAGCGCATAATACCAGTAATCGGCTTGCAGATCACCGAGAAACATCTGCACGCGCTTCTTGTTGTTGTTGGAAAAGATCACGACCTTGAATCCCGCTGTTTTGAGATCTTCGATGAATTTTCTTGCCCGTTCATCGCAAGATCCGGTATTCGGTACGGCGATCGTGTTGTCAACGTCCAACAAAACGGTATCGAAACCGCGTTCCCGGTAATATGAAAGATCGAGGTCGGTAAAAATATCCAGTATCTGTTTCGGTCGGAATAAAGACATATCAGTCAAACAGCGAAGTCTGTTCGCTTTCCTCTTGCGTATCGTAGTAGCCTTCCGGGATATCGATGATCTCCACGGAAGCGATATCGTTCATATCTTTGAAGATATAGAAATAATTCTCGTTAAGATCCCGCGGTGAAGAGAAAGACTGTTCCAGTTCCATGAACGGGACTTCCGAAACGGCCATCTCATCCAGTTTTCCTTCATTATACACATAAAGCGTATTGTAACTTGAGACCATAGAGATCTTATTGACACCGTGCGGCTTGGATTTGATCTGCCTGAAGACACGGTAACCTTTGGTATTGCGTGAAGTCAGATCGAGCTTTTCCATACGGATGCGCTTGAAACCGCCCTTGTCCGTCGATAAAAGCAGCTGCTTGCCGTCATGATGATCGGCACAAACGCAAGAGAGTTCATCGCTCTTGACATTCATGCCCATGACGCCCTGCGCTTTGGCTGCGAGATCCGAAAGGATCTTAGACGAATACTTGTTGCAATAGCCGTCTTTGGAGACCAGGATCAGGTCGTCATCGTCATAAGCGACGCAGACCGAAACGAGTTCATCACCGGCTTTCAGCTTCATCGCCGTCAGGTATTTGGAAGAACGTTCGACATTGAAACGCGGCAGCGAGGTCTTCTTGATCATGCCGTTTCTGGTCGCCGTGATGATGAAAGCGAAGGTGTCGAAATTCTTCACGATGCAGGCACCGATGAATTTCTCGTTGCCTTCCATGCGCACGTAATGGGAGATATGCTTGCCGATGTCCTTGAACTTGCATTCATCGATCCGATAGACCGGAAGATACGCATAGTTGCCTTTGGAAGAAAACAACAATAAGGTATCGAGCGTATCGCAGGCTTTCAGGCCGATCAAAGCATCTCCTTCTTTGACGGACGGTATGCTTCCGACATTGGCATTGAACGCCCTCTCCGAGAAACGCTTGAGATATCCGTCACGGGAGACCGAGATATAACACGGTTCGTTCGGGATCATGGCCATCTTATCGAAGACGATCTCTTCGACTTCATCCTCGATCTTGCTGCGGCGCGGGAAAACTTGCATCTCATCGACTTCCTTGAGTTCGGAGACCAGTACAGAATCCAGGACTTCTCTGGAAGAAAGGATCGCGCTAAGTTCGCTGATCTCTTTGACCAGCGTCTTGTTTTCTTCCTTGAGCGTGACGATGTCGGTGTTCGACAAACGGTACAGACGCAAGGTGACGATGGCTTCCGCCTGTTCTTCCGTGAACAGGAAGGCTTCCTTGAGACGTTCCTTGGCGTCTTTTTTATCTTTGGACTTGCGGATGAGAGCGATCACATCGTCCAGGATCGAGATCGCCTTGATCAGACCTTCGATGATGTGCAATCTCGCCTTCTTCTTGTCTCTGAGATAACGCGAACGGTTCAAGACGACTTCACGGCGGTGTTCGATGAAGGCATCGAGCGCAGCCGGAAGCGACATCAGCACCGGTTTGTGATTGACGATCGCAACATTGTTGTAGGAATAGTTGATCTGCAAGTCGGTGTTCTTGTATAGATAATTGAGGATCTGTTCGCAGTTGGCATCCTTCTTGCATTCGATCACGATACGAAGACCGTTCCTGCCGGATTCATCCCGGACATCGACGATGCCTTCGATCTGCTTGGACAGATAGATATCGGAGATCTTCTTCACCAGCTGTGATTTGATGACTTCGTAAGGGATCTCACTGACGATGATCGCGGAACCGGTCTTGGATTCCTGGATCTCACACTTGGAACGAACGACAACCTTCCCCTTGCCGGTCTCAAAGATCTCACGGATCTGTTTCTTGCCCTGTACGATGCCTCCGGTCGGGAAATCCGGACCCTTGATATATTCCATCAGTTCATCCAGGGAACAATCGGGATTCTGCAGACGGTGGATCGTCGCTTCCACGACTTCGTTGAAGTTGTGCGGGGCGATATTGGTCGCATATCCGGATGCGATACCGGTCGAACCGTTGATCAGCAGCAACGGATACCTGGCCGGTAAGACCGTAGGTTCAAGATGGGTATCGTCATAGTTGTTGGTCATCGCGACCGAATCGTAATTGATGTCATCGAGAAGCAGACCGGCATTCTTGGCCAGTCTGGCTTCGGTATAACGCATCGCAGCCGGCGGGTCATCATCGATGGAACCGTTGTTGCCATGCATATCGATCAAAGGAACATTGATCTTCCAGTCCTGGGACATACGCACCATAGCTTCGTAGATCGAGGAGTCGCCGTGCGGATGGAACGTACCCATGACGCTTCCGACCGTCTTTGCGGACTTACGGTGCGGCTTTTCATAGACATTGCCGTCGATATACATCGAATAAAGGATCCTTCTCTGGACCGGTTTGAGACCGTCTCTGGCATCGGGAAGAGCACGTTCCTGAATGATATATTTGGAATAACTGCCAAAACGGTCCGACATGATATCGTCGAGCGTTTCGTTGAGAAAATTCTCTATGATCTCTTCTTTCTTACGTCTAGCCATTTCTCGTTACTCTGTAGTCTTCTTCCAATGTGAAATCGATGTGCTCATCGATCCACTTTCTTCTTATCTCGGCATTGTTGCCCATCAAAACGGAGATCCTTCTCTCACACAGGGCAGCATCCTCGATGGAGACCTGGATCAAAGTACGCTTTGCGGGATCCATCGTGGTATCCCAAAGCTGATCGGCATCCATCTCACCGAGTCCCTTATAACGCTGTATATCGAACTTCTCGCCCATTTCCGTCTTGAACCGGGCAAGTTCCTCATCGGAGTATAGATAGACCATCTCCTTGTTTTTCATGACGCCGTAAAGCGGCGGCATGGCGATATAGACATGCCCCGTCTCGATCAGCTCACGCATGAAACGATAAAAGAAGGTCAAAAGAAGCACCTGGATATGGGCACCGTCGGTATCGGCATCGGTCATGATGACCACTTTATCATAGTGGATATCGTCGATATTGAAATGCGGACCGACTCCCGCCCCGATGCAATGGATGATCGTATTGAGCTCTTCATTCTTTTCGATCTCGGAGACCGCTGCCCTTTCCGTATTCAAGACTTTACCGCGCAAAGGCAGGATCGCCTGGAAAGAAGAATCACGGCATTTCTTGGCGGAACCGCCGGCCGAATCGCCCTCGACCAAAAACAGCTCCAGTTTAGAAGCATCCCGGGATTGTGCCGGGGCAAGCTTGCCGGAGAGGATCTCCTTCGCCTTGGTCGACGATTTCTTGCCGCTCCTGGCTTCGTCTTTCGCCTTTCTGGCGGCTTCTCTGGCAACGGCAGCCCGCTGTATCTTGCGGATCAGCTGGATCGCCGTCTCTTTATTTTCGTGCAGGTAATAAGTCAGCTGTTCGGAAACGATCGAATCCACGGCCGTCTTGGCTTCCGGCGTTCCCAGCTTGCCCTTAGTCTGGCCTTCAAACTGCAGTACAGACTCCGGGATCGCACAGGAAATGATCGAAGTCAGGCCTTCTCTGACATCGCTTCCTTCAAAATTCTTGTCTTTTTCTCTCAATAAGCCGGTCTCTCTGGCAAATTCGTTGATCACCTTGGTGAACGCGGTCTTATAACCGACTTCGTGGGTACCGCCGTCGCCTGTCCTGACCAGATTGACATAAGAAAAAGTATTTTCCTGATAGCCGTCGGTATATTGGAAAGCGATATCGACACTGATCCCGTCTTTCTCACCGGAGAAAGTCACGGTATCGTGTAAAACATCCTTATCTTCATGAAGATATTCCATGAAAGCCTTGAGGCCTTCTTTATAAAGGAACTCCTGCTGTTCGCCGCTGCGTTCATCTCTGACGATGAGTTTGACGTTCTTGAGCAGGAACGCTTCTTCCTGAGCACGTTCGACGATCGTCTGGAAATTGAATACCGTCGTCTGGAAGATCTTCTTGTCCGGCATGAAAGTGACCTTGGAACCGGTCTTGCTGGTCGTACCGATCTCCTGAAGCTTATAGACTTTTTTGCCGCCGTTTTCAAAACGCATCAGATAGCGTTTCTTATCGCGGCAGACTTCGACTTCCAACCATTCCGACAAGGCATTGACGACAGAAGCGCCGACGCCATGCAGACCGCCGGACGTCTTGTAACCGCCCTGGTCGGAGAACTTGCCGCCGGCATGAAGGACAGTAAAAATGACCTGCAGGGTATTCTTGCCGGATTTGTGCATGCCGACCGGCATACCTCGGCCGAAATCGGTCACCGTGCAGGATCCGTCTTTATTGATCTGTATATCGATCTCATCGCCGAAACCGTTGATCGCTTCATCGATCGCGTTGTCGACGATCTCCCACACCAGATGGTGCAAGCCTCTGCTGTCGACGGAGCCGATATACATACCCGGTCTTTTACGGACCGCTTCGAGACCCTCAAGGATCTCGATACTGTTATCATCATATCGATTTGCCATAACTCTTAAAATTATATCATAAACATATACCTGTGATATAATCACAAAGAAGTGAAGGAAGTCTTCACGGAAAGAGAGGAATCCTATTCATGAAGATCGTTTTATGGCTTGTGATCGGTTATCTGATCGGCTCGATCCCCTGGGGTCTGGTCATCGGAAAAGTGTTTTTCCATAAAGATATCCGCAACTACGGTTCGGGTAATCTGGGCGGGACCAACGCCGCCAGAGTCCTGGGTACACCGGTCGGGATCCTGGTCATCCTTCTGGATGCCTTAAAAGCCTTCATCGTCATGATCTTATGCCATTTGCTCAATCCGGGCTTCGAACAATATGCCGGCCTGGCGGTCTGCATCGGCCACTGTTTCCCGATCTTCGCCGGATTCAAAGGCGGCAAAGCCGTTGCCTGTTCCTATGGCTATCTGCTGGGTCTGGCCCTGTATATCACGCACAACTACCTGATCACTTTCATCTTACCGGTCGTCATCTTCTTCATCATCCTGGCGCTCTGCAAGATGGTCTCCCTTTCTTCGATGATCGGCGTATGCAGCGCAGCGATCCTGATCTTCTTCTTCTGCGACCGCCTCAGCGGCTTGCTGGTGCTGTGCCTGTCATTATTCGTCATCTACCGGCATCGGACCAATATACAGCGCATCCTGAACGGGACCGAATCCAAGATCGGACAAAAGAAAAAATAAAAATGAGCGACCGCTCATTTTTTCATTTATTCCGGCCAAAGCAGTTTTTCGATCTCGTCGTAGATCTGTCTGGCTCCTTTTCCCAAGACGACACCGGTCGCATCAACGAAAGGACATTGAAATTCCGCAGTGACCGGGACACTGGAAACACAGATATCGTAGTTCCCCGACAGTTCGGCCGCCTGAGATGCCAGACACTGAGAGATCTCAAAATCGCCTTCTCTTCCCCGATCGCAAAGTTCCTTCGTCAGTTTCAGGTTCATGATCGTCGAAGTCGCGATACCGTTTCCGCAGCATAGCAAGATCCTTTTCATGTGGTTTTTCCTTTCTTTCTTCAGCAAAGTCTTCCCTTTTCGATCAGTTTACGATATGCATCATAATCATTCACATTTCTAAAGGCTTCCATCAGTTCCTTATCCTTGAACGCTTCCATGAAACGCATCATCAGCTCAAGCTGATCCGCCGTATGATTCAATGTAAAGACGAAGATCATCGATACATCGATCTCATGGCCGTCACTTCCCATCTCGGTGAATCTCACCGGCTTGTCAAAACTCATGAAAGCGACTTGCGAAACATGATCCGGTGAAGCATCGCAATGAGGAAGCGCGATACAGCAGCGATCCAGGCAGATCCCCGTCGGAAATGCTGCTTCTCTTGCCAGAAGTTTTTCATAAAAATCATCTTTAACAAGTCCTTCGTTCATGAAACAGTCCGCCATCTGTTTCAGCGCATCGTTTTTGTCTTTCACCGGGACATGAAACAGAGCGATCTTTCTGTCATATAAATCTTCCATAAATCCTTTATGATCCTTCATCCACCATTATAATACTGCCGATATAAAAGCGGTCATCCGGCCGCCTTGTCATTTTCAATAAGTTCAAACAGAGACCGCACATCGATCTGCAAAGATGCCTCCAGCTGCGAAAGCGAACCGTGGCCGACATAAGTGTCATCGATACCGATCGCTTTGAATGAGACACCGATCTTTTTTTCGGCGGCAAATTCCAGGATATCATCGCCCAGAGAGCCCTTCAGCATATCTGTCGTATACAGATAGATGCGTTTTCCTTTGTTCAGCACTTCCGTAAGGATCGTCTCATCGATCGGTTTGAGGAAGCGCGCATTGACTAGTGTCAGCTGTAGATCGTTGTCTTCGATCACCTTTTTGATCCGGTTGAGCGGATCCCCGTAGGAGATGACGATCGCCTCTGGATCCTCTTTTTCGATCAGATATTCCCAGCTGCCGATCTTCAGCAATTTTTTTCTGCCGTCCCATTTTTTCAGATTCCCTTTCGGATAACGGATGAAGAACGGCTGATCGCACTGAAAACCGGTATGGAGAAGGTCGGCGATCTCTTCGCCGTCTTTCCCCTGACATAAGACGATGCCCGGCAAAGACCTCAGCAGAGAAACATCGAATACGCCGTGGTGGGTCGCTCCGTCCGCGCCGGCCAGCGATGCCCTATCGATACCGACGACGATCGGCAAAGACATCCTGGCGACGTCATGATTGAGCTGATCGTAGGCTCTCTGCAAGAAAGAAGAATAGATCGAAACGAATGGTTTTTTTCCGCTCAGGGACAATCCGCAGGCAAAATCGATCGCCAGATCTTCGGCGATGCCGACATCATAGCAGCGATCCGGAAAGCGGGAAAAGAGTCTGTTGAGTTCCGATCCGCACTTCATGGCCGGTGTGATGGCAAGGATGTCTTTGTTTTCCGCCATCTCTTCTTCCACGTATTTTGCCACGATCCCCGAATACGAGATCTCGTTTTCCGGAACGGAAGAGATCGGCTTACCGGTCTTGAGATCGAACGGTGAAACGCCGTGCCATTTGCCGATGGCATCTTCTTCCGCCGGTTTGTAGCCTTTGCCCTTGGTCGTTATGCAATGGACGACCACCGGCACATCTTTCTGCTTTGCCGTCGTGAACGCCCGGACCAGGCTCTTGATGTCGTGACCGTCGACCGGTCCGATATAGTAGAAGCCGAAATCATCGAAGAAACCCGCATCGATGATCGGCCCTTTGATCTTTTCTTTCACGTCATGGATCATCCGGATGACTGCTTCGCCGTTCTTCCCTTTTTTCAGAAGGTTCTTGACGTTTTCCTTGAGCCCGTTGTATCCCTTGGAATTGCGAAGTTTGGAGATGTTGGAATTCAGGACGCCGACATTGTTGGAGATCGACATATTGTTGTCGTTAAAAACGATGATCATCTTGTGCTTCTGATAGCCGATCTGATTGAGTGCTTCCAGGGATAGCCCGGACGTCAGCGAACCGTCGCCGATGACCGGAACGATATGATAGTCCTCCTTATTCAGGTCTCTGCCGGCTGCCATGCCTAAGGCAAACGGCAGCGAAGTGGAAGAATGGCCCGCTTCAAAACAGTCATAGATGCTTTCATCTCTTTTCTGGAAACCGGAGATGCCGCCATACTGTCTCAATGTATCCATGCGGTCCGCCCTTCCGGTCAGGATCTTATGCGTATAGCACTGATGCCCGACATCGAAAAAGATCTTGTCTTTCGGCGCATCGAAACAATAATGAAGAGCGATCGTCAGTTCCACGACACCCAGGTTGGACGAAAGATGACCGCCGGTCTTTGATACGCTCTCCAATAAAAAAGAGCGGATCTGATCTGCCAGGTCATCCAGCTGGTCGATGTTCATCTGCTTCAGAAAAGAAGGATCTTTTATTTTTTTGATATCCATATCCGCTACTATTAATTGTATTTGAACTGAAGGATTAAGTCCATCGCAATAAAATGTGAAATTATGGTAGTCAAAAAAGCCCGAACGCTGAGCGTTCAGGCTTCAAACTGCATTTTGATGATCACTGTCCCATCGATTTCATGATCGCACGGATCTGCGCTTCCGAAGGCTTTCTGCCCATCTGCGCATACATCGCACGGATCATCTTTTCATTGATCGGCGGGTTTTCCTTCAGCTGCTTTTCAAAATTCTTTCTGGTAACGAAGAACGTGATCACTGCACCGACGAGACCGCCGACAACAAAGTATAAAAGAGACATCCAAAAGTTCATATTTACACCATCCTTACTTAATAGATTTTATATTAAATAGCTTCTTTTGTCTATTTCGGACCTAATGGGTGAGAAATTTCCCTTTTCTCAAAAAGGTGGGCCATCTATAAACACTTTTAGGATCCCCGCTTTGGGTCTTCAACACCGGTGTTTAACACTCGATAGTCCGTAAATATCGTGTAGGAATTTCATTGTATCCCATTAGGTAATTTCATTATATAGACTCTTTTCGCGCATTACCAGTCTTGACTTACAGATCGCTAATGTGGTAAAAAACCATTCACTTCTCAGCGAATGGTCTCATAAGACTGCGATAGGAATCCTTGAACTGTTCGATCTTGGCTTCGTTATCCAAGGAATAGTTATCGAAACAGATCTGACTTCCGTAGAATTCTCCATTGACGATCGAGAAGACCTGTGGTGTCAGAAGTGTCTTGTTTCCGCTGTCATCCGTGCCCAGGATCTCATAGAGATATTCATAGAGTTTGTCCTGGATCTCTTTTTCCGTCAAAGGTTCATCCGGATTGTAAACATCGATATAGTAGACCGTCACATCGAGTTCTTTGGCGACTTCATTGATGTATCGGGTCACCTTCTGACAGCAGTTGCAGTTGTGACGTCCCAGATAAAAGATTCCCGATGATCTCAGATCGATCGTATCGAACAGTTCCTGCACCTTAATGAGGCGGAACTTGTGATCGGTCGAAGAAACGCCTTCGTAACCTGACATATCGACCTTGTCGGAAACGATCTGATAAGGATATTCCGGCGTCGGGACCTCCTGTTTTCCTTTGCATCCGCAAAGGACGAACAGAAGAAGGAGACAAAACAGCAGTTTCTTCATCGTATCTCACTCACTGCGATCGTGCCGAACAGCTCTTCGATCTTTTCTTTGGAACCCAGGTCGTTGGACATGGAAGTCGCAAGCGATGCCGCATTGGCGTATTTGAACGATTCTTCCGTACTGGCTCCGCGGATGACGCCGTAGAGATAGCCGGCGACCATGGAATCGGCCGAACCGGTCGCATTGACCAGGGAGCCCTGCAGATTATCACATTCTAAGGATTCGGTCTTGGTGAAGACATAAGAAGGTTTGTGCGGAGCGGAATACAGGATGTTCTTCACCCCTTTTTTCAGATACTCCTCCGCGGTATCCTTGATGTCCTTATTCGTATTGCGGTCATTGAGCTTCAGCCCGTAAAGACCGAAATTCAGACAGTGTTCGATGAATTCCCGATCGGAATCCAGGAAGACCTTGACGCCGTCTTCGCACAGCTCGCGGACCAGATCGACCATCCGGTCTTTGATCTCTTCCTCGATGTTGCCGGATAAGACGAAGATGTCATCGGTATAGACGGAATTCAGACGTGCTTTGAAGCGGTTGAACTCCGCATCGGTGATGTGCGGGCCTTTCGCATTGATGCTGGTCTCGAAATCGCTGTCCATGATCTTGATGTTGATCCTGGTGTTGTCGGCGATCGTTGTGAACAAAGGCTGCACATTCGGATAATTGGCAATGAAACTAAGATAAAAGTCTTTGGTGAAACCGCCCAAAAAGCCAAGTGCCACGGAAGGGATACGGAAATTATTCAATACGATCGAAACATTGACGCCTTTTCCGCCGGCATCGTACATTTCCATATCGGAACGGTTGATCTTTCCGCGTTCAACGCACGGTAAAGTGATGTAATAATCCAGAGAAGGATTTGTCGTACATGTATAGATCATACTTTTATTGTACCCCTTTCAGTTTATCGCTGTATTGCTTCGAACTTTGTTTTGAGCTCTTCAACGACTTTGTCGTGGATTGCATTGACATCTTCCGTCTTCAGGGTCTTTTCGCTGTCTTCATAGATGATCGACAGGGAAACGGACTTGAAGCCTTTTTCGATGTGTTCGCCCTGGTAGACATCGAAGACTTCCGCCTTCTTGACCATGCGGCCGCCGGTCTTCTTGATCGATGCGATCAGATCGGCTGCCTTGACATCTTCCTTGACCATCAGGGAGATATCGCGGTTCATGGACGGATACTTGCTGACGAGCGGTGCTTTGACTTTGGCCGGTGAAGCCTGAGCAAGAACATCGAGCATCAGTTCCGCATAATAGACATCGCTGAGCTTCAGGCTCTTGAGATATGCCGGATGCAGTTTGCCGAAGATGCCTAACAGCTTGCCGTCCATCATCAGAACAGCTGACTGGTAAGGATGGAAGTGCCGGGTATCGAGATCGTTCTCTTTGATGGAGACTCTGCCCATCTCAAAGCCTAAAGTCGACAGTATCTGTCTCAACAGACCTTTCAGGACATAGAAATCCGTCTTCAGAGAAAGATGTTTCACTTTATCGTCGATGAGATCGCCTTCCATGACGATGCCGAGACGCTCCTCTTCTCCCTTAGAAGAATAGATCTTCGAGATCTCGAACAGGCCGAGATCCTGGTTGTAGTGATCCAGATTGTAAGACAGTGCCTCAAGAAGCGAATTCATCAAAGATGTACGGATGTATTTTCGCGCATCCGACAGCGGCGAGATCATCGCCACGGCATCGCCGCTCGGGAGCAATGACTCTTCGATGTATCTGGCATTCACCAGTGTATAGTTGACGGTATCGTAAAGACCGTGTTTGGTCAGCAGATCTCTTATGACGCGGCGGATGTTCTGAATGCCGGAAAGCTTACCGACGGTCTGCGGCATCAAAGGAAGCGTCGAGACCAGATCATCAAAATCCGTCAGACGGACGATCTCTTCATCGATGTCTTCCGAGATCTTCAGATCACTTGCCCTGTGGGAAGGGATCGTGGTGATGAAGGCATCGCCTTGAACTTCGCATTCAAAACCTAAACGCTTCATGACGGAGACCGCCTCATCCATCGTATATTCCTTGCCGATCAAAGCGTTGAGATGATCCAGCGTCTCTTTGATCGTATAAGGTTCATAGTCCGCTTTGCCGTATTCGACCGTCTTTTCGAAACCGTCGGCATCCGCAAGTTCGATCAGCAGTTCGACTGCGCGGTCGACTGCCTTGTTCTGAGCCATCGGTTCAAGACCTTTGGCGAATCTTGCCGCAGCCTCCGTCTGTAAGCCCAGACGGTTGGATGTACGGCGGATCTGTGCATGGTCGAACAAAGCCGCTTCAATGATCAGGCCGTTCGTATCATCGAGGATCTTGGTGTTGTCACCGCCCATGATACCGGCGATGCCGATCGGTTTTCCTTCCGAGGTGATCATCAGATCGCCCTTTTCGATCTTGTAATCGATACCGTCCAGAGCGGTATAGATGCCTTCATAGTCGTCTCTGACCGTGATCTCCTTCGCCGGATTGCTTCGCAGATCATAGAAATGCAAAGGCTGGCCGGTCTCCAGCATGACATAGTTGGAGATATCGACGAGATTGTTGATGCACTTGACGCCGTTCGCCCGAAGATGTGCCTTCATCCATTCCGGCGATTCCTTGATGGTGACGTGATTGACGACTTTCGCAAGGAAATGCGGACAGTTGACGGAAACGGATGACAGTTTGAAATCGGAATCCGTGCCGATACCGGCCTTTCCTTCAAAATCCGGAAGCTTAACTTCCCTGTTCAGGATGGCACCCATCTCCTTGGCCATCGCATACATGGAAAGACAGTCCGGACGGTTGGCATAGATCGAAACATCCAGGATCGTATCGTCATAACCGAGTTTTTTCAAAATATCGGTATCGCCCACTTCAAAGCGGTCATCGAGTTCTTCGATGCCGTTATGGCTCGGCGAATCTTCCGGCAGCAGCGCATCATCGATCCCAAGCTCTTTCAAAGAACATAACATGCCGTTGGATGCTTCGCCGCGGATCATGCCGGCTTTGATCTCGCCGCCGGGCAGTTGGGCACCGACTTTGGCAACGATGACCTTCAGTCCTTCGCGGCAGTTCGGCGCACCGCAGACGATATCGAGGACTTCGGAGCCGATATCGGTCTTAGTCAGATGCAGATGGTCGGAATTCGGATGATCCTTGCACTCAAGGACCTTGCCGACGACCAGATTCGTACCTTCCGACATCTTGTCGATGGTCTCGACTTCGAAACCGCATTTCACCATCTGATCGACGATCCGGGAGGTGCTGAGACCGCTCAGATCGATAAAATCACTTAACCAGTTCAAACTTAACTTCATGGTCTTTCTCCTCCCTTATCTCTTGAATCCGTCTAAGAAACGGACGTCATTGGTATACAGATCACGGATATCGGTGATGCCGTATTTCAGCATCGCCACTCTCTCGATACCGACACCGAACGCAAAACCGGTGTAGATCTTCGAATCGATACCGGCCATCTCCAGGACATTCGGATGGACCATTCCGGAACCTAAGATCTCGATCCAGCCGGTCCCTTTACAAGTCGGACACCCCTTACCGTGGCAGATATGACAAGTCATATCGACTTCAAAGGATGGCTCGGTGAACGGGAAGTAGGACGGACGGAAACGGATCTTGGCATCCTTCGAGAACATCTCGCGGATCATCAGTTCCAAAGTGCCTTTCAGATCGGCGACCGTGATGTTCTTGCCGATGACCAGACCTTCGCATTGCGTGAACTGATGAGAATGTGTCGCATCGTCGTCATCGCGGCGGTAGACCTTGCCCGGGCAGATGACCTTGATCGGCAGATCGTTGGCTTGCGCTTCCAGGACACGCATCTGAATGGCGGTCGTCTGCGATCTCAACAGATGTGTCGGATCGACATAGAAGGTATCCTGCATATCTCTGGCCGGATGGCCTTCCGGCGTATTGGCTTTCGTGAAGTTATAAAGATCGGATTCAAGTTCCGGACCCTCGGCAACGTTATAGCCCATGCCGATGAAGACGTCTTCGATCTCTTTCTGGACCAGTGTCAAAGGATGCAGGGTCCCCTGCTTCGGCGTATAGGCATCCAAAGTGATGTCGATCTTCTCCGAAAGCAGTCTGGCATTCATCAATGTCTCTTCCAATTCCGCTTTCTTGGCATCCATCGCCTTGGAAACGGCATTCTTCAGATCGTTGACCAGCTGACCGAATTTCGGTTTTTCTTCCGCCGGCAGATCTCTCATCTGCGCCATCAGTAACTGGATCTTGCCTTTCTTGGAAAGGTATTCGATCCGGAGTTCTTCCAAAGTCTTGCTGTCGGCATTCGCCACAGCGTTCAAAGCTTCATTTTTCAAAGCTTCCAGGTCCAGCATAATTTCATCCTCCCTAAAATAAAAAAGGCGGGACAAGGGCGCAAAAGCGCGGTACCACCTTATTTTTCACTCTTATCCTTAACGCGGATCCTACGTGGAGTATTGGTCCAACTGAGAAGTGAATTCGCTGATTGACTGTCAGGATCTTACAGCACAAGGATCCATTCTCTTTGACAGCAGCCTCAGTTACTGCTCTTCTTTACGTACTCTAAAATTATAACATAAGAAAAACAAAAGAAAAGAGGCGCGAACGCCTCTTTCCAAGCTTATAAAGTTGTATCGACCTTGATACCCGGACCCATGTTGCTGGAAAGCGTGCAGGACAGGATGTACTGACCTTTGACAGCAGCCGGTTTTGCTCTGTTGATGACACCAAGCAGTGTGTTGAAGTTTTCCGCAAGCTTTTCTGTATCGAACGAAGACTTACCGACTAAGCAGTTGATGTTGCCTTCCTTATCGACACGGTAAGTGACCTTACCTTTCTTGATCTCTTCGACAGCCTGTGTGATGTTCATCGTGACAGTGCCTGTCTTAGGGTTCGGCATTAAGCCTTTCGGACCTAAGAGCTTACCTAATTTACCAAGTTCACCCATCATATCCGGAGTAGCGACGATGACATCGAAGTCGAACCAGCCGCCCTTGACTTTTTCAAGGATCTCCTTGTCGCCGACATAGTCAGCGCCGGCAGCCTTGGCTTCTTCCATCTTCGCACCCTGAGTGACGACTAAGACCTTCTGAGATCTGCCGGTGCCGTTCGGTAAAACGATCGCACCACGGATCTGCTGATCGGCCTGACGCGGGTCAACGTTTAAGGAGAAGGAAGCTCTGATCGTAGCATCATAATTGACTAAAGTGGTCTTCTTGGCGAGTTCGCAAGCCTCAAGAGCAGAATACTTCTTGCTGCCGTCGATCATCGCTTTCGCGTTGTTATATTTCTTTGAACGTTTCATTAGTCAACTACCTCGATTCCCATATTTCTTGCAGTACCTGCAATGATCCTCATTGCTGCTTCGACATCGTTTGCGTTGAGGTCAGGAAGCTTGTATTCAGCGATCTCTCTTAACTGAGCGGACGTGATCTTTCCTGCTTTGACGCTGTTCGGTGTACCGGAAGCCTTTTCAACGCCTGCAGCCTTCTTGAGTAAGAATGCAGCCGGAGTCGTCTTTAAGACGAAATCAAAGGACTTGTCTTCATACGCAGTGATGATGACAGGGACGATATCGCCCATTCTGTCTTTTGTCTGATCATTGAACTGAGTGCAGAACTGAGGCATATTGATACCTGCAGATGCCAGAGCCGGACCCGGTTTAGCCTGACCGGCCTTGAAGTTTAACTTACAAACTTTTGCAACTTTTTTTCTTGCCATAATTCCTCCTTTTTGGCGCGTGGTATTTACGGAGCAGTTGCTCTCCTTCCACAGCTTTACTATTATAGCCTAAATAAAAGGCTTATTTCAAGCCTTTTTTTAGCTATTTATGCTTATAGAACACACGGTTCTCCAGAGCGAAGATCTTCTGGGTAAACTCTCCTTGTTTCACCTCGGCGAGCGCCTTATCGATGGTGTTGATCCGTGCATCGATATTGTCGATCAGATTGAGCATCTCCGCTTCCATGGTCTCGGGGCGCATCGGCGAACCGTATTCCAGTTGGCCGTGATGCGACAGGACCATATGCCGCAACAGAAGCAATTCATCACTGTCTTCCAGTCCGAGATCTTTGCCGATCTGAAGCAGCCGGGCATCCATGATCGATATATGACCGAGAAGCTTCCCCTGTTTGGTGTACTCGGTGACGACCGGTGAAGTGAGTTCTTCGATCTTGCCCAGATCATGGAGTATGACACCGGCGATCAGATAATCTCTGTCCAGTGAAGGATAGATACCGCACAAAGCAGCTGCGACTTTGATCATGCCGGAAGTATGCGTTGCCAGACCGCCGATGAAGTTGTGGTGGATCTTGGCGGCTGCCGGATAGTCATAAAAACTGTTGGAATAGAAGTTGAGCGCACCGGAAACGATCTTGGCGATCTTCTCGTTCTCGATCATGTTGATGCCTTCCTGAATGTTGGCCCTTAAGGTCTCTTTGGAGACCGGGGAACGGAAGACAAAATCGTCCATGTCGATCTCCGACTGCGGAAGCGGCAGGACCTTCAGAACTTTCGCCTGCAGGTTGTTTTTGTATTTGATGACTTCCACATCGAAGTCATAGACTTTGCCCACCTCAAGCTGTTTTTCGAGCTCCGGTTTGACATCCCAGAGCTTTGCTTCGATCGCCTTGCTTGAATCCTGCAGCACCAAAGAAAGATACGGATTGCCGGAATTGGTCGTTCCTCTGACCAGCGAAGATATCAATAAAGGCGCCGAAACGCGCTCACCCTCATTAAAATCCTTAACTTTCTTTGCCATGTCCTTCCTCCATTACTGTCTTGATATCCGAATACGAGAAACCTTTCTGTAAAAGACGGGCGGTCAGGTGCTCATCGAGCTGCCGGCCTTCGTACTTCTTCCCGTATTTTAATAATGACTTTTCATATTCCTTACGTAATAATTCTAACTCATTTTCGCTTTCCGTATCTCCGTTTTGCACAGCCGCGGTCACCGTCTCATGCGAGTAGCCCAAGGCCAGCAGACGCTCCATGATTGCTTTTCTTTTTGCAGCCGAAGACTTATTGCGGATCGTCTTTTGATATTTTTTGACCAGGTCGGATGCATTTTGCAGTTCCGTCTCAGGATCTGTTTTCAAATGATCAGTGATCAGCTGTTCACTGATCCCTTCTTTCTTCAATTTGTAGGTGATCTGCTTTGCGGAAAGCCTGGCATCCTTGAGATATGCGATCCTGGAGACACAATACTTTTCATCATCCAGAAGACCGTAACCCTTCAGTTTGTCGATCAGCTTTGAGATCTGCGATGCATTTAAGCCCTTTCCCTTTAGATGATCAGAGATCTGCTTCACCGTATGGTCCTTATAGGAAAGCTTGCGTAAAGCGCTCCTGTAAGCCTTAAAAACGATCTCTTCGTCTTTCAGCTTATGATAAAGTTCATCGCTCAATCCTTTGCTGCCCTTGATCTTATTCTCAAAATAAGAATCGACTGAGACCTGTATCTTTTCTTCTTTCAGATACAGCATCACATAGTCTTCATAGATCTTGATCTTTTCGATCGGATGGCTCAGATCTTCGGCTTCTTCTTTAATATTTTTATCCTGAAGAAATTCTTCCAGTTTCATATTTCAAGTATACCCGATTTGAAAGACAAAATAAAAAACAAGCCGGTCAGATGACCGGCTTGCATAAGATGAGCTTATTTAACTCTGGCCTGGAGGTTCGCAAATCTTCTCTTTGCGTCGTTCTTAGCCTTTTCGTATAATTCCTGAGCCTTTTCCGGATTGACTTTGATCAGGTTGTTATACCTAGCTTCATCCATCAGGAAGTCCTGGAACTTGTCGAAATCAGGAGTCTTGTAATCGATTGTAAGAGGAGATTCGTTACGAGGATCATATCTGTAAAGTGTGACATAGCCGCACTCGACAGCCTGTTTCTGAACGACCTGCTGTTTAGACAGACCGCCCTTGATTCCGTGCAGTTCACATGGACAGTACGCGATGATCAGAGACGGACCGTTGTAGCTTTCAGCTTCTTTCAAAGCCTTGATCGCCTGCATTCTGTTGGCACCCATACAGACGGATGCAACATAGACATGGCCGTAGCTCATCGCGATCTGGCCTAAGTCCTTCTTAGCGACTGCTTTACCGCCGGCAGCGAACTGGGCGATGGAAGCAGCCTGTGAAGACTTGGAGGACTGACCGCCTGTGTTGGAGTAGACTTCAGTATCGAGGACCAGGATGTTGACATTCAGGTTGTTGGCGATGACATGATCCAATCCGCCGTAACCGATATCATATGCCCAGCCGTCACCGCCGACGATCCATACGGAGCTGGAGACTAAGTCTCTGCACTGTTCAGCGAGTACATGGACTGCTTCGCAAGCGGACTTGCCTGCCAGTTCACCGATCTTGCCGGCGAGTTTCTTTTCTTCGATCCTGTTGCCGTTGATCTTGAGATACTGTTCGAGGACTTCCTTGAGTTCCGGTTCAACGTTATCATGGTTGTCTTCCATGACCTTCAGTAAGACTGCCTTCTGGTAGTTCTTAGCCAAAGCCATACCATAGCCGTATTCGGCGTTATCTTCGAATAAGGAGTTCGCCCAAGCAACACCGTTGCCGTTCTTATCCGTTACAAACGGAGTAGAAGGAGTGGAACCGCAGTAGATCGAAGAACAGCCGGTCGCATTGGCGACTAACATATCCGGACCAAACAGCTGAGAGACCAGTCTGTAATATGGAGCTTCACCACAGCCCGGGCATGAGCCAGGAACTTCGAAGTAAGGCTTCAAGAACTGTGTTCCCTTCGGTGTATCGTTGACGAGTTCTGACTTGTATTCTGTTTCGTTGAACAGGTAGTCAGCCAGAGGAGCTTCGTTCATCAGAGTGTGGACGTCAACCATCGTTAAGGCCTTGTTTCCGCCCTTACCCGGACATTCAGCAGCACACAGACCGCATCCGACACAGTTATCCGGAGAGACCTGGATCCTGAACTTGTAGTTTTCAGCACCCTTGCCCATAGCCTGGATCGTTTCGAATTCCATCGGAGCATTTGCGATCTCTTCCGGAGTCAAAGCGAACTGTCTGATCGTTGCGTGCGGACATACGAATGAACAGAAGCCACACTGGATACAGTTATCAGGATTCCATTTCGGAACATAAGAAGCGATGTTTCTATGTTCTGCATAAGAAACATTGTTTCTGAAAGAACCGTCTAAGACACCATACTTCGTGAATGCGGAAACAGGCATGTCATAACCGCTGAGGGTATCGAAGCCCTGAACGAATTCATCAAAGTAAGCATCACCGGTCTTTTCAACTTCGAACTTGGAAGGAAGATCGAGCCATTCAGCTTTGACAGGGATCTCAACGAGGCCTGCTTTACCTGCATCGATCGCTTTCCAGTTCATCGCAACGATATCGTCACCCTTCTTGCCGTAAGACTTCTTGGCAGCGGCCTTCATGAGGTCAAGCGCTTTGTCATAAGGCATGATCTGCTCGTTCAGAGCGAAGAATGCGGACTGTAAAGTCGTATTCGTTCTTCTGCCCATACCGATCTCGTTACAGATCTTGGTCGCGTTGATCGTGTAGAACTTCGCATGTTTCTTAGCCAGCTGGACCTTCATGCGGTTCGGCAGATAATCTTCGATCTTTTCAGGGTCGATCGTCGTGTTGAGAAGGAACGTACCGCCGTCCTTCAGACCTGCCAGCAGATCATACTTCAATACGTAAGAATCAAGCGAGCAGGAAACGAAGTCAGCGTTGTTGACATAATAAGTGGAAGTGATCGGATCCGGTCCGAATCTCAGGTGAGATCTCGTGACACCGCCGGCCTTCCTGGAGTCATACTGGAAGTAAGCCTGTGCATACAGATTCGTGTTATCGCCGATGATCTTGACGGAGTTCTTGTTGGCACCGACTGTACCGTCTGAGCCTAAGCCCCAGAACAGACATGAAGTGTAAGAACCGTCAATCTTGAAGTTCGGGTCGACATCGAGTGAGAGATGTGTGACATCATCATTGATACCGATCGTGAATTCTTCTTTCGGATCATCCTTAGCGAGTTCGTCATAAACGGCTTTGATCTGGTTCGGAGCAGTATCCTTGGAAGCGATACCGTATCTGCCGCCGATGAGCTTGATGTCGCAGTCTTTCAAGACGCTTAAGACATCGAGATATAACGGCTCTCTCGTACCGATCTCTTTGGTCCTGTCTAAGACAGCGATCTTCTTGACGCTCTTCGGTAAGACATTGAAGAGATACTTAGCGGAGAACGGTCTGTAAAGATGAACGGAAATGACACCGATCTTTTCGCCTTTGGCAGTCAAAGCATCGATGACTTCCTTGATCGTCTCAACGACGGAACCCATGGCGACGATGACTCTTTCAGCATCCGGAGCACCGTAGTAAGTGAACGGCTTATAGTCTCTTCCGGTATGTTCGGAGATCTTAGCCATGTAATCAGCTACGATATCAGGAACCTTGGCAAAGTGCTCGTTCTGAGCTTCTCTTGTCTGGAAGACGACGTCATCGTTTTCAGCACCGCCTCTGGTGACAGCGTTGCCGTGCGGATTCAAAGCATTGTCTTTGAATCTCTTGACAGCATCCATATCAAGTAAGGATTTCAGATAGTCATAATCCATGACTTCGACCTTCTGGATCTCGTGAGAAGTTCTGAAACCATCGAAGAAATGCATGAACGGAACGGAACCCTTGATCGCAGATAAGTGTGCGACACCGGCTAAGTCCATAGCTTCCTGAACGGAGTTGGAACAAAGCATGCAGACGCCCGTCTGTCTTGCGGCATAAACGTCCTCGTGGTCACCGAAGATCGAAAGTGCACTGGTAGCTAATGCTCTGGCTGCGACATGTACGACGCCCGGTAATAATTCACCGGCCCATTTGTACATATTCGGGATCATGAGCAGTAAGCCCTGAGATGCAGTGAACGTAGTAGCTAATGCACCACCCTGCAAAGTACCATGGACAGCACCTGCAGCACCTGCTTCAGATTGCATTTCCGCAACTTTTACGATATTTCCGAAAATGTTCTTTCTTTTCGCTGTAGCCCATGAATCTACGACTTCAGCCATCGTTGAAGACGGAGTGATAGGATAAATCGCGGCTACATCAGTAAAAGCATACGCGCAATGAGCGGCAGCAGTGTTGCCATCCATTGATTGGAAAGTCTTTCCCATAATTAAAAATCTCCTCCTATGCAAATAAATTATATCTCAAAGGAGGAGACTTTTGTATATCGTTTTACTCGAGTAAGATCAGTTGGACTGCTTATTGACGATGTAGACTTTGATCGGTGTAGAGACCGGGTAAGAACCCGCAGTGTAAGAGCTGCCCGCCTCTCCGACTTCGATTTTTTCAAGACGTCCGACACCTTTATCGGAAGTCACACCGTAATACTCGACTTTATAAAATACCGACAGATAAGATTCCATTTTGGCTTTCGTCGCTTCATAGGTATCTCCGACCGCGTATTTTTCCGGGCGCATGATCGTGCCGGTCGCTTCCGCTTGTTTTCCTAAAGAGACCTTATAGTTGACTTTGGATCCTAAAGTGAATGAACCGGTGTCGTTGGAGATGAGATAACCCTCTTTGATCGAATCAGAATAAGCCGTCGACCTGTTCCCCAGGACCAGACCTAATCCTTCGATATAGGACTTGAAACTTGATTCACTCGTACCGGACTTATCCGAGACTGTGACCTTAGATTCCGACTTCCCCAAAGACAGGCCGTAATTGAATGTTTCGCCTTTCGTATAAGTTCCCGAACCGTGCCATACGATGTAACCCTTAGCGACTGTATCGGAATAAGCGTCTCTGGCGGAAGAATGATTCGGATTCAGACCGAGATTCTTTCCGATCGTCTTGAATTCGCTTTCGCTCTTGCCGATGTAAGCACCGGAAGAAACATAGATCGAAGAATCGGTTTTCTTGCCTAAAGACAGGCCGTAATTGAATGCTTCCCCTTTCTCATAGACACCGTAACCGTGAGTCACAATGCTTCCTTTTGCCACCGTATCGGAATAATCATCTCTGGAAGTCAGATGTGTCGGCTTCAGTCCGAGCTCTTCCGCTTTCTTCTTGAAATTATCTTCTGTATAACCTATGTAAGCTCCGTTGGTCACGACGATCTGATCATCTCCGGCTTGTGAAGAAGAGCCGTCGCTCTTGCCTAGAGACAGACCATAGTTGAACGGATCGGAAGAATCGTTGGTATTATAAGTTCCCGAACCGTGCCATACGACTTTACCTTTGGCTACGGTATCGGAATAAGCATCATGCGCCGTCTTATGCACCGGTACCAGGCCCAAGGCAACGGCTGCCTTCTGCAGTTCTTCCTCACTCTTGCCGACATAAGTTCCTGCGGAAACAGTTACGGTCTTCGGTACATCTTTTTTGCCCAGTGATAAGCCGTAATTGAATGCTTCCCCTTTCTCATAGACACCGTAACCGTGAGTCACAATGCTTCCTTTGGCGATCGAATCGGAATAATCATCTCTGGAAGAAAGATGTGTCGGCTTCAGTCCGAGCTCTTCCGCTTTCTTCTTGAAATTATCTTCTGTATAGCCGATGTAGGCGCCGCTTTTTACGACGATCTGATCATCACCAGCCTGTGAAGAAGAGCCGTCGCTCTTACCCAAGGACAGACCGTAGTTGAACGGATCGGAAGAATCATTGGTATTATAAGTTCCCGAACCGTGCCATACGACTTTACCTTTGGCTACGGTATCGGAATAAGCATCATGCGCCGTCTTATGCACCGGTACCAGGCCTAAGGTAACAGCTGCCTTCTGAATCTCTTCTTCACTCTTGCCCACATAAGTTCCTGCGGAAACAGTTACGGTCTTTGGTGCATCTTTCTTGCCTAAAGACAGGCCGTAATTGAAGTTCTCATTCTTTACGTAAGTACCGGACCCGTGCCAGACGATCGATCCTTTGGCGATGGAATCCGAATAACCGTCTTTTTCAGCGTTATGATTTGCCTTGAGTCCAAGTTCTTCGGCTTTCTTTTTGAAGTTTTCTTCTGTATAGCCTACATAAGACCCGGCCTTGACGACGATATCAGAAGAACTACCGTCTTTTTTACCTAAAGACAATCCGTAATTGAACGTTTCATTCTTTTCGTATGTGCCGGAACCGTGCCATACGATCGATCCTTTGGCGATCGAATCCGAATAATCATCTTTTGCCGTATTGTGATTCGCCTTGAGACCCAGCTCTGTCGCTTTCGTCTTGAAGTTGTCTTCGGTATAGCCGACATATGCGCCTTTGGATACGACGATATCTCCGGAAGATTTGCTTTCTTCGGTACAGATGCCGTAATTGATCGTCTCACCATAGGTATAAGTTCCCGAACCGTGCCAGACGATATTCCCTTTATTGACAGAGGATGAATATGAATCCTTGGAAGTTTTATGATTCGGTACGAGGCCAAGGCCTTTGACCTGACTTTCGAATGCAGCGACCGTCAGGTTGGAATACTCACCGTATTTTACCTGTATGGGATCATTGGCTGCGTTTTCTTTTCCTTTCGAAATATAGACCGTTACAGGCGTATCCTGATAGATGCTGTCGGTCGGTTCCATACGGATAACGATCCCTCTGTTTACGGTATCGGAAAATTCTTCTACAAAAGAGACATTGGCGATGCCGTTGTCTGCAGCCCAGGTCTCGATCGTGGATCTCTGTGCTTCATACAACTGAGGCAAAGCGGCAGGTTTGATGAGCTGCGAAGAAATGGTGATCATGATCTTGTCATTCAGTTTGGATCCGGCATTGATCGACTGCTGAAAGACGATATCTTTCTCAACGGATCTCGATCCTTCATAGACGATGTCGCATGCATACTTTTCATCCAGCTGTCCACACCATTCGAAGACTTCCTCTTTGTTTTTTCCGAGAAAATCCGGAACGATGACATCCTTCTCGCTCAGGAAGAATTCATATCCCAAAAAGCCGACCGCACCGACGCTCGCCAATAAGGCAAGCAAGATCAGATAATTTATTTTGTTTGCGAAAAACGTTTTCATTGTTGACCTCCTTTGATCAGTCAAAATGTTCAACATCCATCAGCAGTCTATAGCGGACCGCATCTGTGATGAATGTAGTCTTGATGTTCTCCGATTCATAGACATTATGTTGATATTCATAGGCGTTGGTGATCTCGCTGATATCGGTAAATTCACCGTTGCGGATCTTCAAAACGAGCCTGTACGGACCGCTCAGTTCCGAGATATTTACCTTTGCACTGTAACAGATCCTGTCCATATTGTAAGAAGACTCATAGAAACTCTTATAATCAAAACTGCAAGCCTTAGAAACCGTATCCGCTTTGACATAAACGTCATTATTGACCAGATACAACTCGTGCATGTCCTCTTCAAGATCATAATTCAGATAGTAGATCATTCCCAATCCTTCGAAAACGGCATAGGTCGCTTCCTCACTCTTCTCATAAGTCACTTCGTCCAAGGTGATCAGAGAAGAACGGCTGCTCGGTTTATTGACTGCGATCTCATCCAAAAGCGCCTTTTCGATATCGCATTCCAGACGATAGCCGTAAAAATCATTGACTGAGACTTTGTAATCATAAGCCTCGCCGCGGTATTGAAGCGCCGTCACATCATCGTTATACGATTTCAGCAAAGAAGTCTGAGTCAGTTTTCCGTCATAGACGGTCTCGATACGGAAGATGTAGGAAGAACTGTCCATTTCGGAAAGATCAGCCGTCACAGTGAATCCTGCCCACTTGTAATCAAAACCGTCATTGATGGAATAACCTTGCGAATCGACGGTCTGGCAATCCAGGACATACTTTTCGGAATCATCTTTGAGATCGTAGATATGGAGCCTGTGAAGGACCTTGTTTTGATCGGTCATGTTGCAGTTGGTGATCACAGAGATACCGCTGAGGGTCAGTTTCGTGCCATCAAGGTTCATGGAGTCGACCATCGAGATGGATTCATGCGGAAGTTCCGGTTCGACCTTATGGATCGGCGTATCGTTCAAAAGAATGACATCCGATGTGTTGATATAAGCGACCGATTTATTCCAGTTATATTTGATGACCCCGTCATCCGTGACGATGTTCCCGCCCGAGACCGGATTAGTCGACTGAACTTTATAGCGTCCGTTTTCTTCTTCAAGAAGAACGACGGTCAGATCCTTCTGATAATGAGAACCGTATCTGCCGGTATATAGGACACCGCTTCCCGTCGCATCTTTGTAGAATTTCGGATCCCAGGAGATTGATGAATCATATAAGACATCGTTGTAGTTGTTCTTGACGAAACCCAAAGCATATTTATTGTGATCGGTCAGATTTCCGTTCTTATTGTTGTTGTATTTGTCGATCGAATATGCGATCGCAGCGATCTTCATGCCCCAGTACGGGTCGGAAGCGTACTTCACATTGATGCCGGCCCCCTTATTCCCCACGCAGGCACCGAAATAACGGGAATTGGTGTAGTCCATGAACCAATATAGGTTCCTTCCCATCTGTTCATTGACACAAGCCGCCACTGAAGAGAAAGAAGAAGCGGAACCGGGATTGTCGTCATAAGCCGACCAGCCGAAGAGGTTGTTCCGGTTGACCGCATACCAGGAAGTTCCGTACGCCGATTCAAGACAAGCCATCGCATAGACGATCAAAGCGTTGCAGCCGAAATTGTTCTGGGCATCGACAAAAGAAGCGCCTTCGTTCTTCATGACCGTTCCGCTGGAATACATCGAATTCAAGAAACTGTTGAACGAAGCGGCTGAAATATCGCTCGTCGATCTGAGCGGCAGAAACTGATAGTAATTGTATACGGTCGCCGCTTTGTTCTGCAGCCTGGCATCCGTGAAGAAATTGATGCCGTCGTTGGAATAATACTTCGTTCCGACACTCATCCCGGCTTTGAGGTATTCTTCTGCATTATCGACGCTGATCGAATATGAGAGACAATCGCGGTCAGAGGAAGAACGCGGATATGCGCGGTAGTAATGAAAGACCAGATCCGTGTATTTTCCGTTTTTCTCCAAAGAGAAATAATTCTGTTTGACGCGGACTTCGAACGGATCTTCGCCTTCATAAGTGTTCCTTCCGCCAAGCCAGATACATAAGCCTTTTTCGATAAACTTCATCGGGACGAGATCGGTATATTCCAGATCGGTAAAACCTTCAAAACCATTCAAAACGACGCGGATATAACCTTTTCCGGAAATGGCGATGTCATAAACATCTGCACCGCAGGTATCGATATACGTCATCTCGTAATGATTGGCTACATAAGTCGTTTTGTATTTTGATGAATCCTTCTGATTCGGATCTTGATAAAGGTTCATCGTCGAAGAGTTCCGTCTGCCCGGATAAGTATATGCCAGGCCGGAATTCATGGCAACGATCTTGGACGGCGAATAGGATTTGGAATAGCGCACCACGTAATCAGGATTGGCTTTCATCGCCTTTTTTGCCGATGCAAGATCACCGTGGCAGGAGATCTTGGAGAAAGAACCGTCATCTTCGATATAAGATACTTCAAACTGCCCTACTTCGCATCCATAGGAATAATAATCATCCGCTGCAGCATGAAAAGCACCGGACAACGGCAGGATATGGATGAAGATCAGTGATGTTAATAATACACAGAGCAGTTTTTTCATAAGTTTTTATTCAAGAACAGTCGGGACTTTCACCCAGTCGTTATTATTTGAGAACATCAGCATCAACGAACCGCTGTAGTCCGGTCCGCCGTCGGAAGCGCTCGTCTCAAAAAACAAAGCACCGTTTTCTCCGACTTCCAGCTTTTTGCCCAGACAGTTGCTGACTTTGACAGATTCATAAGTCTCGTCCATACAGGTGATGACTTCGTCGGTCGACGCACGGACAAATTTCGCATCCGTGATCATGACGTTGCCTTCGATCGTATTCACATTGATGTTGAATGTATAAACATTCATCGTTGCCGGGACTTGATATTCCATACCGTTGTGCAGCATCATCGTCGAGACCGAACAGGAAGAGACCGTGACATTGGTATTGCCGATCTCGATCTGCTGATCCGTTTCAAATTTCAAAGTCGAGATATCATTGGTGTTCTTGCTCAGATCGAATTCGATCATCGATGCATCCGACGAATTCAACAGGCGCAAAGAATAACTGTCGGTCGTATAAGGGATGAAAATGTTGCATACATACGAATTCTGATCGGAAACGACCGTATTGACGATGTGGAACTTGTCGATCTTGTAAGACTTTTCCTGCAGCGTATTGATGTATTTCGACACGTTGTTCAGATAGATCTTTTCCGAGGTCTGCAGATTGCCCAGATCGAAGGAGACGGGTTCTTGGGAATCGAACTGCAAAGTCGCAATGATGAAATTGAAACCCAGATTTTCCGATTCCGAGATATAGACATCATAGTCCTGAAGCGTGACTTTAGTCCCCTTCACCGTATCGACCGGTTTGGGATCGGAATTGTTCTGATTTTCTTCTTCTTTTTCCGCCATCTTTTTGGAAAGATAAGAGATCCCCTTATAGGCACCGAAGCCGAGAAGCCCGAGGACCAGAACGGAAGAAAGCGCGAGAATGATGATCCTGTCGATCCTGACTCTTCTTTTTTTAGCCATGCTTCTCCTTGAGAGTCTCTTCGGCTTCGATGAGCTCGGAAAAACGGCTGATCGAAATGATCGCCGCCATCGGCTCATTGTTTTTAACGATGATCTTGACATCGTCAGGACCCAATGAAGAAATGATCTTTGCCGCCTTCCCCTGGTTCAGATGTGAGATCGGGACCAGTGAATTCAGCATTGCACCAAAAACAGACTTATTCATCATGTCTCCATTATAAAAAAATGCTGCAAATTTGTCAATAAATTTAACATCATATTTGCAACATTTTTATATAAATATTTATAGATTTATTTATCGATATATTTATCTATATCTTTAATTTTCTGGTAAAACGGTAAGAATCCTCGCACATCTTATCGATATCATACTGTGCCTTGAAACCGAGAAGCTTTTCCGCCTTGGCCGTATCGGCATAACATGTCGCGATATCTCCGGGGCGGCGATCCATGATCTTGTAAGGGATCGGATAGCCGCAGGCTTTCTCATAGGCGTGAAGGACCTGCAGGACCGAATAACCCTTCCCTGTTCCGATATTGATCACTTCCGTTCCTTTGTGAGCTGCCGCATATTCGATAGCCTTGACATGAGCCTTCGCCAGATCGACGACATGGATGTAATCCCGGACACCGGTCCCGTCGACCGTGTCATAGTCATTTCCCCAAACGCGCAGGAAGTCTCTTTGTCCGGCAGCGACTTGAGCGATATACGGCACCAGATTGTTCGGAATGCCGTTCGGGATCTCACCGAGCAGTCCGCTCTCATGCGCACCGATCGGATTGAAATAGCGAAGAAGCACACTGGAATTCTCCGGTTCTGCCTTATTCATATCGGTGATGATCATCTCATTCATCTTCTTGGTCGTTCCGTAAGGATTCGTCGTCGTTCCGAGACCGTATTCTTCTCTGAAAGGAACTTCAAAATCGTCGCCGTAAACAGTCGCCGAAGAAGAGAAGACGAGGTTTCTGACCTTAAATCTGTTCATCATCTGATAGAGATTGATCGAACCGGCGATATTGTTTTCATAGTAGATCAAAGGGATCGCGACTGATTCACCGACCGCCTTATATCCGGCAAAGTGGATCACAGCCTCAAAGTCGTTCTCGGAAAAGACCTTCTCCAGGCCTTCCTTATCCAGGATATCCGTCTTGTAGAACTTCGGCCTTACACCGGTGATCGTTTCGATCTTGTCCAAGACATCGATCGAAGAATTGTACAGATTGTCCAGGATGATCACTTCGTGTCCTGCCTGAATCAGCTCGACACAGGTATGCGAGCCGATATAGCCGGTCCCGCCCGTAACAAGGATCTTCATTCTCTAACCTCCAATGATCTTTGAGATATCGTTATACATGACGAATAAGAACAGCAGCAACAGCAGCGCCAAAGAAGCGGACATGACCGCATTCTGCGCTTTTTCCGACAGAGGCCGGCGGATGATTGCTTCGATCAGTAGCAGCAGGACCCGGCCGCCGTCAAAGATCGGCAGCGGCAAAGCGTTGACGATACCGACATTGATCGAGACCATCGCGATCAGCTGCAGATAATACTCCATGCCTAATGACGCCGTCTGCGAAACGGTCGAATAGATGCCGATCGGACCCGACAGGGAATCCAGGTTCTTGCCCTGGAACAGCGTCATAAGTGAAGAGAAGGTCAGTTTCAGTATGAACATCGCAAATTCAAAACCGTATTTCCAACAGTTGAAGATATTCACATCCACCGCTTCCACAGCCTTGTTGGAGAAGCCGATACCGACCATATATCTTTGCTGGTCCTCGTTGAATTCCGGGTAGACATCGAAGCTGAGCGAAGAACCGTCACGTTCCACCGTCATGATCCATGGACCGTTGCCGTCGTATGTATCCAGGAAATTGATCAGTTCCAGATAAGTCTCCGGTTTAAAGGAAAGACCGTTGTCGAACTCGACCTTGGTGACGATATCGTTTTCCTTCAATCCGGCTTTCAAAGCCGGTGAATCTTCAAGCACGTTGGTGATCACCGGTTTGGTGCTCGTTGCATAGGTCCCAGTCGATAAGATCATCAGCGAATAGATCACGATCGCCAGAAGGATGTTCATCATGATGCCCGCCATCATGATGATGATGCGCTTCCATTTGGCAACGCCCGTCAATGTCCTTTCCGGCGGAAGATCGCTCACTTCCACCTTCGTTTCCAGATCATTGTCAGTATCTCCGGCCATCGCTACGAACCCGCCCAAAGGGATCGCTCTGAGACAATACTCCGTTTCTTTTCCCTTATGAGAAAGCAGTTTCGGTCCGAAACCGAAAGAAAACTCCTTGCAGTAAACGCCGAAGATCTTGGCTGCCAGCAAGTGTCCGAATTCATGTAATGTGACGATCACGCCGAGCATTACGATATAAAGCAGTAAATTTCTTAAAATAGTCATCTCTAAAATTATATCACTACAAGAAAAAAACTCCTATTTCAGGAGTTTGCCCATAGCTGGTCGACATATTCTTTCGCCCAGCGATGTGAATCGATGATCTGATCGACGCTCGGTTCTTTGATGAAATGCGCCGCTTTCAGAGTCTTGAAGATGTATGTCTCGATATCGACGAAACGGATCCGCTCCTTCAAAAACAACGAGACCGCCTCATCGTTGGCACCGATCAAAACAGCACCGAAATTCCCTTCGAAAGAACCGACTTGTTTTGCCACGCGGACCAGAGGATAACGTGCATAATCCATATTGCGGAAATTGAGCTTTGTGATCTTGTCGAAATCGAGATAAGAGCTGCAGTCATCCTTGGCATGTTTCGGATATAACAAGGCATATTTGATCATCAGACGCATATCCGGTGCACCGAGCTGTGCGATGATCGAGCCGTCGTTATACTCGACCATGGAATGGACCACCGATTCCTTATGCAGGACGACATCGATCTTTTCATAAGGGATATGGAACAGATAATGCGCTTCGATGACCTCAAAGCCTTTGTTCATCATCGTCGAAGAATCGATCGTGATCTTGGCACCCATGTTCCAGTTGGGATGATTGAGTGCCTGTGCCAGAGTGACGTTGGCCAGCTGATCCCGGCTCAAGTCGCGGAAAGACCCGCCGGATGCCGTGACGATCAGACGGTGGATGTCATCGAAATCGTGACCCTGCATGCATTGCCAGATGGCGACGTGTTCCGAATCGATCGGATACAGATGAACTTTGTATTCATCCAGCAGTTCATTGATGATCTTGCCGCCGGCGACCAAAGTCTCTTTGTTGGCCAAAGCCACATCTTTATGATTCCGTATCGCATGGACCGTCGGCCGGAAACCGGCAAAGCCCACCAGTGCATTTACCAGTATGTCATAATCCTGAAGATCCGCCATCTGGCACAAGCCGTCTTCACCGAAAAAGAACTTTGTATCCGGGAAGGATTCGACCAGCTGTTCATTATACTCGATCGCATAAGCATAAGGGACCTTGAATTCGTTCAGGACCTTGACAAGAAAATCGATATTGCGGCCGACCGACACGCCGACAAGCGACAGCTCGTCAGGATGCTGGCGGATGACTTCGATGCTTTGGCTTCCGATGGAACCGGAAGCGCCTAATAATATCAGCTTTTTCATAAGAATAAATTCATCAATACTCCGAATAAGACCATACAGAAGATATGGGAATCCATCCTGTCCAGGATACCGCCGTGGCCCGGGATCAGGTTGGAAAAATCCTTGACTCCGTAATGACGCTTGATCAAAGAGAAGACCAGGTCGCCGATCTCGGAGATCAAAGGAAGAAACAGCGATGCGACGACAAACAAGACCGGACGCATGCCGAAGAATTTGAACAGGAAGGCCCACGCCAGAGAAATGGCGCAGCCGAAGAACCAGCCGCCGACCGAGCCTTCGATGGTCTTCTTAGGCGAAACGCGCGGATTGAGCTTATGCTTGCCGAACTTGACGCCGACTTGAAAAGCAAATACATCAGTCAGATAAGAGATGATCAGCACATAGCCGAACAAAAACTTATCGATATGCTGCAGATGGCGCATGAAAAACAGCGCATAACCCAAAAGTGCCGACATCAGAAATGTCGCACAGGCATCATCGAAATCCTTCCGTTCATCAAATACCGCGATCCCCAGCAGCACCAGCATCTCCAGCAAGAGGATGAAGATGCCCTGCTCATTGGCCAGGACGACCCCCGCGATGGAAATGACCATGATGGCAAAGAGGACAGGATCGAAGTTTTCTTTACGTATTTTTGTAAATTCATAAGAGCCCCAGATGCCGATGAACGCCAGCACGGCGTCCAGGATCAGACCGCCGAAATAGGCGGCCACTACGGTGATCAGGGCAATGAACACACCGCTAATGACTCTTTGTTTCATCACGACCTCCGAAATTGCGCTTGCGGTTTTGATATTCGGCGATGCATTGATCCAATACATCGTTGTTGAAATCCGGCCACAGCGTATCTATGACGACAAACTCCGAATATGCCAGCTGATATAAAAGGAAATTGGAAAGACGCATCTCCGAACCTGTGCGGATCAGCAGATCGACTTCCGGAAGATCCTTCGTGTACAGATAAGATGCGAAACTCTGCTCATCGAGATCAGAGGCTTTTCCGTCCTTGTAATCGATCGCGTACTGTCGGGCAGCTCTGACGATCTCATCTCTTGCCCCGTAATTGAAGGCAAAATTCAAGATCAGACCTGTATTGTTTTTCGTCGTTTCGATCGCGTCATCGATCACTCTCATCGTCTCTGCCGGGATCTTTTCCCGATCGCCGATGATCATAATGCGGACGTTGTTGTCCATCAGCTCTTTGATATAAGAAGCAAAAAAGATCTTCGGAAGCGACATGATATAGTTCACCTCATCCGCAGAACGTTTCCAGTTCTCTGTCGAAAACGCATAAACGGTCAGACATTTGATGCCTAACCTGTTTGCGTAGATCGTGATATTTCTCAGGACCTCGACTCCCTTGTAATGACCGGCAGTACGGGGAAGCTTATTCAGTTTAGCCCAGCGGCCATTGCCGTCCATAATGATCGCCAGGTGATTCAGCGTATTCATCAGATCGTCATGATCTCTTTTTGTTTTGCCTTAGCGATCTCTTCGATCTTAGCGATCGCTTTGTCCGTTGCCTTCTGAATGTCTTCTAAGTACGACTTGGAAAGATCCTCAGGGATAGATTTGTCTTTCTTGATCTCTTCATTGACTTCTCTTCTGGCATTGCGGATCTGAACTTTGGCTTCTTCGCCCATCTTGTCGACATCTTTGCAATAGCCTTTACGGGTATCTTCGGTAAGAGCCGGGACCGTGACACGGAGCACGTCACCGTTGTTCTGCACCGGAAGGCCCAGATCGGAAGCATTGATCGCACGTTCGACATCTTTGACCGAATTGCGGTCAAAAGGTTTGATGACCAGAGTCTTGCCTTCCTGAATGGAGATCGAAGCGATCTGATTCAAAGGTGTCGGCGAACCGTAGTAATCCACATTGATGCCATCCAACATCGTCGGATTGGCTCTGCCTGTCCTGACTTTGGTAAGTGAAGATTCGAACGCTTTGATCGCAGCAGCCATTTTTTCATCGGCGATCTCTAAAAAAAGATTATCCATAGTACCCTCCCTTATCGTCTGATCACGGTACCGACAGCTTCGCCGGTCACCGCCTTGACGATGTTGTCTTCATCAGACATATTGAAAACGAAAGCTTCGATTCCCGACTGCGCACAGATCTCGGCAGCCTGCGGATCGATCACTTTCAGACCTAACTCAAGTATATCATTAAACGTAAGTGCATCAAATTTCTTTGCATCGGCATACTTGTTGGGGTCCTTGTCATAGACGCCGTCCACGCCGGACTTCGCCATCAGGATGACATCCGCATGGATATCCTTCGCCCGCTGTGCCGAACCGGTATCGGTGGAATAGTAAGGTTTGCCATAACCGCCGCCGAAAACGACGACATTGCCCTCTTCGATCAGACGGTTTGCCTCATCGACATCAAAGTCCATGACATTTTGTGCAGTCACAGCCGACATCGGTACGGACTTCACGCCTAAGCGGCTGAGTTCGGCGGAAAACATGACGGCATTGATGACGGTCGCCAGCATGCCGGCATAATCTGCCTTGACGCGGTCAAAACCAAGTTCTTCGAAGATACGGCCTCGGCAAATATTTCCGCCGCCGACGACGACGCCGACACCGATCCCCATATCGGCGATCTTCTTGACTTGTTTGCCGATCGATTCGAGGATCTCCGTCGAGAAAGGAAAATCAGGTGCGGATAAAGCTTCTCCCGATAATTTCAATAAGACTCTTTTGTACATTTGAATTTACCTCTGTTTCTTATTCTAGCAAAAAACGGACAATATAAAAACGGTCGGAATCGATCCGACCGTCTTACGGGAAATCTTTTTAAGCGTTCATCTGCTTTGCGACTTCATCCGCAAAGTTTTCTTCACGCTTCTCGATGCCTTCACCGACAGTGTATCTGACGAAACACTTGACTTCTGCATGGTTCTCCTTGAGAACTGCAGCGACCTTTTTGCTGGTGTCAAGGAAGTATTCCTGATCGACTAAGCACATTTCCTTCAAAGCCTTGGAGACTTTGCCTTCGATCGCGCCGTTGATGACGTTTTCCGGTTTGCCGGCAAACTTCTCATCGTTTCTGACGATCTCAGTCTGGACTTTTCTTTCATGATCGACGACATCGGCAGGCATATCTGCGGAGCTTACATAAGCCGGAGACATGGAAGCGATCTGCATCGCCATGTAGTGTGCCAGTTCTTCATTGCCACCCTTTAAGACGACCAGAGCAGTTTTGGATCCGCCCATATGGGTGTAATCACCGAAGAGCTCATCGTCTTCCTTGCTGACGATCACGAATCTTCTCAAGACGATCTTTTCGCCGATCGTAGCTGTAGCGTTGATGAATTCGTCGTTCAATGTACCGTTGCCGCAGGCAAGTGCGAGAGCCGCATCATTGTCCGCCGGGTCATTGGCCAGGATCGTGTTGGCAGCTGTTTCAAGAAGCTTGAGGAACTGTTCATTCTTGGCAACGAAGTCAGTTTCGGAGTTGACTTCGATCATGCAGGCTTTGTTACCGTTGATGACGATCTTTGCAAGACCTTCAGCAGCGATACGGGAAGCCTTCTTGACAGATTTGGCAATGCCCTTTTCTCTGAGCCAGTCGATCGCTTTTTCCATATCGCCGTCAGATGCTACAAGAGCATTCTTGCAGTCGAGCATACCGGCACCGGTCTTTTCTCTTAATTCTTTGACTTGAGCAGCACTGATCGCCATTATTCAGCAGCCTCCTTTGTTTCTGTAACAGCTTCTTTGACTTCTTCTTTGACTTCGGCCTTTACTTCAGCAGCCGGAGCTTCTGCAGCAGTTTCTTCCTTCTTGTTGATATATCTCTTTTCGGAGTTATATCTTCTCGGACCTCTGTTATTGAAACGATTGTTTCTCTCTTCGTTTCTGGCTTTTCTTCTCTTTTCCTGTTCTTCAGCGTGTTTTTCAACGTTGATGATGACATCTTCCATCGTGATATCGTTTTCGATATCACCTTCCTGGTAAGCATCCTGTAAGATGCCGCCCTTGGACTCGACGATCGCGTCAGCCAGTAAGGACATCAGCAGCTTGATGGATTTGATCGCATCATCGTTTGCCGGGATCGCGTAATCGACAGTTGCCGGATCGCAGTTCGTATCGGCAAGACCGAAGACAGGGATACCGAGCTTCTTAGCTTCGGAAACAGCGTTATGGTCTTCCTTCGGATCGACGACGACGACTGCATCAGGAAGTTTCTTCATTTCCTTGATACCGCCTAAGAAGTTTTCGAGACGGACAGCTTCCTTATGAATGAGGACCTGTTCCTTCTTCGGATAAACAGAGATCGTACCGTCAGTTTCCATCTGTTCGATCTCGATCAGCCGCTTGATCCTCTTCTGGATCGTACGGAAGTTCGTTAAGGTTCCGCCCAACCATCTCTGATTGATGTAGAAGCTGCCGGATCTGGTCGCTTCATCAAGGATGATCTGCTGAGCCTGCTTCTTCGTACCGACGAATAAGACTTTGCCGCCTTCTTCCGCGATGGATTTCATCTTGTCATAGGCGACCTGTAAAGCATCCTGTGTCTTGTTGAGGTCGATGATGTAGATGCCGTTCTTAGCTGTGTAGATGAACGGTTTGCACTTCGGGTCCCATCTTCTGGTCTGGTGTCCGAAATGAGCACCATTTTCCAGAAGTTTTCTCATTGAAACTAATTGCATTTAATAATTTCCTCTCTTTCCGTTACGCCTCCACTATTTCGGACACCGCTAACTTTTTCAAGCACGGAGCGATGAATCCATAGTGTGTGTATGCATAAATGCCTAATTATTTTAACATATCGATATATAAAAAGAAAGGCTTTTTTAAGCCTTTTTACGCATTTCAGAGAGTTTCGCGGCGATCGCATTTCTCGCCGCCGTCTCATCGGAGATGTACGGGACACGACCTTCTTTGCAAAGGAAGAAATGATCGCTCCCCTTGCCGAGCAAGAGGATGGTATCCCCCTTCTTTGCCCTCCGGACCGCCGTATCGATCGCCTCGATCCGATCGAGGATGATCTGCGGCCGCAGACGTTTGAAATAGGTCGCCATCTCTTCCAAGATCCCCAGCATATCTTCGCTGGAAGGATCATCATAGGAGAGGATGACTTCATCCGCCCGCTCATCGGCGATCACGGATGTGCCGGGCCTTCTTTTATGGTCACGGTCACCGGCAGCACCGAAGACCGCAATGATCTTGCCGTCCTTGGCCGTGATCGATTCGGCAAAGGAGAAGACTTTGTCGAAAGAGTTGGGTGTGAAAGCAAAATCGACGACCACATTGAAGTCCTGACCGGCTTCCACCATCTGACATCTTCCCGGCGTCAATTCGACCGTCTCAAGATACGGCAGGATCTCATCGATGACATATCCGTTTTCATTGAGCACGGCGATCACGGCGAGCAGATTATAGATATTGAATCTTGCCAGCATGTTCGTGCTGATCCGCCAGTCCTTGTCCTTGTGTCTCAGTATGAATTCCGAATGATCGCTGTAAAGCTTCAGATCTTCCGCTTTATAGTCGGCATCGGCATCGATCGCATAAGTGATCTTTTTCCGGTCAACGAGATCATAGAGCCTTCTTCCGTATTCATCATCCATATTGATGATCGCCTTGCCGTCTTGTTTCAGCATATCGAAAAGCAGACATTTCGCCTTGAAATAGTCTTCCATCGTTCCGTGGACATCGAAATGTTCACCGGAAAGATTGTTGAATACGGCGGTCGAAAAATTCACCTGATCGAGGCGGTGCGTCGCCAGACCTTCCGAAGAAGCTTCCAGGACCAGTGCTTTGCATCCGACATCGACCATCTCCTTGCCGATACGGAACAATTCATCCGACTTCGGCGTCGTCAGAAACATATTGGAATCTCTGACCGTCTCATCATAACAATAGCCCATCGTGCCGATGTACCCGCACTTGTGAAAATGAGCGATGATGGAACGGATGATCCAGGCGATCGTCGTCTTTCCGTTGGTGCCGGTGATACCGATCACATTCATCTTATCCATCGGATGACCGTAATAAGCATTACAGAAACTGACATAGGCTTTTGTCGGATCGTCTGTCTGAATATAGAGGATATCCTCGTGTTTCTTTTCGATCGGATCGCTGTGTACGATACAGACCGCACCGTTCTCAATGGCTTTTTCGATGAAACGGTGTCCGTCATTGATCTTTCCTTTCATGGCGAAAAAGATCGAATCCTCGCATCGCTTGCGGGAATCGAACATGATCGACGAGATGTTCAGATCGCTGTCTGTTGGAAATACTTGACTGATTTTCATAATTCTTTTCATTTAGCGCGGCGAACAGATCGAACGGCGCTTCGCAAAATAATCCTCATCCATGATCAGATAAGAGATCTTGATCGTATTCTGCACCGAGCTCGTCGTCCGGCTGACAAAGGCTTCATCCACCGGGACCGCAGGGTCATTCGGAATGAACTTCTCACTGGTCGCATCGTAGTAACCGCTCGAACAGATCCAGTTGCCGTTGGCCAATATGACGATGTTGTCGCCGTTGAAGGCGTCCGTTCCCATAAACAAACGCGGATCGTAATTCAGATTGAACAGATTGGCGATGGTCGGGGCATGATCGAGCGTCGAACAGTAGTTCTCATTGATCTCCGGTCCGACGTTCTTGTTGTAAATGATGAACGGTGAACGGTAGATCCCGTTTTCACCCGACCTGAGCGGATCGATATAACGCGTCGCTTCCATGACCTTGTCATAATCCATCCAATACGGACGGTGGTCGGGGTAGATACAGATGACGGTATTGTCCGCCTTGCCGGAACTTTCCAGATAATCCAGCAAAGTCTTAAGACCGTCGTCAAAGTTCATGCATTTGGACATGTATCGCTTGAATTCGATCGTCCAGTCCGGATGGACTTCGCTGATCCGGTCGACATAATAATCGCCCCAGTAGGAAGGCTCATCATACGGGAAATGCATGCAAGATGTGATGATATCGCAGAAGAATTTCCCGTCGGTCTCTTCCATATGCTTGATCGCCTGTTCGATCAGCATCTTGTCGGACTGCCAGCCGTTGGTATGTTCGATGCTCTTGTCCTGCCAGATGGCATCGATATCATAATACGCATCAAAACCGATCGCCGGCAGGATGGAATTCCTCTCGTAGAACTCATCGCGCCAATTATGCAAGGCAAACGTCGCATAGCCTTTGTTTTTGAACATGTACGGAAGTGCTTCGTAGTAGTCGATGCCTGCGATGTAGTTCGGCGTGCAGACGTTGACGTACGGGAAGATCGAAAGATACGACACCAGCTCCGATTCGCCGGTCGCACAGGAGTAGATCGGCGTATAGTGGTTGGCAAAATGGATCCCTTGCGAATACATCTTGTATAAAGTCGGTGTCAGTTGTTCGTCGATCATCAGATAATCGCCGGCTTCGACCATGAAATAGATGAAATTGTAGTCTTCGAAAATGCCCGTCTTCTCATTAGTCTGGGTGATCTGGCGGTTCATAAGATACTTGTCGATCGTCTGCATGTTGGCGTTGACTTCGCTCTGTGCGATGTTTTTCCATTCGGCATCGTTGATCTGACGCTTTTGTGAAACTTCCGTTTCCTGCGGTTCCGGAGTCTCTTCGATGATTTCTCCTTCGATCTCGATGCTTTCCGGAACTTTATAGACCAGAGCGGATAGATCGCGGAAGAAGAAATGCTCGATCCCGTATTTGTCGATGATGATCGTCTTATTGGAGAAGGTCCCGTAAATATTCAAGATCGAAGACGTTCCGGAAGACAGATCCATGATCGGGATCATCAGCAGGAACGCCAGGATACAGGCGATCGCCGGCAGCTGGAATTGGCCTTTGGTATTGAACTTCACGAAACGATGAAGCAGGATATAAACGATCAAAGGCACGAAGCACAGATAATACGGCAGCTTCGCCGAAGACAGGAAGATGACCGCGTATTGAGCGATCCTCAGTGCTCCGTCGCCGACGGTTCCGAAAGAATAGAAATCTCCCATGAAGTTTTTGAAGATCAGCTCGACGAAACTGTAGGCGCAGAACCAGATCATCACGATCAAGCCCAGAATGAAATAAACTTTCGGGCTCTTGAACAGACGTCCGATCAGTGCGATCAGAAGCGAAAGGAACAGTGTGAACAAAAAGACTCTCAATACCGAATAGAATTCCAGGCTTTGAAACTGGACCAGATGAAAAAGCAGTTCAAGCAGGAACATCGGCAGAAAGAGATATAAGAATCGAAGATCGAATTTCAGTTTTTTCATTTTGCGTGCGGATGGGCAGATTCGACGGCATTTTTCAGCCGGTCATAGGTCAGATGCGC
Source organism: Erysipelotrichaceae bacterium (assembly GCA_024684175.1). The sequence continues at coordinate 155,258 of JAIKXJ010000063.1, forward strand.
GTACAGCTGCGTCGTCGACAGGTTCTCGTGACCCAGCAGTTCTTGCACCGTTCTTAAGTCGGCACCGTTGTCCAGAAGATGTGTGGCAAAAGAATGCCTGAGCATATGCGGATGCACATCGACCGAAAGCCCAGCTTTTATTCTAGCATTTTCCAATAAGAGTTGAACACTCCTGGGCGATATTTTCCCCCGCCTCGTGCTGACGAAAAGAAGATCAAGATCTTCGGAAGCGTATTCATTACGGTATTTTTCGATATACAGATCGATCAGCTCATTCAGACGCGGATAATACGGAACGATCCTTTCCTTATTGCCCTTCCCGATGACCCGGACGATCAAAGAACGCCTGTCGATCTGCGAAAGTCTGAGGTCACAGCACTCCGAGATACGTAAGCCGCAGGCATAGATACATTCCAAGATGCAGCGGTTACGGATCTGTATCGGATCATCCAGATCAAAGACATTCAGCAGCCGTTCGACCTGTTCGAAACTCAGGACATCCGGCAGATGCTTCTCCACATGGACTTTGCGGAACTGCAGGAAAGGATTGTCATCGGCGATATGGCGTTCGCAAAGAAAACGATAAAAAGAGCGCAAAGCGCTCAGATTCCTTGCGTAAGTGGCATTGGAGATCTTTCCTCTGGAGATCCTGCCGGAACGCAGTTCGCCGATGTAATCGAAAACGACGTTCTTGTCGACCTGATCGAAAGAATCCACCCCGTTGTCCTGCAGAAAACGGATGAAACGGTCGATGTCCCGGTAATAAGAATCGGATGTCTTATCCGAACCGCTCCTCTTCTCATACATATAAGTGATGAATTCATCGAGGGTCTTATACATTTCCTGCATATTCCTTCACCCTGCTCAGCGCATGATCGGTATAAGCTTTCTTTTTCTCCGCCTTCGGACCCTGATAGTCGAGACGGAAGATGCCGAAATTGGCATTCATCGGTTCGAGTTTTTTGATATTGACATCGGAGATGTAGTTCGCCATCGCACCGATCATCGTATCCGGACCGAGTTCTTTTTCGATCTTCCCGTCGTTTAAGTACTGGGAAAGATTGATCGCTGCGTACAGACCGCTGGCGGCCGATTCCACATAACCTTCGACACCGGAGATCTGGCCGGCGATGAATATATTGGGATGAGCGATGAACTGATAATACTTGTTGATGATGCCCGGTGAGTTCAGATATGTATTGCGGTGCATCACACCGTAACGCACGATATGCACATTGGCAAGTGCCGGAACGCATTTCAGCACTTCTTCCTGGGAACCAAACGTCAGATGGGTCTGAAAACCCACCACATTATATAAAGTGTCGATCGCGTTGTCCTTGCGCAGCTGTACGACTGCATAAGGACGCACGCCATCATGTTCGAGACCGACCGGTTTCATCGGGCCGAACAGCAAAGTCTTATAGCCCCTTCTGGCCATCTCCTCAAAAGGCATGCAGCCTTCGAAGTATTTCTCATCATCGATATCGTGCACCGCGATCTTGCGGGCATTCAATACCGTTTCATAAAAAGTCTGAAATTCTTCTTTGGTCAAAGGACAGTTGATATAGTCGCCCGGATGGTCATCGTCATATCTGGATTTGTAGTAGGCGTGACCGAAATCGATCGAATCCTTTTCGACGATCGGCGAGACAGCGTCATAGAAATGAAGGAAATCCTTGCCGCACAGGCGTCCGATCTCTTCGGCCAGCCCGCCTTCACATAAAGGGCCGGCGGCAATGACCGTCGGAATGTTTTCATCGATGGAAGTGAATTCCTCATTGATGATATTGATGTTCTTGTTCTCTTTAATCTTCTTTGTGATGTAAGCGGAAAAACCGACCCGGTCGACAGCCAGTGACTTGCCGGCCGGAACACGGTTCTTGTCCGCCGCTTCCATGATCAGTGAATCCAGTAAACGCATCTCCTGCTTGAGCAGTCCGACAGCATTGTAAAGATCATCACTGCGAAGTGAATTGGAACAGATCAGCTCGCCAAAATCATCCGTCTTGAATGCCGGATGACGTTTGATGCCTTTTTGTTCATACAGATCGACTTGAAATCCGCGTTTCGCCAGCTGATATGCCGCTTCGCTGCCCGCCAGACCGGCGCCGATCACCCTTACTTTCATTGTTTCTTTCTTCCTTTATAGAACCTGCGTGGACTCTGGCCTTCGATCGCTTCAAGGTAATTGCATTTCGGATAACCGGAACAGCCGATGAAATACGTGCCATATCTCGACTTCCTCTTTAACAGAGGCTTGCCGCAGTTCGGACAGCTGCGTCCGACTTCTTCCGGTTCTTCCTTCTTCTGCAGCGATTCATGCCACTTGCAGGTCGGATAGTTGATGCAGGATTTGAACTTGCCGAATTTACCGTTGCGGATGACGACATCACCGCCGCATTCCGGACAGACCTCTCCGGTCTTTTCCGGCTGTTTCTTCTCCATCTGATCATAAGCGGAATCGACCAAAGGCTGGAAACGCTTGTAGAATCCTTTCAAAGCTTCGATCGAATCGATCTTGTCTTCCGCGATCTCATCGAGTTCAGATTCCATCTGTGCAGTGTATTTGATGTTGATGACCGACTGGAAGTATTCTCTCAGTTTCTCATCCGTCAAAGTTCCCTGTTCGGTCGGGAAGAAATACTTCGTCTTGCCCGAATCGGAAGCTTTCTTATATTCGACATAGCCACGCTTCTGTATCGTATCGATGATCGTCGCATAAGTGGAAGGACGTCCGACGCCTTCTTCTTCCAGCGCCTTGATCAGCTTGGCTTCCGTATAGCGGGACGGAGCTTCCGTGAAATGCTGTATCTTTTCGATGTTTCCGGAACTGAGGACTTCCCCTTTTTCAAGCTTCGGCAGGATCACATCCTTTGATGAATCATAATCGCCGTAAGCTTTCAAGAAACCGTCAAATTCCATCTTTGATCCGGTCACGGTAAATTCATAGCCGTTGTTGTCGAAAACATACGTTACGGAATTGAAGACCGCTTCCTTCATCAAAGAGGCCAGTGCCCGGTAATAAATGAATTTATACAGCTTGTACTGATCGTTGCTCAGATACTGTTTGATCTTGTCCGGCTCATTGTTAAGATCGGTCGGACGGATCGCCTCATGCGCATCTTGCGAGCCTTCATCGTTCTTGACGCGGTAAAAACCTTTATATTCTTTCCCATAGTCGCTTTCGATCTTGTCGTAAGCGGAAGCGATGAACTCTTTGGAAAGTCTCGTCGAGTCGGTACGCATGTAGGTGATCAGACCTTGCGCACCGTTTGGCAGTTCGACGCCTTCATATAAGCTCTGCGCGACCATCATCGTCTTGCGGGAAGTGAAGCCCAGCTTCGTCGAAGCTTCCTGCTGCATTGTCGAAGTGATGAACGGCAGATAGGCGGCACGCTTCTTCGCCTTTTCGGCGATCGAAGCCAGCGTGAATTCTTTGCCTAAAGCCTTTAAAACGGCATCGGCTTCTTCTTCGTTATGGATCTCGATCTTCTTGCCTTTATATCTGGCAAGTTCAGCATCCAGCTTTTTGCCTAAATGAGCGATGATGTTCCAGTATTCTTCCGGAATGAACGCTGCGATCTCTTTCTCCCGGTCACAGATCATGCGCAAAGCGATGGACTGTACGCGGCCGGCGGACTTGGAACCGATCTTCTTCTGCAGCAGTTTGGACAGTTTGAAACCGATGATCCTGTCCAGGATCCTGCGGGTCTCCTGTGAACGGACCAGAGCCATATCGATGTTCCGAGGTTCTTTCAAAGCATTCAGGACCGCATTCTTGGTGATCTCATTGAAAACGATACGGTTGTTTTCTTCGGTATCTAATCCTAGCTCTCTGGCCAGATGCCAGGAGATCGCTTCTCCTTCACGGTCCGGGTCGGTCGCCAGATAGACGAAGTCTGAATTTTTAACGAGCTTTTTCAGTTCACTGACGACAGACTTCTTATCGGGCGAGATGACATAAGTCGGCTTGAAATCATCTTCGATATCGACACCGAGACCCTCCTTGCCTTTCGTGGCAAGATCACATATATGTCCCTTGGATGAAGTGACTTTGAAATCCTTCCCAAGATATTTTTCGATCGTCTTAGATTTTGACGGTGATTCTACAATTACCAGATTTTTCATAGGAACCTCTTTAACAATTATTAATATTTACATAAATGATTTTAAAATGCAATTTCCTGATGAAGCACCGGCATTGCACCTTCGTAGATCAGCTGATTGTTGTTGTATCCGTCCGGATCGAAAACATCGTAAGGAAGCACATGGACCTCCTTTCCCAATTCGAGCGCTTCGTTGAGCGTCGTCATCGTCCCGGAAGCGGCTTTGCTTTGCATGATATAGACTTTTTCGCTGAGTGCGGCGATGAGGCGGTTGCGGAACGGAAAGTGATGGCCTAAAGGCGGGGCGAAGCCGGGGTACTCGGAAAGAACGAGGCCTTCCCTCTTCACTTTTTCGATCAGTTCTTTATTGGCGTAAGGATAGATCCGATCGATGCCGCAGCCTAAGATACCGACCGTCTTCGAAGCATGAGCGTGGGCACAGGCATCGATGCCTTTAGCAAGGCCGGAGACGATGATCTTGTCTTTGTAATGAGCGCAAAGTCCCGCAGTCGCTTTCAATGCGTAAGTACAGGCTTTGCGGGAACCGACGATCCCGAGATGTTCTCCTTTCAGAAGCGACAGATCCCCTTCATAGTACAGGACGAAAGGCGGATATTTCAGATCGTAGAAAAAAGCGGGATAGTCCCGATCAAGGATGGTCAGGACGTTTTCCGCGTTCCTCCCTTTGATGGGCAGTTCCCTCTTTACCGCTTGATAGATCTTATCGTACTCTCCCCCATAATAAAAAGAGTAGGCGATCAGCTGTTCTCTGTTCATCTACTATATTATTTGCAAGAAAAACGCCGATTCCTACTCCGGATCAGAAAAGCTTCATCTGCCGCTCACGGCACGGACGGAACGAGAGACGGTAAAGCTCGTTGATGCCGTATTCATCCATCAGCTGCAGATGCCTCTTGGTCCCGTAACCCTTATGCTTGCGGTATTCGTATTGCGGATACAAGACATCATAGCCCATCATGATATGGTCCCGTAGGACCTTGGCCAGGATACTGGCTCCGGCCACCGAGACCGACTTGGCATCCCCTTTCACCATATCCACCACATCGTAGCGATGCAAAGGCATGGCATCGGTGACAGTGAGAGAATGGATGGAAGTGGAACGGGACAGTTCATCCATCGCCCGCTGCGTCGCATGATAGATATCATAACGGTCGATCTCCTTGGGCGAAACGATACGGAACGCATAGTGATGCGCATCATGGATGATCCGTTTGAACAATTCCTCCCTTTTCTTCTCGGTCAGTTTCTTGGAATCATCGATCTCGGGATTCTCGTAGTTGATCGGAAATACACAGCAGGCCACGACCAAAGGACCGCAGAGCGGACCTCTTCCGGCTTCATCGATGCCCATGACATATTCATCTTTCTCCCAGCAGAGCTTTTCGTATTTATTCTCCAACATCCTGCCAGGTGATCCTTCCTATCTTATTGCTGCGGATATCCTTGAGTATCAGGTCGACAGCCTTGGTCAGATCGACCTGACCGTTTGCGGTGAGCCAGAGTTTCTCCTGAGCGATCCTCTCCAGAAGATGGTCTTCCGTTTCATTGACACCGTAACGTTTTTCGATCAGGCCGGGATAGATCTTTGACAAATAGGAAAGACCGAAACGCACCAGCCCTTCCTTGTCCAAAACATCGTCGTTGATCGAACCCAAAAGTGCCAGAAGCATGGCATCGTTCTGATCATCGAACTTCGGCCATAAAACACCCGGCGTATCCAGAAGTTCGACATCTTCGTTGATCCTGATCCATTGCAGCGCTTTCGTCACACCGGGACGGTTCTCCGCTTTCGCTGCCTTCTTTTTCACGATATTGTTGATGAACGTCGATTTGCCGACATTCGGGATACCGACGACCATCGCTCTCAACACTTTCTTGCGGATCCCTCTGGCTTTCGCCCGCTCGAGCTTGTCTTTCAAGATGGATTTCACTTCATCCGTAACGGTCTTGGTCAGACGCTCATCCACCGAATCGGTGATCAGGCAGTGTTCAAAAGTCTCCTTCCATTGAAGGCTCTTCTTTTCATCTGCCAGATCGCTTTTATTCAATATGATCAATACCGGCTTGTTTTTTGAAAGCTCCTTGAGTATCGGGTTGGCCGAAGCCTCCGGGATCCTGGCATCTCTGAGTTCGATGACGATATCGACCAGTTTCAGCTGTTCTTCCATCTGCCTTCTGGCTTTCGCCATATGGCCGGGATACCAGTTGATCTGATTCATTGATTCACTCATTCTATATTTAACTCCAATCCGACTCCGACTTCGCGGATCTTCAGTTTCCTGCCCATTTCGATCTTCGCAGCCAGCGAAACACAATGGCAGGGATACAACAGTTCGATCTTGTTTTCTTTCAGATAATCGATGGTCTTAGACAGCCGCTCATCATTTTCAAACAGATGAAATCCGCCGATCACGCCGTAGACCTTATCGCATCCGCAGACTTTCTTGGCATATTCGATGATATTGCAGATACCTGCGTGCGAACAGCCGGTGATGATGAACAGACCGTCTTTGCCTTTATAAGCCAAAGCGGAATCATCAAGGATGGGATCCGGCAGTGCAGCCTCATCCTCATACTTGCGTCCGATGACATAACGCGGTTCAAATGGAAGCGATGTCTCGATCTGCCCCAGAAAGACGAGATCATCATTGATGAAAAACGGTTCCTTATGATACGAAACATCAAAGTGTTCAGCGATTTCTTCTTCGTTTAACGGCGAACCGATCTTCAGGCCTGAATCATCTTCTCTTTCGACAAAAGCTCCGGGATGGGCGATCAGTTTGAACTTCTTGCGGTTAGACTTCAGATATCTCAGACCGCCGCTGTGGTCGTTGTGACCGTGAGACAGGACGATCTGACCGACTTTGAGCGGATCGATGCCCATCTTTTTGCCATTCAACAAAAAGACATCGGAATAACCCGTGTCAAAAAGCAGAGTCATATCTCCATCCTGAATGAAATAGCTGACGGCAGGTTCCGCCAGATAATACATATCGATGAACGTATTGTTATCGACAAGTACCTTCAGTTTCATCTCTTTATTTGTTGAAACCAAACGAATCGAACGGGAACAGGACGAACAAATGCGTCGAAACGATCTGCGAACCGTTGAACGGACCGTAGAAGCGGGAATCCCTGGAAACGTTACGGTTGTCACCGAGACAGTAATACTCGTTATCGGAAAGCGTCACTTTGAAATCCGGTGTCGTCACATCGAAAAGAAACGGCTCTTCCAGATACTCTCCGTTGATGTAGAGCTTATTGTCTTTATATTCCACTTCGTCGTTCGGTAAGCCGATGACGCGCTTGACCAGCAGTTTCTCCTTGGACGCGGAGTCGATCCGGATCACTGCCGTATCGAAGCGGCGGATACCGAGCATCTTGGTGATGATGAAGGAATAACCATATTCCCCCTCCTCATAGGTCGGATGCATGGAACTGCCGTTGACGACACAGGGAATGAAAACGAAGTTGATCAAAATGACGACAAGGATCAGCGCTTTTATAAAAAACCAGACCAGGTCTTTGAATACAGATTTTTTCATCAATATCATTATACCCAAAAAGAAAAGCCGAACTCATCGGCTTTCTTGAAATTATCTGACTTCCTTGATCTTCGCAGACTTACCGGAACGATTTCTCAGATAGAACAGTCTGGCTCTTCTGACTTTACCGACACGTAAGACTGTGATCTTGTCGATGACAGGTGAATGTACCGGGAACGTTCTTTCAACGCCGATACCGGAAGAGATCTTTCTGACAGTGAATGACTGGCTGATCCCTGAACCCTGTACTTTTACGACGACACCTTCATAAGCCTGGATACGCGATTTGTCGCCTTCCTTGATCTTGACATCGACTCGAACAGTCTGTCCCGGAGCAAGATTAGGAAGATCGGACTTCATCTGGTCTTTAGTGATTTCATTGACTAAACCTAAATTCATCTTTCTTCTCCTTTATACAAATATTTAGACATCTGTTCATAATCATAGCGAAAAGCGGAACAGCGCTTAATTACTTTACCACAAATAAAGCCCTAAATCAAATGTTTTTTACGATAAGACGATTTTTTTATTCTGTCTCACTGATTATCTCCGCGAGCAGTTCTCTTTCCTCTTTGGAAAGCTCCCGTCTTTCCAAAAGATCGGGACGAAGCAGCATCGTCTCTTTTAAAGCCATCTTCAGATTGTAGCGGCGGATCTCTTTATGATTGCCGTTCTGCAAGACCTCAGGGACCCGATCGCCGTTGTATTCCACCGGCCGGGTATACTGCGGGTATTCCAGAAGACCGTCATTGAACGATTCTTCTTTCAAGGAATCCGAAGAGATCCCTTCTTCCAGCAGACGCAGAACCCCGTCGATCACCACCATCGAAGGAAGCTCACCTCCCGTAAGGACATAGTCGCCGATCGAGATCTTCTCATCGACATAACGTTCGATGCGGCAGTCGATCCCTTCGTAATGACCGCAGATGATGACGAATTCATCGAGCGCGGAGAGCCGTTCCAGATCTTCCTGCTTCATCGGGCGGGCTTTCGGCGATGTCAGCAAGGCATAAGTATAGTCGTTGGAAATGTTGTCCAACAATGCCCGATGCACGACATCGACCTTCATCAGCATACCGGCACCGCCGCCATAGGGGGTGTCATCGACATGATGGTGCTTATCCGTGGAGTAATAGCGGATATTGACGACTTTGACTTCCGCCAGTCCTTTTTCAATGATCCGCTTGATGATCGAAGATTTCAAAAAACCTTCGTACATCTCCGGAAACAGCGTCAGAACGGTGATCTTCATAAAAGTCCTTCCATCGCGATCACATCGATCCTTTTTTCATCCAGATCGACCTTTTCGATAAAGACAGGCAGAAACGGCACCAGATATTCTTTGCCGTCCCGCTCTTTCAAGACACGCAGATGATTACTGGCGATGCCCTCTTCGACCCGCAGGACTTTGCCGATCTTTTCGCCTTCCACATAGACATCGAGATCCTTCAGATCCGAGAAATAGTATTCCCCCTGCTTCAGCTTATGGATGTCGCTCTTCGCCTTGTACAACATCATTCCCTTATATTTCTCGACCAGGTTGATGTCATCGATGTCCTTGAAGCTCACAAGCAGGAAACCCTTGTGTTCCCGATAGTTTTTCATCACGAAAGGAAGATGGTCTTCCCCGATATAGACTGTCGAATCTTTCTTGAAACGCTCTTCGATAAAATCGGTATAGGCATCGACTTTCAATTCGCCTTTGATGCCGAAAGTATTCAATATCTTTCCAATAAGTACGTATTCCATATCTTGTATTATATATGAAAAAAGAGATGAATCTTCATCTCTTTAAAGGGCTTCAAACTTGATCGAGATCCTCTTGTTTTCGATCTTTGATGCTACCTGCAGCATTTGACGAATTGAATTTGCCATAGAACCTTTTTTACCGATCAGCCTGGCAATATCCTCGCTCGGTGCATAAACATAAAGCAGAAGTTCGTTCTCATTGAGAGATTCCATCTGCTTGACCATGACCGATTCAGGCTCGGAACACAAAGGTCTGACGATGTTCAACAGAACTTTTTCCAGATCGATCATTATTTGTTTTTCTTGGAATCGTTATACTTAGCCATCGTACCGTTCTTGGAAAGAAGGCTGCGAACGGTGTCTGTAGGTACAGCGCCTTTATTTAACCATTCAAGTGCTTTTTCTTCGTCAATGTTTACGATCGCAGGCTGCTTTGTCGGATCATAAGTGCCGATCGTATCGATATCTCTGCCGTCTCTGCGGGATTTCGCATCAGCAGCGACGATACGGTAGAAAGGAACCTTCTTAGCGCCCATTCTCTTTAATCTCAGTTTTACCATAATAACCTCCTGTATTTAATCTGCCTTACTATAATTACATAAAAAAACATAAGAGTCAAGTATTTTTACTTGACTCCTTAAAACAATTTCAATTCATCCTCTTCCGTCTCAAAGACCAGATCCTTTTTTACGATGGTTCCCGCTTCGTTGTGAATGAATCTGAGCATCTCGTTTTGATCCATCACGATCGGCGAACGGTCATGGATCTTCGCGAAATCCTCATCGGCAGCTTCCGTCAGGATGAGCAGCTCATTTTTCTCGTTAAAGATGCACGCCAGATAAAGAAATTCCTCATCCGTATGAACGTAGTATTTCTTTTTGTCTTTGTCCCACTCGTAAAATCCGTTGGAAACGACGGCACAGCGTTTCTCTTTCATATCCTGAAACGTCGGCCGGTCATTGAGGGTCTCATAACGGGCATTGATCAGAAAAGATCTGGAAGCCACTCCCCATTTCATCACCGCAAGATCGATCTTAGAACCCGCCGGGATCATGCATAAGACCTGATCTCCGGGAAAGATATCTCCTTCTTTATAGATCAGAGACAGTTTTTCCGCTCTTTCACGGATCTGCTTCGCCTTCTTGGAATCCGATAAAGTGAATGAATAACGCCCGCACATTACATTTTGAACATCGACTTCATTGAAGAAAGGCCTTTGAAAAGCTTCTTCATCTTATCGTACTGGTTGCAAAGTTTGTTGACATCTTCGACTCTGGTGCCGGAACCTTTGGCGATCCTGCGCTTATGGGAAGAGCGCATGATCGACGGATCTTCTCTTTCCGCCGGCGTCATCGACTGGATGATCGCCTTGATGCGTTTGAGCTGATCGTCGGCATCCGCGTCATTGATGGCATTGGCCATGTCCGACATTCCCGGCATCATGCGCATGATCGAAGACAGCGGTCCCATCTTTCTGGACTGTTCGATGGAATTCAGCAGATCGTCCATCGTGAACTTGCCCTCCATCAGCCGGTTTGCGGTCTCTTCGGCCTTCTTCATGTCCATCTCTTCCTGCGCCTTTTCGACGAACGAGACGACATCGCCCATGCCCAGGATCCTTTGTGCCAAACGGTCCGGATGGAAGGTCTCCAGATCGGAGATCTTTTCACCGACACCGGTGAACTTGATCGGAACACCGGTCACGGCTTTTACGGAAAGTGCCGCACCGCCTTTGGAATCACCGTCGAATTTCGTCAGGATCAGGCCGGTCACGGCAAGAAGATCGTTGAACGCGTTCGCCACATTGACGATATCCTGGCCGGTCATCGCATCGACCGTCAGCAGGATCTCTTCAGGTTCGATGAGATCTTTGATGTCCTTGAGCTCTTTCATGAGTTCTTCATCGATCTGCAAACGTCCGGCTGTATCGATCAATACGGTATCGTAGCCCTTCTTTTGCGCATAAGCGATCGCTCTTTCCACCTGATCGAGGACTTTGACATCGGTACCTTCCGAGTAAACTTCAACATCGATCTGTTTTCCGAGGACTTTGAGCTGTTCGATGGCTGCCGGACGGATGATATCGGCAGCGACCAGGATCGGCCGTCTGCCTTGTTTTTTCAATTGGTTCGCCAGCTTGGCGGCCTGGGTCGTCTTACCTGTACCCTGCAGACCGACGATCATGATCTTGGTCATACCCTGCTCGGTAAAATGAAGGGAATTGTCTTCGTCTCCTAAGAGCTCGATGATCTGATCATGAACGATCTTGACCAGAAGTTGGCCCGGCTCGACCGCATTCAAAACATCCTGACCGATCGACTCCTGTCTTACTTTTTCCAGAAAATCCTTGACGACTTTGTAATTGACATCCGATTCCAGTAAAGCGATACGGATCTCCTTCAAAGTGTCTTCCATGTTCCGTTCGGACAGTTTTCCTTTGCCCTGAACGTTTCGTAATGTCTTGGTTAATTTCTCTTGTAATGAATCAAACATACTAATATTATAGTACATTCCGCCTGCCGGGCATGGCCAACTGTTCAAAGGAAGAAAACGGTCTTTCCTTCTAAGAAAATCAGAGAACATAAAAAAATATCCCTGCATCGCAGGGATAAGTTCAGGAAATGATGGTCACGGAATTACCGATCAGGTTGGAATGATAATATGTCGTTTCGTCCTTGTCGAAATTGTTCGCCGACAAACGGCCGGAAACGGCAAGACACATCCCTTCCTCATATCGTTCTTCTGCCAGGCCCCGAAACAAGACGACCTCAAAGATCTCATTTCCTTCTTCCTGATCTTTGAACGTCTTTTTCACGGAAAGCCTGAGACGGCACAGCGGCAGACCGCTGGAGGTTTCAACTCTCTCCGGGGTCCCGGCTACGCGTCCGACCAAATAGAATCCGTTCATGCTCCTCCTTTCAATCGTTACATCTATAATCTATCATCATAAAAAGAAGGATGATTCCCGCGTTCTTCCCATCTTTTTCTCATTCCCCACCTCCTGTTTTCAACAAAATGTGGAAAAGAAAAAGGCCCTTGGAAAGGACCTTAGAATTCTTCATCTTCGTCGTCTTTAAGATAGACTTCTCTCGGTTTGGAACCGTTTGCCGGACCGATCACGCCGCGATCTTCGAGCGTATCGATGAGCCGGGCAGCCCGGTTGTAGCCGATGCCGAACCTTCTTTGCAGCAGGGAAGTCGAAGCTTTCTGCTGCGCTCTGACGAATTCGACGACATCATCATACAAAGAATCCTGCGTATCGGCATTGACGCTTGAGGCACCCATGACGGTCGTTCCGGACATGTTGGTCAGGAATTCGTAGTAGGAATCTTCATATTCCGGTTTGGCCTGCTGTTTGACATAGGAGGTGATCTTTCCGATCTCCCTGTCGGTCACATAGACGCCCTGCAGACGGATCGGTGCCGTTTCGCCCTGCGGATAATACAACATGTCACCGTTGCCCAAAAGCCTTTCCGCACCCGTCTGATCCAGGATCGTCCGCGAATCGATCGAAGATGCGACCGCAAAGGAGATCCTTGACGGGATATTGGATTTGATCAGACCGGTGATGACATCGGTCGAAGGACGCTGTGTCGCGACGATCAGGTGGATACCGGAAGCTCTGGCCAGCTGTGTGATACGCTGTATGGAAAGCTCGACATCCTTTCCGGCGATCGCCATAAGATCGGCGAGCTCATCGATGATGACGACCATGAACGGCAGCTTGTTCATCGGTTCTTCCCCTTCTTTGAGGTTCGCGTTGTATTCATCGACGAAGTTATTGAAAGCTTCGATGTTGCGCACACCCGCAGTCGCAAACGCATCGTAGCGGTCCTCCATGATGACGACCACCTTCTTCAGCATGTTGGCAGCCATCTGCGAGTCATCGATGATCGGCCACAGCAGATGCGGAACATCTTTATACGGTGTGAATTCGACTTTCTTCGGGTCCACCAGGACCAGCTTGACGTTCTGCGGATCGGTCCTCAGCAGGAAAGAAGTGATGATCGAATTGATGCATACCGACTTACCCGATCCGGTCGCACCGGCGATCAGCAGATGCGGCATCTTTGCCAGGTCACAGAAGACCGGCTTGCCCATCAGATCCTTGCCCAGGCAGAACAGAAGTTCGACGTTACGTTTGTCGGACGGTATATTTTTGATCAGATCCAGCATACGTACGGGGATCGGTTCGACATTCGGGATCTCGATGCCGACAGCGCTTCGGCCGGGGATCGGAGCTTCGATACGGATGTCTTTTGCCGCAAGTTCCATCTTGATGTTGTCGGAGATGTTCATGATCTTGTTGATCTTGACCGAAGAATCCGGCTTGATCTCGAACTTGGTGACAGAAGGCCCGATATAGGTGTTCAGCAGCTGCGCATCGATATTGAAGTTCTTCAGGATCTCAATGACCCTCTCGCCTTTGACCGATGCGGAAGTCCGGTTGACACTGCTGGAAGCGCTCGAAGGCGCATCCAGGAATTCGTCATACGATTTCGGAAGATGATATGCCGAATTCGACTTCTTCCGTCTCAGAACTTTCGGCGCTTCGTTTTCCGGTACTTCGCTGACCGGCGCTTTTTCTTTTTCTTTCTTTTTTTCCGTCAGGATGTCGGTCTTGACCTCTTTGATCGGTTCTTTCTTTTTGGAAGTATCGCCGTAGATCTCTCTTTCGTTCAAATTGATGAACGTCGGAGAATTGGATAAGACATTATCGTGTTTTTTTACGACCGGCTTAGGCTGTGTTTCCGGCTCGTCGATCTTGACTTCGGCAAGTCTGGCCATAGCGGCTGCTTTCCTTTGTTTCTCGGCCTCTTCTTCCTGTGCAAGCCTGGCGATCTCTTCCGCCTGACGTGCCCTTCTCTCTTCTTCCGCTTTCGCTGCGGCGATCCTTCTTTCCTCGCGGATCCGCTTCAGATCCTCATGTCTCTCATTGGAGAAATCTTTGACATCGGTGAAGATGGACTTATAGACTTCTGCCGGAACGATCAGGATGGCAGCAACGATGAACGTAAGGATCAGCAGGATCAGGGTGCCTGTCCTTGTCAGCAGAGACGTGAACAGCGCAGAGAACAGATTTCCCAGCAATCCGCCGGTCTCTTTCAAAGCCTGATCCGACAGGATGAGCGAGAACGTCTGTTTCAGATACGGTCCGAGTTCCTTCAAAGAACTGAATTCATCGCACAGATAGGCGTTCAGCAAGACCGCAAAGAAATTCGCGGCATACAATCCGCTGACGGTCTTCGCCGACCTGGGGTGTTTCTTTTTGAAAAACAGCACATAGATGCCATAACAGAACAGGCTCAGGATCGGAACGATGTAGAAGGAACCGAAAAAGAAAGAAAGGAGGTTATTGAAAAACGTTCCCAGAGGTCCCATGTTGGCGACGGTAAAAAAGATCAGCACCGCCATGAACAACGAAAAGACCAGCCAGAATATCCTGGCTGTTTCTTCCCTTTTCGCAATTTCTTTTTTTGTTTTTCTTGCCACTATTCTTCACCCAGATTGATTTCAACGATCGCAGGCAGGATCATCGGCGCTTTGCCTGTGGTCTTCAAGACATAACGGGAGATGAGCTCCCTGGCTTCCATCCTGACCTGCATGTTCTCGTAGCTGCCGTTTTCCACATTTTTCTCGATCGTCGAGATCAGGATATTTCCGATCTCGGCCAGGATATGATCGGCATCTTTGAGATAGATGACGCCTCTTGATTGGATATCCGGACCGCCGATGATCTTTTTGGTCTTGAAATCCAGCACGACGCCGCAGATGATCGCGCCGTCCGTCGAAAGCTTTTCCCGGTCACGTAAAACCATACCGGAAACGTTGCGCATATCCGAAGAGTCGATGGCCTTGTCTTCCAGCTCGATCTGATCGGAAGTCGACGCCAGACGGCTGCCTTCGAATGTCGCAAACTGTCCATTGTCCAGGATGATGATCTTATCCGGAGTATAGCCCATATCGACAGCGATATCGGCATTGGAGACCAGATTGGAATAATCACCCTTGATCGGCAAATAGTATTTCGGATTGATGAGATAAAGCATCATCTTCAGGTCTTCGATCGACGCATGCATCGACAGGATCTCCCTGGCATTGAGCTTGACGATCGAAACACCGGCCTTGAACAGATCGTTCTCCATCGCCGTCGCATCTTTTTCGGTGCCCGGGACGACCGGAGAAGCGATGATGACGATATCCGACGTACGGAGTTCGATGAGCCGGTCTTCGCCGATGGCGATATTGTTCATCAGCTTGAAGACCTGGTTGCCGGAGCCGGAGATGACGCCGACGACATCCTTCATATCGTTGTTGAACTCCTCTTTAGTGATGATGACGTTGCGCGGGATCTTGTAGTAGCCCAGGTCATCGACCATCTTGAGCAGCTTGACATGTTCTTCCGAATAGAAGAAGACTTTTTTCTTGTATTTGGCAGCCAGTTCCAGAACTTCCATGATGCGGAACAGGTTCTGCCGGTATAAGGTGATCAGCAGACGGCGGTCAGGTTCTTCGAAATAATGTTCGATATGATCGGTGATCCTGTGCTTCGGCGCCGTATAACCGGTCCTCTTGGAACCGGTCGATTCCGACATCAGGACCAGGACGTTCTTCTGTCCGAGATTGGACAGCGCATTGATGTCCATCGAGAACGCCTTATTCAGGAAGTCATAATCGAAAATGAATTCCGATGTATAGACGATCATGCCGGAATCCGTTTCAAAAGCGAAACCGACGCCGTCGGCGATCGACTGCATGACCGGGAAAGTATGGACCACGTGCCCCGCGACCTTGAACGTATCGCTGCGCTTGATGATGTGGATATGCTTGTTTTTCAGCTTGTGGACCTTGAAATCATCCTCCAGGATCTTTGCGGTCAGAGCCGTCGCATAGACCTCGGCATCCATCTGCGAAAGCAGATGACCGAGTGCCGACATGACATCATCGTGTCCGTGAGAGATGAAGATCCCTTTGACCCTGTCCTTATGTTCGAGAAGATATGTAAAATCGGGGATGATGTACTCGATGCCGAGCTGTTCGCTCTCGCTGGGATACTTCAATCCGGCATCCAGTACGAAAATATCTCCGTCTATTTCAACGAGGTACATGTTCTTACCGTCTTCGTCAAGACCGCCAAGTGCCATTAAACGTATTTTCTGCACTGATTATATTCCTCCAAAATTCATCTAAAATTATAGCATACTTTCCCATCCTTGCAGAGTTCCTAGTCCAAAGCTATGAGCTTGCCGTCCTGCAGCTGACAGAGCCTGTCAGCGACCTCTTCGATGAACTTGCGGTCATGGGAAACGGCAATGATGCAGCCACCGAAATCAATTAAAATCTTGCGGATCGCCGGACCCGACAGCGGCGAAAGATTGCGGGTCGGTTCATCCAGCAGCAGCACATCGTTCTTGTCCAAGATCAGTTTGGCGAAGAACAGCTTGCATTTCTGTCCTTCGGAAAGACCGGACAAAGAATGTTCCATCTCTTCGGCCGTAAACTTGAGCGTTCCCAGAAACGTTTGTGCCTTGCTTCTGCCTTCCAGGCTTCTGCCGTCCCAAAGAAATCTGATACAGGAAGCATCCGGATCCATCTTTTCCGCGTAATCCTGCGGCATATAGCCCAAGGAGATATCTTTTCTGTCTTTCAAGGCATCGTAGATCACCTTGATCAGTGTCGACTTTCCCGTGCCGTTATCGCCGATGATGCAGACTTTCTCTTTGCCGAAGACCTTCAGCGAGATCTGCTCCGCCAGTATCTTCTCCCCAGCCTTCAGCTCCGGGATCTGCAGGTCCAGGATGACTTTATTGGGATTGAGCTGCACCTCATCGAAGAAGACATCGATCGCTTCTTCCGGCTCATAGAGCTTGGTGAGTTTCTCTTTCTTTGCCTCAAGATTTCTTCCCTGCGCTTTTACGGCGTGCATCTTTTTCTTCAAGAGCTGACCGCCGTGCGGATCGCCGCGGGAGATCGTGTTCTGACGATGTTCCACCTTCTGGTAGATCTTCCGCCATTTTTCCAGCTGCTTCTGAAACTGCGCCTTTTCCTTGACGGCGATCTTATTGTTGCGGGAAATGAACATCTCCCGGCTTTCCAGATACGCTTCGTAAGGCAAAGCGGCAAACGTGATGTGCGCTTCGCTTTTGCGCTTGAGCTGTTCCAGATGCAGGATCCCGTTGGCGCAGTGATCCAAAAGTGTCTCATCGTGAGAAACGAAGATCAATGGTAAACGGGTGTTCATTATGAAATCCTCAAGCCAAAGCAGGGTCTTGAGGTCTAAGTCGTTGCTCGGCTCATCCAGCAGAAGGATGTCCGGATCTTCATAGAGGATCTTCAATAAGGCGATCCTCACCTTTTCACCGCCGGAAAGGCTCCGCAAAGGCCGCGGTACCAGCAGTTTCTCATCGATATCGATCTTCCCCAGCAGAGAATACAGACGGTTGTAATCCATTTGTTCATCGATATAGGACAAAACGTC
This sequence comes from Erysipelotrichaceae bacterium, assembly GCA_024684175.1. The sequence continues at coordinate 173,158 of JAIKXJ010000063.1, forward strand.
TTTATCAAGATCCTGCGGATCGATCTTCTGAGGCAGATAGCCGACTTTCCCGTCCTTTTCCACCCTGCCTTTCACGCTGACGTAAGCGGAAACATCGATCCCCGCCAGGATCTTCAGGATCGTAGACTTGCCATTGCCCTCCTCACCGATCAGAGCGATCTTATCGCCCTCATTCAATACAAAAGAAAAATGTTCGAGCAGTTTCCTTCCCTTATGTGTAATGATCGTTAAATCATCTGTTTTAAGCATATCAAAATGATCTCCTTTCTCGCTTTCAAGGGAAACGAAAACCTATGGAAGCGGATCATAAGTTTTCAAGAGATCATTTCTTCATGCTTTCACCTTCTATTCTTTGATCAGCTCGCCGTTCAAAGAGAACGACATGACCTGCGTGATCTTCACTTTGACCAGATCTCCTGTCTTCACGTTCTCTCCGGTAAAATTGACGAGTTTATTTTCCGGCGTATAGCCGCTGTAAACGTTGGAATTACGCTTGCTGAGACCGTCGACGAGGACTTCGACGACCCGGTCCTTGAAACGCTGGTTGTTCTTGTTGGCATAGTGAGCCACCAGCTCATTGAGCTGCTTAAGACGCCGTTCCTTGACTTCCGTTTCGATCTTATCTTCCATGGCAGCAGCCGGCGTCCCTTCCCTTTTGGAATAAATGAAAGTGAAGGCATTGTCATACTCACAGTGCCGGACAGCGGAAAGCGTATCTTCAAACGCCTCTTCCGACTCGTTCGGGAAACCGACGATGATATCGGTCGTGAACGCAAAACCCGGAAGTTCTGCCTTGAGTTTATCGAACAGTGCCAGGTATTCATCCCTGGTATAACGGCGGTTCATCTTCCTCAGGATCTCATCGTTGCCCGACTGGATCGGCAGATGGATATACGGCATGATGTTCTTGTTGTTTTTGATGGAAGCGATCATCGTATCATCGAAATCCCAGGGATGGGAAGTCATGAAACGGATCCTCGGGATACCGGTCTTAGCGACGTCGTTCAAAAGATCGCCGAACGTATAATCGATCTTCAGATCCTTGCCGTAGGCATTCACATTCTGTCCGAGCAGACAGACTTCCTTGTAGCCCTGTGAGACCAGCTCTTCCACTTCGGCGATGATGTCTTTCTTATCGCGGGAGCGCTCCTTTCCTCTGGTATAAGGAACGATGCAATAGGAACAAAATTTATTGCAGCCGTACATGATGTTGACCCAGGCTTTATGCGACATGAAACGGGTCACCGGCACGGACTCGATGATCTCGCCCATCTTGGAATAGACCTCGACCTTGCGCTTTTTATCGCTGATCACATCATAGATCAGTTTCGGCAGAGAAGTGATGTTGTGGGTGCCGAAGATGATATCGACCTGACGGTACTTCTCCATGATCAGGGACACCGTCTTTTCTTCCTGTGCCATGCATCCGCCGACCGCGATGATCAGATCGGGTTTTTCCCGTTTGAGCCTCTTCAAAGCGCCGATCTCACCCAGGACTTTTTCTTCCGCGTTCTGTCTCACCGCACAGGTATTGATGATGATGACATCCGCATCTTTCGCCTGATCGCACATCTCATAGCCCATGGCATCGAGAAGACCGGCCATCGTTTCGGAATCCCGCTGATTGGCCTGGCAGCCATGTGTGATGATGTGGTATTTTTTATGTTCACCGATGCCCTTATACCGTTCTTCTAAAGAAAAAGAAAACTTCTCGGAAGTTTCCTTGTTTCGCTTGCGGGCATCATTCAAAGAAGGCAGCTGATAGTCTTTTTTCATACCTTCTATTTTAATGAAAACCTAATAAAAAACCAAGTTTGGAACTTGGTTTATAATGACAGAGCAGCACACGGGCACGTAGCAACGCAAGCACCGCAATCAATGCAAGTTTCTTCGCTGCAAACAGACTTGCCTTCCTCGTCGAGCTGAAGTGACTCGGTCGGGCATACGCCTGTACATGCACCACAGCCAATACATAAATCACGATCAACTTTTACCGGCATATACAAACCCTCCTTTAAACATAATAATTATATCATGCAGTATCTCAGGTTAGTAAAGGCTAACCGTTACGAATCTTTTCTGATCTCCAGGGACAGGAAATCGAGCTGATCCTGGTCGACGAAGTTCGGCGCATCCGACATCAGACAGTAAGCACTTGCCGTCTTCGGGAAGGCTACGACGTCCTTGATGTTGTCTGTTCCGCTCAAGATCATGACCAGCCTTTCCAGACCGATGCCGACACCACAATGAGGCGGCGCACCGTACTGGAAAGCTTCGATGAAGAAACCGAATTTGTTTTTGATCTGTTCTTCGCTCAACCCCAGCGCATCAAATACTTTGGCCTGCATCTGCGAATCATGGATCCTGACCGAACCGGAAAGCAGTTCATAACCATTCAGCACCAGGTCATAGGCTCTCGAGTAGCAGTTTTCCTGATCGGACATCAGCTTATCGACATCTTCATCCCGCGGAGCCGTGAACGGATGGTGGGCAGAGACCCATCTGCCCTCTTCTTCCGAATACTCATACATCGGAAACTCGGTGATCCATTCAAAACAGAACTTGCTGTGATCGATGAGTCCGAGCTCTTCGCCCAGTTTCTTTCTGACTGCGCCAAGTGCGACCTCGGCGATTGCCTTCTTATCGGCGATCATCAGAACGACATCGCCGTTCTCCAGTTTCAGCAGATCCTTGAGTGCTGCCTTTTCTTCTTCAGGCAAAGCGTTGTTGAGCGAACCGGTAAAGGCATCCTTGTCGTATTTCAGATAAGCGAGCGCTTTGGCTTTGTAGACCTTGACGAACTCCGTGAGTTCATCAAATTTCTTACGGGACAGTTTGTCACAAGCGTTGTGGAAGACCAGAGCTTTGATGATCTTTCCTTCTTCGACGGCCGTCTTGAAAACGGCAAAAGAAGAATCCTTGAACAATTCGGTCACATTGACCATCGGATTTCCGAAACGAAGATCCGGTTTGTCGGAACCGTATTTATCCATCGCGTCCACATACTTGATACGCGGGAATTCGAGATCTTCGATCCCTTTGACTTCCTTGAAAATGGCCTTCATGACCTTTTCGACTTCCGCAAAGATATCCTCTTCATCCGCAAACGACATTTCCATATCGATCTGCGTGAATTCCGGCTGACGGTCGGCACGCAAGTCCTCGTCACGGAAACATCTGGCGATCTGGAAATAACGATCCATACCGCCGATCATCAGCAGCTGCTTGTACTGCTGTGGAGACTGCGGGAGCGCATAGAAACGCCCTTTGTAAAGCCTTGAAGGGACCAGATAGTCTCTGGCACCTTCCGGTGTGGACTTGGACAGGATCGGCGTTTCGACTTCCACAAAATCATCTTCATGCAAGACCTGACGAACGATCGTCGTGACTTTGTCTCTCAATAAAAGTTTTTCCTTGATCGGATTCCGGCGGATGTCCAGATAACGGTACTTCAGTCTTAGATCTTCCAAGGCATCCGTTTCATCGGCGATGATCATCGGCGTCGTTTTGGCAGCCGATAAGACCTTGCAGGAATCGGCGATCACTTCGATCTCGCCGGTCGCAAGCTTCGGATTCGCCGTTTCTTTCACCGCGACGTTTCCTTCCACTTCGATGACGTATTCATTACGGACATCTTTGACCAGATCGGAATGATTCTCATCAAAAGTGATCTGGGTGATGCCGTAACGGTCTCTCAGATCGATAAAAACGATGGAACCGAGGTTCCTTCTCTTGGCGACCCAGCCGGCAAGTTTTACATGTCTGCCTTCGTCGCTTTTTCTTAATTCTCCGCAAGTGTGGTCTCTATTCATAATAATCCTCCATCAGCTGATCGAGACGCTCGACCAGTTCTTCTCTTTTTACGGTCTCCTGCGCTTTGGTCAATGTATCTTTCAAAGTGATCACGTTCTCTTTAACTTCATCTTCACCGATGATCAGCACGAACCTCGCGTTCTTTCTTTCGGAAGAACGGAACTGTGCCTTCAGAGAACGGCGGTAATAATCCATCTCCGTCGAGAACGAATTGGACCGAAGCTCTTCCGCCACCGCGAAGGCATAGTCGGGATCCGCATTGAGGTTGATGACATAGCAGTCCAGCGACTTCTTGAGATCGAAGATCTCTTCCGCTTCGCACAAGATCATCAGACGCTCGACACCGATCGCAAAACCGATACCGCTCATCTGCGGACCGCCCATCTCTTTGACCAGATCGTCATATCTGCCGCCGCCGAAGATCGTAGCCTGTGAGCCCGAAGCCTCATTGGTGGAAACGACTTCAAAAACGGTATCCGTATAATAATCCAGGCCTCTGACCAGACGGTCATCGATCTCGTATGGCACGCCGAGGACATCCAGATAATGTCTGACGTCTTCAAAGTACTTTGCGGAAGCATCAGTAAGACGCATCTTCGGTGCATTCTTAACGATATCCGAATCTCTGTCGATCTTGCAGTCCAGGATCCTCAGAGGATTCTTCTCCAGACGGTTCTGGCAGTCATAGCAGAGTTCTTCCTTGTGCGGTGCAAAGTGATCGATCAGATCTTTCTTATAGCCCAATCGCGATTCGCTGTCGCCCAAGGTGTTGATGAGTACTTTTACCGATTCCAGGCCTAAAGTCTTGATGAAGAAATAACCTAAGGCGATGACTTCAGCATCGATCAGCGGATCTTTTTCGCCCAGACATTCCACGCCCATCTGGGTGAATTGTCTCTGTCTGCCCTTCTGCGGACGTTCGTGACGGAACATCTCCTCGATATAGCCGAGCTTGACCGGAAATTCACTTGAGGCATACATCTTGTTTTCGACGAAACTGCGGATGACACCGGCCGTCCCTTCCGGACGCAGCGTCAGAGAATCCTTGCCGTTCGGCGAAAAAGTATACATCTCTTTGGTGACCATATCGGAAGTGTCATTCTCCTTCTGGAACACCCCGGTGTATTCAAAGACCGGCGTCTTGATCTCCGAATAGCCATAGAGATTGAGGAACTGACGGAACAAATCCGCCAGCATGTTGAAACGGACCATCTGATCCGGCAGCAGATCGTAAGTCCCTTTGACTGTCTGATACGGCATAATCCCTCCTTCTAAAATAAAAACGTCCTGTCTAAGGACGTATTAACGCGGTGCCACCTTAGTTCATATCAAAGATATGCCCTTTGTGCTGTAACGCTGCTTCAGCGGCCTGTTTTGCAGGCATCAAGGAAGTGTCCCTCACAGTCCCGGATGAAGCCTTGCACCAAACGCCACTCGCTGAGAAACGGAACTGTAAATAATTTTCCTTATTGACAAAGAAATTCTAGCATTATTTGATGGCTCTTTCAACCGAAATAACACTTTCCACCTTGCGCAGATTTGCCATGATGGTCTCAAGATGATCCAGGTCATTGACCATGAACGACATGGACGTCGTCGCCGAAAGATCCTCCGCATTGGCTTGCGAATTGACTGCGGTCAGATTGGCCTTATATTGGGCAACGACCGTGACCAGGTCGGTCAGAAGATAGGAACGGTCCTTGGAGAAGATCTTGATGGATGCTTCATATTTGATGTCCGGTCTCTGCGGATCCCATTCCACATCGATCAGACGCCGTTCATTGGCGATGTTCGGACAGTCGGCCCGATGGACCTTGATGCCCTGCCCTTTGGAGACGAAACCGACGATCTTGTCCCCGTAGACCGGTGAGCAGCACGGGGAGATATTGATCTTCATCGACGTCACGCCCTTGACCATGATACCGGTCTTGGAAACGAAATGATTCTTTTCGGAATTCTTCTTGGTGATCTTTTCCAGATACGAAAGATCGAGTTCCTTCTTGCCCAGCTTGGTCAGTTTTTCGATGACCGCGATCGGGCTCATCGACTTACATCCGATGGCGTAGAGAAGATCGTTGGCATTCGACTGCTGGAAGGTGCCGGCGACCTTGTCGAGCTTCTTGGTATCGAAAAACTCCTCGATATCGAGATCATGTTTCTTGAGCTCATCCTTCAGCATCGTCTCGCCTAAACGGATGAACTCTTCCTTATCTTCCATCTCCTTCTTCAGGAAAAACGCCTTGATCTTGTTTCTGGCGTGATTGGTCTTGACGATCTTGAGCCAGTCTTCCGAAGGAGAAGAGTTCTTGTTTGTACGAAGTTCCACGACATCGCCGGTCTTTAACGGCGTGTTCAAAGGGACCAGAACGCCGTTGACCAAAGCACCGACGGTCTGATTGCCGACTTCCGTATGGATACGGTAGGCAAAATCGATCGGCGTTGCGCCGGCTGCCAGGTCGATGATACGGCCTCGCGGCGTCATACAGTAGATATTGGCGTTGAAGACATCGTGCGTGATGTCGTTCATATAATCTTTGGCATCGGCATCCGTATTCTCTTCAAACGCCTTGAGCCAATTGAGTTCTTCGATCAGTTTCTTCTGCGAACGGGTCTTGCCTTCCTTATAGGACCAATGGGCGGCGATGCCTCGTTCGGCGATCTCATCCATCTCTTCGGTACGGATCTGCACCTCATAGATACGGCCATCCGGACCGACGATCGTCGTATGCAGGGACTGGTAGAGATTCATCTTCGGCATGGCGATGTAGTCTTTCAGACGTCCGGGGATCGGACGGTAGACGGCATGGATATAGCCTAAGATCTCATAGCAGTTGGTCTCCGTCTTGGTGACGATGCGGATCGCAAGCAGATCGAGGATCTCATCGAAACGCTTGTTTTTGGTGACCATCTTCTTGTTGATCGAATACAGATGCTTGGAACGTCCGAAAATGCGGAACGGGATGTTGTGCATCTCCAAAACGATCGAAATATCTTCGATCATCAATTCGATCTGCTGGTCGCGTTCCGACTTCTTGGATTCCACGAGCCTGGCGATCTCATGGTACTTTTCATTGTCGAGATAATAGAACGACAGGTCTTCCAGTTCGTTCTTGATCTCCGCGATACCCAAACGGTGAGCGATCGGCGCATAGACATCCAGTGTTTCTCTGGCGATGCGCTTCTGCTTCTCGGGAGCCAGATACTGCAGCGTGCGCATGTTGTGAAGACGGTCCACCAGTTTCACCAGGATGACGCGCACGTCTTTTGCCATGGCGATCAGGATCTTACGGTGATTGACCGCCTGATATTCTTTCTCATCAGTGAATTTCAAATTGGAGATCTTGGTGACGGCTTCGACCATCTCATAGATCTCTTCGCCGAACTCTGCGACAAATTCTTCTTTCGTGACGCCGCAATCTTCGATCACATCGTGCAATAAACCCGCACAGATCGTATAAGGATCGCTCTTGAGCTTGGCAAGCTCATAAGCGACATTGAGACAATGAACAAAATACGGCTCTCCGGAAGAGCGTTTCTGATCCTTATGCTTCTCAAAGGCATAATCATAGGCCTTGTCGATCAGAGCCAACAACTCAGGATTGGTGATATACGAATCGATCTGGTCATAGAGCTCTTTTTTTGTGCTAATCAGGTCTTTCATTCAGCGTCCCTCATCTAAAAACCGAAGCAAAGCTTCGATCTTTTAATATTTCATCAGAGTGAAGACATCGTAACCGGTGAGCTTTTCTCTGCCGCCCAGTCCTTCCAATTCGATCAGGAAAGCGCAGCCGACGACTTCACCGCCCAGCTGTTCGACCATCTTGGCCGTAGCCTCCACGGTACCGCCGGTCGCCAGCAGGTCATCGATGATCAAAACTTTCTGACCCGGTCTGATCGCATCCGCATGGATGTGCAGTTCGTTGGAACCGTATTCCAGATCATATTTATAGGAAATCGTCTTTCTCGGGAGCTTGCCCGGTTTCCTGACCGGAACGAAACCGATCTTCAGTTCATGTGCTACAGGACATCCGAAAATGAAACCTCTGGATTCCGGACCGGCAATGACTTGCGCACCGATCTTCTTTGCGTAATCGATCAGCTTCTCACATGCTTCATGGAAAGCTTCGCCGTCAGCCATCAAAGGAGTGATATCGCGGAACAAGACACCTTCCTGCGGAAAATCAGGGATCGACGCAACATAATCTTTCAAATTCATAAGTTAGTCTCCTTAAACACAAATCAATTATAGTAAAACTAGACCAAATCTTCAATTATGAAGGACACTCTGCCGATCCGATATGTATCCTTTTTGATGCTTCCGATCACCTTGGAAAACGGTCGGTCCTTTAATGCCGTATGAAAACAGATCGCCTCAAGTTTCTCGTTGACCGTATATTTGGGATACATGCCCTGGATCATATATTTTTTTGCATAAGTGAAATCATCGATGCAGAACAGAGGTTCCTCAAAACCCTGGCCGAAGGGTCTGAGACCATCCATCTCTTCGATCAGAGCCGTATCATAGTCTTCGGCAGGATAAACGATGACGTCTTTGAACACTTCTTCGGATACGATCTTCTTGTCTTCCATGTCCTTAAGAAAAGTTTCATACTTGTCTTTTTCGATCGACAGACCGATTGCCTGCGCATGTCCGCCGAAGGCGGAAAACAGAGGACTCTCGTCTTTCAGCAGACCGTAAAGATCGAAACCTTTCGGTGCCCTTCCCGATCCCTTCAGCAAGCCGTCGCTCTCACTCAAAATGATCACCGGTCTGCCCAGATCATTCATCAGCCGGTTGGCGATCAGTCCGCAAAGTCCTTCTTTGAAAGCTTCGGAAGAGACGATGATGATCTGCTTGGAAGGATCGCACAGGCGTTCCGCAAGAGACGCCATCTCCCTGGTCAGCTGTTTGCGGGTCGTATTGATCTGTTCTATCTTCGAAAGATAGGCAGCGGCTTCCGCGCGGTCGGAAAGCAGATATTTCACGACATAATTGACATTCAGGGCATCGTCCATCCTGGAAACGGCATTGATCTTCGGGATCACGTCGTAAGACAAAGTTTCATAATCGATCTTCTTGTTTTTGGTCAGATAAGAGACCGTCGGAAACGGTCTTTCATTAAGTAATGCGAGAGTCTTCTTCAGCAGATAACGGTTATATCCCAAAACGCTCACCATGTCCGCCAGGGTCGCCAGACCGCCATAGACCAAAGAAAGCTCGTCCGTACGGAACGACTGGCTCAAAAGACAGCACAGTCCCGAAGCACACATATCCGCATACTGTTCATCAAAAAGAGCCGGATGCAGGTAGGCGTCACATTCCGGTTCCTTGCTGTATTCGTGGTGATCGATGACCAGCGTGATCAGACCGAGCGACTTGGCGTAGGAAAGCGCCTCGTTGGCAACGATGCCGTTGTCGACGCAAAGCAGGACATCGAAATGATGTTCATATGCCGTATCGACGATCTTCTTGTTGAGACCGTAACCTTCCTTGCTACGGGAAGGGATATAGTAATTGGAAGCGATCTGCAGATCCTTGAACAGCTTCGAAATGATGGCTGTCGCACAGATCCCGTCGCAGTCATAATCGCCAACAATAAAAAATCTCTTATCCTTATAGGATAAAAGAATCTTTTTGAATTTATTCAATATAGGGATGTCTTCATCGAGAGGAAAAGCGGAAACATCCAGATCGCTCACCGATACCTGATTGATCCGACAGATCGTTTCGCTCAAAGAGGAAACGTCCTCATGAAAACGGTAGTTCATAGCGTATGCAAGGCAATGAACAGGCCGATCAGGGAAAGAAGGATCTGCAAAGCATAGAAAGAAAGGACGATCTTGTTTTCTTTGTGTCCTTTGATGACGAACGCATAATGGATCGGCGTATAAGAGAAGACCCGCTTATGGAAAAGCCTCACGGACAATTGCTGAAGGACGACACAGAACATCTCGATGACAAAGACACCGCCGATGAAAAACAATGCGACGGTCTTGTCCAAAACGATGCCCAGACAGGCAAATAAAGCTCCCAAGGCTAGCGAACCGCTGTCGCCCATGAAGATCTTCGCCGGATGGAAATTGAAGCGCAGATAGCCGATCAGACCGCCTAAAACGCAGACCAGGAAGATCCCGATGTAGGTATATCCCGCTTTAAAGCTCAGATAGACGAACGGCAGCAAGGCAAAGAAGGAAACACCGGCACAAAGGCCGTCCATGCCGTCAGTGAAGTTCACCGCGTTGGCTTCCGCCATATATAAAAGGATCATGAATACCGCAAAGACGATCCAATGGATACGGATACCGGCATTGACGAACGGGATCGTGACCTGCATCGGAATGATATCGCGGTAGATGAAGAATAAAAGCGATGTGTAAACGAATTCCATGATCAGCCGGGTCTTCGGTGAAAGTCCCTCATTGGAATGGGAACGGATGACCAGTGCATCATCGATGAAACCGACCGAACAGAAAAGGATGTAGGACAGGATGACGAACTGTGTCCTGGCATCAAGCAGTCCCTTGAAACATAAGACCGCAAAGACGATGATCGGCACCACCACGAACAACAAACCGCCCATGATCGGTGTCTTGCCCTTCTCTTTGAATTCTTTCAATGCATATTCGGATGTGACCTGATTGATGTTCCGGTTTTTCAGGAACGCGATGAATCTCGGCATTGCCAGAAACATCAGGAATACGGAACAGATCAGACCGCATAAAGACGATAACAGTGTATTCATACCTGACTATTATACACCATTCCCCTCATTTGGCTCAGAAAGTTCGGGTTTTTCACCGTCGGAGCCTTCTTTCGCTTCTTGCGGATAATTGATCTCCCGGAAACGGACGATGATCTCTTTGTTTTGATCGGCGATGCTGCCGGGCGGGACCGACTGTTCGTAAGCGACGCCGAAACCTTCCATCTTCATCGGAATATGGGAAAGGTTCCAGAAATCGATGACATCTTTTCTGGTCCAGCCGCTGAAATCCGGTACCGTCATGCTGCTGCCGTCGGTCAGTAAGAAGACCTTCTGATAAGTGTAGACGTCCTCCCCTTCTTTCGGCAGCTGGCCGATCACTTTGGGACCGTCGAAGATCTCGACCGTCTCAAGATCGAAGCCATCCAAAAACTGCTTCGCTTCGGAAGTATTCATGCTTAAAAGATTCGGCATCTCATGACGTTCGATGTATTTGACATCCGGATCGTTTTCATCTTCGTTGATGATCAGATTCTCCAGAAGAGCGATACGGTCGATCAGATCCGGGATCGGTTTGATCTCATAGTTGAAATAAACGGTCTCCGGCGAGACATAGGCAAAATAGACCATGTACTGCGGGTCCTCATACGGGAATCCCAGCATACAGGAAATGATGTTCTGATCTTCCGCATAGCCGCCGTCCAGCGGGATCTCGGAAGTTCCGGTCTTGCCCATCACTTCCACCGTCTTTGCGGCATAGTGACGGCAGGTACCGTCCGGCTCTGCCACGACGCGGCGCAGAAGATCCTGCATCTGCTTGGCCGTCGACTTGGAGATCGGATTGGAAACGACTTTCCGGCTGCCCTGGTAGACGACCGTATTGGTATTGGGATCCACGATCTTTTCGATCAGGTAAGGCTTGATCATCTCTCCATTGCCGAAGATCGCCGTATATGTCTGTAACAGCTGCAGCATCGTCGTCGAAGAACCCTGACCGTAAGTCGCAGTGATATCATCGACCGGAGAAAGACCGTAGTTGGTATAGCCCGGCACCTCATCGATACCGTCGGTATTCACGTTTTGATAAAGATGATATCGTTCAAGATATTCCTTATATCTATCGACGCCGACGTATTGGGAGAGAAGAGTCGCCGTTGCAACGTTGCTCGAATAGATGAGGCCGTAATCCAAAGGGATGAAGCCCCAGTCGAGTCTCGATACGTTGTAGATGCATCCGAGCTGATCGCCCGCATAGGTCCTGCCGCTGCTTGCCGTATAACAGTAAGGAGAGGAATCAAAACCCGTTTCGCCGTCATAGACCCCTAAGTCCATAGCCGCCGAATAGATGACCGACTTCATGACGGAACCCGGTTCATAGGCCAATTGCGAACCATAATTGACCTGCACATCATCGGCAGATAAGGAATTCGGATCGAACGACGGCGTCTGTCCCCACGCCAGGATCTTGCCGGTCTTGACTTCGACTACGGCCGCCCAGGCTCTGGAGGCATTCTTCGCTTCCATCGTCGTGTTGAGTGCTGAATTGAGAGCTTCCTGGATCGAAAGATCGAGCGTCAGATATACATCGTAGCCGTTCACAGCGTTCAAAGTTTCCTCGAACATTCCCGGCAAGATGAAACCGTGCTTGTCTCTCTGATAGGAATGATAGCCATCCGTACCGGAAAGCTCATCATTCAGATATGACTCGATCCCCAGCTTTCCTATCAGTTTTCCGGTATTGTCGGATTGGGCAAATCCGACAAGCTGTGGAGAAAACGTCACGCCGTAAGGGTAATAGCGCTTATAGGAATTTCGGAAATCGATCCCATGCAGACCTTCGATCGCTTCGATCTGATTCTTCTGTTCTTCGGAAAGATTACGCCCCATAGCCCCCAGTTCGATCTGATACAGACCGGAATTGGAGACTAAGATGTCGTAGATCTCGGATGCATCCATGCCTAAGATCGGTGCGAGTGCCTGTGCCGCGAAGGAAGGATTGTCGACATAGGCGACCTCGTCCGAACTTGACAGTCTGTCCGGATCCAGATAACAGATGATATCGAAAGTCTTGACATCCTGTGCAACGATGCTTCCGCTGCTGTCGTAGATATTGCCTCTTGAGGCAAAGATCTTTTCTTCCACGTTGGATACCGACTGAACGTAATCCGTAAGAGAAGTGTTGGAACGGATATGCAGCTTGGCGATCGTAACCAAAAAAACGTTGACGGTCACAAGGAATGCGACCCCCAACATTAAAAAATATAGAAAACGAAGTTTATTATTACTTCGTTTCATGGATTATTCTTCTCCCGATACGGAAATGATGTTATCGGAGACCTGGTCGAGATTTGCGGCAGTTGCTGCGGCAAAGACCCTCTCCTTGTTTTCCAGATTCGAGATCTCATAGGTCAGAGACTGATTCTGACTCTTCAAAGCGGAAAGCTCTTCGTTCATTGTCTGTATCTTCATCGTGAGCTTGGTGTTCATCGTATTTACGAGCAGACTGCTTGCCAGCCATGCAACCAAAGAGAATGTGAAAAGAACGATCGCGATGCCGTTGAAACTGAGTCTTCTTCTTTTCTTCTTAACTATCTTTGCCATATGCTTTCTTTATCCCTCTTAAAATCGCACTCTTTGAACGCCGGTTGTTTTCGACTTCTTCCGCAGTTGCCTTCGCACCGTGGTTCAGCAACACATAATCCGCTTTTTTGACCTCTTCCGGCCGCAAAGCGATACGCTTGTCATCCTCGACCGTCGTCAATGCTTTGAACTTGTGCTTGACCAGCCTGTCTTCCAGCGAATGGAACGTGATGATGACGAGTCTGCCCCCTGTCTTCAGGATCGGATCGAAGCTGTCCAGAAATTCCTTCAAGGAATCCAGTTCATGATTGACCTCGATACGGATGGCCTGAAAACTTTGTTTTGCCGGATGCCCCTTTTTGGAAAGGACCTTTGCCGGAAGTGCGCTTTTGATGACTTCCGCCAGCTGCAAAGTCGTTTCGATCGGTCGGCTTTCCACGATCTTGGAAGCGATCCTGGAAGCATTCTTCTCCTCACCGTAGTTCCAAAGGACTCTCTGCAGATCTTCCTTTGAATAATGATTGACGACGTCGTAAGCGCTTAACTGATCGTCCTTATTCATGCGCATATCCAACGGTCCGTCATAGCGGTAGGAGAATCCCCTTTCCGCTTCATCGAACTGCGGCGAAGACACGCCCAGATCGAGTAATATCCCATCAGCTTCTTTGACATAGTTCCCCATGTTTTTGAAGTTGTCATGGATGAAAGTCACATTGTCAAATCCTTTGAGCAGTTTTTCGGACTCTTCGATCGCTTCCTCATCAAGATCGAAACAATACAGATGACCGTTTTTCAGCTTTTCCAGGATCCTTCGGGTATGGCCGCCTCTGCCCAGCGTCCCATCGACATAGATCCCGTCTTCTTTGACATCCAGAAGCTTTAACGTCTCTTCCGGCATGACGGAGATATGCTTAGTCATTGTTCAGCAGATCGCTCAGATTCTCTGCCACTTCCTCAAAATTCTCGGAAGCATCCAGATAATACGCATCCCAAGTCGCCTTGTCCCAGATCTCGATATGATCATTGGCACCGATCACGACACATTCCTTGGCGATATTGACAGGTCTTGCCAGGAACGAAGGGATCTGTATCCTTCCCTGATTGTCAAGCGTACATTCGCTGGCGGTGCTTGTCAGCATACGGATATACTGACGGGCAGCCTTCTTGGTCGTCGGAAGCTTGTTGACTTCCTCAAATAGTTTTTCCCACTGCTGCAAAGAGTAGATGGTCAGACAGCCATCGAGACCTCTGGCCAGGATAAAAGATGTATGAAGTTCATCTCTGAACTTGCCGGGAATGACGATCCTTCCTTTTGCATCCAGATTATGCTGGTACTCACCTATGAACATCTCCCACTTTTACCCACATTAAGCCACTTTCTACCACTATTATTTCATTTCACGGGTCAAAAGTAAAGGATTTATGAACGAAAAAACAAAGAAAAAAGCGCAGGAAATCCCTGCGCTTCGATCAGCTTGAAATCAATTAAAATGTATTCGGAACGATGCCGTCTTCCAGCTTCAAAACGATAAAAAAAGAAGAATAAGCTTCTTCTTTGTTTAACTACTTCGCGCCGCAGTTAGGGCAAACACGATGAGCCAGCTTGTATTCACCGCAAGATGGGCATTTGACCATCGTCGGTGGCATTAATTTATAATGTGTTCTTCTTTTTGCTTTACGTGTCTTAGAATTTCTTCTCTGTTGAACAGCCATTTCTAATCATCCTCCTCGAATCTGTACTCTTTCAGCTTCTGTAAGCGCGGATCTATCTCGTCTTTTCGGGACGCTTCATAGTCCTCTTCAGATACGAAAGACCAACCATCCCCTCTAGAATACTCTATTTTTTCCGTTTTGACAACTTTTATCGGAACTTCCGGCATGACGATATAAAGCAGGATATCTTCGATCTGCCGGTCAGCGTCCAGAAGGAAGCCTTCCTCTTGCGGATCATTGACCACCTTATCGTCATCGTTCAGATCGAAAGGCACATAAACATCTTCCAGCGAGATCGCACAAGGACACACCATATCCCCTTCAATATGATAGCTGACCCGTAATTCATCGGCGGCATCATAATAGAACACGATCTCTCCCGTCACGTTTTCTAGTCTACGCAAAAAAACATTATCCTGTACTTCGTAGGAAACGATGTTGACAGGATAGCATTTCTCGTCGGCAATGTTGAACAGATCTTTGAGATAGATTTTCACAGTCCTATTATATAATAATCATGTGAAAAGAACAGGTATAATCGTCGAATACAATCCGTTCCATAACGGCCACAAATATCATATCGAAAAGACCAAGGAGATCTCTCATCCCGATGTGCTGATCGCCTGTATGTCAGGCAACTTCAACCAGCGCGGAGATATCTCGGTCATCAATAAATATGAGAAGACGCAAGCCGCCCTGAAACACGGCGTGGACCTCGTCATCGAACTTCCGTTCTTGTGTACCTGCCAGAATGCCTACGTCTTCGGCAAAAGCGCCGTCCGGCTTTTGAATAAGCTGGGCATCGATGAACTTGTCTTCGGTTCCGAGACCGGCAATATCGAAGAGCTGAAAAAATATGCCGAACTGGAGATCGACATCACCAGGCTCAAAGAACTGATGCATGACGGCAATTCCTATCCCAAGTCCTACGGTCTGCTTGCCGGCTCGTTATATCCCAACGACATGCTGGCAGTGACCTACCTCAAGGCTTTGAAAGGCACCTCCATAAAGCCGCTGTGCATTCAGCGCACCAACGATTATCACTCCGATGATCTTCAGGTCATCGCTTCCGCCACCGCGATCCGGACTGCCTTGCTCAACGGCAAGGACGTATCGATGGCGACCGATATCGAATTCAAAGAGCCTTTGTTCAACAAAGACTTATATCCTTATATACGCAAGCTCCTGTTCACGATGGATAAGGAAGAACTCTCAAAGATCTTCCTGATGTCGGAAGGCATCGAGAATCGGCTGAAACAAAACGCACTGCACTATGACCGGTACGAAGACTTCATGAACGCTTCGGTGTCCCGCCGTTATACCCGCTCCCGCATTCAGCGGATCCTCTTGCAGCTGTGTCTTCACATCACGAAAGAAGAAGCCGCAGGCCTTGAAGAACCGGATCACATCCGCGTCTTGGGTTTCAACAGCAAAGGCAGAGATCTGCTCAAAGATCTCAAAGGAGATCTTGATATCGTCACTTTGTTCAAAAACATCCCCGAGCCATATAAACAGATCGAACTCAAAAGCGATCTGCTCTACGCCTCGCTTTTGAAGGAGCCGAGCGCTTATATCAAGCGGCAGTTACAGGGACCGGACATTTTTGAAGAAGAGCCGTGACCTTCCTTAAGGATCTTTCGAGATGATATTTAAAGGAGAGAAACTCTATGAAAAAGATCATCATCCTGTTCATCCTGCTCATGAGCCTTTCGGGTTGCAGCAAAGACGAACTCGCCGAGATCATACAAGACAAGATACCTTCCCCCGAAGAAGACCATGAAGATCTCTTTGCCTCCCTGCCCGATGACCCGCGTTCACGCGAAGACATCTTTGTCATCACGAACGGCGGGATCTTGCACGAAGAAGTCTGGGACAGTTTCTACGACCGTGTTTCCAACGAAGAAAACGACCAGATCCTCATCGCCCGCTACACGATCGAAGGCGACGTGATCTATGAACTGCTGATCTGCGAAAACGGCGGATTCGCCTTATACTGTGACAACAGCCGGGATGCCTATGCATCCGCAAAGATACCGGATATTTTCAAGAAGTATCTGTACTATTATGAAACACAGTTCACGGAAACGGCAGATGCCTCAGATCGGTCCTTCTTACGGCGCTTCTGTTTTCTGAGCGATACTCATTTCGAAACAGAAGATGAATTCGAAAAAGCTTTTGAAGAAAACCGGGAAGGCATACGATCCGACCTTTCTTTGGTCTGGTCCGCTGAAGAACTTCTCAAAAAAGAATGAGCATGATAAAAGCGACGGGATCCCGTCGCTTTTTGATCGATCTTATTTCGGTTGATTACATCTCGACGTTATGGTAGACTTCCTGAACATCTTCGACCTGGTCGAGATTGTCGAGAAGCCTCTGCCACATTTCCCTGTCGTGTTCGTCGGTCAATGTGACATATTCCTGCGGCAGCATCTTGATCGCACAGACGGAATACTCGCAATCCGGGATCAAAGCGTCGATCGCTTCCTGAGCTTTGTGAAGGTCGCTCGGAACGACATAGACCGTCATTTCGCCATCTTCAACTTCGATATCATTGACATCGACATCTGCATTGATCAGGGTATCCAGCATCGTATCTTCGTCTTCGTATTTGAAGCTCAATACACCAAGGTTATCGTAGTTGAAAGAGACCGAACCCTTGACGCCCATCTTGCAGTGAGACTTGTTGAAACACTGGTTCATCGCAGCAACCGTTCTGTTGGAATTGTCCGTCAGACAGTCGATGATGATCGTAGCGGCGCCCGGGCCGAAGCCTTCATATCTCAGAGAATCATAAGATTCGCCTGTTCCGCCTTTGGCCTTCTCGATCGCTCTTTTGATGACATCAGCAGGGACCTGGTTGGCCTTGGCTTCTTTGATCTTGGATCTTAATGCGAGGTTCATGTCCGGATCAGGAACGCCGGATTTTGCGGCAATATAGATCTCCTTGCCGTATCTTGAATAAACTTTCGATTTCATTGCGGCGGTCTTAGCCATTGCCGCAGCTCTTACTTCATGCGCTCTTCCCATAAATTCACCTCATTCAATAATTTTTTACTTCTTTATTTTAATACGTTTCCCTGCATTTGCAAAATAATATGTTCATGAAAAAAGGCGTCTTTTCAGACGCCTGTATCGCTTATTGGTTGAGGGCTTCTTTGACTAAAGCCGTGACCTCAGACTCGGTATGGCATTTGACTGCCTTGCCGGCGAGTTCTTCCATTTCCTTCTTGTTGAGGGAAGTGATGATCTTTCTGGTAGGAAGGATCTTGGAAGCGGACATGGAGAATTCATCCAGGCCCAGACCGAGCAGTACCGGAGCAGCCATCGGATCGCCGCCCATCTCACCGCACATACCGCACCATCTGCCTTGCGAATGCGCGCCGTCGATCGTCATCTTGATCAGTCTCAGGATCGACGGGTTCAGCGGCTGATAGAGGTATGCGACCTTCTCGGACATTCTGTCGGCAGCCATAGAATACTGGATCAAGTCATTGGTACCGATGGAGAAGAAGTCGGCATATTTAGCGAATTCATCTGCCAGGACTGCAGAAGCCGGGATCTCGACCATCATGCCGATCTCGATATTGTCGGAAACGGCAATGCCTTCCGCCTTGAGTTCTTCCTTCGTTTCCAGGACGAACTGTTTTGCGGATCTGAACTCATCGACCGTCGCGATCATCGGGAACATGATCGCCAGCTTACCGTAAACGGAAGCTCTCAGCAATGCTCTGACCTGTGTCTTGAAAATGTCTTTCCTGTCCAGGCACAGACGGATCGCACGGTAGCCCAGGAACGGATTCATTTCAGGATCGAATTCGAAGTAAGGAAGTTTCTTGTCACCGCCGATATCCAAAGTTCTGACGACGACTCTCTTGCCTTCCGCTCTTTCCAGAACGACTTTGTATGCATTATACTGATCTTCCTCGCTTGGGAAATCATCCGTGGATTCCATGTAAAGGAATTCCGTACGGTACAAACCGACACCTTCCGCGCCGTTGGCAACGACGTTGTCCATGTCTTTCGGAGAACCGATGTTGGCGACCAGTTCGACCTGATGACCGTCGACCGTGATCGAAGGCTTGTCAAGAAGTACCTGCAAAGCAGCCTTTTCCTCAAGGAACTTCACGCGCTTCTCTTCATATTCTCTGAGCTCTTCTTCCGTCGGATTGATGATGACATCGCCTTCTTTGGCATCCAGGACGATCTTGTCACCGTGTTTGCAGGACGACATGATGCCTGTGCAGCCGACGACGGCCGGAAGACCTAAAGCGACTGCCATGATCGCTGCATGGGAAGTCTTACCGCCGATCTCCGTAACGAAACCGAGCGAGTATTTTTTGTTCAGCTGAGCCGTATCGGACGGAGTCATCTCTTCTGCGACGATGATGACTTCCTCGTCGATCGCTGTCAGATCAGGAATAGTCAGACCGAGGATATTGCATAAAAGTCTGAAGGAAACATCCTTGATATCGGCGGCTCTTTCCTTGAAGTAGGCATCATCCATCGATTCGAACATGCCGACCATCATATCGGAGACCGTTTTGGTCGCCTGATCCGCATTGGAACCGTCTTTGATCATGTTGATGATCTGATCCTTGTATTCCGGGTCTTGTACCATCATCAGGTGGGCGTCAAAGATCGCCAGTTCTTCCGGAGCCAAAGTTGCGCTGGCTCTTTCCTTGATCTGTTCGATATCGCTGATCGTCTTATTCAGTGCATCTTCAAAAACCTTAAGTTCAGCTTCCGTATCTTTCTTTTCCGTAGAAATGACGATATTTGGCTGTTCAAGCTTGTAGACTTTACCTATGGCAATACCGGCTGAAGTAGCTATTCCTTTTAGAAACATATTTTATTACCCTCTCTTTATCTAGTTTTATTATACTTCCGTAAACAATTACAGACAACGCAGAAAGTTCATATACGCGCGGTTTCTGTGTCTGTAGTATGAGGACGCGGAGAAGTAATCCAGATACCAGTTCCCGCGTTTTCCTTCGATGACTTCTTTCTCAATGATGAAACGGTCATCTTCCTCGAGACTTTCTATGACGTTCTCGATATGGCTGATGATCTTGATGCCCGACTCGATCTTCCGATAGTCGTGGCTGGCAACGTTTCCCTGGACTTCTTCCAGCAAAAGCTTGAAATCCCGGTAATTCCTCGATAATAATTCAATGTCACGTCTTTGATTTCTGTTTCCGATCTCTTTCATATGCTCCCTTCTAGATCAAAGGTGCCGAAGCACCTTTGACCGGATGATACGTGATACTAAATATGCAATTGACTTATTCGCTGATCTCGATCAGGCCGTAGCCTCCGTCGTTCCTCTTGTAAACGACGGCCAGTTTCTCGGATTCGGCATCCTTGTAAATGAAGAAGGAATGTGACAGCATCTCCATGCGCATGATCGCTTCGTCCAGGATCATCTCATCGGCATAGATCGTTTTCGTTCTGACCGGTGTATCGTTTTCTTCCTGCCCGGCTTCATAGAAATTCTCCGCAAGAGAATCCTTGTGCCTTCTGGAAAGTCTGCCCTTCTGTCTTCTGATCTGATCTTCCAGTTTATCGATCGCCAGATCAACGGCCGTCGAGAAGTCCTGATGTACGACTTCCGACCTCATCAATCCGAGTTTGGTAGGAACGTTCACCTCAACTTTCAATGCATCTCCGTGGATCTTTACGGTGACACGGGCACTCTGTGCCTCGTCAATGACAACGTATTTGTTGAGCTCGGAAAGTCTCTGTTCGATCTTTTCCCTCATCGTGTCATTCACAGTTACATTTTCACCATAAATAGCGAATTTCATAAGTCTTCCTCCTTTATATTTTATTAAGACTCAAGCATGAGTTGAATCAGCCAACGGTAGACAAGAAACAATCCGTAAGCATCCAGGGAACAGTATTCCTTGAGATTCTCCACGATCTGTTTCCCCTTTTCCGCATCGGCACCTGCAATGTCGCGCCAATTGAAGACCGCTTCCATTCCGTCATAGATATCCAGGTCTTTATAAGAATAATCCGAACAGATATCCACGAGTTTCTTCAAAGAGAAGTTGCCCTGCATCCGGACGTCATAGACCAGACCGTCCGTGAACGGGACAGCCAGATCGACGAAACGGTCGACGATCTTCAGCAATGCGTCCCGGTATTCCGGGAAGATCTGCGAAAGCTCGATCAGCCGCAGGCATTCCGCACCTTGCGCGTTATAAGCCAGGATCGGACCGGAATCCGGAAGATATTCCAACAAGGCTTCGACAAACTGTCTCCGGCAATCCTGGGTACCGACGAAAGTCCTATGCTCCATGTGCCCTGCCTCATCGATGTAGTACAAGGCAAATTCGAAGCAGACCACATCCATCGGATGCATCTTTTCATATACAGGGATCAGATAGCGGTCCCATTCGAAATCAATGAACGAGATCGGCCGTCCGGAGATCTTATTGAGCCAGGAACCCAGAGAATACCGGTCGACGAAGATCCCGCCGTTCCTCGACGCCATGACTTGTGCATATTGCGTCCTTGAACCTTCCAACAGCTGCGGATCCGCATCTTTCAAGTAACGTATCCCCTCTTCATACATCCGGTTCTTGTGCTGAGAAGAGACCAGTGTCAGTATGGAATCGTCCTCCTGCGCTTCTTCCTGAGGGAAGCAGCGATCATAGTATTCACACAAGCCGTTGAGCTTGCAGAAACGGCATTTGCGTGCCGGTATCTTTTCGGGGTCGTAAGCCTCCATATCCGCGATATACCGCTTGAAATCTACGTCGACTTCCTCAACGACCGCTTTGATGGAACGCCGTCCGAAGCGGTTCTCGCAAAGGAACAGTTTCTTAGGATCGAGCTTGCCTTCGTTGACATAATCCGGATCCAGACGGATCACGTAGATCTCGCCGATCTTGATGCCGAGATCTTTCAGGACCTTCACGCTGATCCGATAGCCCAGCGTATCCAGATCCTTGATCACAGTACCGTAATATATGAAATAAAGGTCGAATCCATCGCCTTTTTTGTGCATGAAAGGAATATTCACGCGCATCTCACCATCAACGAAACGCGGATGAACGAACCATTCATATTGATCTATATTTGAGAAGAACCTTTCACCGGGATCGTTTCTGACCCCTTCATAACATTCTTCGATACCGAAATAGCCCTTCAGCAATTCAACGATGTTCTCATCAGAACGAAGATATGGTTTAAAAACGTTATTTTCGTCTTTACCGTAAAAGTAAAGCCGTTCACAACGCAGAAACTTTTTGATATCACTGATATGATACATATCTACCTCTGTTTATATTATATCGTATTTCCACCGGTCTGTGTAACTTGTATCTCTAACAAGTGTACTTGCGATTTGAAGAAAAACAGTTCCGCCCATATAATTGAACTATGAAGATCTATTGTGAAAAGTGCCATCAGGACATCAGCGGCGAATGCAACAAAAGCATCGAAAGCTATAAAGTAGGAAAAGTGATCTGCCCGCATTGTCATCATGAACAAAGAAGATATATCTCCGAAGCGGACATCCTGCTCTTCTTTGGCGTCAGTGAAGTCTTCTACATCCTTTTAAGCCTTGCGGCAGTATACATATTCGGCCGCTTCGGTGTAAGCAGCGTCTCCATCCTGATCCTGCTGGTCTTGCTGGTCATCTCCTTCTTTGCCTCAAAAGCCTTCTCTTCTTCGATCTATGAAAAAGCCTATTTCAAAAGCGAAGTAAAATACAAAGTCTTCGATGAAGATGCGGAAGTGATACAAAAAAGCATCAGCTGGCAGTTTATATTATTCTTTGCGATCACGATCACTTTCATCAACGTCAGCGAAGGAAAGATCTTCTTTGCGATCGCGATGCCCCTGGCCGCAGCGTTGACCTTCGCCAAACTCTATCTGCAGCTGAGATATGAAAAGAGACAATAAAAGCCATTTACATGGCTTTTCGTTTATTCTGTGATCCTGATATATTCGATGACCGGCTGCTCTTCTTCGGCGATCGTGCCGTTGTTGTCTATCGGCCTGGCATCCTTGGCGATCTTTTCCGCGACTTCATAGCCTTCCGTCACTTTTCCGAAAGCCGCATATTCACCATCCAGCCATTCAGCGTCACCGACCATGATGAAGAACTGAGAACTCGCTGAATCCGGATCGGTGGCTCTGGCCATTGAGATGACCCCTTTGGTGTGTTTCAGTTCGTTTTCAAATCCATTGGAATCGAATTCTCCTTTGATCTTTCCTACCGTACCGTAGAGATCTTTTCCGCCCTGTATCATGAATCCGTCGATGATCCTGTGGAACCGGTTTCCGTCATAGAAACCGTCATTTGCGAGTTTCACAAAATTCTCTACCGTCTGCGGTGCGACCTCCGGATAAAGTTCAAGTTTGATGACACCGTAGTTCTCTATGCTGAGTTCGGCATGAACGATCTCAGACGGGATCGGCTCATTAAGTCCTGAAGTCTCGATGAGATCTTCTTCCTTTTTTGCACAGGCGCTCATACCGATGACCAGCAGAAGCATTGCCAATATTCTAACTGTTTTCATATAAAAAACCCTTCTTTTTTTCTTCAGTAAGATTATATCAGGAAAAGTCCAATGAAAAAGAGGCTGTCGTCCCAGGATCCGACGATGTTTCATAATGAAACAATCGTTCGGTCCTCACGCAGCCTCTTTGTGATCGATGATGATCCGATGCCTTATTTCTTGGCGATGTACTTTCTGATATCCAGAGCGATCGCGACGACGATGACGATACCCTGAACGATATAAGTCCAAGCCGTATCGATGCCTAAGAATGTCATTTCGATCTTCAGGATCTCGAAGACAAGAACACCCATCAGGATACCGGAGACCTTGCCGGTACCGCCGTTGACGGAGACACCGCCGATCGTACATCCGGCGATGGCGAACAGCTCATAGCCGTTTGCCAGGTTGGATGAAGTACCGCCGGCTTTTGCCGCAAGCATGAAACCTGCCAGAGCAAACATCGAAGCGGCGATCATGTAGGAAGCGATGGTCATTCTTGTAGTGTTGATACCGGAGACTTCTGCAGCATCCGGGTTGCCGCCGATCGCATACATCTTTTTGCCGTATGGCGTATGGTTATATAAGAACCACATGACCAGCATGACGATGGCTGTTACGATCGCCAGATTCGGAATGAGCGGAATGCCCATAAATGATCCGGAAGCCCATTCGGTATACTGAGGGATCAGACCGCCGATCGGCTGTGCGCCTGTATAGATCAGCGCGATACCGTAAACGATCGTCTGCATGCCATAGGAACCGATGAACGCCGGAACATGGAGTTTGGAAACGACAAGGCCGTTGACCAGACCGATCGTTACCGCAAAGCCGATCATGACGAGGATGCAGACGACCCACATATTCATCGGCTGCATGTTCGGATAGACCTTGCTTGCATAGTCGGCTCTCTGCAGCAGTGTTGCGCAGATACATCCGGCAAGACCAACCTGACGGCCTGCGGAAAGGTCGTTGTTCCTCATGATCAGAACACCGGAAATACCTAAGGCAATGACCATACGAACGGATGTGTTTGCCAGAAGGTTCTTGATGTTAGCCATCGAGAAGAAACGCGGATTCTGTAAACCGACGAAGACTGCAGAAGCGATGATCAGAATGATCAGCGCATTATTTAATATGAATTGAACGACATCAAATTTTTTATTTGATTTATTAGTTTTCTCGGACATAACTTATTCTCCCTTAGTTTACAAATGCAGTGGAAAGTTCCATGATCTTTTCCTGATTCATATCTTTACCTTCGACGACACCGGTGATCCTTCCTTCGCACATGACCATGATACGGTCACAGATGCCGATCAGTTCAGGCATTTCGGAAGAAACGACGATGATCGTCTTGCCTTCTTTAGCCAGTCTGCCGATGATCGAATAGATCTCGTATTTTGCACCGACATCGATACCTCTGGTCGGCTCATCCATGATCAGTACTTCCGGTTCTTTGGCCAGCCATCTGGAAATAATGACTTTCTGCTGATTACCGCCGGAAAGATTTTTGATCTGTTCTTTCTCACTCGGTGTCTTGATCGAAAGTTCATTGATCGATTTCTGAACGACCTCGTTGATCGCTTTGTGATCCAGCATGACTCTGTATTTAAGGTAGTCATTCAATGATGCAACAGCGACATTGTCGGTGATCGACAGAACACCGAAGATACCTCTTGCACGGCGGTCTTCCGTGATCAGGGCAATACCGTTTTTAATGGCATCTTCCGGACATTTGATATTCAGTTCTTTCCCTTCGAACGTGACTGTTCCGGATACTTTTCCGCGAAGTCCGTAGATCGCTTCCATCAGCTCTGTCCTTTGAGCGCCTACCAGACCGGCGAGTCCGTAGATCTCGCCTTTTTTGACCGAGAACGAACAGTTCTTGAAAGAATTATCGAGGATCGATGTGAAGTCTTTGACTTCAAACACGACCTCTCCCGGTGTGTTGACTTTCGGCGGATAAAGATCAGTCAGCTCACGCCCGACTTCCTTTGCGATGATGAAATCCGTCGTCAGACCCTCTGCAGGCCAGGTACCAATGTACTGGCCGTCGCGCATGATCGTGACCTCATCCGAGATCTTCAGAATCTCATCCATTTTATGAGAAATATAAATAACACCGCATCCTCCGGAAGTTAAACGCTTTACGATCTCAAAAAGCTTATCGACTTCTTTCTGTGTGAGCGATGATGTTGGCTCATCCAAAATGACGATCTTAGCATTGGCACTCATTGCCTTGGCGATTTCGACCAATTGCATCTGCGAGGTCGAAAGAATACCCAACTTATCGGTGGCCTTAAAATTCAAGCCCAGGTCATCAAGAAGCTTCTGTGTATCTTCGTTCATCTTCTGATGATCGACGACTTTGATCGGGCCAAAAGACTTCGTCGGATATCTTCCGCAATAGATATTCTCAGCTATAGATCTGTCGCGAATCGGCATCAGCTCCTGATGAACCATGGCGATTCCTCTGTTCAACGCATCAAATGGGTCGGTGATATTCACTTCCTCGCCATCATAGATAACTTTACCCTCATCTTTTTTGTAAATACCGAACAGGCATTTCATCAAAGTCGATTTGCCGGCACCGTTCTCACCCATCAGGGAATGGACATGTCCCGGTTTCAATTGCAAAGAAACATGGTCTAAAGCTCTTACACCAGGGAAGGATTTACAAATATCTTTCATTTCAAGAATATATTCTGACATAGTATTCCTCCTTCAAATCAAAAAAATAAAGAAGAGTCATATGCATCAGCATACGACTCTTCCGAACAAATCAAACGAATTATTTGATGTACTGATCAACGTTAGCGGAAGTGACCATGACGTAAGGAACATAGTTGACCTTATTCGTGATCGTTTCGCCGCCCAGCATCTTCAGTAATGATTCGCAAGCTGCAGTTGCCTGACCTAAATCATCGTTCAAAACAGTACCGGTCATTTCACCGTTCTTGACTGCTTCGCATGCTTCAGGAATAGCATCAACACCGACAAGATAAATGTCTGTACCGACAGTTCTGCCTGCACCCTTGATCGCTTCAAGAGCACCCATAGCCATACCGTCATTGTTGCAGAATACGACTTCGATGTCAGCACCTTCCTTGGAAAGTTCAGAAGCAACGAGTTCCTGGCCCTGAGCCTGTGCCCAGTTACCTGTCTGTTCGAATAACTTGTTGACCTCAACACCATTGTCAGTCAGATACTTGATAGAGTATTCAGTTCTGAACTGAGCATCGGAGTTCTCCGGGTCACCCATGATCATGATATAGCTGACTTTGCCGTCGCCGTTCAGGTCGCCATGAGCCGGCTGATCGAAAATGATCTGGCCCTGGTAAGTACCGGAATCTCTTGCATCAGCACCGACGTAGCAAGTCTTGTCACCGTAGCTGTAATCAGCGATCTCACGGTTGATGAATACTGTAGGGATACCTGAATCTTCAACTGCCTTTGCCAGAGCATCGGAAGAAGTCTGGACCAGGTTGACGATCATGCCATCAACACCCTGTGAAATGAAGGTATTGACCTGTTCTGTCTGAGTAGCAGCATCGTTAGCACCATCAACGATCGTTAATTCATACTGTGTGCCGCCTTTAGCGTTGAGATCATCGAAGTATTTCTGGATATCCTGACGATAAAGAGTCATGAAGTTATCATCGAACTGATAAATCGCAACACCGATTTTGACTGTTTCAGGAGCAGCTTCGCCGCCTTCAGCCGGAGTTTCGTTCTTCTGAGAACAACCGACAAGAGCGAAAACCATCAAAACAGCCAATAAAACACTTAAAAGCTTTTTCATTTTTTCCTCCTTGGGTTTTTACCCATACTTTTATTATAGAACAAATGTAACCGATTACAATCCAAAAACACTCAAATAAACAAGCGAAGAAGAATCATGCCTTTCGACATAAAAGAATAGAAAGCTTGTTTATTTTGCTTGACGTTTCGTGTAAAAATGTTGTATTAGTTAATAAACCGATGCGAAAGAGTAAGTAAGACCGGACATTTCTTTCAAAGAGAGTCACAGAATGGTGAAATGTGATAAAGGATGCCGATCCGAATGGACTTTCAAGGGCAAACAGAAACGTTGAGGAGTATGGGCGACGAACCGATCCTTCGTAAGAGGATCCGCATATGATGGTATGCATGAGAGGATACGCGAAGCCGTATCAAGCCGGGTGGCACCGCAGGAAAAATACATCCTGTCCCAGCAATCAAGGGACAGGATTTTTTTGTCCCGGGAGGTGAACGATGAAAACAAACAAACTATGGCGTCCTTTCTGAAAAAAACGATAAAAACGCAAAACAAAAAAGAAAGGAAAAACAAAAAATGAAAAAAGCATTAACGCTCATCGCATGTCTGACTCTTCTTATCTGCCTGTGTGCCTGCAATGCACAACCCGAAGAACAAGGATCTTCCGAAGAAACAAAGACTTCCTATACGATCGGCATCTGCAATTATGTCGATGATGCCTCACTCAATCAGATCGTCAACAACATCCTCGCCGGACTCAAAGAAGCAGGTGAAGCAAACGATGTGCAGATCGATATCTTATATGACAACGCCAATGCCGATGCCAACGTCATGGCACAGATCATTTCCAATTTCATTTCAAAAGATGTGGACCTGATGGTCGGTATCGCCACACCGGTCGCGCTGAATATGCAGGCGATGACGATAGACGATCCGATCCCGGTCATCTTCGCTGCCGTCTCCGACCCTTTGTCCTGCGGACTGGTCGAAAGCCTTGAAAAGCCCGGTGCCAACATCTCGGGAACATCCGATTTCCTCAACACGAAAAACGTCCTGCAGCTGATGATCGAACAAGATCCCGAGATCAAGAAAGTCGGTCTTTTATACGACGCTTCGCAAGATGCCTCGATCGGACCGATCAAACAAGCCAAGGAATTCTTCCCTCAGTCAAACATCACCTATGTCGAAAAGACCGGGACCAACGTCGATGAGATCAAACTGGCAGCAGCCTCTTTGATCGCCGAAGGTGTGCAGGCCGTCTTCACGCCGACCGACAATACTGTCATGACGGCGGAGCTGTCGATCTATGAACAGTTCCTGGATGCGGGCATCTTACACTATGCCGGAGCGGATTCCTTTGCCTTGAACGGTGCTTTTTTGGGCTATGGCGTCGACTATGCGCAGTTAGGCAGACAGACAGCGGAAATGGTCTATGAAGTCCTTTCCGGAAAAACGGACATCTCCGATCTCCCGGTCAGGACCTTCGACAACGGTACCGCGACGATCAATGAAGATGTGATCGAGGCTTTAGGCATGGACCTGGATGTCCTGAAAGAAGCCTTCGGTCCTCTCTGTTCCGACATCAAGACCATCAAGACGGCAGAAGAGTTCGAATGATATGTCTGCGCTGATCCTTACCACGATCGAGCTTTCCCTGATCGGTTCCCTGACCGTCCTTGGATTATACCTCAGCTATACGGTCTTGAACATCTGCGATCTTTCTACGGACGGCTGTTTCACTTTGGGCGCCTGCGTCGGAGCCATGGTCGCTTTGTCGGGACACCCCTTCCTGGCCGTCATCGCAGCGATGGCCGCCGGTTTTTTCTCAGGACTGATCGTCTCGATCTTACAGTGTTATTTCGGCATCAATTCACTGCTGTCCGGGATCATCGTCAATACGGCTCTGTATTCGGTCGATATCGCGGTCATGGGAAATTCTTCCCTGGTCAATCTGAATAAAACGGTGACGGTCTTTTTGATCGCAAAAGATCTTCTGCGTGAGACCCCGTTCTCCGCTTTCAGTCCTCTCTTGATCGAGATCTTCTTCGTCCTGATGCTGATCGGCTTCCTGACCTTCTTTTTAAAGACCCGCATCGGCCTGGCCGTCAAGGCGACCGGTGACAACCGTGTGATGGTCGAAGCCTCTTCTATCGATCCGCGTATCATCACGCTGATCGGATTGAGCATTTCCAACAGCTTCACCGCCTTATCCGGCTGTATGCTGGCCTTGTCACAGAGATCCTGCAACATCGATATCGGCAGCGGCATGGTCACGATCGCTCTCGCGTCTTTATTGATCGGAAGGATCTTCTCCAAAGAAAGAAAACTCACCGTTCAGCTGTTCTGCGCAGTCCTTGGTGCTTTCATCTTCCGCAGCATCTATGCGATCGCTTTGCGCCTGAACATGCCGGCCTTCATGCTGAAGCTGGTCTCCGCCTGCATTGTCGCTTTAGCGATCAGTATCCCCTATCTGAAGACCAGGCTGCCGCTGATCAGACGAAGAAGGATGCTGAAAAAGGAGGCCTCATGATCCAGATAAGACATCTCAACAAGATCTTCAATGAGAAGACGGTCAATGAAAAAAGAGCGATCGACGATCTTTCGCTCACGGTCAATGACGGTGACTTCATCTGTATGATCGGCGCCAACGGATCGGGCAAGTCGACCCTGTTGCAGTGTCTCTCCGGCGCCTTGATCAGCGAATCGGGCAGTATCCTGATGGATGGAAAAGACATCACGCTGCATTCCCAGCATCAGCGGGCTGACCAGATCGGCCACCTGTTTCAGGATCCGCTGGCCGGAACGGCTCCGCACATGAGTGTTGAAGAAAATCTGGCGCTGGCTGCCAAGACCGGCGGCTGGTTCTCTTTGATTGGCAAAAACGACAGAAAACTTTTCAGAGAAAAGCTGGCAAGCCTGGATATGGGTCTGGAAGACAAACTGGATGTCAATGTCGGTACCCTGTCCGGCGGTATGCGCCAGGCTCTGGCTCTGGTCATGAATACGATACGAAGGCCGAAGCTTCTCCTGCTGGATGAACATACGGCTGCCCTGGATCCGCAAAGTGCCGCAAAAGTACTGGAACTGACGAAAAAAGCCGTTGACGAAGGCAAACTGACCTGTATCATGGTCACGCACGATATGCAGACCGCATTGGATCTCGGAAACCGGCTGATCATGATGCATGAAGGAAAGATCATCCTGGATCTGAACAAGGAAGAAAAAGAAAAACTGAGTGTCGAAGACCTGATCGCAATGTTCCGCTCCAAAACAAAGGAAGATCTGCTCAGCGACCGGATGCTGCTGTCATAAAAAAACTTCGGGACCGAAGTTTTTTTGATCAGATCAGAGTTTTTGTACCGAACGGCCGGACCCTTACCTGCAACAGGCAGTCTTCACCGAAGACCGAAGCCATCAGTCTGGAGATGCCCTCGACTTTATCTTTCGGTACGATCAGCTGTATCGTTCCTTCGAAACCGCCGCCGTGGACACGGTATGCCCCTTCGCTTCCCAGATGCATGTCCGCCAGTGCAAGGCCGATCGACAGAGACTGGGAATTGACGCGGGAAGCCGGGTAGACGTTCTGCAGATATTCAAAGGATGACCTGCCGGATTCTTTCATCAGATAAAGAAGCTGATCGATATCATCATTGCGGATCGCTTCCCTTTCCCGGACCGCTCTTGCATCTTCATTGTAGAAATGAAGGGCACGAAGCATCGCCCGGTCGTTTTTGACTTTTTCACGGATCTCTTTGAAATCCGCAAGCAGTTTCTCCAAAGAAGAATCCGCCAGATAATCGACACCGAGTTCTTTGGCGACGCTTTTGATCTCATTGGGAACTGCGGCATACTCATGTGACAGATCGGAATGATCGCCCTTGGTGTTGACTAGGATCAGTTCATAGCCATGATCCGAGAACGAGAAATCGAAGTTTTCGATGACCGGATCCTCCGGTTTACGGAAATCGATCGTCACGAAACCGCCGACCGAGATCGCCATCTGGTCGAGCAGACCGCTCGGTTTGCCGAAGTAGACGTTTTCGGCGAACTGGCCGATCTTTGCCCGCAGGATCGGATCGATCCTTCCTTCGTTGTATAAGGCATTGAAGATCTCCACCAACATCACTTCAAAACAAGCCGAAGAAGAGATGCCTGAGCCGACCAGGACCCGCGATTCACATAAGGCATCGAAACCGCCGTATCTGTAACCCAGATTGTTCAGACGGAATGCGACACCGCGGATCAGAGCTTCCGAAGTGTTGGTTTCTTCTTCCCGGACGGAAAGATCGTTCAGATCGACCGGTGCGATCTTGAAATCACCGTCCCGATAATGGACCATGTTCTTGTCGTTAGCTTTGACGACCGCAAGATTGTCGATGCTGAGTCCGGCTGCCACGACATGACCGTGCTGATGATCGGTGTGATTGCCGCCGATCTCGGAACGGCCGGGCGAAGAGACGAAATGATAGTCTCCGTCGCCGTATAATTCATACGCCTTGTCCAAAAGGCGCAGATATCTTTGTTTTTCCGAAGAAAGATCATCTTCACAGATGATCTTTTTCATTAGAGGATCGATCTCAGAGGAAACGATATACGCTTTCAGGTCTGCATAATTCATAAGCTTAACCTAAATGTGATTTTCCGATCATCGCTGCACCAAGAACGCCCGGTTCCGCAAGCTGTGCTTTCAGGATCGGAACATCGCGCATGGCTTCGTGTGCCATGGAACGGAAATACTCTTTTACTTTGGAGAAATAGATCGCCGAAGAATGAGAACAGCCGCCGCCGATGACGAAGCAATCCGGAGCACAGATCGCCGAGATCGCAGCCAGGCAAGTCGCAAAGTCTTTCGACATCTTGTCGACGATCGCCATCGCCACTTCATTGCCTTCTCCCGCCAGCAGGAAGACCTTCCTTGCGGAATCGCCCTTCTCACCGATCAGGTCTTTGCCGATCAATCCGAGCGCTGTACCGGAAGCAACGGATTCGACACCGCCTCTGTTGAGGTGGGAATAGACCGGATACTGCTTGGCATCCGGATCGACGATGACATTGGCGACTTCACCTGCATAGCCTTTGTGACCCGAGATGACTTTTCCGTCGATCACCAGAGCTCCGCCGATACCGGTCGAATGGGTCAGGAAGTAGACTTCATGATAACCTCTGCCGGCACCCAGAACGGCTTCCGCCAGGCCTGCTGCATTGGCATCGTTGTCAAGGAATACAGGAATACCGGTCACCTTCTGCATGTTGTCCGCAAACGGATAACCTTCACAGCCCGGGATATTGGTCGCCTGTGTGATGACGTTGCGTTCGCCATCTACCGGTCCCGGGATCGCCAGACCGATCGATCTGACATCGGAAAGATCGAACTGTTTCAGAAGGTCGAGAATGTTTTCCTCGATCTTTTCCGGCCCTTCCAGACCATGAGACTGTGCGATGACATCCTGAACGATCCTGCCCTCATCATCCACTTTGGCGATCCTGACGTTCGTACCGCCTAAATCGATTCCTACATAATAATTCATTATATTTACCTCTTTTTTTTCATTATACCAAGCAGGTCGTAGTTTTGATACCCATTGATCTCAACTTCATAAAATTCTCCGATCTTGACTTCCTCATCGGTCTTTATGTAGATGATGCCGTCGATCCCATCAGGAGCTGACATATAGCTTCTTGCCACATAGCGGTCGAACAGCGATTCGTAGCGTTCGATCAAAGCCGTATAGGTCTTGCCTACTCGGCTTTCGTTCTTCTTTCTGACGATCTCCTGCTGTAAAGCCATGAGCTTTTCGTAACGCTCCTGTTTGATTTCTTCTTCGATCTGTCCGTCCATATCGTAAGCTTTAGTGTCTTCTTCCGGCGAATACGTGAACGCGCCTAAAGAATCGAAACCGATCTGCTCAACGAGATCGAGCGTATCGTTAAACGTCTGTTCTGTTTCGTGCGGGAAACCGACGATCAGCGTCGTACGGATATAGGCATCCTTGAAGTACTTGCGTATCAAAGCGATCTTGTCTTTGATCAGCTGCACGCTGCCGCGGCGGTTCATCAGTTTCAAGATCTCATCGTTGCCGTATTGGATCGGGATATCGAAATACGGAAGTACTCTCTTGCACCGTGCTATCTGCTGCAGCAGATCTTCTTCGATCTCATCGGGATACATATAGAGGATACGGATCCAGGTGAACGGAAGTTCGTCGAGCTCTTTGATCAAGTCTTTCAAAGCGAAACGTCCGTAGAGATCATGACCGTAATAGGTCGTGTCCTGCGCCACCACATTTAGCTCTTTCACGCCGGAAGCAAGAAGCTGCTTTGCTTGCGCAACGTTGTCTTCGATCGGATAAGAGCGGCAATTCCCTCTGATCAAAGGGATCGCGCAATAGGAACAGCGGTTGTCACAGCCGTCCGAGATCTTCAGATAGGCAGTGTAGGAACTGTTGGCCAGTTTGCGGTTTTTGCCGTACATGTGAAGGAAACGGTGTCCGAGCAGATCTGACAGAAGTTCCGGCAGTTTCGGATAGTCTTCGATCGGAACGAAAAGATCGACTTCCGGAAACTCTTCCCGGCATTCTTTCAGATAACGCTGCACGAAACAGCCGGTCACGATCAGTTTTTTCAGATTGTCTTTCTTATATTCGGCGATCTCCAGGATCGTATCGATCGCTTCTTCTTTCGCCGACAAGATGAAACCGCAGGTATTGATCAGGATCACATCGCACCGTTTCAGGTCATATTCATACTCAAAAAACGGATCCTCAAAAAGACCGATGATGTTTTCGCTGTCGACCAGATTCTTGGCACAGCCAAGTGAAATAAAGCCTACTTTCATATCAATTCACCAATTCCGTTAAATTATTCGCCCACTTATAACTATTGTATCGTTTTAAGGTCAGGATGAAACGAACGACCTGTTCCATCTGACAGAAAAGCACCAGCAAGACCACATCTTTCATACCGAGATATACTCCGGCAAAAGCGATCGGGATCCCGACGGCATACATGATCCCGGAGTCCAGCAGGTTGTAGATCTTCGAATCTCCGCCCGCCTTCAAAGTACAGAACATGACATAAGTGAAGACGCGCAGGAACGCCTTGAAGCCGTAGACCGCCAGCATTTTCGTACATTGCGCGTGGATCAAGGGATCTGAAATGTGGTAAAGGCGCAAGAAGACCGGCGACATGGCGACCATGAAGACCCATAAAGCCGCACCGACCGCAAAAGACAGGCCGAGATGATATCTCGACTCTTCTTTCGCCTGTTCGATCCTGCCCTCGCCCAGAAGCGTTCCGACGATGATCGAAACCGCCTCGCCATAGCCCCATACGGCAAACAAAGCCAGCGAAAGGATCTCCGAGCTGACATAGATGACTTCCATCGAAGAAGATCCCAACATCCCGTAAGCCTTATTGAACAAAGACTGTCCGAAACCGAACAACATCTCATTGAACGCGATCGGAAGGACTTTTCCGATGAACGGGATGACGAAACCTGAACGGAAAGAAAACATCTCCCGGATGCCGGCCAGGAAGACCGGACGGTCATGCAAGGCATAGGCGACCGTCACGATGCAGCAGATCATCTCGCTGAGCAGAACCGCCATGCCCGCACCGGCCACGCCTTTGTGTAAGATATAGATGAACACGTAATTGCACAAGATATTCAGCGCGACATAGAACGTCGAGACGGCAAAAGCGACTCGGGTCCTGTGCATCGCCTGATACATACTGCGAAAGGAAGTCGTGATGCACATGAAGATCAGCGAGATCATCACATAACGCAGATACGTCCAGGAATACGGCATCAGGACTTCATCGTTGAGATAAAACAATAAGAGTTTATCGCCGAACAAAAAGACCACAGCGATCCAGAAAAACGCGTTCAGCAAGGAGGACACGAGAAAAAGACCCTGCGTCCTGGCCATGTTCTTATAGTTTCCGGCACCGAAGA
Organism: Erysipelotrichaceae bacterium; assembly: GCA_024684175.1. Next base: position 208,189 of record JAIKXJ010000063.1, read on the forward strand.
ACTGTGCACCGAACAAAGCCGCACCGGCCTCGAAGCCCCAAAGCAGATAATCATGGAGATATACGATGTTGTTGGCATTGCCAACGGCAGTGACCATGCCGATCGAAGAGACCATGATCGAACAGATGATCGAACGGCACGACAAAAGAAGCTGTGACAAAGCGCATGGCAGTGCGATCCGATATACTTTTTTATAAAAATCCCCATCGCCGATATAAGACCTGATGTTCATACTGTCAATATTATATAAGAAACAAGGCTATTCTGCCTTGTTTCTCTGCTTCTCTTTGTACCGTTCGAGACGTTCTTCCTTGATCTTGGACTGGATGAATTCTCTTCTTTTTCTGCGCTTGATCTTTTCGACCTGCGCTGTCTTCTTTTTCTTATAATTCGGTTTTACTTTCTCGTTTTTGCGGTAAAGGGTCTTGACGATCGCCTTCTCATCCGCATCGGGCTTGCTTTGTTTCTTTGCCGTCGGATTGTTGGCTTCCTTCCATGCCCCGCGCTTGAATTCCTTTGCCAGGAAGTTGACGCCCTTCTTGTTCAAAGTGCGGATGGCATCCAGGTCGCTTTCCTTATAAAGCAGGTAACAGGTGCCGTCTTTCTCGTTGCGTCCGGTACGGCCTGCCCTGTGCATGTAAAACTGCAGCTGTTTGGGAAGACCCATCGAAATGACATGAGAGATGCCGTCGATATCGATGCCGCGGGAAGCGACGTCCGATGCAACGACATAAGTATATTTCTTGGCCTGCAGATCCTTGATCGCCTTCTGCCGGCTGCGGGAATCTAGACCTCCGTGCAGCAATAAGACTTTGACGCCCTTTTCTTTCAGATATTCATAAGTCTCATCCGCCTCATCTTTGGAATTGGCGAAGATCAGACAGACATAAGGCTTGAAACCCGGCAGGATATCGTAAACGACTTCCTTATAATCCTTGTGCTTGCAGTTGACAAGGACATGACTGATCCGCGGATCGCGCTTGCTGTCATCCACCCGTACGATCTTCGGACTGTTCAGATACTTCTTTACGAAGACATTGAGCTCTTCCGGGAAAGTCGCCGAAAAACACAGGACCTGAGGATCCTTCACCATATGGGAGAAGACGATGTCGATGTCTTCCAGAAAACCGTATTCCAGCGTCATATCCGCTTCGTCGATGACGAACATCTGCACGAAATCCACACGCAGAGCATTGGAAACGAAAAGGTCTTTGATCCTGCCCGGCGTGCCGATGACGATGTGCGGCGTATTCTCCATCTTCGAGATCGATTTTTTCTTGTCCGTACCGCCGGCCAGCAGCTGGATGCGCAGGTCTTCATAGACTTCCTTCATCAGCAGGCAGTTCTGATAGACCTGATAAGCCAGTTCCCTGGTCGGCAGAGAGATCAGCACCTGTGTCTTGTCGGAAACGGGATTGATCATTTCCATGATCGGGATCAGATAGGCATGCGTCTTTCCGGTGCCGGTCTTTGATAAAGCGATCACATCCTTGTTGGACGAGGTGTATTTCAGTACTTCTTCCTGCACCTTCGTGAGCTCTTCAAAACCGTTGAGTTCGATAAATCTTTTTGTCGTTTCTTTAAGCTTTCTGTTCATACGCATATATTTTAGCATACGATATAATGAACTTATGGAAATAAAAAAAGTCATTCCCAGCGGCTATTGCAAAGGCGTCGTCAACGCCATCCGTCTGGCCAAAAAGACAAAACAAGACAATCCGGACCGTGACGTCTATATCTTAGGCATGCTGGTGCACAACTCCTTCGTCACCATGGAGCTCTCACAGCTCGGCATCATCACCCTTGACGATTCCAAGACTTCCAAATCCGAACTCCTGGATCAGATCGATCAGGGCATCGTGATCTTTACGGCACACGGCATTTCCGATGCGATCAAGGCCAAGGCAGTCGCAAAAGGACTGACTTATGTCGATGCGACCTGCGTCGATGTCTTGAAGACCCAGAACATCATCCGCAGCTATCTTGATAAAGGCTATGACATCATCTACTTCGGCAAGCAGAAGCATCCGGAAGCGGAAGCTGTCTTATCCATCTCAGAAAAGATCCACCTGGTCTGCAACGAAACGATGCTCGATGAGCTGAATATAGATAACGACAAGATCTTTCTGACCAATCAGACGACGATGTCTTATCTCGAACTGCACGATCTGTTCGAACTGGTCCGCAAAAAATATCCCGGCGTCATCGTCCAAGAAGAGATCTGCAATGCCACTTCCTCCAGGCAGCAGGCCATTTCCGAACTCAAAGACTGCGATGTCTTATATGTCGTCGGCGATGTCAAATCCAACAATACCGCCAAACTCGTCGATATCGGAAAGAAACACGGCATCAAAAAAGTCCTGTTGATACAGGACTATAAGGATATCGATCTCAAAGATACGGACGGCGCAAGCCATGTCTATGTGACTGCCGGAGCTTCGACTCCGCCCAAACTGATCGAAGAAGTGATCGCCTATCTAAGGACGCAGCACGCTTAACAGTTTGCGCAAAGAGATGTCCTTGATACCGAAGATCTTCTGCGGCAGCCGCATCTTCACGGTGATCGCATAGTAGATCCCCAGCATGATCAATCCCAAGACGCCCATGATCATGATGTCGGCGATCCGCGAACTGTAATCGAACGGGATGAGGCTGTGCAAAGCGTAAGCCGGTAGGACCATGATCACAGAAGCGATGAGCGTTTTGATGAAACGCCTCGTCGATCCTTTGACATTGATCCCGAAATTCCTTCGCAAGGAAAGAAAATACATGACGATCTGCATCAGATAATAGATTCCGGAAGAATAGATCATCCCGTAAGCGCCGAACAGCGCCACCAGCGGGAAGAATGTGATCAGTTTTGCGATAAAGGAGACGATCAGCGTAATGATCGCCTCTTTTCTTAATTTCAGCGACATCATCATCGAAGAGAAGATCGGCGCAAGTGTCCCTAAGAAGATCTGGATGTTCGACACGGCAAACAGCGATGCGCCAAGATCGAGATTGTGATTTCCATACATGATGTAATAGATATCTCTGGCAAAAAAGATGAAGATCATGATCATCGGCACGAGGATGAAGATGACGGTATCCAGGATCTGATTGATCTGTCTTGTGATCTTCTTGTTGTTTCTGGCTTCCAGCGATTCACTCAGATACGGAACCATGCCCGATCCGAAGCCCAGAGCCAGGACCGACGGGATATTGGAGATCTTGGCGACGTTCGCCTGAAGGATACCGGACGCCAGTTTGGCCGATTCGTAGACTTCAGCCCCTCTGACTCTGGTCATATGGTCCAGGAAGAATGTCGTATTGATCAAAGGACCCGCCGTTCCTAAAAAAGAGATGATCACATACGGGATGCCCAGCATCAGGATCTCTTTGACGATCTCCTTTTCGCTCATCAAAGAATCTTCCTCCTGTTTCTTTGCCAGAAGCACGACACTTTTCTCGTCCTGTCTGCCCAGGATCTTTGTATAGAACAAAGCGGCAAGTGCGCCTAAAGAAGCGGCAGCAATCGCAATGAAGATCGCCCAGATGTTCTTGAAACGCAGGATGACGACGAACAGATAGCCGAGCAGGATGATCGAAAAGACGCGGACGAACTGTTCCAGGACCTGTGAAGAAGCATAGAGGTCCAGACGCTTGAGACCCTGGATATAGCCGCGGAACGAGCTCAACAGCGGCACCAGGATGACGGCAACGATCAGTATGTCGAACATAATCTTCAGATTGGCGATGTCTTCTTTCGGTGCGGAAGCGCCTAAGGACTGTCTGGCGATCGGTTCCGCCGCCAGAAGCAGGAAAAGACCGGTAAAAAACGACAGACCGAGGACGATCGACGTCCCCATCTTTTTCACCAGCAAAACGCTTTTGAAGTCATTTTTCGAATAATACTTGGCGACCAGAGCAGCGATCGCAAACGGGATGCCTGCCTGCGAGATCTGCAGCAGCAGGTCGTAGTAAGTATAGACGATCGAGTAAAAAGCCATATTGGCTTCTCCGGCGATCGCCGAAAGAGGAGAATAATATAAAAGACCCAAAAGTTTGGACACAAAAATACCAAAGGAGCTCGTTAAAGCTCCGATCAGTAAAGATTGTTTCATCTTTTCTTTATTCATCATTCTTCCTCATAACTCACATCGAGCTTGAAATATTCGGAACGGACGATCGAATAATCCATGTTTTTGAACTGGACGAATACATACAACGTCGTCGAAGGCGATGCAGAGATGCCGGAAACGACGACCCCTTTGAAGAAGCCCTTGGAACTGTTGGCCTGATTGGGGACCATATTGTATTCCTTATCCTCAAAGATGCCGGCATTGGCCGCCATGTTGCTGCGGTAATCGACGTTCTTTTCGATCGCCAGGATCTCGATATCGTACATCGCGATGCGCGGGTTGTCGATCATGATGTAATAGCGGTAGCCGTTTTCAATCTTCGCCATCTCGCTGCTGATATCAAAATAATTCGAGGTTTCCTGAAAGTTTTCATGCTCGTTGATCATTTCGATGATGTACATGTATCTCTCGTCGGGATCTGCTATCTGCTTGCCGTCTTCCTGACAGCCGCACAGACAAAGCAGCAGACTGAGTACGATCAGTAATTTCTTCATCTTAAAATTCGACGGCGTAATAGAACTTCTTGCCTTTCTTGATGATGGTAAGTTCTTTGTTGAATGCATCTTCCCTGTTCAAAGCGAAGGAGAGATCCGTGACCTTCTCGCCGTTGACGCTGATCGAAGAACCCTTGATCAGGTCTCTGGCTTCACGGTTGGACTTGCAGGCGCCGATCTGAACAAGAGCGTTGATCAAAGGAAGCCCGTCTTCGACGCGGGTGCGTTCCAGATCCGAAGTGCCCTGTTTCAGTTCTTCGTACGTCAGCTCTTTCAGATTGCCCTTGAAGAATGTTTCGGCAATCTTGACGGCGGAATCGTAAGCCTGTCTTCCGTGCAAGAAGGTGATGACTTCTCTGGCCAGTGCCTTGTGGGCTTCTCTCAGCTCCGGATGTTCTCTGTTGGAGACTTCCAAAGCTTCGATCTCTTCTCTTGACAGGAAAGTCAGGAATTTGAGATAGTCGATGACCTTGCTGTCTTCGGAATTGACGAAGAACTGGTACATCTCGTAAGCGGACGTCTTATTGATATCCAGCCAGATGGCCTTGCCATTCGTCTTGCCGAACTTCTGTCCGTCGGATTTCGTCAGCAAAGGCATCGTGAAACCGTAAGCTTCCTTGCCCAGTTTTTTACGGATGAGCTCGATGCCGGCCGTGATATTGCCCCACTGGTCCTGTCCGGCGACCTGCATCACGCAGTTGCGTTCTTTGAAAAGATGGAGGAAGTCGTATGCCTGCATCGTCATATAAGAGAATTCGGTATAAGTGATGCCTTCATCCAGTCTTCTTCTGACGATGTCTTTGTTGAGCATATAACCGACATTGAAATATTTGCCGACATCTCTGAGCCACTCGATATAACTGAAATCTTTGAGCCAGTCATAGTTGTTGACGACTTCAAAGCCAAAGACCTGTTCCGCCTGCTTTTTCAGACACTCGAAGTTGTGGCTGACTTCTTCGACAGTGATCATCGGACGCTCGGCATCCGGTTTCGGATCGCCGATCAGGCCTGTACCGCCGCCGACCAAAAGGATCGGATTGTGTCCCGCATCCTTCAGTCTTTTGGAAATCAGGAATGAGGAAAAATGTCCGATATGCAGTGAATCACCGGTCGGATCCGTGCCGATATAAAAGGTGAGACCGCCTTTGTTGAGGAGGTCCCTGATCTCAGGGGAAGACTCATCTTTGATGAGCCCGCGCCATACTAAATCTTCATAAATACCCATAATCTTCTTATTCCTTTGTAGTTTGTTTCGGAGAGAACAGCGCATTGAGGTGTTTCTCCTTTTCTTCGACCTGTTCGTCTTTCAGCATCTTAGTCATCAGACGCATCGAGATCGCGCCGAGGTCATAAGCCGGAACGGCGAACGAAGAGATCTCCGGCCTTACAGATGAAGTATACTTGCTTTCGTTCATGCAGACAAGTTCCATGTCCTCCGGAACGGCGATACCGCAGCCCTGCGATGCATTGAGGGCAGCCATGGCTTGCGAGTCGCGATTGGCCACGAAGACCTGATGCTTGTGGGTCTTGAAATAGGATTTCAGAAATTTATAGGTGGAACGGTTGTCTTTGGAGACTTCAATGTAACCGTGATACTGTTTTCCGTGCTTTTCAAATGCTTCTTCCGCACCGGACTTCATCAGCCGTGAAACGACATCGTTGCGGTGGTCCTGCAGGATCGCGATATCTTCGATCCCCTTCTGCAGATAAGAATCGCAAAGTTCGAAGACAGCTTTCTTGTAATCGACATAAACGGAACAGATATTGTCTGCCGAGATCTGTGAGCACATCACGACCATCGGTATGTTGTATTCTTCAAGAAGCTTGAGCGAATCATCGAGATCCTTGTCGGCATAAATGATGACACCGTCGACTCTTGCCTTGATGACATCGTCGATGATCTCCTTGATATCGGTGACCCCTTCCGTGATGGTGTGCAGATAGACGGAATAGTCATAGATCTTCGCAACATCGCAAAGACCGTTGATGACCCGACCGGAAAAAGAGACCGATGTGGAAGGAATGATCAGTCCGACCGTCGTGGTGCGTGACAAAGCCAGCCCCTGTGCGATCGCGTTCGGCCTGTAGCCGAGCTTATTGATGGCTTCCTCGACTCTTCTGCGGGTATCTTCCTTAACGACGGTCGAGCCGTTGATGACTCGGGAGACCGTTGCCAGTGAAACGTTGGATTCTTTTGCTACTTCATAGATCGTGACTTTTTTCATTTATCTTCTCTTTCCGGTGCCAGCCACCCTTTCAGGATCTCCAAGGCCTTTTCCGCAACATCGACGACACCTTCCTTGGTCTTTTCGACGGCAGCCTTGACATCTTCTCTGTTCATAAAGTTATTGATCTCTTGCGATACATTGCCGATCATCTCTTCGAACCCGCTTTTCTCTTCCGCAGCAGGTCCGTTCTCATCTTTGGGCTCTTCCTCAGTCTCTTCTTTGACTGCTCTGTCCGCTTTCAGCTGATCGATCTTATGCAATGCATTTTCATAAAGATCCTTCGATCTGGTCTTGACGGTCTGAATGACTTTGGAAACTTCTTCTTCGTTGACCGTTTCCTCCATCATCGTCCTGAGCTTGTCGGAAGCTTCGTTAAAGACTTTGACCGCCTTGTTTTTGATCATTTCCGCTTTGCGGGCGATATCCTCGTCATCATCTGCAGCATTCTGACTGAGCGTATCGACTTTTTCCTTGAGGTCTTCAATGAGCTCTTTCAATGATTCTACGATATCTTTCTCTTCCATTATCGGCCTCCTATGATGTCCTCGGGACTTGGTTCTTTGAGCTCATCCGCCTTCTCATCATCTCTGACGAAAGCGACGACTCTTTCTTTGATATCACCGGCATTCTTGACGACGAAATCCTTCGCTTCTCTGACAGCGACCAAAGTCGCATCATGCGCCTTGTCGACGGTCCCGGATACTTTGGCGACCGTATCCAAAGGAGCCTGGACTTTTTCGATCGAACGATCGACGAGATCGATCGTTCCGTGAGTCTTCAGCAATGTGGAATCCACACTGGACATGACTTTGATCAGTTTTATAAGCAATATGATAACGCAGACCAGGCAGACTGCTCCGAGTATAGGAATGAGATCCTTGCACAGATCTCTGAATGCAATGATAAAAGCGTCCATAATATATACCTTCCTTATTATGTATTCTAATCCATTATGAAAATATTTTCAATTGTTTGTATGCCTTTACAACAAAAAAGGAACTACAAGAGTTCCTTTACCATTTCCGCTATATTGTAGATATCTTTGCTCGACATGAACACGAGACATTCACCTTTGTGTTTTGCCAGGATCTGAGCTCCGGCCTCATCTTCGCTGAGCACCTTGCTGCCGGGGATCCTGTCGGCAAGATATGTGATATCGATGTCTGTCCCGTCCTGTTTGTCATCGATCGAAGTGAAGTCGAGCAGATAGATCTCGTCCGCTTTCATCAGAGCGTCTTTGAACTGATCTGCAAAATACAAGACTCTTGAAGCGCGGTGCGGTTTGAAGATCGCGATGATCTTTCTGTCCGGGAAGCGCCTGCGGGAAGCTTCGATCGTCACTTTCACTTCCGTCGGATGGTGGGCATAGTCATCGACAAAGATCGTACCTTTGTACTCTTCGACCACATAACGGCGTTTCGGACCGACATAAGAATTCAAAGCCTCTTCAACTCTTGCGGGATCGAAGCCCATGTAGTGAGCTAAAGACAGAACACCCAGGATATCGATCATCAGATGATCGCCGACGAACGGCACATCGTAGTGAGCGATCTTTTCTCCTCTGAACATCAGATCGAACGCCGACCTTGCAGTATCGGAAGAAAGACCTTCGATATAATAGTCATTTTCTCTGCTCAGACCGAAGGAAAAAGCTTCCTGCGGAAAGACGAGTTTTCTGCACCAGGGGTCATCTCCGTAATAGAAGACCGCCTTAGAGACGTTGCGTACGAATTCCTGGTAGGCATCGAAATAATCCTGTTCATTCTTGAAATAGTCGACATGATCGATCTCGATATTGGTGATGATCGCATATTCCGGATGGTAAGCCAGGAAATGCCTGCGGAACTCACAGGACTCCACACAAAGATATTGAGCATCCTGACTCAGGAATCCTTCGCCGTCACCGATCAGATAACCTGTCGGACCGAATTCCGAGAATACCGTTTTGGCGATCGTCGTCGTCGTCGTTTTACCGTGAGACCCGCAGACGGAGATCGACGAATAATCCTTCATCAATTCTCCCAGGAACTCGTGATAGCGGTAGCACTTACACAGTTTTCTTGCCTGAACGACTTCCGGAAAATCCTCCAAAAAGGCGTTGCCGATGATGACGGTGTATTCCGGCCGGATATTGTTTTCGTCAAAAGGAAAGATCTCGATCCCCCTTTTTACCAGTTCATCTTCCGTAAAAAAGTGCTTGGTCAGATCGGAACCGCAGACTTCATAGCCCAGATCATAAAGCATCGCTGCCAGCGATGCCATGCCTGTCCCTTTGATGCCGATAAAATAATACATTATTCTTCTTCCTCGTAAGAATCGAACAGGTTGATCTCCTGATCATCCTTATCGTCGATGTCATCGTATGTATGATCGTCATAACCGTAGTCTTCGTCGATCAGTCTGTGAAGTTCTTCCTCATCCTCATCGACAAGTCCGGCGAAAAGATCGGGGTGGTCTTTTTCATAATCTTCTCTGCTTCCGTAACCGTAGATCGGTGATGTGATGATCTCGAGATGAGAAGAATCCGGACGGTTGGTCAGAGATTCGTTGACGGAAACGGAAGCTGTGATCTCCGGTTTGTTTTCCTTGATCACGCCAAAGATCGGCGAGATCTGCGAAGAGAACTCATAATCACCGTAGACATTTTCCGGTTCTTTCTTCTCCGGTTTCTTCTTCGGATCATCCAGATCGATGAAAGCGGATTTTTCCGGCTTACGATATAAAATATCTGCCGCCCTGACAGTCTTTCCCTGTTTCTTTGCCGGCTTCGGCTCAACTTTCGGTTTGACGTAGACTTCTTCTTCGTCTTCTTCCGGTTCAAACAGGATATCGATGAATTTCTTCTTTATATCGCTTCTCATTTCCCACCTCTTCTTTTTTACATTCTACAACATTTTATTCACGCACAGACGCACTATTGAGAATCACCGCTCTCCCGTCCGTCGATCATGAAATCATTGACGTTGCCGTTGACCGGCATGATCGTTTCAAACAGATTCACCTGTTTCTTCTCGTAGTCCACTTCCGTCTTTGACGAATATGCGCTGATGACTTCGTTATGACGGATCGCAGCGCTCTTGGCGATCATCAGGATGCGCGAAGTCATATCAACAAGATCCGACAGCGAAGCATAGCCGTAAAACAACAATTCTCTGGAGCGGAAATAGGTCAGATACTGCCGGTCATAAGAATAGACACGGTAAGAGTATTCGCGTGAGACGCCATCTGCATCGACGAACGTACTGTTTCTTTCATAAATGAGTCTGGAAGGATCGAAAAAACCTTCATCCGTCATCCCCTGATCCTTATAATAATGCTCATTGATGATCCCGGAAATATTGATATCCATGACGAAGTTTGAAGAATTATAAGAAAAACGGCTGCTGAGCATGTCGCCCTCAAGCTCTCCGGTACCGCTTGGCAGATAGTAATCGATATATCGGGAATAGCTGTTGCGTCGTATCCGTTCTGTCGACTGTTCCGAAGCGAAGACATTATCGAGCCTCTTGCTCAGATCATCTTGTGCTACACAGCCGCTCAACAGGATACAAATAAAAAACACTATGATCTTTTTCACAACCCTATTCTAACATACTATGATTCTTAAAACTAAAATAGCCGCTTTTCGAAACGATGATATGATCGACCAGAGGAATGGACACCAGTTCGCAAGCCCGATAGAGTCTTTGCGTCAGCTCGATGTCTGCGTGAGAAGGCTTCAGATTGTCACTGGGGTGATTGTGAGCGACCAGGATCCCGGAAGCTTTCATCAGTATCGCCTTGCGCAAGATCTCATCCACACCGACTGTCGCCATGTTCTTGTTGCCTTTGTACATGACTTCGGAACGGATGATACGGTTACGGCCGTTGAGATAGATGACGAAAAACTGTTCCTGACTGCAGAAACCCAGGTTGAAACGCAACCATTCCACCACCTTGTTCGGTGAAGAGAGCTCCGCCTCCGAAACATGGTCGACCCGGCTCAGCCGCTTTGCGACTTCCAGGATCGCCAGGATCTCCAGGGCTTTAGCTTGTTTTATCCCCTTGACGGAGATCAGTTCCTCATATGTCAGAGCCAGCAGATTCTCGAAGCCGTTGGCAAGTTCGATCACTTCTTCCGCCAGACCGAAGACGTTTTTATCTTTGCAGGCGCTTTTGATGATCAGCGCCAGAAGCTCTTTGTTGCTTAAAGAGGCGATCCCCGTCTGAAGTGCTTTTTCTCTCGGCATCAGTTCATTCATCGCACTGAAACCTCTTTGTTTTCAGGGATTCGACCGTCCTGGAAAATGAACAGCCCTTTTCAACCGGAAGACCGTAACGGCGGATCAAAGTGTTTTCTTCCAGCTGCACAGACTTGTCGAACTGCCGTTTCAGATCATTATAAAACGTCTTATCAGCCAGAACATTTTCCGGCAGGAAATATGTCTCCTGAACTTCGATGCTCAGCAGTGCGTCGTTGACGCCTTTCAATGACAAGGCCAGGGTATCGTTTGAATCATAGGTGATACAGGATACGCTGCGCTGTCTGGCACATCCGCATAATAAAAACAAAAGGATCAGACATTCTCTTTTCTTTTCCATCTCTTCTTGATCAGACGACAGATTAAGATCCCGAGGAAAGCACCGGAAGAATCGATGAGGACATCCTTGAAAGAACAATAACGTCCCTGCACGAACAGCTGGTGGAACTCATCGCTTGCGGCATAGGCCACCGCATAAAGAAGCGGCAGCAGGAACGTATGATCTTTGCTGTATCCTTCGTAATTCACCTTGATCAGTATGCCAAGGATCATGAACTCGGTAAAATGCGCGAGCTTGCGGATGAACTGCCCGTAGCGGGCGAAGAATTCTTCGATCTCCATGCCGGATGATGCCGTCAGAAAATGATAGACTTTGTAGATCAGTTCCGTCGCAAGATTCGACGTCGCTTCCGATTCCATCTGCGGCTGTGCCGACATATAAAAGATAAGTGCCATCCACAGGATCAGCAGGATGGCTTTGATCGCTTTTTTCACGATATCATCATACCATCATTGCAGATAAGACAATACCTCGGCATCTTCATTGAGTTTTGAACGCGCGTTCACCGCATAGCTGTGATCGGATGTGAAAACACTGAGACTTCCGACCATCAGCGCCTTGTTGAGCAGCTTCACATGTTCTTTTTCCACGGCGATACAGACCGCCAGGATGCGCGGATCCTCCTCAAAATCTCTGATCATCCTTCCCTGCGGGTCATACAAGCCGATCACGCGGCAGTCTTCCAGCAGCAGATCGGAAAATGCACCATCGCTGTTCTTGACGGTCAGATAGATGTTCACGCTCATATTGACCGCCAGGCTTCCGGTGTTGATCTTGACTTCGTTTGCATACAGATCATAGCTCACTTCTCCGTCATTCAGCAGCGTCGAAGGAAGATCGCCGATGTCTTCTTCCAAAGCGCCTTTATAGATCAGGGAACCTTTTGCCAGAGAGTAGGAAAGCCGGACATACTTGTCCAAGATCTCCTTCGGATCGGTACATACATCTTGGGTCAGATAAGCTCTCGGTACCTCGATCATCGTCAGATCTTCCTTGTTCAGTTTCGTTCTTTGAAACAGCTGATGGGAAGCTACGGGCACTTTCACATAGTCTTCCCGGTACTTCACATAGGCGCTCAAAGAGAAAAACAGGCACAAGCCCAGACAAAGCAGATCGAAAACGATCAACAGGACCTTTTTTATCATCTGATAAACCTCCTAATCATTATTTGAAAAAAGAAGCCCCGATACCTAAAAAAGAATAAAACAAAATAAAAAAGAGATCATTCCGATCTCCTCTTCTCATTGTCGATCCATTCGTCCATGTGATCGCGGATGGTACCGAAGCCTCTGATCGACTCCGGCATCCCTTGAAATCTGACTCGTTTGGTATAACGCCGAGTATTCTGCGACAGTGCCTTGAACGACAGTCTGAGCTGTTTGTGTTCATAATCGATATCGATGACCTTGACCATCACATATTCATCGACCTGTACGAAATTATCGATGTTCCTGACGAAGCCGTTGGAGATCTCCGAGATATGGATCAGTCCCGTAACGCCGTCATCGAACTTGACGAAAGCACCGTACGGCTTGATGCCGGTGATCTTCCCATATACGGTCATTCCTACTTTATAATCTTTGATAGAGCTCATACCTGAACAATTATACCATGATATAATATTTCAGTATGTTAAAGAATTACTATCCGCTGATATCCTTTCTTATCGCCGTGATCATCGCTCAAGGAGTCAAACCTATCATCATGCTGGTGAAGACCGGTGATTTCCGCCTGAAATACCTGATCGCCTCAGGCGGCTATCCAAGTTCTCACTCTGCCGGAGTCGTTGCCCTGTGCCTTTCCATCGGACTGAAGGATGGTTTTGATTCGTCCTTGTTTGCGATCGCCTTTGCGATCATGACCATAACGATGTTCGATGCCGTCAATGTCCGCTATTACTCCGGGCGAAATATCTCATTGACCCAGCAGCTGATCGAAGATCTGCGCTATATCATCGAGATGAAAGATCCGATCTACGATGAAAAGTTCAAAGAAGTCCTCGGACACACCAAACTCGAACTGATCGCGGGCGTTTTTCTTGGAATTCTGGTAAGTATAGTGCTATATTTTTTATGGAGATGAAACAAGTCATATGAACAGAGAAGAAAAGATCAGACAGATCGAAAAGACGATCGAAAAAGTCAGACCATACATTCAAAACGACGGCGGCGATGTCCAGTTCGTCAAACTCGAAGACGATATCGTCTATGTCAGCGTCCATGGCGCCTGCGTCGGCTGCATGGCTCTGGACTATACCCTCAAAGAGGGCGTCGAAGCTTTGATCCTGGATGAAGTCGAAGGGATCAAGGAAGTAAGGCTAGCTTAAAAAAGATGGAAGCTTCCATCTTTTTTTCTTTATCTGTTATTTACCTGGACGATCACACACTTCAGATAATCCGAAACATTGCTTCCGAGCAGGATCGGATGATCCGGAGCCTGTGCGCGGTTCTCAACGAGCCTAAGACGTTTATGCGAATCGTTGGCTGCTGACAGGATGATCTTCATGAACAGGTCTCTCGGCATATATTCACTGCAGGAGCAGCTGACCAGGAAGCCGCCCGGACGCAAAAGTTTCATCGCCCGGTAATTGATCTCTTTATAGCCCTTGGACGCATTCTTGACGGAATTCTTTGACTTGGTGAATGCCGGCGGATCGAGGATGATCACATCAAAACGCTTCTTCTGCCTCTCCGCTTCGATCAGATAATCAAAGACGTCCGCAACGATGAACTCCGTATTGTTGAATCCGTTGAGCCCGCTGTTTTCCTTGGCCTGATCGATCGCCAGCTGCGAAGCATCGATACCGATGACGCTCTTGGCGACCTTCGCCGCACTCAGGGCAAAACCGCCTGTATGGGTGCAACAATCCAGGACTTCCTTGCCGACACATAATCTGCGTATGGCCAGATGATTGTATTTCTGATCGAGGAAATAGCCGGTCTTCTGCCCTTCGGCAATGTTGACCTTCAGTCTGACGCCGTTTTCATCGACTTCGATCAAAGTCGGAAACTCTTCCGATAAAAAGCCTTTGACCCGCTCAAGTCCTTCCAGAGTCCTGACCCGGGCATCACTGCGCTCATAGATACCGCGGATCTTTATACCATCCTCTTCCAGGACTTTGCGCATCATCCTGACCAGGACATCTTTCCTGGCCTCCATGCCCAGCGTGTCGATCTCGAAAACGAGACAGTCGTTGAATTTGTCGATGATGAGCCCGGGCAGCCGGTCGGAATCCGAGAACACGATACGGCAGCAGCCGGTCTCGACGACTGCTTTGCGGTATTCCCAGGCATCTTTGAAGCGTTCGTAAAAGAACGCATCATCGATGATCTCCCCTTTCCTTCTTGAAAGGATGCGGATGCGGATCTTGGAATGATCGTTGATATAACCAAAGCCGATGAAATCATCTTTATAGGAGACGACTTCCACGATATCGCCGTTCTCATACGGACCGGAGATCTGATCGATCTCGTTATCGAAGATCCACAGACCGCCCGCAGAGATCGTCCTTCCTTCATTTCTTTTTAATGTAACTTTGACCATACACTTATTGTACTACACAAAGAAAAAGGATCCCGCAGGATCCTGATTTTCTTATTTCAGTGCATCGGCGCATCTGTTGCACAGACCGTCTTCGTTCTCTTCCTCGACGACGTTCCAGCAGCGCGGACAGACATGACCTTTTGCCATTTCGATCTTCACTTCACTGCTGTCATACTTCGTCAGTTCTTCTTCAACGAAGGAGACTTTTGCAACGATCAGCCACTGGTTGATCTTGTCGCCGAACGCATCGCACAGAAGCTTCTTGTCCTCTTCACTTACATGAAGCAGGACATGAGCCTGCATCGGCTTTTCGATGATCTTCTCGTTGATCGCTTCTTCTCTGGCTTTGAAGATATCCGTACGGATCGCATGCAGTCTTGCGAAATTGCTGCGGATGAGATCTTCGCCTTCGAATCTGACGACCTTCGGGAAGTGGACATAATGAACGCTGGATGCTTCTTTGTTTCCGAAATGCTTCCAGACTTCATCACAGGTGTAGACCAGGACCGGTGACCAGAGACGGACCAGATAGTCGACAGCCGTATAAAGGACGGTCTGGACCTTCCTTCTTCTCGGTGAATCGAGCTTATCGCAATACAGGATATCTTTTGCGAAATCACAGTAATAGCTCGACAGCTCGTTGGTCATGAAGTTGGTCATAGCTGAAGTCGCCGCCACGAACTCGTAGTTGTCGTAAGCTGTCTCGACTTTTTCCGCCATGTCATTGAGAGCGATCATCATGTATCTGTCGACGGCTTCGAGCTGTTCGTAAGGAACCAACTGATCGGCACGGAAATCGTCGGGATTGATGTTGCCCAGCATGAAACGGAAGGTATTCCGGATCTTACGGTACTGATCGGAGACCTGTTTCAGGTTGGAATCGCCGATCCTCATATCGGCCTTGAAGTCTTCGGAAGACGCCCAGAGCCTCAGGATATCGGCACCGTATTGTTTGATGATATCCAGCGGATTGACGACATTGCCGACCGACTTGTGCATCGCCTCGCCCTTGGAGTCACAGACATAACCGTGAGATAAGACGGACTTATACGGAGCTACGCCGTGATTTGCGACCGAGACGATCAAAGAGGAGTTGAACCATCCGCGGTACTGGTCGGAACCTTCGAAATACAGATCGCACGGATAAGAATGACCACGGGCGATCAGTTCGTTCCAGGAAGAACCGGAATCGAACCAGACATCCATGATGTCGGTCTCTTTGGTAAACTTGCCGTTAGGCGAAGCAGGATTACTGTAACCTTCCGGAAGCAGATCTTTGGCTTCGTACGCAAACCAGATATTGGAACCGTGCTCATCGAAAAGTTTGGCGATGTGTTCAAAGACATCCGCATCGATGATCGGAGACTTGTCCTCGTTATAGATGATCGGGATCGGAACGCCCCAGAGCCTCTGACGGGAGATACACCAGTCTTTTCTGTCTTTGACCATGTTGGTCAGACGCAGCTCACCGAAGGAGTTGATCCATTTGACGCTCTTGATCGCTTCCAGAAGCTGCGGTTTGATCTTTTCGATCGAAGCGAACCACTGTGTCGTGGCACGGAAGATGACCGGCTTTTTGAGTCTGTCATCATGCGGATAGGAGTGGGTCACCCATTCCAGCTTCAGCAAGTGCCCTTCTGCATCCAGCTTCTCAGTGATGGTCTTGTTGGCATCGAAGACGAACTGTCCCTGCAGCCAGTCACCGGCTTCCTTGGTCATGCAGCCTTTTTCATCGACCGGGCAGACCGTCGGCAGACCGTATCTTTGTGTCGTATAGAAGTCATCGAGACCGTGGCCGCCGGCCGTATGGACACAGCCCGTACCGTCTTCATCCGTAACATAGTCTGCCAGACAGATGAGCGATTCTCTTTCTTCCGGATATAAGACCTGTTTACAGACGAGACCTTCGAGCTGTCTTCCTTTGAAGGTCTTTAAGACTTCGTGTTCTGCAAGCCCGAATTTCTCCATCAGTGCATCGACCAGGTTCTCCAGCATGATCAGTTTGCCTTTTTCCGTTTTGACGACTGCATAAGTCAGATCCGGATGAAGAGTGATGGCGACGTTGGCCGGTAAAGTCCAAGGCGTCGTCGTCCAGATGACGAACTTTTCATCGCCGTCCAATACGTCCTTGCCGTCTTTGACATCGAATGTGACGAAGATCGTCGGATCTTTGCGGTCAAAATATACGATCTCGGAATCGGCGATCGCTGTCTCCTGATACGGAGACCAGTAGATCGGCTTGAGGCCCTGGAAGATCATGCCGTCCAATGCCATCTTGGCAAAGGAACGGATCTGTCTTCCTTCGAAATCCTTTGTCAGAGTGATATACGGATGTTCGTAATCGGCGACCTGTCCCAGACGCTTCTCCGTTTCCATCTGCTGTGCGATCTGTTTGTGCGCATATTCCTCACACTTTTCCCTGAATTCCTTGGCAGAAACTTCTTTACGGTTCACACCGAGCTTCTGGACGGCATTCTCGATCGGCAGACCATGCGTATCCCAACCCGGGAAAAACGGCGTGTAATAACCTTCCATGGCCTTAGAACGGACGATGATGTCCTTGATGATGCGGTTCATTGCCGTGCCGGCATGGAGATTGCCATTGGCGTATGGCGGACCGTCATGAAGCACGAATTCCGTGTGCCCTTCATTCTTGGCCAGGATCTTGTGATAATGATCCTCTTCTTCCCACCTCTTTAAGATGTCCGGCTCTTTTTTCGGAAGATTGCCGCGCATCTCAAAATCAGTCTTGGGCATGTGCAATGTGTCTTTGTATTCCATCTCATTCTCCTCTTTAAAATAAAAAGGTGCTACCAAAGGTCGCTTATAAAAGCGAGGTACCACCTTCATTTGTTTCTCTGACTCTTAACGCGAGCAACGCCGGCAATTTTGTTGCCGGAGCTCATAAGTGATTCCCGTATGTGCACACCCCGGCTTGCACCGACCGCCGGTTCTCTACGCTGTCACATCATACGAACATGTCTTAATCCTAGCTTAATCTTCGTCTGAATTTAAATTGATATCGCCGCCGACCTGTAAGTTCTTCGGAGAACATAAGATGACGTTCTCTCCGACCTTCTTGATCGAACCGTCGACACCGTAAACGACACCGGAAAGGAAGTCGATGATCCTCTGGCGGTATTCGGAAGGCATCCTGTGCAAGTTGACACAGCAGGCTCTCTTGGACTTGATATGATGGCCGATCTCCTCGGCTTCATCAAAGTTTCTCGGTTCAAATAATACGATATTGGTATTTGCGGTGATGTTGGAAGAACCGGACAGTGTGCTCTTCTCGTAAGGAGAGACGGCTTCTGCTTCTTCTTTGGACAGCTCGAGCTGTTCTTCATCATCTTCTTCAGGCGCAATAAACTCTTTTAATTTATCACCAAATCCCATATTTTTACTCCTTTAACTCCATATCATTTTAACAAAATCACATCGCTTTAATCAACTTGTTGGCAGTCAAATAATTGTAAAAGCCGTCTTCCAGGACATCGTCCGTCTCTTCGAATCCCCTGCCCCTCAGTGCATCCACGCAATTGGCCACGATGACCGGATGGCCGACACATTCGAGCATCTCAAGATCGTTGATGCCGTCCCCGAAACAATAAGTATCCTCTAACGGAACGCCGAGATAGTCGATGATCTTTTTCACGCCGGTCGCCTTGTTGACGCCTTTGATGTTGACGTCACAGGAAGAAAACTGCTTATGGTCGAAAATATCGACATAAGGCTCCAGTTCCTTTCCCGCCTTACGCAATGCTTCTCGGTCAAGGAAACCGATCATCGCGATCATATAGTCGGCAGTGTCGCTGTCTTCTTCCCGGAAGCCTTCCAAGACCCTTCCCCAGCCATTCAGAAAAGCGGAGAACGAAGCGGAAGTCAGAGAGTCCACATACATATGATCGAGGGTCTCCATGATATAGAAACCGTTATATTTCAACGTGATCTCACGGATCTTGGAAGACGCCTCTTTGGAAAAATAGACCTCATGGATCGCCAGTCCGTCCAATTCCGCATAAGCGCCGTTGCACAAGACATAGCCGCTGGGGCCCAGATCGATGATCTTCTGATCGAGCAGTCCCTTGCAGCGGCCGGAGGCGACGACCACATAATCTTCCTTTTTGAGCTGTTCAAAAGCATATCTCGTCTTTTCGGAGAACTCATTCATTCCTCTTGAACCGTCAAGGATCGTTCCGTCGATGTCACAAAAAACCAGTTTTTTCATACCTGTTCATTATACATGAAAAAAGTGAAGATCCTAAGATCCTCACTCAATACTTTTCATGAAGCTTCAATACGCCGGTCACCTTGTATCCGGCATCCTTCAGCTTGTCGCTGATGTCTTTGTAACCGTAGACGATGACCACTACCTCGATACCTCGGCTGTTATTGTAAACGGCCAGATTGGATATGGAGATATCATCCTCTTTGAAGATGCGGCAGATATCTTCCATGATGCCCGGATGATCTTCCGGAATGGAAATGACATAACGGATGCCGTTGTGATTGTATCCGAGCAGATCGATGAACGCGGTAAAGATATCGTTGTGCGTGATGATGCCGATCAGCTTGTCATCTTCATCCACGACCGGCAGACAGCCGATGTCGTGTTTTCTCAGCAAAGTCGCCGCTTCTTCCAGGAGCGCTTCCTTGCCGATGGTGATGACTTCTTTGATCATGATATCGGCGATCGTCAGTTTGTTGAGCAGATAATTGACTTCAAATACCGAGAGCGAAGTCGCATTGTTCGGCGTATTGGAAGTGACCACCGATTCCGTGACCAGACCGACCAGTTTGCCTTGCCCATCCACGACCGGCAGACGGTGCAGATGATTTTCCGACATCAGATCGACAGCTTCCGAAACCGACCGGTCGGGTCCGATGGTAATCGGGCTCGACACCATATTGTCTTTTACGTACATGATTATCCTCCCAGGTAAGCTTTCTTGATATCTTCGCTGTTGAGCAGCTCTTTACCTGTCCCGCTCATCACGATCCGGCCTGTCTCGATGACATAGGCGCGGTTTGCGATCGATAAGGCCATCTTGGCATTCTGCTCCACCAGCAAGATCGTCACACCCTGACTGTTTATATTCTTTATTATATCGAATATTTCACGGACAAGTAACGGGGACAATCCCATGGACGGCTCATCCAGCAGCATGATCTTCGGCTTTGCCATCAGAGCTCTGCCCATCGCCAGCATCTGTTGCTCACCGCCGGATAATGTTCCGGCCATCTGTGTGCTTCTTTCTTTCAGACGCGGAAACAGTTCGTAGACGTTTTCCAGATCCTTGCGGATCTCGTCTTTGTCTTTTCTTGTATAAGCACCGAGAAACAGGTTATCCTCGACCGACTGCTGCGCAAAGACCCTTCTTCTTTCCGGACACTGGGCAATGCCCATTTCCACGATCTTGTGGGCAGGCATCTTCGTGATGTCCTTGCCGTCGAGCTCGATATTTCCGGAAGCCGCCCTGATCAGGCCGGAGATCGTGTGCATCGTCGTCGTCTTGCCGGCACCGTTGGCACCGATCAGCGTGACGATCTCAGAGTCATCGACTTCAAAACTGATCCCCTTGATCGCTTCGATCATGCCGTATCGTACTTTCAGATCATTTACTCTCAACATAATCAATCACCCAGATAAGCCTTGATGACCTTTTCATTGTTTTTGATCTCATCAGGGCTTCCTTTCGCCAGCAAAGTACCGTAATTCAAAACATAGATCCTCTCGCAGATATTCATGACCAGAGACATATCGTGTTCGATCAGTAAGATCGAGATCGCAAATTTATCCCGGACGAAACGGATCGTATTCATGAGCTCTTCCGTCTCCTGCGGATTCATGCCCGCCGCCGGCTCATCCAGCAGCAGAAGCTTCGGCTCGGTCGCCAGCGCTCTGGCGATCTCCAGCCTTCTTTGAGCACCGTAAGGAAGAGAATCGGCTTCGATATCCTTCGAATCATAAAGATTGAAGATCTTCAGAAGTTCTTCCGACTTTTCGGTGATCTGTTTTTCGCATTCATTTCTCTTCTTTGTATGGAAGATCACATCGGCTACGGAGTAAGCATGATGATTGTTCATGCCGGTCTTGACATTGTCGATGACACTGATCTTGCCGAACAGACGGATATTCTGGAACGTCCTGGCAATGCCGGCTTTGTTCACATCCTCCGTCGTCATCTTGGCGATGTCTTTCCCGTCGAGGCAGATCGAGCCCCTGGAAGGATCATAGACTTTCGTCAGCAAGTTGAAGACTGTCGTCTTGCCGGCACCGTTGGGGCCGATCAGACCGACGATCTCGCCTTCATTGACTTCCATATTCAGATTATTGACGGCTGTCAGACCGCCGAAATCGATACCCAGATTTTTTACTTCAAGAACAGGGTTTGCCATCATGCCTCTCCTTTCTTGTGAAAAGAATCCGTGATCCGGTCAACGAACTGACGGACCCTGGATGAGTTGGTCAGCTGCATCACGACGATCAGGACCACCGCATAGATCAGCATTCGATAATCCTGCAGAGATCTGAGCATTTCCGGAAGGACATACAGAAGCGTCGTGGAGATCATCGTGCCGTTGATATTGCCTAAACCGCCGAAGACCACATAGACCAGGATGAGGATCGACGTGTTGAAATCAAACTTCGCCGGCTGCAATGTCGAATAATTGAGGGCATATAAGGCACCCGCCATGCCGGCCAAAGCAGCCGAGATGACGAAAGCCAGCGTCTTGGTCTTGGAGATATTGATGCCGATGGACTCCGCAGCGATGCGGTTGTCCCTGGCAGCCATGATCGCACAGCCGTACTTGGAGTTGATCAAAGAATAGATGACGAACAGCGTGATCAGGATCAGGATGATCCCGGCTGTGAAATTGGAGATCTTTGCCGTATCCGTTGCCCCCATCGGTCCGGACAGCAGCATCTTGCCGTTTTCCAGACTGACCTCATTGGTCACGAAGGAAAAATGCAGACCGTTTTTGTCGTAGCCGAGAAACATATTGTTGATCAAAGACTTAATGATCTGACCGAACGCCAGCGTGACGATCGCCAGATAGTCACCGGACAGCTTCAGGACCGGCACTGAGATCAGCAGACCGAAAAGACCGGAAACGATACAACCCGCAACGACCGAAAGCAGAAGCCTGAGCATGTTGTTTGAAACGAAGGAAGCACTCATGCCGCTGACACAGACCGCCGTAAACGCACCGATCGCCATGAAACCGGCATGTCCCAGAGACAGTTCTCCGGAAAAACCGACGACAAGATTCAAAGCCAATGCGACGATGATGTAGCAGCATACCGGAACAAGAAGGCTCGTAAAAAGACGCGACATGCGGACCGTATGCGTCAGGATCTCGATGACGATGTAAACAAGGATCACCATGGAAAAGCTGATGGTCCTGGATCGGTTTTTCTTACCGAACAGTGTATTCATGATCCCCTTCATACTACACCTTCACATTCTCTTTCTTGCCCAGCAGACCGGTCGGCTTGATCAGTAAAACGATGATCAGCACGGTAAAAACGATCGCATCGGAAAGCTGCGTCGAAAGATACGCTTTTGTCAGGTTCTCGATGATCCCCAAAAGCAGGCCACCGAGCAAAGCGCCCGGGATGGAACCGATACCGCCGAAGACCGCTGCCGTAAATGCCTTGATGCCGGGCATCGACCCTAACGTCGGTGACAGGGAGGGATACGTCGAACAAAGTAAGATCGCCGCGATCGCCGCCAGGCCTGAACCGATCGCAAATGTGATCGAGATCGTCGTATCGATGTTGATGCCCATCAGCTGGGCAGCGCCTTTGTCTTCCGCGCAGGCGCGCATCGCCTTGCCGATCTTGGTCTTGTTGATGAACAAAGTCAAAGCAGTCATGATGATCACGCAGGTAAAGATCGTTAACAGCGTCAGATACGAGATCATCAGCCTGCCGTCAAATAATTTCAAAGATCCTTCCATCAGCATCGCAGGAAAGATCTTCGTATCCGAACCAAACAGAAGCTGTGCGCCATTCTGTAAGAAATAGCTGACACCGATCGCCGTGATCAGAACGGAAAGCGAACTTGCCTGCCGCAAAGGCTTATAAGCAAGGCGTTCGATGATGACGCCTAAAGCCGTACAGACAAGGATCGAAGCAAGGATCGAAACAGCAGGAGAAAGACCGAACTTATTGAATGCAAAAAAAGCAGCATAGCCTCCCACCATGATGATGTCACCATGCGCAAAATTAAGCATCTTGGCGATACCGTAGACCATCGTATAACCCAAGGCGATGATCGCATAGACACTGCCTAACGCCAATCCCGATATAAGATAAGTCAAAAAAGTCATAAACTCTCCAATGAAAATGCAGGAAAGGCCGTCGAAAGACTCGGCGGCCTTTTTTTAATTATAATGCTAAAGCTTATTGATCAACGGAAACGTAAACGCCGTTTTCGATGATGACGGCTTTCGGAGCCTTGGAAACTTCACCGTTTTCCGCCCAAGTCATGTTCTGACCGGTCAGACCGTTGAACGTCATCGTTGTGAACTGCTTCGCCAGATCTTCGTTCAAACCATTGGTCGCATAGCCGGCTTTATAGCCGATATTCTCCAATGCCTGGTGGATCGCATAGACACAGTCATATGCATCTGCAGCGAACTGATTCGGAGTCTCGCCGAATCTTGACTCATATGAAGCAACGAAGTTCTTCGTGAGCTCGTCATCCGCATCCGAAGCGAACGGAGTGATCAGGTATAAGCCTTCCGCAAGAGATTTATCAAAACCTTCCAAAGTCAGGATGCCGTCCATGCCGTCAACACCGAAGAAAGTCGGTGCATAGCCCATATCCTTTGCCTGTTTCAGGATGATAGAAGCCGGCTGGTAGTAGATCGGTAAAAAGACCAGATCCGCACCGGCATCTTTGGCAGCTGTCAGCTGCGTTGAGAAATCGGTGGAAGAATCGTTCGTGAAGGAACCAGTATAAGCGACATTGAGTCCCTTCTCGGTTGCTTCGGCATTGAACCTCTCATAAACGCCTGCAGAGTAGACATCATCGTTCTTGTAGATGACGGCGATCGTTTTGTCGGCAAATCCCTGTGCGATATAGTCCGCTGCGGCAACGCCCTGGTTCGGATCGGTAAAACACATCTGGAAGTTGCTCGGGAAGTTCTTTTCTTCCGTGTA
This sequence comes from Erysipelotrichaceae bacterium, assembly GCA_024684175.1. The sequence goes on from JAIKXJ010000063.1 coordinate 232,331, forward strand.
GACTAAAGCAGTCGCCGAGCCGGAAGGTGTGATCGCAAAGATACCGTCTTCATCGTAATAGGAAGCAACAGCAGCTCCGGAACCGGAAGTAACTGTGAATAAAGATACCTGCATGCCCCAGTCGAAGAGCGTGGAATAAGCAGAGACTGCCTTTTCGCCATCCGCTTCATCATCTGCCATGTTGAATTCGAACTTGATATGCGAGTCGGAAGCATTGATCTCGTCAACAGCGATCTGTGCTGCGTTTCTTACAGCTTCGCCATAGACCTTGGCGTCGCCGCTCAAAGGACCGGAGCCGCCCAGTTTGACATAAACTGTCTCATCTGCCGCAGGAGCATCGTCGCCGCTGTTTCCGCCTTCATTGCCGCCGCCGTTGGTGCAGCCGGCCAGAGACAGAACGCAGAGGATGCTGAGTAATACTACGAATAATTTTTTCATTTCAATTCCCCTTTCAGAATCGTTTTATAGATACAGCGTCAACTGTTTCTAACAATAAAAGGATGAGCATCCGATAACGGCAAGCTCATCCATGCAGAACAATTCAGCTTTCCATTACCGACATATCAGCACATTTGCATAATAATAATGCCACGTAAACCGCGTAGTACCAATACATCGATAATGACAAGTAAGTCATCAACAAAGGAGGTCATCTTGGAATGCATACATCGTTTCATACAGTACCTCCTTTTCTTTATGTGTTTATCTTAAATGAAGCAAAAAGACAAGTCAATGATTTTGTTGACTTTATTTCAGAATGTGATATATATTTTCATAATTTTATGTAAATTTTTTCAATATTATTGTGCTAGAATGTATTCATGACTATAAGACTACCGGACGGATATAAGTCCTCACTCGATCTGTATGAAACGCAGTCATCGATCAGCTTCATAAAAAAGACTTTCGAAGAAAAACTCACGAAAGCCCTCAATCTCAAACGCGTTTCCGCTCCTCTTTTCGTTTTGAAAAGCACCGGTCTCAACGATGATCTTGACGGCAAGGCGCAAGCCGTGAATTTCACCGCTCCTTTCATCGACAAAGAATGCGTCATCGTCCATTCCCTCGCCAAATGGAAGAGAATGGCCCTCCATGATTATGTCTTTTATGAAGGGAACGGTCTGTACACCGATATGAATGCGATCCGCAAAGATGAAAAGATCGACAATCTGCATTCGATCTATGTCGACCAATGGGACTGGGAAAAAGTCATCAATAAAGATCATAGAAATCTTCAATATCTCTACGACACCGTCTCCAAGATACATGAATGCATCCTGGAGACCCTGGATGCCTTGAAAGCCAAGCATCCTTCGATCAGCACGGTATTGCAGAAAGAGCTTTACTTCTTCGATGCACAGGAAGTCTTAAACATGTATCCCGGTCTTGACAGCAAACAAAGAGAACACGAACTACTCAAGAAATACAAGTCCGTCTTCATCAAAGGCATCGGTCATAAACTCTCCGATGGGCAGCCGCACGACGACCGTGCTGCAGACTATGATGACTGGGATCTCAACGGCGACTTGTTATATTACAACGAACTGCTGGACTGCGCCTTCGAAGTCTCCTCCATGGGCATCCGTGTCGATGAAAACTCTCTGTTATCTCAGCTGAAACTCAAAAATGAGGAATACAAGCTGCAATATAAGTATCACCAGATGATCCTGAACAAAGAACTGCCCTACACCATCGGCGGCGGCATCGGCGAAAGCAGACTGTGCATGCTGCTGATGAACAAAGCACATATCGGTGAAGTTCAGTCTTCCATCTGGGACGACGAGACGCTCAATTACTGCAAAGAAAAAGAAGTCATCATCTTATAGAAAAAATGGTTCAGACCGAAGTCTGAACCATTTGTTTTTTTACATCGTACCTTTTTCCAAAGCCAATGTTCTGGTCGTGAGGTTGCAGACCTCATCCGGTCCGTAATACTGGATGGCACCCGGATAAGTGTAGCAAGTCTCGACCGCCCATGTTGCTCTGTGTTCTTCAAAGTACTTAAACGGTCTACCTTCGAGTTCGACCAATGCCTTGCGGATGACCGGCTTGTCTTCGCCGTGTCTTCTTTCCATGTTCATCATCTTGGTGATCGGCATACCGCCGGCGACCCATTCTTCGGCAGGTCTGGACAAATTGGAGATCTTTGACAGATATCCGTTGTAACCGTACTGGATCAGCATGAAGGCATTGTAACCTAAGGAATAGCAGTAATCCGCGTCGAAGTTGGACGGGAAAGCGCATCTTCCTTCGTAACCGAAGAAGTGATGCAGAGCGGAGAATTTACCTTTATATGTTCCGTTCTTTCTTCTCTCTTCAAGATTCGCCTTGACTAAAGCAGAGAAGAGTTTTTCGGATTCGATCAGAGAGACCTGAACATTGCCGTGCGGATCTCTTTCCAGGAACAGTTGCTGCTGGACCGACTCAGGAAGCGTTGCAAAGACGGAGAAAGAGTCCTTGCTTAGGCCATTCTCGATGAACGCGTATTTTTCTTTCCAGGAAGCCAAAGCATTGAATTCTTCCGCCTTTGCCCCTGCCAGCATCTCGTTGATCTCTTTGATCAAAGCAGAGAATTCAGGAACGAATTCGACGACGCCTTCAGGAATGATCGCGACACCGAAGTTCATGCCTTTTGCCGCACGTGCAGCGACAGAGTCAGCGATATAATCGGCGATCTGGGCCAAAGACATCTTCTTTTCCGCGACTTCTTCAGAGACCAGACAGATGTTCGGCTGTGTCTCCAGTGCGCATTCCAATGCAACATGAGAAGCGGAACGGCCCATGACCTTGATGAAATGCCAGTACTTCTTCGCGGAGTTGGCATCTCTTTCGATATTACCGATCAGTTCGGAATATGTCTTGGTCGCCGTATCGAAACCGAAGGAACATTCGATATCTTCGTTCTTGAGGTCACCGTCGATCGTCTTCGGACAGCCGATGACCTGAACGCCGGTCTCATGTGCGGCAAAATATTCCGCCAGGACTGCAGCATTGGTGTTGGAATCATCGCCGCCGATGATGACGATGGCTGTGATACCGTGTTTTTTGCAGACTTCCGCAGCTACCGCAAACTGTTCTTCCGTTTCCAGTTTCGTTCTGCCGGAACCGATGATATCGAAACCGCCGGTATTTCTGAACTGATCGATATACTCGTCATCGAATACGAGACAATTATCTTCGATCAGACCGCTCGGTCCGCCCTTGAAGCCATATAAAACATTTTCCTTGTTCGTTGCCTTCAAAGCATCATATAAACCGCAGACGACGTTGTGCCCGCCCGGAGCTTGTCCGCCGGAGAGGATGACACCGACAACTTGCTTCTTGGCAGCGGAAGTATTCGTGCCTTTTTCAAAAGTGATCTCTTTTTTACCGTACGTGTTCGGGAATAAAGCCTTGATCTGTTCCTGATCGGCTACAGACTTGGTCTCTTCCCCTTCTTTGACGCTGATCTCAGAGATGCCGTGTCTCAGCATCCCAGGAAGTTTCGGCGTATATTTCAGTCTTTGAACCTGAAGTGGCGAAATATTCATGATTTTTCCTCCTGTATTTCTTTCAGACAACTTTATTATAAACGATATGATAAGTCTTTTTCATAAGAAAAGCCGAAGCTTTCCTTTTAAGCTCCGGCCGTGTCAGACGGTTCAACTATCTTTGCGCATGGCACCGGCGATCCCCCGGTACATGAGATAACCGATCAGATAGATTCCGAAAAAGACGAAGAATCCCAAGATCCCGGAAGCGATATCATAGAAATCCATGTCACCGGTCCCAGAATACGCTTGACCGATCTCGATCGCAAAACTGACCACGACGACGATGGTAAACACGTATAAGAACGTGATCATCAGTTCGGCATGATGCTTGCTCAGCCAGCGGAAGATCGGCTGTATAACCAGCAGCATACAGAAGCCGAAGACACCGATGATCAGAAAATGCAGCTGCTTATCGCTCAAATCCAGACCGTGATTGTCGTTTATCGATAAAAACTTCGCATGAAGCTTGGTGATCAAAGTTATGAAATAGTATATGATCCTGTACATACCTTACCTCCTTGCATAACATTACTAATATTAAACTACCCTATTTTAAAAGTAAAATTGCAAGACGATGTGAAATGATGGGAAAAGTCTGACTCTCAAAATCATTTTCCATCAAACCGGGAAACAAAAAGAAGCGGCAATGCCGCTTCTAATAGATCTATAGTATGTGAAGAAATGCCATTCCGATGAATACGATCAACAGCAGCAGCAGAGTCACGATCGGAAGGATCGTAACGATCCCCGAGATCATCATTGCCAGCATATCTCCCTTTTCCATGATATCTTCGGGAGAAACTTCATAGCCTTTATTTTGGCTCTGACGGGACTCTCTTTTTTCTTTCTGTTCGAGCTGCCACTTTTTTGCGCGGTCGTATTTGTCTTTGAACATCATCATTGTTTCTTATCGTTTTCGATCAGCGGATGATGGCAGGCAACGAAGTGATCCTTGCCGATCTCACGCCATTCAGGAACGACCTGTTTGCAGATCTCCGTGCAATACTGGCATCGGGTGTGGAACTTACAGCCGGCCGGCGGATTGACAGGCGACGGGATATCACCTTCCAAAATATGCAGTTCCTTCTGGCCGTCAGGATCCGTTGTCGGGATCGCATTGATCAGCGCCAGCGTATAAGGATGGACCGGATTTTTGAAGATCTCTTCCGACTGCGCCAGTTCGACCATGTTGCCCAGATACATGACGCCGATACGGTCGGAAATATATTTGACGACCGATAAGTCATGCGTGATGAACAAATATGTCAGATCCTGCTTTTCACGCAGATCCTGCAGCAGGTTGATGATCTGTGACTGAATGGAAACATCCAATGCCGAGACCGCTTCGTCGCAGACGACGAATTTCGGATTCACAGCGAGCGCTCTGGCGATGGAGATACGCTGTCTCTGACCGCCGGAGAACTGGTGAGGGAAACGATGCAGGAAGTAAGCCTGCAAGCCGCAGTCATCCATGACCTTCAGGATATACTCCTGCATACGCGGAGAGTTCTTTCCGAAGATATTGTGTGCCATCAGACCTTCGGCAATGATCTGGCCGATGGTCAGTCTCGGGTTGAGTGAAGAATACGGATCCTGGAAGACGATCTGCAGATCTCTCCTCAGAAGACGCATTTCACTGTAATTCAGTCTTGCCAGGTCGATACCGTCGTCGAGCATCTCATCATACTTCTTGAATTCTTCGTTCTCGAGGTATGGTCTTCTGAGCTCTTCGATCTCTTCCTTGATCTTCGAGAGCTGAACATTATAAGAATCGATCTCTTTGTTCAGATTCTCGATCGACTTGTCAACGGAATCCGTCTTCTTTTCGTCCGCCAGCAAGTCATCTCTTTTTGCGTTGAGTTCCGCAAGCTTTTCAACAGCCTCACGTCTCTTCAAAGCGACTGCATAATCCTTCTCATAGACCGGAGCGATCTTGGAAAAATCATCCAGGATATAAAGACCGCCGATCAGGTTGCAGATATCGAGCAGATCATCGTTCGCTTTTTTCTTGGCTGCGTCGAGTGCCGCGTGTTTGGCATACTGCTGCTCAATCGGCAGGGAATCGTATTCGCTCTGCAGTTTTTCGTATTCGGCAAGTGCTTTTTTCTGTTCCTGTTTCAGTCTGGAAAGTTTTTTGATCGTATCGATATAGTATTTTGGAGCGATATCATCCAAAGTCTTTCCATAATACATCGTACGGCCGTCGGTCTGTTTGTACAGCTGCAGCAGAGTCCTGCCGAACGTCGATTTGCCGCAGCCCGATTCACCGACCAGACCGAAGACTTCGCCTTCGTAGATGTCCAGATCGATACCGTCATTCGCTTTAACATAAAGACCCTTTTTCTTCAAAGGGAAGTATTGCTTCAGATTGCGGATACGGAGTAATACCTTCTTATTTGTTTGTGACATGACGGTCCTCCTTCCTCGGATAGAAGCAACGGATCTGTTGTTCTTCGTTCACCTGAACAAGATCCGGTTCTTCTTCCAGGCAGCGTTGCGTGCAATACTTGCACCGAGGTGCGAATTTGCAGCCTTTCGGCAGATCCAAAGGATGCGGAACGGCGCCTGGGATCGATTCCAGTCTTGTATTGGCATCCGTATCCAGACGCGGAATGGAATTGAACAGTCCTTCCGTGTATGGATGCATATATTCCGGATCGGAGAAGATCGTCCTTCGCGGAGACATCTCAACGATCTGGCCGCAGTACATGACCGCGACATCGTCCGCCATCTGGTTGATGACGCCTAAGTCGTGCGTGATGAATAAGATCGAAGTTCCGAGCTCCCTCTTGAGTTCGTTCATCAGATAAAGGATCTGCGCCTGGATCGTGACATCAAGCGCGGTCGTCGGCTCATCGGCGATCAGCAGTTTCGGTTTGCAAGCCAAAGCCATGGCGATCATGACACGCTGGCGCATACCGCCGGAAAGCTGATGCGGATACTGTTTCGCAACGACTTCCGGATTCGGGATCTTGACATCGGAAAGGATCTCGACGACTTTTGCCAAAGCTTCTTTTTCGCTCATGCCCTGGTGCAGCATATAGGTCTCGGCGATCTGCTTTTCGATCGAAAAGACCGGATTCAAAGAAGTCATCGGTTCCTGGAAAATGACGGAGATCTCGTTGCCGCGGATCTTATACATGTCACTCAGGGACATGTTGATCAAATCCTGTCCGTCAAACGTGACCTCACCGGAATCGATATAGCCGTTGGAATCCAACAGCTTGATGATGCTCATTGCAGAAACGGACTTGCCCGAACCGGATTCACCGACCAGACCTAAAGTCTTTCCTGCGTCTACGGAATACGAAACGTCATTGACTGCTTTGACGATGCCTCTTTTTGTCGTAAAGAAGGTATGCAAATGTTTTACTTCTAATAGTGCCATATTCTCTCCTACCTTCCTAACGATTTCGGGTCGACGGCATCTCGTACGGCGTCACCGACCAGGTTGATGCAGATCGTACAGATACCGAAAATAAATGATACGAATACCCATTGCCACCAGTACTGCTGGATGACGATGGAGTTGTTAGCGCCATTGAGCATATTGCCCCAAGTCGGCGTCGGAGGTGAAATACCAAAGCCCAGGTAACTCAGGGAAGACTCCGTAAGCATACAAGTCGCAAAGCCGAGTGTCGCTTCGACCAACAGGATGGATAAGACGTTCGGAAGGATGTGCTTGAAGATGATGCTTCCCTCTTTGACGCCCATCGCCTGCGCCGCCAATACGAATTCTTTTTCTCTTTCCGCGAGGATCTGTGCTCTGACCAGACGGCAGATACCGGTCCACGAAAGCAAGCCTAAGACGACCATGATCAGGTACATCCTCAGCTGTACATCGATCGTAGAACCGATGATCGCCGACAGCAGCAGTGCAAACGGAAGGAACGGCAGAGAACCGATGACTTCCGCAACTCTCATGATGAGCAAGTCGACGGTGCCGCCGAAATATCCTGCCAGACCGCCGGCGATGATACCGATGAGTAAGGCGATGACTTCGGCGATGAAACCGACGGTCATCGTGGTCTTACCGCCGTGGACGAGCCTTGTCAGAATGTCTCTTCCTAAATTATCGGTACCTAATGTATATCCTTTCAGACCCCAAGTCAGGATCTTTCCTTCCTTGGTGACTGCATAATTCTGAAAATAACCGGAGAAGATCGTATCGATCTGTGCGTTGTTGACGGCATCCGGGACTTTGGTCTCGCCGTGCGAATTGTTGCCCCAGGAAACGACGTCGCCGTTCTCCAGAAGAGCCGAATAATGCCATCTGCCGCCGTAGATCTCGACCGGCTTGGAACTGAGTTCCGGAGCGTTGTTTTCGCCATGCGTTCCGTTGCCCCAGAAGATCAGAGTGCCGTCATCTTTTAAGCCGCACATCGTATCGGAAGATGCGGCGATATCGACGACATGAGATTTCAGCGTCGAAGGAACATTGGAGAACGCATTGTTCTTGACGCCGCCGTAAACGACAGAGCCGTTATCCAGCAGCAGACAGTAATAGGAATTGGTGATAGCGATCTTTTTGATATGTCCCTGATATTCACTATGGACAGAGAGGTCCGACATGTTTTCATTTCCCCAAAGATACGCTTCGCCATCCGCCGTGACTGCACCGGAGATCTGATAACCGGTCTCCAGCTGAACGATCTCTTTCGTGCCTCTGGTCCGGGAAGGAACCAGTTCGCTCGGGACATTGTCCTGTCCTAAACGGGTGTTGCCCCAGACATAGACGTTGTTGTCTTCGTCGACTGCCGTGATATGGTCATAGCCGCAGGAAAGCATGACGATCTTTGCGCGCTGCACTTCCATCGGCACATTGGCAACATCGATGACTTTGGTGATCTTGGTGTGACCCCAGGTATAAACTTTTCCGTCAGTATCGACACCGGCACCGAAAGTCGGGCCGTTGGAGATATCCGCAACATGGCCTTCAAGTTCCTTCGGGAACGCCATCATCGACAAGCCCGGAGGCGTGTTGGTCTGCGTATTGTCGGATTCACCGAGATTGATCGGTACGAACAGCGGAATGATCGAAACGATCATAAGGATCACAAAGAAGCCGATCAGACCGGTCATACCCAAACGGTTATGTAAAAAGTTGTCGAGCATCATTTTGGAAGGAGACTGGATCTGTTCTTCTAAAAGGATATCAACTTCTTCATTTCGATTGCCAAACAGTTTTTGGATCAAAGAAGGTTTTTTTCTTTCAGACATCTTCATTCTCCTTTCTACTTATCGATCCTGACACGCGGATCAACGAAACCGTAACTGAGGTCAGTGATCAAAGCACCGACAAGAGATACGACGGTATAGAACATCTGCATCGCCAAAGCCAGATCGTAGTCGTGGTTGTTCAATGCTTTGATATATAAGGAACCCATACCGTTAAGACCGAAAGTATTTTCAATGATCAGGGAACCGGAGAAGATTCCTAAGAACCAACCGATGACGATGCCGATGATCGGCAGCAGCGCATTTCTCCAGGCATGGGAATAAATGACTGTCTTTTCGTGAACACCTTTCGCTCTGGCGGTCTTGATATGATCCATCGACAAAGCATCGATCATTGCGGCTCTGACATATCTGGTCATGCCGCCTAACGATCCGAAGGTCATGACCATCAGAGGGAGGCACAGATAATACAATTTATCGATATAATACTTCAGACCTGTATAAGTCGCACCCGGCGTACCGATACCGGAGACCGGGAACCATCTGAGAATAACGGCAAAAACATAGATGAAAAGGAGCGCAATGATATAAGTTGGGATCGAATAGCCGACGATCGTCAGGACCTGTGTAAAGTTATCAAACTTCCCTCCTTTATGCACCGCACAATAGATACCTAACGGTATTGTTATGCCTAATGCAAGTATCGTGGCAAAGATATTGATGAAGATCGTATTTACCGCCGGATCTTTGACGACAGTGACGATATCTTTTTTGAAATACCTGGAATAACCGAAATAACCTTCCAGGATACCGTTCAGATTGCCTTTTCTGTCTTTCGCAAGTCCCATCCATCTGGCATAGCGGATGACGATCGGATCATCGAGACCCATCTCCTCACGAAGAGCCTGATATCTGGCTTCATATTCTGCCGGTTTCAAAGATGTCTTGATGCCTTCCAGTTCCAATCTTGCAGGATCCTGCGGAATGAGATTATAAAGACAATACATCAAAAAAGAGACCGTAAAGAATACGACCACCATGTATCCTAATCTTTTTAAAATATATTTTGTCATAAACTGCCCCTTTCAACGGTATTTTTGCGCTGATGAATAAACATCTGCTGCAGATCGATCATTCATCAACACAAAAGAAGCAAACTAGCAGGGCTAAGCACCCTGCTAGTTTAAATCAGAATCTTATTACGAATGATTACTCAACAGTTGCGTAAACAACAGCCTGCTGGAAGTCAAACAGAGAGTTGCACTCTAAGTTGTTGATCTTCGCATTCATTGCATCGTAATAAACATTTGAATAAAGAGGTACTGCCGGTAAATAGCTGTTCCATTCCTCGATGAATTTTACCCAAGTATCGAGGTAAGCCTTATCATCACCAGCTTCAACACCGTAGACCATATCCATAGACAGCTTGTCCAGAGTCGGGTTGTCGACTGAGAAGAACGTGTTGTAACCCAGAGCTAAGAGTTCAGGATCAACAGTGTAGCTGTAAGACTGGTCATATAAAGCTGTGAAGTTTGTAGCCAAGTTGTACATGCCGTAAGTCTTGACACCGTACTTCGGATCAACGGTAGAATCACGGTAGTAGTAGTTCAGCAAGTCAGCAAATGACATGATGTTCTGGTTGATCTCCATGCCGGCTTCCTTAGTCTGATCACCGTTAGCAAGCATAACTGCTAAGAGTTCGGAGACAGAGTTGCCTTCAGAAGAAGACCATTCGATGTGTAACGGCATTAAGATTCTGCCGTCAGCCAGTGTTACGTTGTAAGCGTAGTCGCCAGCCTGTTCAGGAGTGACTTCCTTGTAACGTACTGCACCGGAACCATCGACATAGTCCGTACCATCAGCATTCAGAGTCCAGCCACCGGCCTTGAGTTCTTCAACAGCAGACTCAACAGAGTAAGTGTAAGAATTCAGAGTCGAAGCTAAAATATCCTTGGAATCCTTGTACATCCACATAGCCAATCCGTAAGGACCATCAACGACGGAGCCGAAGCCCTGGCAGAATGTGTTAGCGAATTCGTTTCTGTCTAACAGATATGCAACAGCATGTCTGACTTCCGGGAACTGCGTCGGACCGAAGTCGCACTGGAAGAAGATAGCGCCGTAACCATTTCTTTCATAATGAACAGTCTTGAACTTGCCTGTGTCTTCCATATCAAGAGCTCTCTGAACTTCGGAACCATCTGTCAATGCAGATAAGAAGTCGATAGCACCTGTGTCGAGCTGATCCATCATCGTTTCCTGGACAGCCTTGACGATTAAGATCTTTTCAACAGAAGGTTTCTGACCTTCGAAGTTGCCCGCATAGTTCGGGTTGATCGTCAATGTAGCAGTTAAGGAACCTAAATCCAAGCTTTCCAGCTGGTAAGGGCCTGCAGAAACTCTGCCTTCGTAGATCGTTCTGGAAGCATCGAGTTCGCTTGCGACCAGAGAACCACCATCGAGGTAAGCGCCTTCGCCGTCATCCTTGACTGTCAGTGCTGCAGAAGCATACATCGGCAGATACAGAGGAGACAAGCTTGCATAAGAAGCATCGAAGTAATAAGGCAGGAAGTGAGTTTCAGGATCTGTCGGGTCATCCTTATTGATCGTGATCGAATAAGTGTGATCGTCTAAGAGTCTGATACCGGAGATGTAATTGACTTCACCGTTCTGGTATTCCAAAGCACCCTTGACAGAGTTCGGAGTGACCTTACCGCCAGCTTCTTTCAGAGCCGGAGAATAAGCGACCAATGCATAAGCAACATAGTCAGCAGCCGTGATCGGCTCGCCGTTGTTGTACTTCAGGCCGTCTTTGATACCGACTGTGAAAGTCTTCGTGCCATCTTCGTTGACAACGGAAGTAACACCTGTTGTAACGGACTGGTTCTCAACAAGTTCACCACCCTGGTTCGTCGTGATGACACCATAGTCATTGATCAGTTCTCTGACTGTAGCGTCAGAAGCGTTGTTGCCCCACCAAGCATTACCTAAGTCACCGTTAAGTTCAGTCGTTGAACCATAGATGATCTGGTTAGTAACTTCTGCGTTACCGCTTGGCTGTTCGCCGCTTTCGTTACCGCCGCCATTAGTGCAGCCGGCTAATAACAGAAGGGCGAGCAATAAAGCAAATAATTTTTTCATTTGTTTCTCCCTTCATATATGGTTTTAAAACCACATACAAATATTTTACATTAGGTACAATGCCGTTTCAACAAAACAAAAGCCTTTTTTTATAAAAAATTTCACTATTCTTTCATTTTTGAAAGATTTTTCTGATACTAAATCACACTTTTTTCATAAACAAACTACAGTTTATTTATCGTTATTCTTTTATTTTGTATTACGAGATCTTCAATCCTTCAAAGATCAAATACTTCGGGCCTTTGTAACGGGAAGTCTGTCCTTCTTCCTTGGAAAACTTCACGTTCTTCATATCTTCATAGATATTGCCGGCGATCGAGAAACCGGTCAAAGGGATATATTTCTTTCCGTCGAAGTATCTGGCAAGCCGGACTTCCCCGCCCCAGTATCCGGAATCGGATTCCAGCTGCGGCGAAGAGAAGTTCTCGATGATCAGGTGCGGTTTCTTCTTGTATTCGATACCTTCCGCCTTGATCTGTGCCACCGGCAGATTGCCGGAGATCTTTTCTTCTTTATTGTAGTAGCCGAACTGTATATCGCCGTAGGTATTCTTTACGACACCGTTGCCGATCAGTTTCACCGGGCTCAAAAGTGTGCCATGGGAATCAAACTTCCTGGATGCGCTGCAGCCGGCGATCGAAGGCTTCATGATCAGATCGAATGACGTATCGGAGACCTTGTCGCCTTTGCCATAATGGTTGTCATGCATGAATGCGGAACGGTAATTCAGATCGGAAGCAAAACAACGGACGATGGATTCCAGCATATCGTTCTTGACTAAAACGTTCAGATCTTCCGGAAGTTTGACATCTTTCAATGTTTTGGCAGCCGAACGCGCCTTGGCAAGATTCAATATCTCATCGATCTCTTCAGTGATCTTCTTATAATCTTCCTTATTGGATTCAAAGAATTTATAAAGTTCAAATTCTTCTTTCTTGTTGGACCATGTCGGGATGCATTCCACTTCGATCTTGAAACTGTTCGCAACATGATCGACGCCATTGGAATTGATGAACTCTTCCTTGAATTCCGACACGAAGATCTCGGTCGAATTGATCCAGCCATTCTTATATACATCTGCCTTAAAGACAGCCTTGGCGACCTTGGAAGCGATCTTGTTGAGATCTTTCTTATCCGTATTGATATCCTTCAGATTTTCTTTCTTTCCGGCAAGCGGATAGTAAGGATTCTTTGCCGCCTTGGCTTTGGTCACGGCCTTGGACAGTTTGGAAGCCAAAGACTTCGGGTCATCGGCTGCCGTAACGACGACCGTGGAAACGCCGGTCGACTTCGAATCGGACACATAGACCTTGACCGATACCGTCTTCACTTTGACGGCACGGTTGATCTCAAGATGATCGAGAACATAGAACAGTTCCCGGGAATCCTTATCGAGGATGCTTAATTCGTAAGCACTGATGCTTTTGTTTGCTTTCAGACAAGTCAATATCTCAGATCTCTTCATCATCCCAATTTCGCCTCCGCTTTCAGATAAGGTCCGCCGTCAGAAACGTAGACCCATTCCTTATGGCCTTTGCCGCACATGCCGGATCCGTGGACCGTCACTTCATCCGAGACCATTGAGATCGAACTGAGCAAGTCGATGACATAGCCGGAAATGACGACCGGTGCGATCATCTCGCCGGTGAATTCTCCGTCCTTGATCTCCAGGCCGTAGGAAGCCGTGCACTGGATCTGCCAGTTCTTCGGATCTTCCATGCCGTTGTTGGTCTGACAAAGGAGATATCCGTGTTTCACGGATTTGATCATATCCTCATATTTATCTTTGCCCGGGCCGAACCATGTGTTGGTCATGCGGGTATAGACTTTACGCTGGTAATCCTGTCTCCTGCCGTTTCCCGTCGGCTCACTGCCGAGCTCCATGGCACTCAGACTGTCGGAGATGCCTGTCTGCAAGATGCCCTTTTTGATGATCTGGGTATTGTGAGCTTCGACGCCGTCGTCATCGAAGAAATAAGATGCAGCCGAAAGACAGCTGGCAGCACCGTCGTACATATCGACCAGCGGAGAAGCGACATACTTACCGACATAATCGATCGCTTTCGCTCTGTTTTTGACGAACATATCCATCTCCACGCCATGGCCGAACGCTTCATGGGCGATCAGCCCGGAGATCGAAGGATCGGTGATGATCGTATATTTGCCCGGCTTGACCGGCTTGGCATCCAGCATCTTCACGGCGATGTTCAAAACATCGTCTGCTTCCTTTGCGAATTTGTCCAGCGCCAGATCAGAATCCGCTTCGCCTTGCGCAGAGTAATTGGACTTGATGTTGTCTCCGTCTCTGACCACCGTCATCAACATCACGTTGATCCAGTCATATTTCTGAGACAGACACTTTTTCTCAGAAACGAAGATCTTGGATATCTGACGCTTCACGTATGCCGTATTGACATTGATCAGACGGCTTTCTTTCTTGTGCAGCTCATCCTTGACAGCGGAAAGCTTATCGATGATCTGCTTATTGGACAGTTTGGAAGGATCTTCCCTCAGGAAATCCTCAACATGCGGCTGTTCTTCCAGCATCCTGACTTTAAAATCTTTGGAATAGACTTCATCGAGCTTCACGGCATTTTTGACAGATGCAGCCTTGAGACCGCGGATATCGTTACAGGAATACTCGCTGTAACGGCCGTCCTTATAGACCTTGATGACGAAACCGCACTCGTTGTCCACTTCATCGAGCGAATTGATCCTCGTCGAGACCGAGATCCGCTTGGTATTGACACAAGTACCCAGGATCGACACATAGTCGAACGACTTTCTTAAGTCTTCGACCAGCTTTTTGGCATCGGGGATCCTTGATCTCAGATATTTATCAAGCATTTTTACTCCTCCTACTTGTTCTTTTCTTCTTCCTGCAGCATCGCTTCTTCCCATTTCTCCTCCAAGGCATGGATCTGATTGTGGATCTCATCGATCTCATCGTCGAGTTCCGCCATCTTCTTCATGTCCTGGTAGTATTCCGGTTCGTAGCGAAGTGCCCGCTTGTCTTCCAATATGTCTTCCATCAAAGAGATCTCGTTCTCCAGACGCTTCAGATTGTATTTCGGCTTCTGTTTGATCTCTTTCAACGGTTTTTCATTCTTTTCCTGTTTAGGCTTGCTTGCCTCTTCCTTGACTTTGACATCGATATAATCCTTGTAGCCGTCAGGATAATAGGTCACCTTGTCTTCATCGATGACCAGGCAGGATGTCGCGATCTTTCTGATGAAATATCGGTCATGGGATACGAACAGGATCGTCCCATCATATTCGTTGAGGGCATTCTCCAAAGCTTCCTTAGAGATGATGTCAAGGTGATTAGTCGGCTCATCCAGGATGAGGAAGTTGGCTTTTTTCATCATCAGCTTGGCCAAAGACAGCCGGACTTTCTCCCCGCCCGATAAGACATTGACCTCCTTGAAGACTTCATCGGAAGTGAACAGGAAGGCACCTAAAACGGACCGCACCTTATACATGTCAAGATCGGGGTAATCGTTCCAAAGTTCCTCCAGGACGGTATTGCCGCTATGGAAGTTCGCCAGGTTCTGATCGAAGTATCCGATCTGGATCTGATGTCCCAGCATCATGTAACCGCCTAAAGGTTCGACTTCACCGATGATCGACTTCAGCAGTGTCGACTTTCCGGTGCCGTTATCGCCCATGACACAGATCCTTTCCCCTCTCTGGATCTCCAGGCTCACTTCGGCTAAGAGTTTGTCATAGCCGACTTGAAAATGGTCGAGACTCAGCACGTTCTTGCCGCCCCGGACACCGCAGGTGAACTTCGCCTTGAATGCCTTAGTGTCGGCTTTCTTGGGATCATCGATCTTATCCATCCGCTCAAGATATTTGATCTTGGATTGCGCGAAGGCGGCTTTATTCTTCTTGTAACGGAACTTTTCGATCAATTCCTCAAGACGCTTGATGTCCTTCTGCTGTCTGCGGTAGGCTGCTTCCTGGCGGATCAGATCGTTCTTCTTCTGTTCGACGAAACTGGAATAATTGCCGGCATACCGTTTGATACCGCCGTATTCGAGCTCATAGACCACGTTGACGCTGCGGTCAAGGAAGACACGGTCGTGAGAAACGATGACCATCGCTTTCTTATATTTGGCCAGATAATTCTCCAGCCATTCGATCGTCGAAAGATCGAGATGATTGGTCGGCTCATCCAACAGCAGCAGATCCGGTTTGGACAAAAGGAGGCCGGCAAAGGCGATCTTGGTCTTTTCGCCTCCCGAGAACGATGAGACTTTGCGGTCCAGATCCGCTTCCTTGAAACCGAAGCCGTTCAGCACCGACAGCATCTCCGAATGATAAGTATAGCCTCCGGCATACTTGTAGTCTTCTTCCAGCTTCGCGTATTTTTCGATCAGTTTCTCGTCATGA
Organism: Erysipelotrichaceae bacterium; assembly: GCA_024684175.1. The sequence continues at coordinate 248,578 of JAIKXJ010000063.1, forward strand.
TCGCTCTCCATCTGCTTTGAGATCTCGTCGATCTGTTTCTCAAGATCCTTGATCTGACGGAAAACGCCGTCAAAGACTTCGCGCACGGTCTCTTCCGATAAGGCAAGCGCGTTCTGTTTCAGATAAGAGATTGTCGTCTTATTGGCTTTGATCAGCTGACCGGAAGAAAGCTCACATTCTCCCGTGAGCACTTTTAAAAGAGTGGTCTTGCCACTCCCGTTGCGGCCTACCAGAGCGATCCTTTCGTTCTCGTTCACGGTAAAGTCGATATTTTCAAATACATCATTGGCACCGAAAAAAACGGTGCCGTCTGAAATCTGTACGATCATTTATCAATAAATAAGATTCTTCGGTGTACGCGGATAAGGAAGGACATCCCTGATGTTTTCCATACCGGTCAGATACATGACCATCCTCTCGAAGCCCAGACCGAAGCCTGCGTGTTTGCAGCCGCCGTATCTGCGCAGATCGAGATACCACTGATAACCGTCCTTGTCCATTCCGAGCTCATCCATCCTCTTTTCGAGAAGATCGAGACGCTCCTCACGCTGCGAACCGCCGACCAATTCACCGACATGCGGGACCAAAAGGTCGCAGGCAGCGACGGTCTTGCCGTCATCGTTGAGACGCATATAGAAGGCCTTGATGTCTTTCGGATAATCCGTCAGGAAGACCGGACCCTTGACGACCTGTTCCGACAGGTAGCGTTCATGTTCGGTATTGAGGTCCATGCCCCAGGAGACTTTGTTTTCAAATTGCACCGGTGCTTTCAATAAAATATCGATCGCTTCGGTATACGGCATGCGGCGGAACGTCGAATTGTAGACATGATCGAGCCTTTCCAATAAGGTCTTGTCGATCATATTATTGAAAAATTCGAGTTCTCTCGGGCACTCCTTGCGGACATACTCGATGCAATACTTGACCATATCTTCGATCAGCTGCATATCATCTTCCAGATCGGCAAAAGCGATCTCCGGTTCGATCATCCAGAATTCGGATGCGTGTGTCTTGGTGTTGGAATTCTCCGAACGGAACGTCGGACCGAACGTGTAGACATCGCGGAACGCCATGGCAAAAGCTTCGACATGGAGCTGTCCGGACACCGTCAAAGAGGCGTGTTTGCCGAAGAAATCTTCTTCGTATTTATTGTCTTCTCTCGTCGTAACGGTAAAGACTTCGCCTGCACCTTCCGCATCGTTTCCGGTGATGATCGGTGTATGAACATAGACGAAACCCTGGCCCTGGAAGAATTCATGGATCGCCATCGCCAGTGCCGAACGGACTCTGAAGACTGCCATGAATGTGTTGGTACGCGGACGCAGGTGCGGGATCTCACGCAAGAATTCAAAAGAATGTCTCTTTTTCTGCAAAGGATATGTTTCCGAAGACGGACCTTCGACTTCGATCGAAGTTGCCTTGATCTCGAACGGCTGCTTATTTTCCGGTGTCAGGATGAACTTGCCGATGACATAGATCGCAGAACCGGTCAGAAGGTGTGAGACTTCTTCGTGATTCGCGAGTTCCGGACCGTAGACGATCTGAATGTTCTTGAAATACGAACCGTCATTGAGTTCGATGAAACCGACCTGACCGTTGTCACGGTTAGTCCTGATCCAGCCCTCAACGGCAACGTATTCCAGCTGGTCAAGTTCCATATCGGAAGCATTGAGTGACATCTCATACAGTTCTCTTGCGAAATATAAATCCATATAAACCCCCTATTTATTCATAGAATTGACTTCAAACAGCAGTTCTTCGATCGTCGATACGACATCGACATCGCTTTTGATCATCCCCTCGGGAAGCACGAAGTGTTCCCTGGTGAAATTGACGATCCCCTTGACCCCCAGTTTCTGAAGTTCGTCGACGATCTCCTGCGCTCCCGAAGGAATGCATAAGATCGCGATCTCACATCCTTTCGGAAACTTCTCTTTCAGCTGTGAGATATGATAGACCGGTACATTGACCTGCAGATCCTGGTTCCTGACCTCCGGTTTGAGATCGAATGCGCAGACGATCTCTCCGGCTACATGATTCCAGTTGTTATAATTCAGTATGGCCTTACCGAGACGGCCGACACCGATCAGGATCATCTCTTCGTCATAATCTTCACCGAGCGCACCGGCAAAGATCGAGATCAGCTCCTCGATGTCATAGCCGTATCCCTGTTTGCCCAGCTGTCCGATCATAGAAAAATCATGACGGATCGTCGTTGCTTTGATGTCGACATATTCCGACAGTTCACTCGATTTGATCCTCTTGACGCCGTTCTGCGAAAGCTTGCGCAGTGCCTTCAGATAGACCGGATAACGGCGAAGTGTCGCTTTCGATATTTCTGCCATAGACTTATTTTATATAATTTATCGCTATTTGTGAATTATTTACTTAGTTTAACTAATCTTCGATCGACATCGAAGGCATGCTGGAAGCATCGAAACCGACGAATTTCCCCGCCTTGAGATAATGAACGGCTGCACAGGCGATCATCAAAGCGTTGTCCGTGCAGTATTTTAACGGCGGCAGGATCAGATCGTGATCCGCGAAATTCTCTTTCATCAGTTCTCTGAGCCTCGAATTCGCCGCAACACCGCCGGCGATAACGACGGACCGGCAAGGATATTGTTCCAGAGCACTCTTCGTCTTTTTGACCAGCATGTTCAAGGCGACTTCCTGGAAGGCATAAGCGAGATCGTTCTTATCGATCGCATTCCCCGCATTCTCTTCTTTTTTGACCAGCTGCAGGACAGCGTTCTTGAGTCCGGAGAATGAGAAATTCAGCCCGTCGACTTTCGGTGTCGGCAGCTGATAATGCGGCTTCCCCGTCTTTGCCAGACGGTCGATGACCGGACCGCCCGGATAGGCTTCCTTCATGACTCTGGCAACCTTATCGTAAGCTTCTCCGATCGCGTCGTCCAGTGTCGTACCGATGATCTTGAAAGACTGATCGTTTTCGATATAGACCAGCTCGGTATGGCCTCCCGAAACGACCAATGCCATCATCGGATACTGCAGCGGCTTGATCAGTTCGTTGATGAAGATGTGGCCTTTGAGATGATGGACGCCGATCAGAGGCTTGTCATAGAAGAACGCCAGAGATTTGGCACCGATCGCTCCGACATGCAGAGAACCGATGAGACCGGGACCGATCGTATAAGCGATCGCATCGATGTCATCCATCGAGACCTGTGCCTTATCGATCGCTTCCTTGACGATCGTGGAGATCTGTTCAACATGCATGCGGGAAGCGACTTCCGGGATGACGCCGCCGAACCTGGCGTGGACATCGATCTGGGAAGTGACGACCGAGCTCAGCACATTGAGTTCTTCGTCAACGATCGCGCATGCCGTCTCATCGCAGCTCGACTCGATCGCCAAGATCTTTCTCGGTTCTTCTTCACCCAATAATCCGCGGATCATATCATAGGCATCGTCACCGTTCTCGTAATATCTTTTTCTGGTTCGGACGACCTCAAAGCCGTCCTTTTCATATAAGTCGAGAGCTTCCTTATTGTTGACGTTGACTTCCAGATGCATGAATTCACAACCTCTTCTTCTGGCTGCTGCGATCAGATGTTTCATCATCTTACGCCCGTAGCCCTTATGACGCTGTGTCTTTCTGACGGCGATCTTGGTCAGATCGCAGTTCTCAAACATATACCAGAGGTCACCATAGGCGACGACTTCACCGTCAACGATATCGACATAGATCTCGGAAAGATCATTATTGGCGATCTCAGTCAAAAAGTTCTTCCTTGACCACGGATTGCCGAAGGATTCGTTTTCTATCTCCAAGACCTGGTCCAGGTCTTCTTCTTTCAAAAGTTCGATCATCTGTAGTAACTCTCACTTTCTTTCAGATATTCCGGTGTCAGATAAGCAAGCGCATCGGTCTTTTCCCAATAAGCCTTCGTGCGCAAGAAAGCTTCCGGGATATCGCCGTAATCGTTGGCCTTGCCGACCAGAGCACCGTCACCGATGATCTGACAGTCTTTGATATCGAGATCTTTGATCGCGACCGCCCGGTCTTGCGAAACGATCTTTTCTTTGTCATAGACACCGCAATAGACGCGGTCAGCTCTGGCATCCATCAAGACCATGCAGTTGGGCCGATCTGCCGCATACAAGCGTAGTGTCGAGATCGTGTAAACATCACATGGCAGCGTCTCACCGATCACTTTGGCGATCGTCATAGCGATACGCACACCGGTATAGGAACCGGGACCTTTCGTGATACAGATCGAATCGATGGAACGGCGTTGTACTCCCGCTGTTTCAAAAACTTCATCCAAAGCCGAAAAGACTTCTTCCGACTGTTTCTTGAAACATTCCTTGCAATAAGAAGAAAGGATCCGATCATCTTTGATCAGAACACAAGTCAAATATTTATAGGCTGTATCGATACACAGTGTCAGCATGTCATCTCCTTTGCGATCTCAAGATACTTGTCCCCGTGCGGGATGAAAGAGATATCTCTTGTGTCATCGTCAATATATTCAAATCTCACTTCCAGATACTCATCGGGAAGATAGTTCTCATAGAATTCCGGCCATTCGATGACCATGATGCCTTCCTCCTCATATTCGGAGATCCCCAGATCATAGTCGTTGTTTTCCAGCCGGTAAGCATCGATATGGTATAAAGGAAGGCTTCCGTTATAGATCTTCAGGATCGTGAATGTCGGCGAATTGATGACTTCTTTGACACTCAGTGCCTCACCGATGCCTTTTGTGAACGTCGTTTTACCGCCGGCCAGATCTCCCTTCAAAGCGACCAAAGAACCTTTGGGAAGCAGTTCACCGAGTTTTTTTCCTAAGCGGATCGTCTCACTTTCATTTCTGGTAATCATAGCCTTATAAGTATACCTCATTTTCCATAAAAAAACCTCTACAATCGTAGAGGTCTTTAACCGGCAACGTGCTTGATTCACTATTCATACGAGTAGCTATGCTCGCCGATGAAGTGCTTAACTTCTGGGTTCGAGATGGGACCAGGTGT
>JAIKXJ010000064.1 GCA_024684175.1 Erysipelotrichaceae bacterium
CGCATTGAGGTCTTTCGCCGGAACGAAACCCAGCAACGTCCAGCCGGCGGTATTAAGGACAGGCGTATGAGCCAGTATGCACTCCTGCCCGTGGGAGTCGAGCATCGTGATCGAACCCGACGACGAAGTGATCTTTTCAAAAAGTTCCTTCGATGAAGCAGGATCGGTCGCATTGTATGATTTGTAAAACTCAAAAAAGCTGGAGTTTTTAAAGCTGCTTCCTTTAAGGATATAATCGCCGTTGCCGTCGATCATCGACAGTACGGCATCCTCGAACTCGACCTGCGGGAAGACCCATTTCTGTTCCAGTTCCCAGATCGGTACGACCCTCAGCAATATCGCCTCCGAATACTCTCCGTTTTCCGTATCTTTCAGCCTGACCTTATTGCAGAAAGCCAGCGACTGTTCGCCGTTCATCGGATTGGTATACGCACGGGTGATATTGATCGACTTTCCGACTTCATCGATCCAGTCCGTATTCCCCAAAAGACCGATCTGCGCATAAGATACGGCATAATCTTCGCCCGTCGACTGCTTCGGACGGGTCGAAAGTCCTCTGAGACTGTCGACCGAGACCAGGTGGGCGGAAGTATTCACAAGCACATGGGAAGAACGTATGAAACTCACTGCCTCCTCCATAGTCAGACCTTCGTTGTTGATATATTGTGCCCAGATATCGCAGATCCGCTGTTCCCCTTCCAGATAGTTCTCCGTCACGGTCCCCATGGTGATCGTCGTGTTTTCGAAGTTTTCGATCTGTTTTTCGTAAGACAGCTTGTTTTCGGTCCGGGAGTAGAGCGCAACGAAAACAAGTATGGCAACGACGATGATCACATTGATCATGATTATCGATCTTTTTTTCATGCTCCGATCTCCTTGCAAAAGCTGAACCATGATTGCCGGTATCCGAACGAAAGAACCGAAAGAAAAGAGGGTACAATCTTTTGTCACTTATTTAATAATGTAAACCCGCCCAAAAAGAGAAGGGAGAAGATCGATTTTGAAACATGAAACACGGACCTTCTCCCCTCTGTAACAAATTAAAACAAAGCTAAAAACATTTAAGCCTGTAAGGACTTCGGCAGTTTCACTCCTGTCCTCTGATCATCATGAATACGGCGACATCCTCTTCCGACATCCACAGTTCGGCGATCAGGTATTCTCTTCCTTCATAGGCATAGAAATCCGTCAGCAACATGACGCAATAATTGCCGTAAAGCTTCAGGTCATTGTTCTCATCGAGATCGCCCTCGAAAGGTTCATAACCGACATCCTGATCCGATTCTTCCCAGATCTCGATGCCATCGGAAGCGAGCCGCGGATGCAGGACGATCCTTACCGGCGGGGAAACGGACCCGTCGACTGACATTTCCGCAAAACCGAGTTCGTCGAACAGATAGCCGTCGGAGGAATCATTACGGATCTTCAGATCATACTTCCATACGCCGTTGGCATATTTCAACGGTTCCCGGACGATGCCTTCCGGAAGTCCTTCATACATGAGCTGACCGTAAAGTTCATCGAAATCTTCATAATGCAGCTTCGAGACATCGAATTCGGACAGATCGTCAAAACCGAAAGAACGGCTGATCTCTTCCGAACCGGCACCCTTTTCATCTTCCCCGACGCCGATAATCAGCAGTTCCTCATTCTCAGGCTCGGGGTCGGCAACAAGGCTCCTGTCTTTGACTTCTTCTTCTTTTACATCCGATGAAGCCGGGTTTGCGCATCCGCACAGACACAGCAGTATCAACAACAAAACGGCTGCTTTTTTCATAAGTGTTCCTCCTTGTACTTCCATGAAGTCCGTCCATCCTCTGTATCGTCCGATCGGGTCGCAGGATGAACGCAAAAACCGTATTTCAAACCGATCGACGGATTCCGAATGATCTATGATGTATGAACTTTCTTCAGACCCATTATACAGTATTCGTGATCATCCTTGCCAGGATCCCATACAGAAAACAAAAACAGCCGTTTTTACATAACGGCTGGCAAATAAAGTGAATCTCTTTTACAATTTTGTGAGCTCATTAAGGATCTGACCCTCGACCCTTTTGCAGTCATTGAATCTTGCGAAATCCCGCAGCGTCTTTGCAAGTGCGCGGTGCAGTTTTTTGCTTTGACGGACCCCCGCTTCCCACCACAGTCCCTTGAGGCGGAGGATGCCTTCCCTGCGGTCGGCGGCAACTTCGATACGGCCGACGAAACGTTCTCCGAACAGGATCGGCAGAGTGTAATATCCGTATTTCCGTTTTTCCGCCGGCGTATAGATCTCCCACGAATAACGGTAGTCCCAAAGCGAGCGGATCAGTTCCTTATCCCACATCAGCGGATCCAGAGGTGCCAGAAACGACATCCGCTGCCGCAGATCAGCGCTCCCTTCAAGGATCTCCTGAAGCAGTCCGTCGTCTTCCGCCCGGTAATAGAAGAACGGTTTGATCCCTTCCACCTTCACCGGAAGGATCCGGCCTTCGTTTTCCAGACGCTCAAGTGTGTCTCTTCGTTTCTTTGCATCAAGACCGATGCCCAAAAACGCCGGACTGTTTTTATCCCAAAGCAGACCGACCGCGCCGATCCGCCGCAGTACGCGCCAGGCAAGATACTCTTCCTCCCCTTTGCATGGATCTTCCTTCTGTAAAAGATCCTTCGGAAGATATCTGCAGGAAAGATCATAATATTTCCGGCTGCCGTTCTTGTGATGGATGATCAGCTCGCCGTCCGTATACAGCTGTTCCAGGACCGATCTGGCCGCCTGTGATTTTTTGTGCCAGTTCCCGCTCCAGTGCATGGATGAATGCCAGAAGATCTGTCCTTCGATCGGAAGCGTATCACTGCACACCGGGCCGTTCTCTTCAATATACGCAAGTGCCCTCGCCTTCAGCTCCCCGAGACCCTCGAAGGTCTCCCCGAGCTTCTTGCTGCGTTCTCTGTACGATGAAAAATACGGCCAGTCCTCACTCTGCCAGATGGAAAGTTCCTTATCCGCATAATCCACCAGTTTCCGGTCTTTATAAAGGAGCTCCTGAAGCATCGCTTTCTTAAATCCCCTGACCCTAGACTGCAAAGTCAGTTCGGCATTCTTCCCGCATACATCGACAGGATCGAACTGTATGCATCCGGCCTGACGGACATAGGCATAGGCACCGTCTTTCCCCTTGAAACGATATGCGCCGATCAGCCCCTGCTTCGCAAGGATGAACTGCCGGGCTTGTTGTTTGCTGATCGTCTGCATAGACATACCTCACCTCAGATCTCTATGAAATGCTGTCCGGCTGCTTTAAATTCATGCAAACAGAAAAGAGACCTTTCTTTTCCTCATTATACAAAAGGATCTGCTTCATACTGAAACAGATCCGTTGCAATACAGGTCTCGATCTTCCTGCTTCCCGCTCATCTTTCGCAGTTCCGCTGCCATCCGTTGCGGATAAAACAGTGCCATATCGCCATGATCCATCCCTTCGAAACACTTAAAAACGGTATCCGGCAGATATTTCTTCATGTATCTTATATCCCAGTCTCTGGCTTTGCGTTCTTTTTCCGCATACCAGTAACAGATCCTGTAAGGCAGATGCATGACCTTCTTCGGCATCCGATAGTTGTTGCAGGAATCGAATGTGTTCCAAAGCGTCTTATAGGTGCAATGATGAAAGATCTTTGCTGCGTATCTCATGTCTTCTTCGCTGAACTCAGCAGAACTGAACGCCTTTACGATCAGCTCTTCTCCCCCGATCTTGCCAAGCGCCATGAGCCCGAAATCGCGAAGCGCAATAAAACGGGTCAGGATCCAAGGCAGCTGATAAGGCGTGATCCCTCCGTCCATGACGATGTTATCTGCATGAAGTTTTTCATCTATCGCCATTCTGAGGGCGATGCTTCCGCCCATGGAACAGCCATAGACCGTATTCACTTTTCGGATCCCTTTATCCGCAAGCTGACCGGCAAGCTGCAAAGCGATCGTTTCGACCGAACTGAATTCGGAATCGTCGTTCAGGTCATATCCCGGAAGTGCCGGGATCAGCAGATGATAATGTTCCTCCAGCAGCGGAACGGCATATTCAAAGTAGTCCCATGTCACCAGCGACGGATGGATCAGCAGGATACATTCCGGATTTTCTTTGCCGAATTCATAGATCCTCATTCAACAAAAGATCCTTTCAAAGCTTCTTTACAACATGGAAGTCGCAGCGATCATCACCGTTTCCCAGTGTCTTCGTACGCAGCAGTCTCCCGCCTTTATACTCGATCGTCGGATAGTCCATGACACACATATGCGGTGTCAGGAACATCAGGTCCTCCTGTTTGGCGATCTTGCACACACCGCATTCATGATGGGTCACATAATACTCCGGAACGGACAGATCGTAAGAGAAATCAAAGACCCAGTCCATCGGATATTTTCTTTCCTTCGACCGTTCCGCACCGCGGACATATCTGCCGATCTCTTTCGGATCGAAACAATCCTTTCCCTGATAGAAACGCTTCATCATGACACTTTTGCAGATGGCATCGATCATGCCGTCAAAGACTTCCGTCGTGATATGTTCCGGATCCGCCTTGTAGTAGGAAAACCCGAAACAGGCCAGATACATCACCGGTGCAAACATATTGTCCTTCATCGAACCCACGGAAGGCGTCCTTTCCACCATGGCTCTGTATTCTTCCATATGTTTCTTTTTGAACTTCCGGATGTCCATGTCCTTAACAGCCTCGGCAGTATATCCGTAGACCGTCTTGCTGAACAATACAGGGAACAGTCTTCCCATCATACCAAGTTTCATTGGCCGATCCCTCCTCCATTATCCATAAACTCATCGATCGCCTTCAACACCGGTACGGCATACCGTTCTCCGCCGAAGAGCCACTGTTCATGCTGCATGTTGAATTCCCGGATCTCCGGATCCCGGAAGTATTTCTTATAGCGCTTCAGATACTTTTCGCCCATCTTATTCGCATAGATGAAATGGACCTTCGTGTTTTCCACATGGATGTCATCCTTCAGCCGGGTGAGCAGATCCGTATAATACTCGTTTCTGATAGACTCCGGACTGAATTTTGCGAAGCACTCCATAAAACGATCTGCCGTCTCATCGTTCATTTCAAAAAAACCCTTAAGTCTTTCTCTGGTCTTTGCCCTCTTCTTTTCATTCCCTGTGAAGCTCGTCAAAAGCGGCACCACCAGCTTCGACTGCAGCCAGGCGCTGAATCTCCCGCTCTGATCCAGATCCGGACTTCCGAAGATGCCATGATCGATATGTATCTTTTCCCGCTGGATCAGCTGCCCCACAAAACTGCTGCCCAAAGAGGAACCGATCGCACCATCCAGACGTCCTCCGTGTTTTTCCTTTATGTATCTTTCTATCTTCTCCGTAACCGTGATCATATCGGGGAAAACCGTATCGGTTCCGTCAAAGCCGTCATAATTGACACAAATCAGATGATATTTCTCTGCCAGAGAATCCAATACCGCAGCGAAGTTCGTCTGATAATCGCAAGCCGTTCCCGGCAGCAGCATCAGGATCTTTCCCGACGGATTTCCCATTTCGTCAAATCGCATTGTCACCCTCTCCCTGTTTATTTCCTGATCAGGACCATGATTCCAGAAAGAACGGCAGCAGTGAACGCCATCCCGACCGTTCCCATGATCCATTTCCGTTTCTTGTCCTTTGTGCTGATGTAAGGTCTCAGATCCTCCGTACCCGGAATGATCCAGGCCTTGGTATGTCCGACCCAGTAATCGTCGATCAGAAAGCGGTCGATCAGGTTCATTATGGAAAGGATCGCAAAACTCTGATGGAATCCCGGCCAAAAACCCTTCGCACGATTGATCAGATATACGCAAAGCAGCACATAGATCAGATAACCCGGAAGACACAAGCTCTTAAAAAGTACGCTCCGCTTCCGGATCTCCTCCGCTGTCGTCAGGCCGAGTTTGACAACGCGTTCCTGCACCTTACGGTCATACAGATGCACCATGTATACCGCACCGTTGCGGATACCGATCGCACAGACCAGATACAGCAGAAGTCCAAGTCCGAGGCCTTCTATGATGAGTTTTATTGTAAGCAAAGGATCAGCCTCCTTCATTCAGACGCTTCCCAGGCTGAAAAGCGTACAGATCCATGCTGCCAGCGCAGAAAGCGTCGGGAAAACGACAAACAGTTTCAGCAGCTGGCTTTTGATATTGAACCCGTATTTCCTGTCTTGCAGTGCAGGTGCTGTTTCAGGGAAAAAGTACTGGAAAAAATGGAATCTGCAGAGCAGGAACCAGTCGAAAAAGATCATATCATAAGCCTTATAGATCGATAAAATCGATACAAAGCGCAGAAAAAAATGTATAAAAGTAAATCCGCTTCGCAAGCCATCCCGGACCGCTATGACGAACGCACCTGCTATCGCAAGCATACTCAGGATCATCAGAACCCAGCCCATTGGCCTGGCGCCGGGGAACAGTTCTTCATCCCTGGGCTTCAGCAGTGCCCGTACCTCTTTCGGTGCCGAGGAGAAGAACCTGATCTCCTGCACGAAGACCACGGCCGCCGTCAATAAGAGTGTGATCGCTGTACAGCACACCAATGCCAAAAACACCGTTAAAAGCATATTTTTCTTTATCCCTCTTTCAGTTTCAAAAAACCTCTTTCAGACTTTTTGATCTTTCCCTTTCCGACACGATCCAAAGACCGGTCATCATCCATAAGTTGTCGATGCTGATCCAGCCGGCCGTCAATGCATTCGTGATCCCGCGATCACCGATCAGCCGCATCAGGATCATGAAAATGATAGCGAAAACAAGGGAGAACACTCGGCACCGGCGCGGAAACGGTCAGGTATCTGCTCAACATCGGCGGAAGTCATACAGCTTCCGGATCGCAAACACTCCAGCCCAGAAGCATATCCCCGGCAAAGGCCGTCAGGGAAGCGGCGATCCCGATCTTAAACAGATGGACCACTCTTTTCCAGTCAATGACATCTTCCTGTTTCATCTGCATCGCCTTTCATCAGCCGGACCATCATGTCCCAGCCCTCTTTCGCTTCCTTACATAACGGAAATACCGGATAACAGTGAAACATCCCCTCACCGACGATCATCCGATAGTCCACCCCATATCTTTTCATCGCTTTCTCAAAAGACGGTGCACAGGCATACAGCGTCTCATCCGACCCATAGATGAATGTCACGCGGGGACAGCCGCTGAAATCTCCCCTTTGCAGCCAGAGCATGTATTCCGGGACACTGTCATCGCCGTGCCTCATGATCTCGACCGCCGATCTCATATACTGTACAGGGATGGCGACATCCTTTTTGTCCAGTTCCAGCATCCGCTGCCATTCCTCATCCGTATCGACGCAGGTCCCCGGAGAGATCGCCATGATATGGCCCGGCATCGGAACATCACGATGTCCGTCGTTGATATAAGGGACCATTCCCAGAGCGAGATTGCCTCCCGAAGAAGTTCCCAGGACCGAGATATGATCTGCCGCATAATCCTGCAGCATCACTTTATACGTTTCATGGATCATTTCATATGCCCTGGGGATCGGATGTTCCGTGCACAAAGGATAATAAGGAACATAAAGATCCAGACCTGTTTCTTTGGCGAATTTCAAGGCCTTTCTGACAGAACCCGGTCGGGGAGCGCTGATCATGCCGCCGCCGATAATGAACAGATTTGCCCTGTCGGTCTTCTTCTTATGGATCATCGTAATGACCGGATAACCCATCACATCGATCCTGCCGATATCGAATCCATCATCCCGCAGATCCGGGATGCGGTTGTTTGCATTCCGTCTCCGGCGGTCTTCCAGCAATTCTTCATTGCTCATGCCGCACCATCTTTTTTTAATGTTCAGTGCCTTCACCAGGCACTTCAAGATCTCATATTTCAGTGTCACGTGATCCTCCGTTCTTTCCGGTCTCAGGTGTTCCTGCTTCGATCAGAGCGATATCTTTTTCCTTTGCAGATCCGTAAGATCTATATGCTCCAATCCATACTGGCCGATTGCAGATCGCTCATGCGACGGAAGATACCGTCTTTGTTTGCATAAAGTTCTTCGGGACTTCCCTGTTCGGCGACCCTTCCTTCGGAGAGAACGATGATCTTATCGGCCGCCTCGATCGTCCTCATGCGATGGGCAATGACCAGGACCGTCTTGCCTTCCAGCAGTCTGGACAATGCGGTCTGGACTTTCGTTTCGTTTTCCACGTCAAGAGAAGCCGTCGCTTCGTCCAGCAATACGATCGGCGCATCCTTCAGCAAAGCTCTCGCGATCGAGATACGCTGACGTTCCCCGCCGGAAAGCTTCGCGCCGTTCTCACCGATCGGTGTATCATATCCTTTGGCCAGCTTGTTCACGAATTCATCGCAATTGGCCGCTTTGGCTGCCGCATAGACTTCTTCATCTGTTGCATCATGTTTTCCCAAACGGATGTTCTCTTTGACTGTGTCATCGAATAATACGACATCCTGAAAGACCATCGAATAATCTCTGAGCAGGACTTCCGGATCCGCTGTCGATATATCGATGCCGCCGACTTCGATCGTTCCCGATGTGACATCCCAGAGTCTGGCTGCCAGACGGGCACAGGTACTTTTTCCGGAACCCGAAGGTCCAACCAGTGCAGTGACCTCTCCTTCTTTTGCGGTGAAACTGACATCATGCAGGACCTCTTTGTCATCGTAGGCAAAACAGACATTCTTAAATTCGATGTCATGTCCATTCGGTTCAAAGACATCGCTTCCCTCTGCCGTCGCGGTGTCCCGGATCTCGTTGATACGATCCGCACAGACCTGCGATACCAGCATTTCCGCCATAAGAGCCAGCGACTGGTCGAACGGCGCATAGATCCTGGTGATGATCATCATGAACATGAACAGTGTCATGAAGCCGATGTCTCCTTTTATGATCATCCTGACGGCCGCAAAGATCGTCGTTGCCACACCCAGACGCATGATGATGCTTGCACCGTTGACGAACAGCCCTGTGACCAGTTCTCCTTTTCTCATGGTCTTTTCATAGCTGTCGATCTTGCGGTCCACATCTTTCAGATACCTTTCTTCCTGATTGGTCGCCTTGATCTCCCGCATATTCTCGATCGTTTCCTGTATTCCGTCGGATACGGCGACCCCTGCCTGTTTGTTCAGAAAAGAATGTTTCCGTTCGATCTCTCTTGATCCGAAGAGCAGTCCGAAAGCGACCGGTACGCCCCACAGACACGCCAGAGCGAGCTTCCAGTTATAAAACAGAAGAATGACGGCGATGATGCCCGTTGAAATGAAAGCACCGTAAAGATAACTCAGGCAATGCGACCAGACATGTTCCAGACGGTTGACATCGCCCATGATCGTTTCCGTCAGATCGGCGAGATCCCGTTTCGAGAAATAGCCCAAAGGAAGTTTTCTGAGCCTTTCGGCAATGCTGATCCTGGTATTCCTTACTTCTCCGTAGACCAGTCCGTAGGTCGATCTGTACTGCTGCAGATGCGTCAAAAACGACAGGATGACGAATACCGCAACACACAGAAGAAAGACTGCCGTTTTTGGTAAGGAAGAAGATTCGGTAATGACCGACATATAGGATCTCATCAGCTGATACAAGATACCTGCACCGGCCATGACGGTCAGATTGACGATGACTGTCCAGAAGGCGCCTTTCTTAACGTTTCTGACCCCCTGCTCACTGAGTGCATATTTTCTCTGAAATCCTTTCCCGAACATCCCTACTTTGCCTCCTTTCCCGATCTGATTCTCCATGAGATCGCTTCATTATAATCCGCCCACATATCCGCATATCTGCCCTTCTTTTCCAGAAGACTGCGATGCGTTCCTTCTTCGACCGCATGACCGTTCTCCAATACGATGATCCGGTCTGCCGAGACGACGGTCGAAAGCCTGTGAGCGATCATGATGACCGTCTTATCCTTTGTCAGTTCTCTGAACGCCTTCTGGATCAGGACTTCGTTTTCCGGATCCGCAAAAGCGGTCGCCTCATCCAATACGATGATCGGCGAATCTTTCAGGATGGCTCTGGCAAGGATGATACGCTGCTGTTCCCCGCCGGAAAGATATGTTCCCCTGGAACCTATGACGGTGTCGATGCCGTCAGGCAGCTTGGCGATGATGTCATCGCACTGGGCTGCCGCCAAAGCGGCTTTTACCTCTTCCAAAGAAGCCTCCGGTCTGGCAGCTTTGACGTTCTCCAGGATCGACGTCTTAAACAGATGATTATTCTGGAAAACGAAGGCGATCTTATCCATCAGTACGTGCGGATCGATCTTTCTGACATCGACGCCGCCGACTTCGACTGTTCCGGAACTCACATCCCAGAAACGCGGGATGAGACTTGCCGCTGTCGTCTTCCCTCCGCCGGAAGGTCCGACAAGCGCAAGCGTTTCTCCCTGATCAACCCTGAAAGAAACATTTTCCAGAGCCGGCTCATCGGAACCCTCATAAGTGAACGAAACATTCCTGAATTCGACACTGTTGCCCTTCGGTATCTCACGGCTGTTTTCCGTATCAAGTACCGGCGCATTCATGACCGTATCGATCCTCATCATTGCCGTATCGGCCTGTATCATCCCCGAAGCTGCAAACATGATCCTGGCAAGAGCGGTAGATATCACCGCCGAGAAGACGGCATAAAAAGCAAAATTAGTCACAAACTGCAGAAAACTTCCGGAAGAAAGAGCACCGGAAGCGATCAGCAGAACGACCGGCACCAGAAAGATGAAGACACCTTCGGTCGCCGTCAGATTGACCGCCTGAGGGACCCGGCAGATCTCTCCCTGATAACGCTGCGCTTTTGCGCTGTAATCGTTGATCGCCCGTTCGAAAGCTTTGAAAGAATAGACGGTCTGCTGGAAGATCTTGACGACAGGTATGCCTCTGACATACTCCGTTCCGGCTTTGGACATCACATCCTGCGCTGTCTGATATTCCGCCATCAGTCTTGCGTTCCTGCCGCCCATCATGGTGAACATAGCCCCTATGGAAACGACCACCGCAGACAGACAGGCAAAGCCCATCCGCCAGTCGAATACCAGCATCAGGATCAGCGTCATCAGGAACATGGCGATCGTTCCCACGATATCCGCCAGATTATGTGCCAGTAAAGTCTCCGTATCGGCCGAACCGGCATCGAGCCTGTTTCTTAAATACCCGGAAGCATTGTTATCGAAAAAACCCAGCGGCGTCTTCATCAGATGAGCTATCCCCATTTTGCGGATGTTGGCGGCTGTCCGGAATGCAGCCAGATGGGTGCACATCAGTGCAAAAAAATAAATGATGATACTGCCGAATGCGGAAAGAAAAGCCATCCATCCGTATCTTGTGATATCGGCTGCCTGCGGCCAGTCCGGAGCAACGGCGATCAGCTCTTTCAAAACGAGCCAGATACAGACATACGGAAGCATCCCTGTTACCATGGCGGCCGCTGAAAGAAACAGCCCCAGAAATGTCAGCCCCTTATAATTGCCCGCATACTCCAAAAGCTTTGCAACATTGTTTCTTTTTTTCTCACTCATATATTTGTCCCCCTCAATCGGTTTTTCCATCCGGCAGCCTTCTTATTGCTTTGAAAAACGGCCGTCAAAACAATGATCATTGCCGGAAATGAAGCAAGATCCCTATCCGTTCTTCCTTCAATGGTTAGTTTATACTAACTGCAATTCGTTTTATTTGCCTCACGGATATCGTGAGGCAGTTATCTTTATTTAGTTAGCATTAACTAACCATTATGATACACTAATTCCGGCCGGATTTCCACGGATCATAAACAAATATATAAAAAGGATCTGTTTCATACTGAAACAGATCCATATCGGTATTCGGTATCTTTGAGAAAGCGCGGACCTTCTGTCCCTTTCCGGCTGTCGGATACAGATGCTTACAAAGGGAATGCGACCGCATCCGAATAAAGTTTTTTCATGATCTGCAGAAACCCCTTCAGACTTTTTCTCTGATCATCCTTACGAGTGCACAGTACGCAGGAAAAAGACTCCTTGCAGTCAAAAGGGATCCAGGCAAACTGCCCGCTGTGATCATTCAGGAAACCGGGAGCCAGGCAGATGCCTCTTCCTGCCGCTACATAAGTCCGCGTCGTTTCATGATCGGCACTGTTGAAATAATCGATCTTCCCGCTGCCGATCAGCCGATGCTGAACTGTTCTCAACGCCTGCGGAGAACCGCCGCCGACCATCAGCGTGCGTCCGTACAGATCCTCTTCGCGGATCAGATTCTTCTCAGCCAGAGGATCGTCCCTCCTGGCGATGAGATAGATCCTGCTTTCAAACAGGTCATGAACCTGAATGCCTGCGACCTGTCTGGTCTGCTCCTTCAAAGCGAAAACGATATCCGCCTGACCGTTCAGGAAGGTTTCCATACTGTTTTCATAACGGAATACCGGCGTGATCTGCACATCGGGCTCCTTTTCGGCAAAGAGCTGTATAGCTTCCGGAAGAAAGAAGAGCGCCTGAGAGACCATCAGACAGATCGAAATATCATCTTTGTAGCTGGCGCTGAAATTCTGGCCTTGTTCGATCGCCCGTTTCAGATCCTCCCGCATTCCGCTCAGATAGGAAACAAACTGTGCTCCGGCGGGCGTGAGGGAAGCCCCTTTCCCGCTCCGTTCAAAGATGGCAAAACCGACTTCTTCCTCCAGCAGCTTTATCTGATAGGAAAAAGTAGGCTGGCTGACAAACATGTTGTCGGCAGCCTTACTGAAGTTCAAGGTACGGGCAAGCTCAATGCAGTAATCGATCTGTTTTGTATTCATATTTAGCTATTTAATATTTAAATTGATTATAGCATATTTCTATTGGACTTTTCTATATACTGATTTCTATAATGAAACCGTAAACAGGAGGAAAACATTATGAACAAAACACTGATCGCATTCTTCTCCAGAGCCGATGAGAATTACTTCGGCGGAGCCATGAGATACATCAAAACCGGCAATACGGAAGTCGTCGTTAACCATATGAAGGAAATGATCGATGCCGATGTCTTCAAGATCGAGATGAAAGAACCCTATTCCCCGGTCTATATGACCTGCATCGATGAAGCGAAGAAAGACCTCAGAAACAATGCAAGACCGGAACTGATGCATTATCTTGACAACATCGATGATTATGACACCGTCATCCTGGCTTATCCCAACTACTGGGGAACGATGCCGATGGCGGTCCTGACATTCCTGGAAAGATATGACTTTTCGGGAAAGACTATCCTGCCGCTATGTACCAATGAGGGAAGTGGCATGGGCAGTTCGGAAAAAGACCTTAGGAGATACGCATCCGGCGCACAGATCGGAAACGGTCTGTCCATTACCGGCAGCAAGGCCGCCGATTCCGATGACAAAGTGGAAAAATGGCTAAGGGCCAACGGATTGAAATAAAAAAGATGGAATACGCAAAAGGCTATGTCTATGAACTGATGGATCAGGGAGGCCCCACAAATAATAAGGAGCCCTATTTCAAGGAAGCGGTCGAAGAGATGATGAGATCCAGGATCCTGTGTGCAAAAGCAAATGCCATCATGCCGGATGATCCTTCCTATGTCACATACCTGGAAGAACTCTTCGGCAGAAAACTGGATGATGTACGCATCCTGACACCGTTCATCTGTGATTTCGGGAATCGTGTGAAGTTCGGAAAAGGTGTATTCATCAATCACTCTGCCATCCTCTCCGCATCCGGCGGGATCGAGTTTGAGGACGGCGTGATGTCAGCGCCGGGATTGAGGATCGCAAGTATCAATCACGATATGAATGAACGGCATACCATATACACCTATGGAAAAGTCCTGATCAAAAAGAACGCATGGCTGGGCATGAATGTGACGGTCTGTCCGGGAGTCACGATCGGAGAATATGCCGTGGTCGCTGCCGGAGCCGTTGTAACAAAAGACGTCCCTGCTTATGCGGTCGTCGGAGGCGTGCCCGCAAAAGTGATCCGCTGTCTGGATCCGAAGGAACAGAAGGAATGATGAACGTAAGTGAAGAGATCAAAGAGATTTATCGGCAATATTGGAGATACATGATCGATAAAGATGAGAAAAGACTCAGAAGCCTGATGTCAGAGGATTATTATCTTCTGCACATGACCGGAACAAGACAGACAGCGGATGAATTCATCAGCGGCCTGATAAAAGGAACCTTCAACTACTACTCTGTCCAACATGATTCGATCGACGTAACCATCAATGGAGACAGAGCGGCGTTGACCGGCAAAAGCAGAGTCGTTGCAGCAGTTTACGGAGGCGGAAAAAGCAGCTGGCGGCTGCAGGGAGACTTTACTTTAAGAAAAGAACACGGATCCTGGAAGCTAACGAGTTCCAGAGCATCTGCATACTAAAGGAGGATCAATCAATGGAATACCTGACACTGAACAATGGAATCAAATGCCCTGCCACAGGGATCGGGACATTCATGCTTTCACCGGAAGAAGCACAAAACAGCGTGAGAGAAGCACTGAAAATGGGCTGCTCACTGATCGATACGGCCAACGCCTATGTCAATGAACGGGCTGTCGGAAGAGGCATCAAAGAAAGCGGCGTAAAACGCGAAGATATCTTCCTTTCCACCAAGCTTTGGCCAAGCGAATACGAAAATGAAAATGCGGTAGATGAGACGCTGGAAAGGCTGGGTGTCGACTACGTGGATCTCCTCTACATCCATCAGCCTGCAGGCAACTGGCTCGCCGGATACCGGCAGCTGGAAAAAGCCTATAAAGAAGGCAAAGCCAGATCGATCGGCATCTCCAACTTTGAAGGAAAATATCTGGACGAACTGGAAAACAAATGGGAGATCGTTCCCCAATTCATTCAGGTCGAAGCACATCCTTACTACACCCAGAAAGAATTAAGGAAGACACTTGACAAGTACGGCATCCGGCTGATGTCCTGGTATCCTCTGGGCCATGGCGACAAGTCACTGATCAATGAACCGGTATTCGCTGAACTGGGGAAGAAATACGGAAGATCCCCGGCTCAGGTCATCCTGCGCTGGCATACCCAAATGGGCTTTGCGGTCATCCCGGGCAGCCGGAATGTCGATCACATCAGAGACAATCTGGATATCTTTGGCTTTACTCTGACGGAAGACGAGATGAAACAGATCGCCAAACTCGACAAAGGCGTCCGTTACTATCATCGGACCGATGAACAGCTCGTACAGTTCGCCGGCTGGAGACCTTCTTTCGAAAAAGAATGACAATATCAGTTCATTATTCTCAACGTTACAATCAAGAGATCTGTTCTTCGTAATCGATCTCTTTTTTTCTTTATGTCTTAAGGACAGGTGTGATCCTTCTGTCCGACAGATACGGTCATGAAAAATCGTTCATCTTTCTTTTCCAAAGAACGAGACCGATCTTCAATGAAAAAAAGATCGTAATTGCCCTGCAAAACAATACCCGAATCCATGAAAGATAATTCTACCATAAGTTGAATTTTCTCAATTTTCTCGTTATTTACGAATTCCTTATCTTACCGTATCATGAAATCGCGGAAGACAAAGACCGCAAAAACGATGAATGAGGAAGGAGCACATTATGGACACTTTGAAGATCGGACAGTATATCCAGCATTTACGGAAAGCCGCCGGCATGACGCAAAAAGAACTGGCAGAGAAACTGAACATCTCTTTTCAGGCCGTCTCCAAATGGGAGAACGGGGACACGCTTCCCGATACTGGTATTCTTCTCGACCTGTGCGATATCCTGAGCACGACGGCCGACAAGCTGCTCAACGGAGGAAACCTCGCAGCAGTCGAGCGCAGACTGATGAGACTTGAGGATGTTATGACCGGCTTCCGGTATATGGAAAACATAGGGAAGCTCTTCGGCGAAGACTGCACTTTTTTCACGGGCATGATCGAAGGGATCAACGAAAAAATGAACATCGACCTTCTGACCTATCTGAAAGATCCCATGACCCGGGAGGTGATGTATGCGGAGGTGCTGATCCAGGGGATCCTTTCCGGACGGACCGTAGATATGGACGAGATCGAGGCAAAGTTCCAAAACAAAAACATGGTGAATACGATCCGGCGCTATCTTGCCAAAGCAAGCGGGGATCGTGAAACGACAGTATAAAGCATCCGAAATACACCCTTCTTACAGATCGGCGATCCGTGCGAAGGGTGTGTTTTGTTTCCGGTCACGATGACCGGCCGTATCTGTGAAAACAAAATTCATATCATACGTTTTTCAAACCGGAACATTCCATCCGGAGATCCCCCGTCTGTTTCTTCAGACAGATCCGGATCGTTGGGATCGGGGTGATGGGAATTGAAGAATTCAACGATGTGAAATCCGCAGCGATTGACATAGAAATGAATGTTTCTGGTCTCAAAGTACGGGGTCACTGTTTCCCAGACCTTCACCTCCGGATGAAGTTTCTCGACTTCGCACCAGGCGGCATATCCTATGCCTTTGCTGTGGACATCGGGATCGACGAACAGGATATCGAGATCTCCACGGTCTTTTTCGGTCCTTATGATCAGACCTCCGGCTTTTTTATCATCACAGATGATCCTGTAAGCTTCACCGCCATCGATGGACCGTTCGATGGTCTCTCTGGAAATGATCTCTCCGTCCTCTTCAAAATGATCATCTCTCCTGCCGAATTCTTCGGTCGCTCCATACTTGAAAGCCCGCTGGTTGTCTTTGATAAACTGCTCTCTGTCATCCTTTGAAAGAGGGACCAATTTTACTTTTGTTTTCTTCATCACGCATAGCTCCTGTCCGCCGGAAAATAAAAACCCGGCAAGAAAACACTGTTCTTCCGGGCTCACCCGACATCTTATCCGACAGGCGGCTTGCAAGCTTTACAGCTTACGATCCCCTGTGTTCCTTTCGTCCAACAATTCTCCTTTTCATCCAAATTATATATTATTTTGGACGAATAATAAACTCATTGGACAATATGAAAGTCACCTATCAGTTTGCCGTTAAGGTACACAAGATATCCGCCCATCATGGATCTTATGACGATATCGCCTGCTGCGGAAAGGCACTCGCGCACATATTCGTTGAATTCATTCACCATGATCATCTCAGCTTAGAATCAATGCTGTCGTATTCCGATTCAGCCAATGATCCC
>JAIKXJ010000071.1 GCA_024684175.1 Erysipelotrichaceae bacterium
AAGCTCAGCAGATACGGCATATACGGTACCAGCAAGGAGGAGGCAAAGATCGTCAGCAGAGAACCGATCGGTTCAACGACACCGGACAAAACTCCCAGAAAGAAAGAAGATCTCTTGGATTTTCCCTCCGCATGCAAAGGCATCGAGATGATCGCCCCTTCCGGAAAGTTCTGGATGGCGATGCCCAACGCCAGAGCCAGAGCGGCGGAAGCGCTGATCGAAGAAGAATCGGCCAGGAAACCGGCATAGACGACACCGACCGCCATCCCCTCCGGTATGTTGTGCAGCGTCACTGCCAGGACCATCATCGTCGTCCTGGCCAGCTTGGCCGAAAGACCTTCCGGATGATCGGAATGGATGTGTAAGTGCGGGATGATGTGGTCTAAGATCAGAAGAAACAGAACGCCGATCCAGAAACCGATGAAAGCCGGCAGAAAAGACAGTTTTCCCATGTCTTCACACTGTTCCATCGCCGGAATGATGAGCGACCAGATGGATGCTGCCACCATGACACCGGCCGCAAAACCGCTCAACGCCTTTTCCACCTGATCGCTCAGTTTGTTCTTCATGAAAAAAACACAGCCGGCTCCGGCCGCCGTTCCCAGAAACGGGATCAGTAAGCCGATGATCGTTTCACGGTCCATAACACACCTCCTTGTTTATCATTGATAACTCATTATAAGAAAAAGGGCGACCTTTTTCCGGAAAAACTATCTTTCAAAGACCGCCAGACCGGCTTGTGTCGGGTGGTCCAGCAGAACGATATCTTTTGCATCCGTCTTGTACCTTAACAGCTGCAATACGATCAAAACATCGCCTCCGGCCGCCAGGATCATGACCAAACCAAGGATCAACAGATCCGGGTTCCCGACGATCAGGGCAAAGACAGCCGGAAGTATACCCAAAGTGATCAGAGGCATCAGCGTCCCCAGAACATAACCTTTTTTCTTCAAAGGCACTTTACAGGTACAGTACGGCGTCAGATACTCCTTCATGAAACCGAATTCGATATCTTTGAAGTGATCTTTGGCAAAGATCGACCAGGTCAGCCCGTGGATGAGCTCATGAACGACGGTCAGCACCAATACGGCAAATAAGAAAACGATGCCGTTCATCATACGGAAAGGCGCATCCCGATGCAGAAAAAAGAACAGAAACATGCCCAGCCCGATGACCGGTACGGCGGCGATCGCCACAAACAGATTGGCTTTGACGATCGATACCGTCAGTTCCCTGTGCCGATAACCTTTTTCCTTCATCTGTTCACACAGGGCCTGATAATCCTTCAGCCTTCTTTGTTCGCTTTCACTCAGTTTCCTGTTTTTCTCATTGTCTTTCATACAGATCCTCCCCTTACCATTCTACCGCAAATAAAAAACTCCATCGGTGAAGACGGAGCCCATAAAACAGGCAGGATACAGGAACTATCGCTTTTTCTTATACCCGCAGTCACAATATGGACCGCCTGAGGCAAGCGTATGGTCCCTGATGAAATCGCAGACACCGCCCGCTTCCGCCATCGTATAGTCCAGGCGGCACATGGCCGGGATCGCTTTTTCCAGACCCAGCTGCTTCATCAAGGTGCAGATCCCGCATTTCGTGAACCTCGCTTCATAACCCGATCCGTCTGCATAAGGAAGATATTCCATGTTCCAGGAATACGGATTGCGGTCCGCCGCCCTGAACTTTGCCGTCTCCATCATTCCCTGCTGATCTCTCTTTGAAAACTTCTTAAGTCCGCTGATCTTGCAGAACAGCTTCATCTTTCCGTTCATCATCCCCTGCTTATAAAATTCCGTCAGATCTTCCGCATCCGGCAAAGGACAAAATTGCCTGCAAAAGGCAGCAAACATCGCACAGGAAACGATGTTCATCCTGAAACGGTCGCCCTTTTCAAATTCCGGAAGATCCTCGATGATCTTTTGATATTCTGCCTTTGCCTTATTTGCGATCCTCTTTGTTTCCTCATCTCTTATCTGCAGGACATTGGCCAACGCCTTTTCAAACGAAGAGACGAACAAGGCCCACATCATGGAAGGCATGCCGTTATACTTCATTGCTTAAAAAAGACCCCACTTCTTTTTCTGCACTTCTTCGACCTTGACATCGACCAGTTCATAACCGGTCTGTGCGATCGCTTCACGAAGCATCGTTTCATCTGCCGGAGCTTCCGATTCAAAAACGGAGATGCCCCTGGAATGGGAAGACAAGACTTTCTTTGCATCCTTCACATTCTTTCTTATGACATCGTTGATGTGAGCTTCGCACATCCCACACATCATTCCGTCGATCTTCAGTGTCGTCTTATACATATCCTGCCTCCAAGTTAGTTTTTGCTAACTCAATTATAATACACATATATGTATTTTCAAAAAAAGATGCGGGTTCAACAGATCATGATCCGACATCCGTTGTTACTTTTCCGACAAAAAAACTGCATCACTGCAGTCTCTTATTATCTATTTTCTTATGAATGACTGATCTTTTTCCGAAAAGCCCCCGTCATCATCCGTATACCTTGCCGCCTCCATATGCAGATCATACTTGTTGCGAAGCAGCGCAATGGTCTTCATCATCTCCGAAGCGTGGTGCCTGTCGATCGCTTCCTGATCTTTCCACGCGTCGATCAGCAAGACCGTTTCCGGATCTTCCAGGGAGACGAAATATTCGTAACGGAGGTTCCCTTCTTCCTTCCGGATCTTTGCGACCGTTCCGCTTTCCATCATTTCCCGGGCAAATTTCACGGCATTTCCATCGACACCCTTGTAACGCAGATTGACTGTGATGCTCATAAACTATCTCCTTTTCTCATCTTCAATAAACGAAAAACCTTCAAAGACCGGCTTTCCCTGATACTTCAGGATCTCCCGTTCTCCTTTCAAAGCCTTACAGACTTCGCCAGCCAATGCCTCCTGTTCCAGTTCCCCCGGATAGGAATAGACCTCGGCGATCCAGGAACAGCTTTCTTTGATCCTTTCAAAGATATCCTCATAGATCATCAGACCGCCGGTCAGCAGGATGGCATCCACATGTCCCTTTAAGACGACCGCCATCGCACCGATTTGCTTGCCGATCTGATAGACCATCGAAGAATAGACTAAAGAAGCCTCTCCATCTTTATCCTTTACCCGTTCATAGATCTTCTTGAAGTCACTGGTCCCGAAATAAGAGACGAAACCGCCGGAGCGCGAACACATGTCACGGACTTTCTTTGTCCCGTGATCATCGATGTAATCCAATAGCGGCAAAACAGGAACGGAACCGATGCGGGTCGGTGTGAACGCACCGTCACCGCCGCTTCCCACATTGCCGTCGATCATCTTTCCGTTATGATGGGCATTGACCGTGATCCCGCCGTCGATATGAGCGACGATCAGATCGCAATGTTCATAGTCCAGACCATGCAGTGCACAATGTTTCCTGGCGACCGCCTTCTGATTCAGGACATGGGCCTGTGCATTGCGGTAAACGCCTTTGATTCCGGTGATCCTGGCCTCATCGATGAGCTCATCGACATTGGTCGGATCCATCGTATAAGCCTTCTTTCCGTATTCCTTCGCCAGTTCATGTGCCAGCATCACGCCGAGCTTTGCCGGATGTTCGCTGCCGCCGACCGCATCCTTGGTATCTTCATAGAGCTGATCATCGATCTCCATGACACCGGACTTACAGGGATAGGCGCTCCCTCCCCGTCCGACGAAGACATCGACATCCTCAAGCTTAAAACGATTCTCTTCCGCAAACGTATCGATGACTCGCTTGCGGAACGGGATCTGGGCATTGACATGCGGGTATTTCAATAATTCCGGGGCATCATGAAAATAAGAAGCTTCCGCGAGCTTTTCTTCATCTTCATAGATGCTCAGTTTCGTCGATGTCGAACCCGGGTTGATGATCAGAAGTTTCATACGTCCTAAGTTTAACATCTCAGGAAAGAAAAAGTTCATGCGTTTTTCTCATGAACTTCGTTTCTTATCGATCCTCTATTTGACGGTGACATCCCGATCGTAATCGATGTTGTGCGGGACCTTCTCGGTATCCGCATGACCGACAGCGATCGCGATCCTGTAGGAATAACCCTCCGGGATGCACAAGAGCTTATCATATTCTTCTTTCTTCTTGCCGTTGACGACCTTCTTCATGCAGCCCAGAATGACGCTGCCCAGGCCAAGAGCCTTTGCCGCCAGATGCATGTTCTCTACTGCGATCCCGGCATCGACATCGCTCCAGCCGAAATCATCTGCCGCCGAAAGATAGAACGTGACCGGGGCATCGTAATAGAAATTCACCTGCGCTTCCGGATTGAGGTCCTTCTGTATCTTCTCCTGTACGGGATCGTCTTTCTTTACGACCGTGATGCGGATCTCCTGCTTGTTGGTCGCCGTCGGCGCTTTGAGGCCGGCCGCTGCAATGCAATAGATCTCTTTCTCCGTCAAAGCTTCTTCCGTATATTTACGGATCGAACTTCTGTTTTCCAATACATCAAAAAATTCCATGATCTGCCCTCCTTCTTTTCACCAAAATTATAACAGGACAGCGCAAAACAGACCGTTCTGATGCTTCAAAAAAGCCTCCCGTTTTTTTGGGAAGCTCTTCGTTCATTAATCTGTTGGGATCTCTCCTGATCAAAGATATCGGGATCTTATACTCTTCTTTCACATTTTTCAACGAACGCCTTGAGTATCGCTTTGTAAGCTTCCGGATCGCTGACGATCGAACAGGCATGGTCTGCCCCTTCAAATAGATGGATCTCACTCAGTTCGTTCCTGCAGGCTTCTTTCATCGCCAGGGAATGTTGATGCCGGATCAGTCCGTCACTTGTTCCGTGCATGAAACAGATCGGCACATCGCTGTTTCTGACCGCGTCGATCGGCACGGTATGATGTATGTCGTAACCGTATTTATACTTGGCGATCAGTGCCACCCAGGGAAGGATCAGGACCGGCGGCAGGTGGACGTTCTTGACTGTGAATTCCTCATAGAGCTGATAAGAATCGGAGAACGGACAGTCCGCAACGACGAAGAACGGTTCGATATACTGTAAGGACAGCAGCGACGTTGCCGCTCCCATGGACTCACCATGCAGACCGATCTTACAGTCATCACCGAAGACCTTCTTCGCATAAACATAGACTTCTCTCAGATCTTTGGCCTCTTCCTGTCCCAATGTCGAGATCTCTCCGCCCGACTTCCCGAAATAACGTTCATCGTAGATCAGTACTTTGTAACCCATCTCCATGAAGATGTCGGCATACTTGAG
>JAIKXJ010000051.1 GCA_024684175.1 Erysipelotrichaceae bacterium
AACTGTCTGTATCGGCTGATTTGTTGCCTTTTGTTCTTGAAGGTCAGCTTTAAGCTGTTCTCTCAGTTTGACTGCATCCCTTGCGATTGAACACTTATCGGTATAGTAATCTTTGCCGGCAAACTTAACTCGTCCGCGATAGTAGACTTCGCCATTTATAGCGCACTTCTGAACACCTGTATATTTTGTTCTTTCAGCCTTGACTTTATTATCTTTTAACTTCTTCATAAGGCCATCTTACAACATCAAAAAGTGTGAAGCAAGTGTGAAGTAATTAACTAAAAAACCCATAAGATTTAAAAAAACGCCCTATTCAAGGCGTTTTATCAACTTAGTGGCGTCCATGGAGAGACTCGAACTCCCGACCGTCCGCTTAGAAGGCGGATGCTCTATCCAACTGAGCTACATGGACACAAAAGTATCCTAACATTTTTGATATGTGATTTCAATAAAACAAAGTCATCGATTTGAAAATAAATCCTTTTAGTGTTACATTAAATAAGCGATGTGCCTGTAGCTCAACTGGATAGAGTGTTTGGCTACGAACCAAAAGGTTGCGAGTTCAAGTCTTGCCAGGCACGCCACTAAGAAAAGAAAACCGCAGAAATGCGGTTTTTTCAGATCTCTTTGAGCATCTGATCGGGGTTTCCGGATGCTTTGACATTACCGAAGGCTTTGGCGATCCTCCCCTTTTCATCGATCAGATATGTCGAACGGACGACGCCCATATATTTTCTTCCATACATGGATTTCTCCTTCAGGACATCGTAAGCCTGGATGACTTCCTGCTTCGTATCGGAAAGGATAGTGAACGGAAGACCGAACTTCTCTTCGAACTTTTTATGAGAAGATACGGTATCCTTGCTGACACCTAAGATTACGGCATCTTTTTCACGGAACTGCGGATAAAGCTCTGCAAAGCGGCAGGCTTGCTTGCTGCAGCCGGAGGTCATGTCTTTCGGATAGAAATACAAGATGACCTTCTTGCCTTCATAGTCTTTCAGGGAATGCATCTGACCGTTCTGATCCGGCAAAGTGAACGCCGGAGCTTTCGTACCAACTTCTAACATCTTTCCTCCTATCTTCCGAACAAGGAAACGATGGAATCGAGCTGATTGACCAGATTTTTCAGTTTATCGATCGTGCCGTCGTTGAGCTTTTCGACAACAGTCTTGAACTGATCGATCGAGCCGTCATTGAACTGCCCCATCACCGCTTTGAACTCATCGATGGAACCGTCATTCAAAGAGTTGAAGACTTCTTCGACCTGCTTGCTGTTGGCCTCGAGATCGGTCATCAGGACATTTGCCCGATCGATCAGATCCGTGACGACCGGAACATATCTTCTCGCCTGTACATAGGTGAATACCGAGATAAAGACCACCAAAAGCAAGATCGCCCACTGGATGATATCGTTGCGGCGTTTTTCTTCGACCAGTTCTCTCAACAATTCATGATCGGACATTTCATCAATCTTTTTCATAAGTTCCTTTCCTACCGAAAGCTCTTCACCCAATTGAGCAGAGAATCCCGATATACATTTTCCATGACATCTTTGATCATACGGTCGTTCAGCGGACCGTTCGCTTTCATTTTCGCCAGGATCGCTGACTGCAGCTCTTTGATGCTCATCTCTTCAAAAGGCTTTTCAATGATCCGTATGTCCGGGATGGTTTCTTTTTTCTCTTCGATCCAGATCTTCGGTCTTTCCAGCGGTCCGTAGCTGCACCGTTCTTCGCCTTGCGGCAAAAGGATCATCGCATCATGTCCTTCCACCGAAATAGTCAACCGATCATCATTTGACAAGAACGTCTTACCGTTCAAAGCATCGATATAAGAGCCTTTTCTATCTAATTGAAATGATATCACCTTATCCGAATTGTTGGAAATGATGATGACGTCGCCCCGCCGGAAACCATAGACTTCCGTGCTCAGATATAACTGCTCATAATCGCCGTAGACCAGTGCCTTTTCACTGCTTCTTATCTGAGCCAGCCGTTTCAGCAGTTTTGGATAAAACTTTTCTTTCTTTTTCATTTCTTCTAGATCCAGACACGGACGCAGAGAATCATCGGAATATCTCTCTTTTTTGCCTTCGACAGCGAATTCCGAACCGTAGTAGATCGAAGGGATCCCCGGCAAAGTATAAAGCAGGACGAAGATCGGATACAGATTTCTCCGGTCGCTTACTTTGGAAGCGATCCTTTCCACATCGTGGTTGTCGACGAACTGATAGAGATGATGGGCATCCGAGCCGCACATCTCAAAGTCTCTTCTCACCGTATGTGCCAGTTCAAAATAGTTATGGTCGTTGTGGGAAGAATAGAAAGCCTTATGCATGGCGTAGCTGGTCACGGAATGAAGCATGGAACTATTGACCCAGTTGTTGTATTGGCCGTGGATGACCTCGCCGACCAGGAAGAAGTCCTCCTTCATGCGTCCGGTCTCATAACGCAGCCGTTTCATGAAGTCGAAGTTTAACACATCGGCAGCATCGAGCCGGATCCCGTCGATATCGAACTCTTCGATCCAGAAGCGGACCGTATCGATGTGATAGTCGACGACTTCCCGATCATACAGGTTTAGTTTTGCCAGCAAGTCGTAACCGCCCCAGGTATCATAGGAAAAACCGTCACCGTAAGAATTGTTTCCCCACAGGTTCACATTCTGATACCAGTTCAAATATTTACTGTTTTCCCTGTTTTCCCTGATATCCTTGAACGCAAAGAAATCTCTGCCGGTATGATTGAAGACACCATCAAAGATGACTTTGATCCCTCTTTCATGACAATAGTTCACAAAAGCTTTCAGATCCTCATTGCTGCCAAGCCTGGAATCCAGCTTACGATAATCGGTCGTCTCATAGCCATGCCCGACTGATTCGAAAAGCGGACCGATATACAACGCATTGAAACCAAGCTCACGTATATGATCGATCCAGGGCAGAAGTTGATTAAGCCTGCGTTCGTTTAGTATGTAATCGTTTTGTTTCGGTGCTCCGCTGAGCCCCAATGGATAGATATGATAAAATATCGCCTCTTCATACCACATAAAGATATATACCTCTATTTCTTGAGCGATAAGATCGCCAGCATCGTCGGGATCTTCAGTTCATGAAGCCTCCCTTCGCCGTTCGTGTCTTCGTAAAGATCAACTAAAGTGAATCCGGCATGCAGCTGTCCGCTGATCTGTTCTTCCAGTGTATGCGAAAACTGGTAGCCGGAATCCGACTCAAGAAGCTGTTTCTCCTGTTCTTTGTCATTCAAAGGATCGAACGGCAGATGATTGATGATCCTCTCTTCTTTTTCATCGACGATGTAGTTGATATAATGATCCGTCCCCGAAAGAAGTTTTCCGCCGTGTTTTAAGACGCGGTAACACTCTTTCCATACGGGAAGGACGTCTTGGATATAGCAGTTGGAAACCGGATGAATGATCAGATCGAAGCTTTCATCGGCAAAAGGAAAAGCCTTGCTCATATCGGCTTTGACGATATCGATGGCATAGCCCTCCCGTTTTGCGACCAGTTCTTCGTTTGCGAGCTGAGAATCCGAAAGATCGAGGACAGTGCATTTCGCTCCCAAAGCCGTTAAGATCGGCATCTGCTGTCCGCCGCCCGCTGCCAGACCGAGCACCTTTTTGCCTTTGACATCGCCCAGCCATTCTTTGGGAACGGGCTTTGTCGGCGTCAGATAGATCGCATAATCTCCCTGAAGTGCTTTTTCGTATTCCTCATGACTGACCGGGATCCCCCATTTCCAGCCCTCTTGGTTCCAGCGGTCGAACATTTCCGCATTGTGTTCCTGGTATCTCTTCATAGGTCGGATCCTTTCATTTTTGACAGTTCATGCAAGGCGATCGGCACTTCGAATGCCAGCATGGCGCTCCAGCCGATCATCGAAGCATAGGCAATGCCCCGTATACCGATCCTTTGTGCCAATAAGACCGTGAATAAGGTCCGGATGGAGATCTGCACGGTCGTGCCCAGGATCGTCATCTTCATCCTGCCCATGCCGCGGAAATAGCCCTGAAAACCGTTGGTCATCGCCGGCCAGATGTAGAAGAAAGCCATGATACTTAGATAATCCGCACCGATGGCGATGACATCATTTGCCGCTTCACCGGTGACGAACATCGATACGATCGGTCTTCTTAAAACATATGTCAGCAAAGCGATGAACACGCCGTAACAGGCTTCCATCATGATGCCGGTATAGAAACCTTTGGCGATCCGTTCTTTCTTATGCGCACCGTTGTTTTGGGCGATGTAGGTTGAGATCGAGGAAGAGATCCCCTGCTCGGGGATGCAGGCAAAATCATCGGCCCTGGTCACCGCATGGAAAGCGGCGATCGAAGAGACTCCGAGCATATTGACCTGTGATTGGATCAGCAGTTTGCCGATCGGCTGTATCGCCTGCTGCAGAGCAGTCGGCGTGCCATAAGATACGACCTTTTGAAAGATGCTTCGATCGTAATCCCATTCTTCCCGTACAGGCATCAGCTCCGGCGTTTTGCGGATCATATAGAAGATGGCCAGCGCAGCGGATGCGGCTTGCGCGACGACCGTCGTTGCCGCACTGGTGAAGATACCGTGATGAAAGATCCCCAGCAGGATCATATCCAGGATCGCATTCAATATCGAGCAGAACGCCAGAAAACGCAGCGGTGTCTTGGAATCCCCGACACTTTTCATGGCTGCAGCCAATGCATTATAAGTAAAAGTGAACGGTGCACCGATGAAGGTGATCCGCAGATAGGTCTTGGTGATGTCGTAGATATCGGAAGGAACTTCCAGAAAACGAAGGATGAGATCGGTAAATACGATACCGGCAGTCATGACGATCGAGGCGATCAGGATACCGGAGCGAAGCGTGACGGCGATGGTTTTGCGCAGTTCCGCCATCTTCTTTCCGCCGAAATACTCGCTCATCAGGATCCCGGCACCGATACACAGTCCGGAGATGGACAGAATGACCAGATTCATGACCGGCGCAGCGATCCCTTCCGCCGCCAGAGCA
Organism: Erysipelotrichaceae bacterium; assembly: GCA_024684175.1. The sequence continues at coordinate 5,019 of JAIKXJ010000051.1, forward strand.
TTGCGTCCGATGAAACGCCCGGCAATGATCGAATCGATGGCATTATAGGCAAGCTGCAGCCAGTTTGCCATCAACAAAGGAAGCGCATAACGCCACATATGGGAAAACGGTGATCCGCTGGTCATGTCCCGCATGAGACTTCCTCCTTGTCCTGACTATAATATTACAACAAAAAGACCGTTCAGGTACTCACGGAGTCATTCTGTACGGTCTTTCGGCTATACGATCCTCATCATCAGAACAGACTTATCTGCTGATCGTTTTCGGGAAATTCATTGATGAAGGCAAAACATTCTTCCGGATCATACAAGATCCCTTTGTCTTTGCAGAAACGGCGAAACAGTTTGGTAAGTTCCTCCGCTCGCGGGCTGGGCAGGAGATAGGAATTCCCATAGCGTTTCATGTAACGCTGCTTCATTCCGGGAAAATGCCTGTCCAAAGCCGCATAATAATATTCCCGGTCGCCCTCCCGAAGCGTGAGACCCATGCCGAAATCGATGATCCCTTTCACCCCGACGCGTGCGCATTCTTCAAGGATCGGCAAGATGTTTTCTTCGCTGTCGTTGATGAACGGCAGGATCGGCGTGATCCAGACGAGCGTCTCGATCTCCCTTTTGTTCATCTCTTGCAGAACTTCGATCCGCCGTTTTGTGTTGCAGACATTCGGCTCCAGGATCGAACACAACTTATCGTCATACGTCGTCAGTGTCATCTGCACGACACATCTTGTCTTGTCATTGATCTCTTGCAGAAGATCGATATCTTGCAAGATACGGTCGGATTTGGTCTGTATCGCTGCCCCGAATCCGTAGTTGCGGATAATCTCCAGACAAGCTCTGGTCAGACGCAGCTGTTCTTCGCAGTGCATATACGGATCGGACATCGCTCCGGTGGCGATCATAAACCGCTTTCTTTTCGACTTCAGTTCTTTTTCCAGCAGCTGCGCTGCATTGCGCTTCACTTCGATGTCTTCAAACGCATGATCAAAATGATAACAGAGGCTCCTGCTGTCACAATAGATACAGCCGTGGCTGCAGCCGCGATAGATGTTCATCCCGTAACGTCCTTCGTTACGGGTCAGCAGACCTTTGGCATCGACAAAATGCATCTCAGTTCTCTTTCTTTTTGATCGGATGGCGTATGACTGTTTTCAACTTTTCCGGAGCGGTCTTTCGCACGTCACTGAGATAGATCTCGTGGTGGAGCCTCTTCTCATTGATGTCGTTTTCGTATCCCTTGCTTGCAATGAATTCATCCATCAGTTCCACTGTTGCCGGCTCATCATCATAGGGACCGGTATGCATGCATTGAACGCACAGTCCTTCTTCGATGCTCAGATATCTCGCTTTAGAAAGATCCAGTTTCTTTTTGTCCGCAGCTTCCTTCACTGCCCAAAGAAAATCCTCTTCGTCCACAAAGTCCGGCAAACGGATCATCGAAATCCAATGAAAATCGGCTTTTCTGCTGTAATCAACATCCTTGGTTCCCTCTTGTGACCAAAGGCCTTCCAGCGGCGGTACGACAAAATCAAAATAACCGTCGATCTGATGATCGGTCTTCTTGGACATCTTGATGGTATAAGCGATCGCATATAAGATCCCGATCGCCTTTTTGTAGTCCCCGTCTTCCTCATTGGGATCTCCGCTTCCGGAAACGGCGATATAGTTCATCTTCGGAACATTGACGATCTCCGGTGCGCCTTTTGGTAGATAAAACTCTTTATATTCTTTTTTGAAATCAAACGCCATAAGTCTGCTCCTTACAATTCATTGTCATTTGCTGAATGTTTTGTTCTGTCTGTCTTCATCATAACAGACTGCAAGTGACAAAAAAACAGACCGCAGTCTGTTTCAAAGCTTCTCAAGTATCATGTTTTGTTCTAATAAGATCCATCAGTCCGGTCTTCTGACAAGTTTCACGATACATTCGATATGATCAGTGAATGGAAACATATCGACCGGCTGTATCCATTCGACATCATATGCCTTCTGTAACTGTTTCAGATCTCTTGCCAGCGTGTCGGGATTACAGGAGATATAAATGATCTTGTCCGGAGAAAGTCTCGTCAGGCAAGACAGAAAACGCGTATCCGAGCCGCTTCTCGGTGGGTCCATGATCACGGTGTCGATATAGGCATTCTGACGGCTCAGCTTCTCCATATACTTTCCGGCATCTTCTGCAAGGAATTCCGCATTCTGTATACCGTTGATCTTACAGTTGATCAGCGCATCTTTGATCGCAGTTTCGACGATCTCCACGCCAATGACCTTTTTCACCGATCTGCTAGCCGTAAGGCCGATCGTTCCGGTCCCGCAGTAGGCATCGATCAGGACCTCATTTTCTTTCAGATCTGCAAGTCTGATTGCCTCTTCATAGAGGACTTGCGTCTGATACTTATTGACCTGATAGAACGATGAGGGCGAGATACGGAAAGAAAGACCGCACAGTTTGTCTGTGATATAGCCTTTCCCATATAGGGTATGATTTCGTTTTCCCAGGACCTTGGAGACCGGAAGCTCATTGATGTTATGAACGATCGTCGTCACATCGGGATTATAATGCAAGACAGCTTTGACCAGCTGTTGAGCTTTGTATAAAGTCCTTGAACCTGTCACAAAAACGACCATCATTTCGCCGGTATTCGAGGTCCGAAACAGGATATGGCGGAGACAGCCCTTCCGTCTTCGTTCATCGTAGATCGGAATTCGTTCAGAGATCACGATGCGTTTCAATGAGAAGATGAGCCGGTTGATCCTTTCATCCGCCAGATCACATCGATCGATCGGTACTATCCTGTGGGAATCCGGTAGATAATAGCCGCAAAGGACATGACGATCTTCATCCATGCCGAACGAGATCTGGACCTTATTGCGGTAATTCGTTTCGTTTTTACAAGAAAGTATCTTTTCTACATGATGAAAACGGGACAGGAGCTTTTCTGCCCTTTTCTGTTTCATGAGCAGCTGTTCATTATAGTCAATACTCTGGTACTTGCAGCCTCCGCACCAGGTACTGTAAGGACATTTTTTCATTTGCGGTCAAGAACCGTCACGCATTCCGTATGGATCGTGAACGGGAACATATCGACCGGATAGATCTCGCCGATTTCATAGTCTTCTTTAAACAGTTCCAAGTCTCTGGCTAAAGTTGCCGGATTGCAGGAGATATAAACGATCCTTTGGATCTTGTTTTCTTTCAGTGAATCGATAAGCTTCCTGCTGACGCCTTTCCGCGGCGGATCAAGGATGACGACATCTTTGTTTTTCAAATACGGATCCATATCTTTCGTGGCATCCGCCAGGATAAAGTCGCAGTTGTCGATCTGATTGAGCTTTGCGTTGTCTCTTGCATTTTCAACGGCTGATCCAACGATCTCGACGCCGGTCACATGTTTGGCATATCGGCTCAGATACAAGGAGATCGTGCCGATGCCGCAATACAGATCCAAAACTTCCTTGCCTTGATCGAGATCGGCAAGCTTTCTTGCGATGTCGTAAAGGCGTATCATCTGGTCGTGATTGATCTGATAGAACGATTTTAATGAGACCTTGACTTTTATGCCGTCAAAATCATCATAAATAAAGTCTCTTCCGTACAGTACGACCTCTTCCGTGCCCAGAATGACATTGGTATTCCGATCGTTGAGATTCATCAGGACCGAGACGATCTCGGGATACTTTTTGACCATAAAGGCACAGACATCGGAAAGATCGACGGAAAGATCGCTGACAATGAATGCCAGCATCACTTCCCCGCTCCCCTTGCCGTGTTTGATCAGGATATGACGGATCGATCTTTCTTTTGCCGTATTCAGGATCAGCGATTTCAGATCTTTGATCATCGCATTGGCGGTCTTTGATTCGATCAGACAGTCGTCGAATTCCACGATATCATTGGAATATTTACGGTAAAAACCCATCTTATGATCGCTTACCGGGATCTGTACCTTATTGCGGTAATAATACGGATCTGCGCAAGGAAGGATATCCTTGACCGTATAGCCGGGGAAGGTGTTGACCAGTACTTCCTTTTTCAGCTGCAGCTGATAGTCATAAGCGATATGACGGTAGTCGCAGCCGCCGCATTTATAAGCGACAGGACATTCTGACTTAAGGCGGTAAGGCGATTCCGTGATCAGCTTGTCGATGATGCCGATGGAATAGTTCTTTTTTTCGGCAATGATCTTGACATCCGCTTCTTCGCCCTTGATCAGACCCTTGACGAAAATCACGAGCTTGTCAGCTCTGGCGATACCGAGCCCTTCAACGGACATATCGACACATTTGCAGCGTAAGATCTGATTCTTCATAAATTAAAAAACTTCATGATCTCCATGAAGTTTATTCTCCGTTGCTCTGGCTTTCGCTTTCTTCACCCGTCGGTTCCGCCGGTGTTTCGTTCAGACCTTCAAGTTCTGCGGCAAGCGCAGGATCTTTCGGATGGGCAAGATCATCGATGCCGTAGGTCTCTTCTGCCGAATTCTTGTGAAGCAGCTTGTACTGTCTGCCGCTGTCATCACCGATCGGTGACGCTTCCGCCATCGTATAGATGTTGATCTGCAGATCATACATCTTCTTGGACTCGCTTGCTGTGAAATACGTCGAGATCGGAAGTTCCGAATTGACGGCATTGTAAGCCGATGTCAGCAGAGAATCGACCTGTTCTTCCGATAAGGTATCAACAGTGTCGATGAAGATCCTCAGCTGGCCTTGCGATAATACGACTTCAAGCTCTTCAACAGAAGAAAGTGCGGAAAGCTTGGTCTTCAGACTTTCGACATTGGCATCTGTGATCGCCGGTTCGAGGTCGCCTTCAAAACGGCTGCCCTCTCTCGGTGTGCCCGTCTGCATGGCGGAGACACCTAAGATCCCCAGGAAGATACATACCGGGATGGCTATGATGATCAGGCCGACGATCAGGACGATCGCCGATCTGGATAATCTTTTCTTTTCTTTTTTCGTGCTCATATATAATTCTCCACACAATATTCTAGCATACTCATAACATGTTCTCAAATTCAGCTTCGCTCAAGGTCGTGACGCCTAAAGATCTCGCTTTATCGAGCTTGGAGCCGGCCTCTGTGCCGTAGATGACAAAGTCAGTCTTTTTGGAGACGGAACCGGAGACTTTCGCTCCCATGTTTTCCAGCAATGCCGTCGCTTCATTGCGTGAATACTTTTCCAATGTACCGGTCAAAACGACCGTCTTCCCGGAAAACAAAGACTCTTCTCCGGTCGACGTATCGATGTAATCCATATTGACGCCCAAAAGCTTCAGCTGAGCGATCATCTCGCTGTTGGCTTCCTCATTGAAAAACTCACGTATATATTCTGCCGTGACCGGTCCGATGTCGCGGATATTGGATAATTCTTCGATCGAGGCATGCATGAACGCATCCATATCTTTGAAATAAGCCGCCAGAACTTTAGCTGCCTTTTCGCCTACCTGACGGATGCCTAATCCGTTGATCAGACGTTCCAGAGAATTCTTCTTGGAATTCTCGATGGCTTCGATCAGATTGTCATAGGATTTCTCACCGAATTTCTCCATTTTCAGAATGTCTTCTTTACGGTTGTGCAGCTTATAGATATCTTCAAACGAGGTCAGCAGGCCTTCGTTCAGGAAAGCTTCGACCCGTTTTTCACCCAGACCGTCGATGTTCATGGCGTTGCGCTCCGTAAAATGAGCGATGGAATAGACGAGCCTTGCCTTGCATTCGCTGTTGACACAATAATGGGCAGCTTCATCTTCAAATCGGTAAAGCCTTCCTCCGCAGACCGGACAGGTCTCGGGGAAGACGAACGGAACTTGCGAGCCGTCACGGTTCTCTTTGATCGAACGGACGACTTCCGGAATGATGTCTCCTGCCTTGCGTATGATGACGGTATCGCCGATACGGATGTCCTTGTCTTTGATGTTGTCCTCGTTGTGCAGCGTCGCAAAACCGACCGTCGTGCCGGCGACTTTGACTGGAGTCAGTTTGGCGTTCGGCGTACATTTGCCCGTCCTGCCGACCGTGATAAAGATATCTTCCACCTTGGTGCGCACTTCTTCCGCCGGGAACTTATAGGCGATCGCCCACTTCGGGATACGGGAAGTGAAACCCAGCTGTCTTTGCAAGTCGTAGGAATTGACTTTGATGACCATGCCGTCGATCTCGTAAGGAAGATCGTGGCGGATCTTGGCTGTCTCTTCGATGAAGCCGATCACGTCTTCGATGTTTTCAAACAAAGAAGTCGTTTCGTTGACGATGAAACCCAGTTTCTTTGCGTATTGCAAGGAACCGTAATGCGTATCGGAATTGGGATCTTCCGGCACATGATACCAGAAACCGTCCAGACCGCGGGAAGCGCAGATCCTTGAATCCAGCTGACGGATCGATCCAGCTGCCGCATTGCGCGGATTGGCGAATTCTTCTTCCCCGTTGGCGATCCTTTGCCGGTTCAGCCGTTCGAATGAAGCTTTCGGCATATAGACTTCACCGCGGATATCGTATCTTTGCCGATAAGGGATCGACATCGGGATGGAATGAATGGTCCGCACGTTGGACGTGACATCTTCGCCGGTCACTCCGTCACCTCTCGTGACAGCCTGCTTGAAACGTCCGTTTTCGTAGATCAGAGACATCGCCAGACCGTCGATCTTATATTCGGCACAGAACTGCACTTCACCGTAAACATCGGTGATCTTCTTTGCCCAGTCTCTCAATTCCTCATAGGAAAACACATCACCCAAAGAAAGCATCGGACGTTCATGAGTGATCTTCTTGAATTCGGAGAGGATCTCAAAGCCGACCCGCTGCGTCGGTGAATCCGGATCGTCAAGTTCCGGATGTCTGGCTTCCAGCTCCTGCAGTTCCCTGAACAGCATATCATATTCGCTGTCGGGGACTGTCGGTTTATCAAGCGTATAGTATTCATAACTGTAGCGCTTCAAAAGTTTTCTCAGTTCCAGTAATCTTTCTGTTTCGTTCATAGCTCAATTATAGTACATCATCGACACTGAAATAGTGAAATAAAGCTTTAAATAGAGTATAATCTTTTATGTTATGTCAAAACATAAAAGTAAGGAGTTAATAAGTTTATGACAGAAATCAAACAAAGTTTCGATACTCCGATCACGCAGCGTATCCCTTGGGCAAAGACATCCGAAAACAGCGATATCCCTTTACATCTGGATTACTTTGAAGGATCGATGTACGAAGCCGTCGAAAGAGTAGCCAAACAATATCCGAACAATATCGCCTTCGACTTCATGGGAAGATCGACGACCTATAGAAAGATGATCGAAGAGATCAACAAATGCGCCAAAGCACTTCGCACCATCGGCGTCAGAGAAAACGACTGTGTCACCATCGCCATGCCGAACTGTCCGCAGGCCATCTACATGTTCTATGCAGTCAACCTGGTCGGTGCGATCGCCAACATGATCCACCCGTTATCGGCAGAAAAAGAGATCGAACATTATCTCAATGCGTCGAATTCCGTCACAGCCATCACTCTGGACCAGTTCTATCACAAGTTCGAGCACATCCGTGCCAACACCAACGTCGTCAACATCATCATCGCTTCGATCCGTGACGAGCTCTCCCGTCCGATCAGGGCCGGATACATGCTGACGGAAGGCAGGAAGATCAAACCGATCCCGAACGATGCTCCGGTCATCCGCTGGAACAAGTTCATGGAGATCTCAAGGTCCTGTTTCTACAATTACAAGAAAGAGCGCAAAGGATCCGATCCGGCAGTCATGTTGTATTCCGGCGGTACGACCGGTACGACCAAAGGTATCGTCCTTTCCAATTCCAACTTCAACAATCTGGGTCAGCAGATCGTTGCGACCAATCAGATGTTCCGTCCGGGTGACAGGATGCTGGCGGCGATGCCGTTATTCCACGGCTTCGGCCTCGGTGTCTGTGTCCATTCCATGCTGTCACAAGCCGGCAGAGTCATCCTGCTTCCTCGTTTCACACCGAAGTCTTATGCAAAAGCGATCTTGAAGAACAAATGCAATTTCATTGCCGGTGTTCCGACCTTATTCGAAGCCCTGCTGCGCATCCCGCAGATGGAAGGCAAAGACCTTTCCTATCTTAAGGGCTGCTTCTCCGGCGGTGACTCTTTATCCATCGAATTAAAGAAGAAACTGGACAAGTTCCTCTATGACCATCACGCCACGATTCAGGTCAGAGAAGGCTACGGCACGACCGAAACGGTCACGGCTTGCTGCCTCACTCCGCCGACCATGTTCAAGGAAGGTTCCATCGGTATCCCGTTCCCCGATACTTATATGAAGATCGTCGTACCGGGTACGGATGAAGAAGTTCCTTACGGAACGGAAGGTGAAGTCGTCATTTCCGGTCCGACCAATATGCAGTATTACTGGAACAATCCGGAAGAAACTGCACAGACCCTTATCAGATCCGACTTTGACGGTCTTACGTGGGTCCATACCGGTGACCTGGGCTACATGGATGATGAAGGTTTTATCTACTTCAAAGGCCGTTCCAAGAGGATGATCATTTCCTCCGGTTACAACATCTATCCGGCTCAGCTGGAAAACATCATCGATTCTCATGAAGATGTCCTGATGTCCTGCTGTATCGGCGTTCCCGATCCTTACAAGATGCACAAGGTCAAAGCCTTCGTTACTTTGGTCCCGGGTGTCGAAGCAAGCGATGCAGAAAAAGAAAAGCTTCTCGCCCATTGCCGCTTACATCTGGCAAAATACGAGATGCCGTACGATATCGAGTTCAGAGATTCCATGCCGAAGACGTTGGTCGGCAAAGTCGCCTACCGCGTTCTGGAAGAAGAAGAACTCGCAAAGATCAAGGAAAGTGAAAAGGAAACTGCGTAATGCAGTTTCCTTTTTATATCATGCCCTTGGATTCCAGATAATAGCGCAGCGCTGCCGCGTCCCTTCTCTGTACGATCCGATCGACGTTGGAACCGTGCTGATTTTCCAGGCGCTCCAGCGCTTTTAAAGGCTCCAGCCAGACGACTTCCTTGATGAGGATCTCTTCCGCTTCCGTGCGATGCATCTGTTTCTTAGTACCCGTATCCACGAGCACGTGCAAGAAACTCGATAACGTGATGCGGCCGATCAAATTGTAGGCGTCCAGGATGCAGCCGACCGGTTCGTAAGCTTTGACCGTATAGCCCATCTCTTCATCGATCTCCCGGCAGAGCGCATCAAGGATGCTTTCGTCTTCCTCGATCCCGCCGCCGCAGGTCTCTAAATGGTCCCGAATTCCGAAAAAATCTTCGCCGACGATATGCAGAAAGCCGAATTCCCCTTTTTCGTTTTCGGCCAGAGCCCTGGCGGTCTGCCGGATATGGTCATATCCTTCATAAGGATAGAGATCGTCTTTGATCCGCGCGATGACCGGCAGATCCGTCTGTATCTTGATCCTGTCCAAATCGATATCCATGATGTCTCCTAATGAAAAACAGGCGATGCCTGTTTATTCAAGTCCGATCAGATACGAGTAGACCGGCTGTCCGCCGTCGATGACCTCGCATTCCAGATCGGAATGTTCGGCGATGTATCCTTCGATCTCAGCGACTTCATCCTCATCCTTGTCGTCACCGACGATGATGGTGATAAGCTCTTTCTCATCGTTTTTGAACAATTTGTCCAAAAGCTGGAAGACGACCTTCTTGCGGTCTTTGCCGGAAGAGATGATGCCTTTGTTGGCAATGGCGATATAGTCACCTTCCTTGACCTCGACGCCTTCAAAAACGGTATCCTTGATGGCATAGGTGACAGAAGAAGCATCGACATTATCGATCACATCTTTCAGATCGGCGATGATGTCTTCGACTTCACCCTGCTTGTTGAACATACCGACGGCTGACAGACCTGCCTGGACCGACTTGGTCTCAATGACATAAATCTTGCGGTCGGACAAGACGGACTGTGTCTGTTTGGCGGCAAGGATGATGTTGGAGTTGTTCGGGAAGATGAAGATGTTTTCACAATTATCGAGTTCATTGCAGACTTTGACGAAATCTTCCGTGGAAGGATTCATCGTCTGACCGCCCGATACGACGACATCGGTACCCAGATCATAGAACAGCTTCGTCACGCCTTCCCCGGCCGCGACAGCAACGATACCGTATTTCTGCGGTGTCTTTTCTTTCTTCGGTTCTTCTTTCTTCTTCGGTTCGGTCGCAGCGGAAGCGATGATCGTGGAATGTTGTTCCTGCATGTTCTCGATCTTCAGCTTGATGAATTCGCCATAGCGCTGACCGATATTGAGGGCATCGCCCGGTTTCAAAGTATGGACATGGACTTTGACCAGATCATCGTCCTTGACGACGACCAGAGATTCACCGCCCATATCATTGAGCTTTTTCTTCAGGACTTTCTCATCGAAGGTCTTGACGATGTTTTCATCCAGACGGATGATGAACTCCGTGCAATAACCGAATTCTTCGTTTTCCAGCATCAGTGCCGGATTGATCGCTTCCTGTTCATCCTTCTTTTCGGCAAAGTCGATCGGCTGACCGTCGATGTAGGCTTTGAAACCTTCCAGGATCTTCAAGAGACCGGCACCGCCGGAGTCGACGACACCGACTTCTTTCAGGACCGGCAGATATTCCGGAGTCCTTTCCAGGGATTCGGCAGAATAGCGGACCAGTTTGTCGAAATATGTTTCGATCTCAAACGGCTCCGTTTCAAAATCATGGTTGGCATACCAGGATGCTTCACGGATGACGGTAAGGATCGTGCCTTCGACCGGTTTTAAGATCGCCTTGTAAGCGACGCGGGCGCCGTTTTCAAAAGCCTGTGAGATATCCGCTGTCTCGATCTCGCTCTTGCCTTCGATGTGCTGATAGAAACCGCGGAAGATCTGTGATGTGATGACACCGGAGTTTCCTCTTGCGCCCATCAACAGGCCTCTTGAGAAAGCCTTAGCGACATCGGAGATCGAATCCGAGGTGCACTTCATGGCTTCCTGATAACCGTTGGAGAAGGTCATCGACATATTGGTTCCCGTATCACCGTCCGGGACCGGGAAGACGTTTAATGTGTTGATCTCGGCTGCATGATTTTCCAGATTGGCACATCCGGAACGGATCATGGCTTTGAATTGTTCTACATTGATCTTATTCATTTACCTGTATCCCTTCGATATGAACATTGACACTATCGACATCCATATTCAGAGATTTCTCAAGTGCGTATTTCACTCTTTCCTGCAACTGCGCCACGACTTCGGAGATCTTGACTCCGTAAGAGATGACGACATAGACATCTATCTTGATACCGGTCTTGTCATTTTTGACAACGATACCTTTGGAATAGTTTTCTTTTTTTAGTAATGCGGAATAGCCATCTGCAAGATAATTCTTCGAGATCATCCCGACGACGCCGTAGCATTCGTTGACCGTCGTACCGGCAAGAGAAGCGATCGCGCTGTCAGAGATCCTGATCTGACCTAAATTCGTTTTTCTATTGATAGGCATACTGATTCCTCCAATTAACTATTCTATTATAACAAAATCGACTTTTTATTTAAAAGTTTTAAACACTTCACTTCGTAGGCAAACAGAAGCTATTTTATGTTAAAATAATATGCGTCAAAATAGACTGAAAAGGAGAAAGAATGAGCAAGAAATACGTCTATATGTTTGCAGAAGGAAATGCAAACATGCGTGAACTCCTTGGCGGTAAGGGTGCCAACCTGGCAGAGATGGCCAGCTTAGGCTTACCAGTACCTTATGGCTTCACCATCACGACCGAAGCATGCAACGCATACTACGATGATGGTCAGAAGATCAACAAGGATATCATGGCACAAGTCAAGACTGCCTTAGGCAAACTGGAAAAACAGGCCGGCAGAAAACTTGGCGATGCAAAGAATCCGTTACTTGTTTCCGTAAGATCAGGCGCAAGAGCTTCCATGCCAGGCATGATGGACACCATCCTCAACCTCGGTATCAACGATGAAGTTGCTGCAACGATCGCCAGCAAGACCAATAACGAACGATTCGCTTACGATTCCTACCGTCGTTTCATCCAGATGTTCTCGGATGTCGTTATGGAACTCTCCAAGAAGAGATTCGAAGAAATCATCGATGAGATCAAGGAAAAGAAAGGCGTCAAGCTCGATACCGAACTGGATGCTGAAGATATGAAGGAACTCGTCAAGAGATTCAAAGCTTTCTATAAGAAAGAACTGAAAGAAGACTTCCCTCAGGATACCAAGATCCAGCTGGAAAGAGCCATCGAAGCCGTTTTCCGTTCCTGGAACAATCCGAGAGCGATCTTCTACCGCAAAGAAAACGATATCCCTTCTTCCTGGGGCACAGCTGTCAACGTACAGATGATGGTCTTCGGCAACATGGGTGACGACTGCGGTACAGGTGTTGCCTTCACGCGTAACCCTGCTACAGGCGAAAAGAAACTTTTCGGTGAATTCCTGATGAACGCGCAAGGCGAAGACGTCGTTGCCGGTGTCAGAACCCCGCAGACGATCGACCAGTTAAAGAAGGTCATGCCTGGTGCTTACAATGATTTCGTCAAGATCTGCAATACTCTGGAGCAGCACTACCATGATATGCAGGATATGGAATTCACGATTCAGGAAAAGAAACTCTTCATGTTACAGACCCGTAACGGTAAGAGAACAGCTACAGCTGCCTTGAAGGTCGCTTGTGACATGGTCAAAGAAGGTCTGGTCACTGTCGATCAGGCATTGATGATGGTCGAACCGAAGCAGCTGGATGCATTACTGCACCCGCAGTTCGATGCAGCTGCCCTTAAGAAAGCAAAACCGATCGCTTCTGCCCTTCCGGCATCTCCGGGTGCTGCCTGCGGTCAGATCGTCTTCTCTGCCGAAGATGCGATCAGAGAACACAAGAACGGCAAGAAAGTCGTCTTAGTCAGACTCGAGACTTCTCCGGAAGATATCGAAGGTATGGCTGCTGCCGAAGGCGTCCTGACGGTCCGCGGCGGTATGACTTCTCACGCTGCCGTCGTTGCCAGAGGTATGGGCGAATGCTGCGTCTCCGGCTGCGGTGACATCAAGATCGATTACGCTAAGAAACAGTTCACGCTCAACGATAAAGTTTATAAAGAATTCGATTGGCTCTCACTCGACGGTTCCACAGGAAACATCTACGGTGAAGCGATCCCGACCGTTCCGGCTTCCATCTCCGGTGACTTCAAGAAGTTCATGAAGTGGGCAGATGAAAGAAGAAGATTGAAGATCAGGACCAATGCGGATACACCTAAGGATGCCGCACAGGCCGTTGAATTCGGTGCTGAAGGTATTGGTCTGGTCAGAACGGAACATATGTTCTTCCAGGAAGACAAGATCAAAGCGATCAGAGAGATGATCGTCTCGCAGACGACGGAACAGAGAAAAGCCGCTCTGGAAAAAGTCCTGCCGTTACAGCAGAAAGACTTCGAAGGCATCTACGAAGCAATGAAAGGCATGCCGGTAACGATCCGTTACTTAGATCCGCCTCTTCATGAGTTCGTTCCGCAGGATGAAAAGCAACAGAAAGAGCTTGCCAAAGAGATGGGTATGACCCTGAAGCAGCTCAAAGCTGTCTGCGACGGCTTACATGAATTCAACCCGATGATGGGCCACAGAGGCTGCCGTCTGGCTGTCACCTATCCGGAGATCGCCGAGATGCAGACCAAGGCTGTCATCCGTGCAGCGATCGCGACTAACAAGAAACATCCGAAGTGGCATGTCGTTCCTGAGATCATGATCCCGCTGGTCGGTGATGTTGCCGAACTCAAGTATGTCAAGAACATCGTTGTCAAGACTGCCGATGAAGAGATCAAGAAAGCGAAAGCGAAACTTGAATACCATGTCGGTACGATGATCGAGATCCTGCGTGCCGCCTTACTGGCAGATGAGATCGCCGAAGAAGCAGAATTCTTCTCCTTCGGAACCAACGACCTCACGCAGATGACCTTCGGATTCTCCAGAGATGATGCCGGCAAGTTCTTAGCTTCTTACTACGATGCGAAGATCTACGAACAGGATCCGTTCGCAAGACTTGACCAGCATGGTGTCGGCAAGCTTGTCGAAATGGCAGCTACATTAGGCAGAAAGACCCGTCCGGATATCAAACTCGGTATCTGCGGCGAACACGGCGGCGACCCTGCTTCCATCGAATTCTGCGATAAGGTCGGTCTGACTTATGTCTCTTGCTCACCATACAGAGTACCGATCGCCAGATTGGCTGCCGCACAGGCTGCGATCAAGAACGGTTACAAGGCTGACGCTAAAAAAGCTGCCAAGAAACCGGCAAAGAAAACAGCTAAAAAAGCAGCCAAGAAATAATATTTCTTAAAGAAACGAAAACCCGGAAATTCAATTCCGGGTTTTTTCATACATGGAATGCCAGAACGAGTTTTTCTTTCAGATAACTTTTGGTCTCCACATCACAGAATGCGGCATCCAAAGAATCATAAGTACTTTGGATCAGCCGTTGTTCACTGACACCGATCATCTTGAGCTGATTATGTTCATTGACGAGATCGGACCTGGCAAAGATCATGTTATCGGTATTGACCGTGACCTTAAGTCCTTCTTCCATCATTCTCCGTATCGGATGGGATGCATAATTGCCTGTCGTCTTGATGTTGGATGAAACGCAGACTTCCAAAGGTATGTATCGTTCTTTCAACGCCTGAATATAGCGCACATCCTGTATACAGTCGATGCCGTGCCCGATGCGGTCCGGTTCCATATCCAATGCTTCCAAAATATGTTGCCCGATCCCCATCTCACCGGCATGAAGCGTGAACGGGATCTTTTTCTGCTTCACGGCCTTGAATAACGGCGCATATTCCTTGTAGTCGCAGTTGTTTTCAAAACCGGCCAGGTCGACACCGACCAGTCCTTTGCCCAGCATCTTTTCGGAAACGTCGATCGTTTCCAGGTTCTCTGTTTGATTGAAAGAAGCGGAATCTCCCTTGTGCATCAGACAGTTGATGATACCGATCCGTATCTCGTGATCTTCCATCGCTTTTTTCGCTCCGTCGATCACCGCCTGCAATGCCGAAAGCTGACTCAGACCTCTCTTGCAATGCTGCTGAGAAGCGAAGCGGATCTCCGCGTAGATGAGACCAAGCCCATCCAGCCTCTTGCACAGATCATAGGTCGCATCGAAGAGATCTTCCCTGGTCTGCAAGATGTCACAGACCAGTTCAAATTTTTTGAAGCTCTCTTGAGAATGAGCGATGTTTTTGGCAAACAAAATATCATAGAAATCTTCAAAACGCATCCCCTTTTCGATCACGCCTTGCTTCAATGCCCTCTCATATGCCCAGGCGATATTGAGCGAACCGTCAAGATGCAGATGCAGATCAATCTTGGCCGTATTCATCATCTGATCCCGTAGAGACCTTTGTATTTCTCTTTAAGATAGTCGATATAGTAATGCGGATCGAATTCCTCACCGGTCGCCCGTTTTACGATCTGTTCGAAAGTATATAAAGCACCGTCATGCTGGACGTTCTTGTGCAGATAGTCCGTGATCTTTTTGAACTGTCCCTTTTCCAGTAAGGCATCGACGTCAAGGTCTTCCTTCATCTTATGGAAGAGCTGTGCACCGATGGCGGAACCTAAGGCGTAGGTCGGGAAATAGCCAAACGAAGCATCCGACCAGTGAACGTCCTGTAAGATGCCATCCGATGATTTTTTTGCCTTGATGCCCAGATATTTCTCGTATTTTTCATCCCAGAGCTCAGCGAGCTTATCAAGATCGGCCTTGCCGGAGAAGATGTCCTTCTCCAGTTCATAACGGATCAGGATATGGATCGGATAAGTCAGTTCATCGGCTTCCGTACGGATCAAAGAACACTTGGAAACGTTGGCTGCCTTGATGAAATCCTCCAAAGAAACATTCCCCAGATTCTCCGGGAACAGCTCCTGAAGTTTCGGATACAGTTTCTTGAAGAATGCTTTCCTTCTGCCCAGATAGTTTTCAAAGAAACGGGACTGGGATTCGTGCATGCCCGAGGACATGTTGCGGATGAACGGATATTTGTCGTATTTGGCATCGACCTGGTGTTCATAGAAGGCATGACCGCACTCATGGATCAAAGAATAGATGGCCGCTGTGACATTGTGTTCGTCGTAGTTGACCGTGACACGCACGTCATTTTTGGAGAAACCGTTGGTGAACGGATGTTCCGTCAGGCCCATATAGCCCCAGTCGGAAGTAAAGCCCAGATATTTCTTGACTTCTTCCATGAATTTCGCCTGTTTCTCAGCCGGATAATACTTGTATAAGAACGAATCATCGATGAGATCTTTCTTCTTATCGATCTTTTTGATCAAAGGCAGCAGTTCCTTTTTGATCAGAGAGAAGAATGCATCGTATTTCTTCTTGTTCATCCCCTCTTCGTAGTCATCCAGCAGGAGATCATAAGGATCCTTTTTTGCATCTCTTTTCTTTGCGCGGATCTTGCTGAGCTCGATGAGTTTCATCAGATGCGGCTTGAAGACGGCATAGTCTTCCCCTGTCTTGGCTTTGAGCCAGGCATCGTAGCTGTTCATCAGAGCCAGAGAGAATTCCATCGTTTCTTCCTTAGTGAATTTTAAGACCTCTTCCAGCGATTTTTTCGCCAGGGAGATATCACGGTTGCCCACTTCACCGAGATCCTGCTCAGACAGGTATAAAACAGCCTCCGCGTATTCTTTGGAAGTCTGCAGTTGGTAGAGCTCCCCTTCAACGATGCTGCACATCTTGTTGCGGTAAGCGGCACCGCCGCTCGGGGCGATCGTCAGCCGGTCGAATCCGGTCGTCGATAAGACCAGATAATACGCCAGGATCTTTTCGTTGTACTCACGGTAGATCTTCAATGCTTGGTTTTTGTTCATTATTTCTTCCTTTCCATGAAAAAAGGCGCTTGAAAAGCACCTTATCGTTCTGAATCTTTCTGTAATATCTCTTCGATGCGATCCGCTTTGTCGAGCGTATCATCGACGACGAACGTCAGATCCGGAATCTTGCGCATGCGTACCCGTTTGGCCAGCTCCGATTTGATGTGGCCTTTGGAGCGGCGCAAGACATCCAGCCCGTCCCGTTTCTTATAGTTCTTGCCCAAAAACGAGACATAGACCTTCGCCGAATTGAGATCGGGCGAAACATCGACTTCCGTCACTGTCGGGAAACCGAGTTTCGGGTCATTGATCTCCTGCGAGATGATGACCGAGATCTCTCTCAACAGGATCGAATCGATCTTGTTGACTCTGCTCATTGATCTACTTTGACCTCCTGATCGACATAACCTTCGATGATATCGAGTTCTTTGATATCGTTGTAGTTTTCGATCGTCATACCGCACTCATAGCCGGCAGCGACTTCCTTGGCATCGTTCTCAAAACGGCGGAGCGAACCCAGCCTTCCGGTATAGATGACGATACCGTCACGGATCAGACGGATCGAACAGTCACGGACGATCTTGCCTTCGGTGACCATACAGCCGGCGATCGTGCCGATCTTGGAAACTTTATAAGTCTTACGGACTTCCGCCTGGCCGATGACGACTTCTTCGTAGACCGGTGCCAACATACCCTTCATGGCTGCTTCCATTTCTTCGACAGCCTTGTAGATGATGTTGTGCAGACGGATCTCGACGCCTTCATCCTGTGCCTTCTTTCTGACATTGGCATCCGGACGGACATTGAAACCGTAGATCACGGCATGGGAAACGGAAGCCAGGATGACATCCGATTCATTGATCGTACCGGCAGCGCGGCGGATGACATTGACTTTGACGCCGTCGACATCGATCTTCGATAACGATGATGCGACAGCTTCCGCCGTACCGGTAACGTCGGACTTGACGATGACCGGGATCTCTTTGACTTCACCGCGGTCGATCTGGCTCTTCAGATCATCGAGGGTCATCGCAACGGACGCATTACGGTCTTTTTCAAGTTTTGCACGGGCTCTTGCCTGCGCGACGGCTCTGGCGTCTTTGTCATCGTCGAAGACTTTGAAGTTGTCGCCTGCGACCGGTACATCGTTGAGACCTATGATCTCGACCGGAGTACCCGGTAAAGCTTCGCTGATCTCTTTGCCCAGATCGTTGGTCATCTTACGGACCTTGCCGTATGCCGTACCGACGACGATAGAATCCGACTGGTGTAAGGAACCGTTCTGTACCAAAAGCGTCGAGACCGGGCCTCTGCCCTTGTCGAGCTTGGCTTCGATGACCGTGCCTGTCGCCAGTTTCTTCGGATTGGCTTTGATGTCGCGGACTTCCGCAACGACCAGGATCGTTTCCAGAATGTCCTGCACGCCCATACCTGTCTTCGCGGAACATTCGACGTAGATCGTATCGCCGCCCCATTCTTCCGGCATCAGTCCCAGTTCGGACATCGCATTTTTGACTTTATCCGGATTGGCACCCGGTTTATCCATTTTATTGACAGCGACGATGATCGGCACGCCAGCCGCCTTGGCATGGTCGACCGCTTCGATCGTCTGAGGCATGACACCGTCATCCGCTGCGACCACGATGATCGCGATATCGGTGACGGAAGCGCCTCTTGCACGCATGGCCGTGAACGCTTCATGGCCCGGTGTATCCAGGAACGTGACCAGTTTTCCGTTCACATTGACCTGGTAAGCACCGATGTGCTGTGTGATGCCGCCGAATTCGCCTTCGACGACTCGTGAGTTACGGATATAGTCCAGCAAGGTCGTCTTACCGTGGTCGACGTGGCCCATGATCGTAACGATCGGAGCGCGTTCCACCAGATCTGCCGGATCGTCAGTCTCGGTATCAAGCAAGGTTTCATCTTCCTGAGGTTCTTCTTTTGTTGCATCAACCCCGAATTCCATACATACCAGTTCGACATTTTCGTCGTCGAGGGATGAGTTGATGGTCACCATCTTGCCCAGCATAAAGAGGATCTTGATGACGTCGCCGGAGTTCTTGTGTAATTTGGCAGCGAGATCACCGACCGTGATCCCCTCCTGATATGTGATCGCTTCGACTTTTTCATCGCGTTTCTTTTCGAAATTCTGATTACCTCTAGGTTTTCTGTTCAGATGTTTTTTATATGTCTGTTTCGCCATGGCAACCTCCTTCTATTGATTTTTTAACAGTGCATCTCTAAATCCTTTATCTAAGATCCCGACCACTTTGACGTTGTTTTTCCCTAACGCGGAAGAAAGCTCTTCCCCGGAAAAATCATCGATGTGACCGATCTTATAATAGTGACATTTCTTTTCATAGCGTTCTCTGCTTTTTTCAGAGATATCGGAAGCAATGAACAGGAGCTTGACTTTTTCGATCCTGTTCAAAACTTCCTCCCCCAGGACGACCTTCTTTGCCCGATAGGCCAGTCCCAGGGTCTTCAGTTTATCAGCCATTGATCACCTTTAAGATCTCTTCGTAGACCTCTTCCTTGATCTCTGTCTCCAGGGCACGGGAGATGGCGTTCTTCTTTCTGGCGAGTTCAAGCGCTTCAAGGCTCTTGGAGATATACGCTCCTTTGCCGTTGAGCTTGCCCGTCAGATCGACTTTCACTTCCCCTTCCGGCGTCCTGACAATACGCAAGAGGTCCTTTTTGGGAAATGATTGATTTGTTGCCAGACATCTGCGCATTGGTATCTTTTTCATCGACTAGTTCTCCTCGTAGTAGTCCTCGTATTCATCGAAGTCGATATCATCATCGTTGATCCAGGAGTTTTCTTCTTCCATGGCTTCCATCGCTTCGATCTCTTCGAGTTCTTCTTCGGAATAGACCGGCTTGAAGTTCTCATCGTATTCCTTCTTTTCCAGGTCTTCCGCTCTTACACGGCGGTCTTCGTCGTCTTTCTTTCTTCTTCTCTTGGTCGGAGCATGGCTCTCTTCCTTCTTGGAAGCATCCGCGAATTCTTCGAACTTGGACTTGTATTCCGTCTTCGGTGTCAGCGGCTTTCTCGGAGCCTTCTTCGGTTTTTCAACGACGGCCGGTTCTTCCTTGACTTCCGGCTTGACTTCTTCCTTGACCTCTTCTTTGACTGCTTCTTCAGTTTCTTCCTTCACAGGTTCATTTTCAGCTGCAGTTTCTTCAGCGGTCTTCTGAGCATCTTTTGCAGAAGCTTCCGCAAGGTTCTCGGTCGGAATGGAGACGACTTCTTCAACTTTGCCTTCATCCATCTCTTCGATGGTTGTTTCATCAAAACCGGTATCTTGCGCAGCGAGCTCTTCTTCGAATTCGGCTTTTCTTCTTGCCGCTTCTTCCTGCAGTTCAAGGAACTTCTTCTGTTCTCTTTCCTTGATGATCCTGATCTGATCGGCACGGAAGTTCATGACTTCGTTTTCGACATCGATGCCAAGTTCCTCGATCTCGGTCTTGGTCTTGATATCGATCTTGCGGTTGGTCAGTTTGACGGCGAGCTTGGCGTTCTTACCGCGCTTGCCGATGGCAACGGAAAGCTTGTCATCGTCGACGACGACGACCAACGGTCTCTTGTTGTATTTTTCAGCTTCTTCGATCGCTTCTGGAGTCAGATCCGGATCGGTCAGTTCATTGGCATAGAAACAAGCCTTGACTTCTGCCGGTGCCAAAGCGTTCTTGACGAGTTCGCCGATATCATCGTTCCATTCGAAGACATCGACTTTTTCGCCTTTGATCTCACCGATGACAGCCTGTACACGCGTGCCTCTCGGACCGATGCAGGCGCCGATCGCATCGACGTCATCGTTCTTGGAATAGACGGCCATCTTGGTGCGTTCGCCGGCATCTCTGGCGATCGCTTTGATCTCGACGAGACCTTGAGCGATCTCCGGAACTTCCTTTTCAAACAATCTCTTGACGAACATCGCATCGGCTCTCGACAAGACGACTTGCGAGCCCTTGGAGTTCTTGGAGACTTCCTTGATGATGCAGCGGATGGACTGGCCTTCCCTGTACTGTTCGCCCGGGATCTGTTCGGATTTAAGTAAAATACCGATCGTATTCTTGATATCGACCAGGATGAACTTCTCTTCGATCGTCTTGATGATACCGGAGATCAGATCGAACTCTTTGTCCTTGTATTCATCGTAGACTCTCTGTTTTTCATATTCCTTGATCCTCTGCTTCAGCATCTGCTTAGCGACATTGATCGAAGTCCTGCCGATCTCCTTGAAATCGACTTCTTCTTCAATGATGTCACCGACCTTACAGTCGGGATTGATCTTGACTGCTTCCGAATATAAAATATCGAGCGTCTCATCGAAGGTCTCGGTCTCATCATCGACGACGATCAGCTGGTGATAGACATGCATCTCATTCTTCTCGATGGTGACTCTGACCATGGCTTCCGGTGCATCGATGTGTTTCTGATAGGTCTTGGCGATGGCTTCTTTGAGCGTTTCGATGATGAATTCAGGATCGACTTTCCTGTCTTCCTCAAAAAGCCTCATTCCGTCAATAAAATTCTTGTTTTTCAGACTAATGCCACTCATTTTTATTCTCCTTGTTAAAACTTAACAGCATAGCGTACTTTTTTCGTTTTTGAATACTCGATCGAGACGTCTTTTTCTCTGGTCTTCTCTTTCACTTTGAGATTCAGCACATCGCCATTGAACGAAGTCAGAGTCCCATAGTATTCGTTGTCTTTGGTCTTCACATAGATGTATTGGCCGACCGCAGCCTTGAGCTCATCGCCATTGCGTATGGGCCGTTCGGCACCGACGGTGGAGACATCGAGGAAGTAATTGTCTTCGAATTCATCTTCGTACTGATCTAAGAAGCCCGAGATCTCGTTGGATAAGGTCTCAAGTTCATCCATGTTCAGCTTTTCATCCAGCAGGACAGTCAGTGTATGATCCGACTTCTTGTATTCGACATCGAAGAGCTTTCTGTTCTTGCCGCTGATGAATTCATTCAGAGCGTTTTTGATCTTTTCTGTATTCATGTTCCTCCAAAACAACAATGAAGGAGCGATCACTCGCTCCTTTATTACAATAGTATCTTATCCTAAACACCTTTATTTTTCAAGGAAAATCGGCTTTTCAGCGTTTTGCCAGGCTCAAAAGCTTCAGGACCATCGTAACGACCAGTTCGCCGTCTTCCTTGCACCAGAACTCATGGACACCGTGGAAATTCTGACCGCCGGTCCCCAGATTCGGACAAAGGATGCCGTTCCATGTCAGACTTGCCCCGTCGGTCCCGCCGCGGATGGCCTGTGCCTTGAATTCCATACCGCATTCGCTCATCGCCTTTTTCACCAGTTCGATCGGTTCCATATGGCCTTCGAATTTTTCTTTCATATTGCGATAGGAATCTCTCAGCTTGAGATCGACGACCTCATAGCCGTAGCGTTCGTTGAGCGTCTTGGCGATCTGTTCGAAATCCTTCTTCTGCTTCTGCAGTTCAGCCATGTCGTGATTGCGCATGATGTACTGCATGCGGGCATGACCGACTTCCCCTTCCAGACCCATCAACAGGTTGAAGCCTTCATAGCCTTCCGTCTTCTCAGCGCGGGCTTCCGGATCGGTCAGCGCATGGAATTCGTGTGCCACTTGTAAGGCGTTGACCATCTTGTCTTTGGCCGAACCCGGATGAACGGAGATGCCGTTGATATCGATCACCGCCGATGCGGCATTGAAATTTTCATATTCGATGCAATCCGGTCTGTCACCGTCAAGCGTATAGGCAAAATCCACTTTGAACAGATCATAGTTGAAATACTTCGTCCCGCCGCCGATCTCTTCGTCCGGCGAGAAACAGATCCACAAAGGACCGTGTTTGATGCTTTGATCCTTCTGCAGGGTCTCAAGGACTTCCATGATGCAGGCAATGCCCGCCTTGTCATCGGCACCCAGCAGTGTATTGCCGTCTGTGACGACCAGGGTCTTTCCGACATAGTCTTTCAAATCCGGAAAACGCTCCACCGTCGTGATGACTTCCGGATTCAGTTCGATGTCCGATCCGTCATAGTTTTCAATGATGCGCGGTTTCACATCTTTGCCGGAAGCCTGTTCGGAAGTATCCATATGGGCGATCAGGCCCAAAGTCAGATACGCGGGATCCCCGGGCAGATAGGCGTAGACATAGCAGTGTTCGTCCACTTGGACCTGTTCCAGTCCCAGATCTTCCAGTTCCTGTTTCAGATGTCTTGCCAGATCCCACTGACCCGGGGTGCTGGGCGTCGTTGCGGAATCTTCCGCACTCGTCGTCTCATATGAGACATAATCCAGTAATTTATCGATCAGCATCTTACTTCCTCCTTTTAGAACAAGGACATCTGGTTGGAATCATCCAAATCCTTGAGAACACCGATATCATCCAGTTTCTTGATCAGCGTATTGGACAGCTGCGTACGGTCGGCCAGATCTTCCTTAGACAGGAACTTGCGGTCCTTCCGCGCTTCGACGATCGATTCGGCAACGTTGTCGCCCAGACCGTCCAGGACTTTGAACGGCGGATAGATCTCGTGATCGTTCTTCGGATTGACTTTGAACTCGGTCGCCAGAGACTCATACAGATCGATGTTGAGCATCTTGTAACCCCTGGAGACCATCTCGTAACAGACTTCCAGGGTATCAAAGATATCCTTTTCTTTCTTGTTGGCTTCACGGGAATTGATCTTCTGCATCAGTTCCTGCATACGGGCATAGATCGCATCGGCATCCTTGATCATCGTCGAAAGCTCATAGGCATCGCAGCGCAACGAGAAATACGAGACATAGTAGAATTCCGGATGGTAGACCTTGAACCAGGCCACACGCACCGCCATGATGCAATATGCGACGGCATGGGCCTTCGGGAACATGTATTTGATCTTCTTGCAGGATTCGATATACCAACGCGGAACATCGTGTGCCAGCATCTTGGTCTCCTCATCTTCCGTCAAGCCTTTGCCCTTACGGACATGTTCCATGATCGTGAAGGAATCCAGAGGCTCGAGATCATAGCTCAGCAGATACGACATGATATCATCACGACATCCGATGACATCGGAAAGCGGGATGCCCTGATGGATGAGCTCCTGCGCATTGCCTCGCCAGACATCGGTACCGTGGGACAGACCGGAGATCTGTACCAGTTCCGAGAAGTGATGAGGTCTCGTCTCTTCGATGGTGTTTCGTGTATTCAATGTGCCGAATTCCGGCAGACCGGCCGCACCGGTCTCTTCCTTGTAGTTGGGGTTGACGATGTTGAGTGCCTTCGTCGAATAAAACAGCGACAAGACCTTTTCATCGTTCATCGGGATCGTCTTGACATCGATCCCTGATACGTTCTCAAAAAGACGCATCGCCGTAGGGTCGACGTGGCCTAGGATATCGAACTTCAGCAGGTTGTCGGAATAGTCGTGATATTCGAAATGAGTCGAACGCCAGGCGGCATCTTTATCGTTGGCCGGATATTGTATCGGGGTGACATCCTCGATCTCCATGTCATCCGGCAAAACGACGATACCTCCGGCATGCTGGCCGGTAGTGCGCTTCACCCCTTCGCAGCCCGAAGCCAGCCTTTGACGCTGAGCCCTAGACATTGTGGTGATGTTTTTTTCTTCACAATAACCGGAGACATAACCGAAAGCCGTCTTTTCGGCAACGGTCGAGATCGTTCCGGCACGGAAGACGTTGTCGGCACCGAAGATCTCTCTTGTGAACAGGTGCGCTTTCGGCTGATAATCGCCGGAGAAATTCAAGTCGATATCCGGTATCTTGTCGCCGTTGAATCCCAAGAAGGTCTCAAACGGGATGTTCTGACCGTCCCCCTTCATTTTGCTTCCGCAGTCCGGGCAGAGCTTGTCCGGTAAGTCATAACCGGAAGCGACGTTTTTCATCCAGATCAGCTTGTGGCATTTCGGACAGATGTAATGCGGCGGCATCGGATTGACTTCCGTGATGTCGGAGAACGTCGCGACCAGAGAAGAACCGACAGAACCTCGCGAACCGACGATATAGCCGTCGTCGTTGGAACGTTTGACCATCAGATGACAGACGAAATAAATGACGCCGTAGCCGTTGCCGATGATGGCATTGAGCTCGGTATCGATACGTTTTTCAATGAAGTCGTCCAAAATATCGCCATAGAGCCGATGGGCATTGTAATAGACGAATTCCCGCAGATACTGGTCGGCGGAGATGACGTCATGACGGTTTGTGAACGGTTCTTCGATGATGTTGCATCTTCTCGCCACCGCGATCGCATCGGTGATCTTCGGCGGATGAAGTTCATCGGTGAACGGGACGAACTTCTCGCACAGATCGGCGATCTTGTTGGTGTTGGTGATGACGATCTCTTTGATCAGTTTCTCATCCCCCAGCCAGGCAAAGGCGTCCAGCATCTCTCTGGTATTCAGATAGCGCTGGTCGGGCGTGACCTGACGGGCACGCTTCTCCCTATCGAAGATATACAGCGGATGATGGGCACCGCCGATCGCCTGCGCCGAGATGTAGACATCCCGCAGGATCTTTTCATCTTTCTTCACATAATGGACATCACCGGTCGCCACGACGATCTTGCCTTGTCTTCTGGCTTCCGCGATGATATCCCGCAGATACTGTTTCAATCTGTCCTTGTCAAACAATCCTCTGTCTTCCACCAAAAAGCGGTAGTTCTCCAAAGGCTGGACTTCGATATAGTCATAGAACGAGATGGCTTCCGCCAGCTCTTCCTTGTTGCGGGTATGGGCAAGTTCAAAGACTTCGCCGTTGAGACAGGCGGAACCGATCAGAAGATTGCCGCGAAGCTCCTGAATGGCTTGTTTGAAGATTCGCGGTTCGGCAATGAATTCCGAGTTGGCATCTTTGCCGTTAGACTTGCCGAAGACCGCCAGTGTCTTGGTGTTGGAGATCGAGATCAGTTTGAACAGATCCTTGAGACCTTCCTTGTTCTTACATAAGACCGTGGTATGATAAGCCCTGTTTTTGACGAAAGCTTCTTCATCCTGGAAGTTCTTCAGTTCGTTCAGCGTATTCACGCCGGCCTTAGCCAGATCCTTCAACATGAAGTTGAAGACCTGGGCGAGGACATCGGCATCGTAGTTGGCACGGTGTGCGATATCTTCGTCGTACGGGATATTGTATGCACGGCACATATTGCCCAGACGGTAGGCTCTGCGGTTCTTCAGTAAAGATCTCGACAGGTCGAGCGTATCGATGACCGGATTGGGCAGTTTAGGCAAGCCGATACGTTCGAATTCGGAATTCAGGAAACCGTAGTCGAAGGATGCATTATGAGCGACCAGGACCCGGTCTTTGACGAAATCGAGGATCTCATCCTTGCATTCTTCAAACGATCTCGCGTTACGCAGATCTTCTTCCGAGATATGCGTGAGGTTCTTGATATTGGAAGACAGTTCGATCTTCGGTTTGATGAAGAAGTCCTTTTCTTCCACGACCGTACCTTTGCGCATGACGACGGCACCGAATTCGATGATGTAGTCGTAACGGGTCGATAAGCCTGTCGTTTCCAGGTCAAAGACAACATATTCGCAATCGCTTAAAAGATCGTCGGTCGCATTGTAGACGATGTTAAGGGTCGGCGAGACCATGTTCATCTCGCAGCCATACAAAAGCTTGAAGTCCGGTTTGTTTTCGCCGGCTGACTTCATGATGCCCTTGTAAGCCATCTGAGCTTCATGGAAGCCCTGCAGACAAAGATGGTCGGTGATCGCTACGGCGCGGTGGCCCATCGCATATGCTGCCTTGACCACTTCGGTCGGCGAACAGACGCCGTCCATTTCCGAAAGCTTGGTATGCATATGCAACTCAACGCGCTTTTCCGTTTCATCATCGTGAAGCTTGTCATCGACCTCGACGAATTCGATCTGATCGGGCTCGAAAATATAGTCATTGGAGAAGTTATCGAAGCGATAATTGCCGTAAAACCAGGCATAACGCCCTTCCTTGTTTTCTTTAAGTGCTTCTTTGCTGAAACGCCGGGATTCCACGAATTTGACGACGACCGCATTGGAATCATCTTTGACATAGACCGTCTGGATGATCATGCCGGTCCTGGTCGAACGTTCATCGATCTTGAACATCTGACCCATGAACTTGACGTTGTACATGGCATCGATCAGATCGTCGATCTTGAGTTCGGTATATTCTTTCGTCCTTCTCTGGTATTGCGGACGCCCTTCTTTCTGCGTGAAGTCGTCTTTGTTCTCATAAGCACCGTTATGATATCCGTTATTGCCGTTGAACTGTTTCTGCGGCTTTGGCTGCTGCGGCAGGGCTTCGACTTCTTCTACCACGGCTTGTTTTTCTTCTTCCTGATATTTGAGACTGATGCTCTTGCGGTAACCCAGATCATAGAAAAACAGTTTGAGTTCATCAAGTTCATTGAGGTCTTTCAGATACTCCTGCTTATCCGTGTAAGACAGATCGAAGCCTTCTTCGGAGATGATCGGAACGCAGCCGGAAAAGCCTTTGTTTTCATTGCGGAACGCTTCAAGATACAGATTGATCTCCGGGATCGGCAGACACTGATCGGCGGCTTTGATGTACAGTTTCGTCTTTTCAAAGCCCAGGTCCTTGAAATAGTTCAAGGCATCTTTATAGATGCCAAATGGCAGTACTCTGTCGTTCTCTGCTTTTATTATCAGCAAGCCGTCAGACCGACGAAACAAAACATCGGCAATTTTGAAACTGTTCAAATATGCCGATCGTTCTTCGTTGTATCCGTATTTTTTGATGATGTCTTTGATATCGAAACTCATAACAGTGCAAGTTTTTCCAGGGCGTCTTTCGCCGCATTCTTCTGGGCTTGTTTCTTATTGGAAGCCGTGCCGTAACCATAGATCAGACCGTCGATCTTGACAGCGACCTTGAATTCCGGTGCATTGTTGGGACCGGCGACCGATACCGTCTCATAGATGATCGATTTGCGCGAATCGGCCTGGACATACTCCTGCAGCCTCGTCTTAAAATCGAAAGTCTTTTCATCGACTTCTTTGATGTGGACGGTCATCAGCTGATCGAGCAGCTTATAAGCTTCCTTCTGTCCCTGGTCGAGATAAACAGCGCCGATAAACGCTTCAAACATATCGGAAATGACCGAATCCCTTTCTCTTCCGCCGGTCTTTTCTTCTCCGGCCCCCAGCATCAGAAACTGATTGAGGCCGTTCTCCCGGACGATCTGGGCTAAAGCCTTTTCCGAGACCAGATTTGAACGTCTCGTCGACATCAGCCCTTCCGGCAGAGGCGGTTCGATCTTGAACAGACGTTCCGCCGAATACACCTGCAATACCGCATCGCCCATGAATTCCAGACGCTCGTTGTTGCCGGTGTTCACTTTATGTTCGTTGACATAGGAAGAATGAATAAAAGCCTGATCGATCAGGTCCTTATTCTCATATTTGATCCCATGTTCATCTAAAAAATCATAAATACTCATATCACTATTGTACTCTAGCTTATAAAATTTTGAGACGCCATTTTCCGTATTCTTTCATAGTAAGAAGCATAGGCCTCTTCGTCTTTGTGTTCGCTGATCTTCTGTGCGTCCTTTCTTGCTGCATCGATGAAACGCGTATCCTCGATGAGGTTTCCCAGAACGAAAGCCGGAAGACCGCTTTGCCTGGTGCCCAGGATGTCGCCCGGACCTCGCAGTTTGAGATCCTCAAAGGAGATCGCAAAGCCGTCATTGCTCTGACAAAGGATGTTCAGACGCTTCAAGGCAAGTTCGTCTTTGTTGTCCGTCAGAAGATAGCAGGTTCCTTCATAGTCGGAACGCTGGACCCGGCCGCGCAGCTGATGCAGCTGCGAAAGTCCGAATTTGTCGGCATCGTAGACGATCATCACTGTCGCATTCTTTACATTGACACCGACTTCTACGACCGTCGTCGAGACCAGGACCTGTATCTTATTTTGAGCAAAGCTGTTCATGATGATATCTTTTTCCTGCGAACTCAGTTTCCCGTGAAGCAAACCAACAGTATAAGGCTTCATTTCCTTATTCAAAGACTCATAAAGATTGTTCACATCTTTAGCCTTATAGTTTTCGGAAGCTTCGATCGCTGCCGCGACGATGTAGATCTGCCGGCCTTCCTGCAGTTTCTCTTTCACCGCATCCAGGATACCGACGATGGAATTCTGTTTGATCAGATAGGTCTTACAGCCTTTTCTTCCTGCCGGAAGCGTAGCGATCGTCGAAACATCCATATCGCCGTAGATCGAAGAAGCCAGGGTCCGCGGGATCGGTGTTGCGGACATCAGCAGGAAATCAACATCTTTCCCCTTTTCTTTCAGTGCCTGACGCTGTCGGACGCCGAAACGTTGCTGTTCGTCGGCGATGACCAGTCCTAGTTTTTTATATCCCACATCTTTGGAAAACAAGGCATGTGTTCCGACGACGATATCGATCTCACCGTTTCTGACCGCTTCTTTGATTTTCTTTTCTTCCTCCATCGCCGAATACAAAACCCCGACCTTGATGCCGAACGGTTCCAATTGTTTGGATAAGGAGGAGGCATGCTGCTTGGCGAGGATCTCGGTCGGCGCCATCAAGGCTCCCTGATAGCCGGCAAGACAGTTGGCATAGAGTCCGATTATCGCGACTGCCGTCTTGCCCGATCCGACTTCGCCCTGCACAAGGCGGTACATCAGTTTATCGCCGGAAAGATCTTTCAGGATATCATCGACCGCCATTCTTTGATCTTTTGTCAATTCAAAACCAAACGAAGCGATGAAACTTTCTATCTTACCTGCGTCAAAGATCTTCTTTTCTTTCGTGCCGCCGGCAGTACTTCCTTTCAGGATATCCAAAGAAAGATAGAATCTTAAAAACTCTTCATATTTCAATCGGCTGATCGCTGCCGCCAGCTGCATCTTGCTCAAAGGCATGTGGATATCATGGATCGCCGTCTTACGGTCGATCAGATGATGTGCCGAAATAAACTCCTGCGGAAGATCGTCGTTCAGTTCCTCTTTACATTTGGCATAGACCGACTGGATCAGTTTCTTGATGTCGTTCTGGCCAATGCCTTCTTTTAATGGATAATACGGAATGATCGATCCGGTCGTGTCGCCAGAATAGTAATTGGAAGCCGTGACTTTGTTATTGCCGTCATACCTGCCCAAGACAGTCAATGTCTCATTCATCTTCAGATTGCGGATCCACGGCCGGTTGAAGATGGTCACGGTCAGGATCTCTTCTTCGTACAAGACTTTGAAACGGCTGGTCGAAAGCTTCCCCTTGCGGAAAGTGCTGGGATAAGAGACCAGTTCACCGACGAAACAGACCTGGCTACCTTCCCTGAATTCCCTATATGGCGTTGCATCATACATCTCATAACGGAACGGATAATAATTCAGAATGTCATCGCTGTTAAAAAGAGATAATCTTTGACATATCTCTTTGCGCTTTTCCGTCAGTTTCAGTTCTTTTAGTTCCATTCAAACATTATTTTATCAAACACAGATTTTTTGTGTTAGAATAATGAAGTATCCCCGGATGGCGGAATTGGCAGACGCGCACGACTCAAAATCGTGAGGAGAAATCCGTGTCGGTTCGACCCCGACTCTGGGGACCATAAAAAATAAAAAGTACGGTATTTTCCGTACTTTTTTCATGATTTATCAGATAGATAAACCGGGGCTGATCATCTGCAAATGAACATGCCATACTCTTTCGGTAACTCGACTATCCCGTTACATGAATGCGAAGAAAGGATTTCATAAATCCTATCGGTTGGTAAATCGTTGATCGCCTTAAGAGATACTAGGCTCCGGAGATAATCGACCAGATCATTAATATTGCTTATGCGCAAAGAATCCTCATAAAATCTGGTCTCTACATCCGCAAAAGCTGTTTTTAGTATCCGCTCTCCGTTTTGCAGGGTGAAATTGTGATTTGGTTTGAATGATCCGCCGTCAAACTCAAACCAATCTGCCAGAACGTCAGTAAAGTTGTGTTCTCCATAAGTTGCACAATAGAATACGCCATTATTCTTAAGTACTCTTCTTACTTCACCGATCCCTTTTCCCAGATCAGGGACATGATAGAGCATGGAATTGGCGATGACTA
>JAIKXJ010000054.1 GCA_024684175.1 Erysipelotrichaceae bacterium
AACTGTCTGTATCGGCTGATTTGTTGCCTTTTGTTCTTGAAGGTCAGCTTTAAGCTGTTCTCTCAGTTTGACTGCATCCCTTGCGATTGAACACTTATCGGTATAGTAATCTTTGCCGGCAAACTTAACTCGTCCGCGATAATAGACTTCGCCATTGATGGTACACTTCTGAACACCTGTATATTTTGTTCTTTCAGCCTTGACTTTATTATCTTTTACCTTCTTCATAAGGCCTTCTTACAACATCAAAAAGTGTGAAGCAAGTGTGAAGTAATTAACTAAAAACCCATAAGATTTAAAAAAAACGCCCTATTCAAGGCGTTTTATCAACTTACTGGCGTCCATGGAGAGACTCGAACTCCCGACCGTCCGCTTAGAAGGCGGATGCTCTATCCAACTGAGCTACATGGACAGCATAAGTATCTTATCATTTTTATTCCTCAATTTCAAATCGATCCGAACAGACTTTATAATGGAATCAAAGAGAGGTGTTCCTATGAAGTTCATCTTGGCATTGATCATCATCTTACTGATCCTTTTGGCTGTTGCGCTGGTCCGCACACTGATGTTGGAAAAAAAGACATCCGTCTATCACGGATCTACGGATGAGAAGCGTTCCAACGATTACGCTTTGAAACTGCAGAAAATGATACAGGTGAAGACCGTCTCCTACCGTGATAAGCCTGATCCCGAACTCTTCCGTCAACTGCATAAAGTGATGGAAGATCTTTTCCCCAATGTATTTGCGCATTGTGAAAAGTACGATATCGACGGCAACCTGCTGGTCCGCTATAAAGGCAGACATTCCGAGAAACAGCCGATCGTCCTGATCTCGCATCTTGATGTCGTGCCGGCCGAAGGCGAATGGACCTATCCGCCGTTTGAAGGAAAGATCGTCGACGGCAAGATCCACGGCCGCGGCAGCTTCGATGTCAAATGCGGTGTCTTCTCCTTCTATCAGGCGGCCGAAGAACTGATCAAAGAAGGCTACGAACCGGAATGTGACATCTACCTGGGCTCCAGCTGTACCGAAGAGATCGGCGGTGACGGGGCATCCAAACTCGTGAAATGGTTCACCGACCGTAAGATCCGTCCGTTCATGGTCTGCGATGAAGGCGGTACGATCACGGAAGACCCGATCTCCGGTGTCAAAGGCAATTTCGCCGTCGTAGGCATCTTTGAAAAAGGCTACGGCGACATCCGGATCACCGCCAAAGGCAACGGCGGTCATTCCTCCTCTCCGGGCAAAAACACACCGATCGCAAGACTGGCGAAATTTGAAGCCGAGATCGAACGCAAGTCGCCTTTTGAAGTCCGCTTCACTCCGGCCGTCGAAGGCATGTTGGAGAACCTGGCACCGTACTGCGAGAGTTTTCCTTTGAAGATGGTCTTCCACAATCTGTGGCTGTTCAAACCGATCTTAAAGAAAGTCATGCCCGCCATCTCGCCGCAAGGGGCGGCCATGTTACAGACGACGATGTGCTTCACCATGCAGAAAGGTTCCGATGCCTACAATGTCATCCCGCAGGAAGCCTGGGTCTGCGCCAACCTGCGCTTCATTCCGTTTGAAGGAAGAGAAGCATCCATCGCCAAAGTGCGGCAGATCGCAAAGAAATACGATCTGGAAGTCGAAGAAGTCAACTGTTCCGATCCGTCCGGTTCCTTGGACCTCGACGGTCCGCAGTTCCAAATGGCCAAAAAAGCCATCGAGACGATCTTCCCCGGTGTCTGTGTCCTGCCGTATGTGGTGACCGGCGGTACGGACTCCAGATTCTGGGACAAGTATGTCGATGCCTGTGTCCGTTTTGAACCGGTCAATGTCTCCAAAGATCAGCTCTCCAAGATGCACGCCATCGATGAGAACCTCAACATCGATACCCTCCCGCTTGCCGTCGATTACTACAAACAGATCATCTTCATGCAGGAGACCCGATGAAACAGATGCTGCAGAACGAGGATGTACAGATCTTCATCTCCGCACAAGAAGGATCGAACGTCCCTTTCGTGACCGTCAATACCGAAGGAAAAGAGGCGAAAGAATTATTTGATGCTTTAAATTCGGTCTGCGATCGGAACTTCGTTTTGGTCTGTGCTCCTGTAAACAATTGGAACGATGATCTGAGCCCCTGGCCCTGCGAGCCGGTCTTCAAAGGAAGCAAGCCCTTTGCCGGCAATGCGGATCTTCATCTGTCAAAGCTTTTGAACGATATCCTGCCTTCAGCAGAAATAGAGCTGGATAAAAAAGAAATAAATGCTTCTTACTATGCGATCGCCGGTTATTCCCTGGCCGGACTCTTTGCCCTATATACCCTCTATCAGACCGACCGTTTTACCAAAGCCGTCAGTGCTTCCGGATCGCTTTGGTATCCCGGTCTTCTCACATACACGAAAGAACACACGATCTCTTGCAATGTAAAACAGATCTACTTCTCTCTGGGCGATCAGGAAAGCCATACCAAAAACAAGCTCATGGCTGCCGTCGGAGAAATGACTCAGACGCTCAGTGATGAGCTTGGAAAAGAATTCGATGTCTTTTATGAGATGAATGAAGGAAATCACTTCAAAGATCCCGAAGGGCGTCTGGCCAAAGGGATCGCCTATATCCTCAATACGTGATCGGCTTTTTGCCGGTGAAGCGTCTGCCAAGATGGTTCGCCCATCTTTCCGGATAAAAGGAAGTATAGCGATATCTTCCTTTTTTTCTGCTTCGGACAAAATGCGGTGTATTCGCCCAGACCAATGAAGGGATACCGATGATCGGAAGATAGAACGGCCCCAGGATCAGGGACTGTATGGAATGACCGTATTCATGAACGATCACGCACTCATCATCCGTTCCCAGAAACAGAAACATACCTAAGGACATCGACGAGGGTAAGTTCCACCTGGTGACCAGGGCGCCGTAAAAGAAGCGGCGTTTTTCTTTCGGACCGGTCAGAAGGACATAGAGCCAAACCAAAAAACCCAGGACATTCTGAATGATGCCCCAGGTCATCTGCAATGTATAAAAGATCGTTAATCTAATGATCCTCATCGAACAGTCTTTTCAGATTCACATCGAACGGCGGATAGATGATGCCTTTTTCCGTCACGATGCCGCTTAACAGGGAATGGTCCGTCACATCGAACGACGGATTGTAACATTTCACATCGGCCGGAGCCATCGGCTTTTCATACCACATGGTCCGGATCTCATCGGGATCCCGAAGTTCGATCCGGATATGATCGCCGTCCGGACAGTTCATATCGATCGTCGATGTCGGACCTAAGGAATAGACCGGGATGCCGTAGTGTTTCGCCAGGATCGCCACGCCGGAGGTGCCGATCTTGTTGGCAACATCACCGTTGGCCGCGATGCGGTCACAGCCGACGAAACAGGCATCGACCCAGCCGTTTTTCATGACGATCGAAGCCATGTTGTCGCAGATCAGCGTCACATCGACACCGGCACGCGATAATTCGAACGATGTCAGTCTCGCTCCCTGCAGCAGCGGTCTGGTCTCATCCGCAAAGACGCGGATGTTGATGCCTCTTGCCTTTGCCAAAAGGAAAGGACCCTGTGCCGTGCCGTAGGAAGTCGC
The DNA here is from genome assembly GCA_024684175.1 of Erysipelotrichaceae bacterium. Next base: position 3,582 of record JAIKXJ010000054.1, read on the forward strand.
CAGCGGGCCGGCGTTGCAATGTGTCAGGACGCCGTCGCCGTTTTTCAGCAGGGAAAGGCCGTATTCACAGATCTTCAGACACATCTCGATGTCTTCGTTATGAATGGCAAGTGCTTCTCCCTTCAGCCGTTCCACGATGGCAGGAACACCTTCTTCCCGATGTTCCGTCACGACTTTTTCCATCCTGGTCAGCGCCCAGGAAAGATTGACAGCGGTCGGACGGGAGGAATTGAGATACTCCTTGTCCGCCTTGAAACGGGCCAGGAAATCTTCATAAGAAAGGTCTTTGTTCTTTCTTGCCAGCATATACATCGTATAGCCGGCAAAGATGCCGATCGCCGGAGCACCGCGGACTTCCAGTTTTTTGATCGCCTGATAAGCCGACTCCAGATCGGAGATCTTTTTGTATTCCAGAGAATTGGGGATCTTTACCTGATCGATGATCACGATGCTTTCTTCGTCTTCCGACAAAGCGATATTGTCGGTGATCCCGACCGATTCGATCTCCTTTTTCGTCTTATTTAAACTGACTTGGATGTTTGACATAGAAGTCTTCTTTCTCCTTCAGTGTCTTTAACTGATGGTCTTCCTTGTCATCGATCAGATCATAAAGATCTTCGAAGATATGATCCCAGCTGAAGAACTTTTCAGGATCGACGTTCAGGTAATCGCAGATCTTCTCACAGCCGTCCGGTACGACCGGATGAGACAAGACCGCCGCCACTCTGACCATGTAGAAGGCATCGATCAAAGTCTGAGCGATGTTTTCTTCGTTGGTCGAGTTTTTGGACCAGAACTTGGAAGCGTTGCGGATATAGGAATCGAGGTCGTTCATCACCTGATGAAGCTCGAAACGGTACATGTGGCTTTCATAATTCAGGATCGTGCGCTCGGCGATCTGCTTATACTGTTCACTGACTTCTCCGTACGGCAGCTTGCCGTCGAAGTACTTCTGTGCCGTATAGAAACAGCCGCGGACCAGACGGTTGAAGACGTTGGTATACAGATTGCCCTGTGCCAGGACCGGATCCGGTTCATTGGTGTTGGCTTCCGGATTCAGCGGCTGCGGCATGAAACTGACTGACTTGTTTCCCAAAGCCAGCGAGATGAAATGCGCTCTGAGCTGATCGGCCGTATAGTAGTCGAGCAGATCGGCAGCCATCGGCGGTTTGATCGAACCGGAAGAAGAAGCCTTCTTGTCCAGGAACAGGATGTGGTGATTGGCGACCAGTGTCGTCAGCTGCAGGTCTCCGTCTTTCGGATGGATGGTCAGATCCTTCGGTCCCTGCTGTGCCATCCACAGCGGCATCTGGGCGACACCGTAGAAATAGATGTTGTCCTGACCGATGAACTGATAAACATTGGCTTCCTTGTCGCACCAGTATTTCTTCCATTCGTCATCGGGTCTGCCGATACGTTTGAAATATGCTTTGGTAAAGGAGATCGGCGCCCAAAGGCTTTCCGGCCATACCCAGACGGTGAGGTCTTCCTCATCTTCCAGTTTCGGTGCTTTGACGCCCCATTCGATGTTGCCGGTCAGTCTTAACGGCACAAGCGTCTTGCCGGTACGGTAGTGGATGTTGGCGGCCGTCAGGATCGGGCAGGCCTTTTCACGCAGTTCGAGTTTGTCGAAAGTGACGACGAAAGAGCCCTTGATATTCTCAAGATCGGAGTTGACATGTTCGGGCAGCTGATCTTCGATCGCCTTGTACTGTTCCAGGAACTTCTCCTGGATATAGATGACCGGTGCGCCTAAAGATTCTTCCATCGTTTCGGAAACGATCTTGCGCACGTTCTTTTTCTTCTTGATATCTTCGACGTATTCTTTCAGAAGATCATTGAATTCCGTCAGCTTGAAATACCAGTTGGTGACATCGCGCATCTCCGGTGTCTCGCCGGATAACGTGGATTTGGGATCGATGAGTTCTTCCGGCATGTACTGGTGGCCGAGATCGCACTCATCCGCATACGCCTTCTCTGACTGACAGTGTTCGATCGGACATTTGCCGATGACCTGACGGCCGTTGAGGAAGCACTGGTATTTGGTGTCATAGAACTGCTTGGTGACCAGCTTCTCCAGCCAGCCGTTCTTATACAGAGTCCGAATGAATTCGTCGGTCTCCTCCTGATGAGCCAGCTTCGTATCGCCGAGCCCCGATGCACCGAAAAGATCCAGCGAGATCTTGTAGTCTCTCAAGGTCTTTTCCTGGGCTATATGGTTGTCGTTGACGTAATCCTCGATGCTTCCCCGGTAACCTTCGCTCTCGACCTTCTTGCGGTAGCCTTCGGCGATCGGCGAACCGTAGCAGTCGGTGCCGGAAACGAAGACGACATTGTCTTTGCCGATGCGGTCTCTCAAAAAACGCGCAAAGACATCGGCATGGACGAACATGCCGCCGACATGACCGAAGTGAAGTGTTTTATTGCCGTAAGGCATACCGCCGGTAACGACGGCTCGTTTTGGAAATACAGGACGTTCACGTTCCATAATCTGTTCCTCCGAAAAAATAAATACTTATTTATTATAACAATTCTTGAAACGATTGCATTTTCACAGATCGTAGTAAAGACGGAATTCTGCCGGATGTGGGACCTTCTCGATCTCATCGTGTTCCTTTTCGATCGCCTTGATCCAGTTGTTGAGCAGTTCTTCGCTGAAGACGCCGCCTTGAAGCAGATAACCATGATCCTTTTTGAGAGCTTCGATCGCTTCGCCCAAAGAAGCCGGCAGATGTTCGAGCTTCGCCTTTTCTTCGGCGGAAAGCGAATAAAGATTAAAATCGAACGGACCCCAGTTATGATCCTTCGGGTCGATCTTGTTGCGGATACCGTCCAGTCCCGCCATCAGGATCGCCGCATAAGCGAAATACGGGTTGCATGTGGCATCGGGATTGCGCAGTTCGAAACGGACGACATCTTCACTCTTGGCATACGACGGGATGCGGATGACCGCACTGCGGTTGGCACTGGCATAGCCGACCGTGACCGGTGCTTCGAAGCCCGGGACCAGACGGCGGTAGGAATTGGTGGACGGATCGGTCAATGCACACAAGGATGCGATGTGTTTGAGCAGACCGCCGATGAAATACATCGCCGTTTGCGATAAGTCGGCATACTTGCCCTTCTCATAGAAGACGTTCTTTCCGTCTTTTCTTAGGATCATATGTACATGCATGCCGTTGCCCGCCTCACCGGCGATCGGCTTGGGCATGAACGTCGCCGTCTTGTTCAAAGCCTTGGCGGTATTTCTGATCAGATACTTGCTCAACATCGTCTGATCGGCCAGCTTGCAGACTTCGGCAAGTTCCACTTCGATCTCCATCTGTCCGCTGCCGCCCACTTCGTGGTGATGATACTTCACCTTGATGCCGCAGTCTTTCATCTTCTCGCAGATCTCATTGCGCAGATCGAAGTTGATGTCGCTTGGCAAGTCATAGTGATAGCCGCCTTTCGGAAGCGTATGATAGCCGTCGCTGCCTTCTTTTGCCGAAGACCATTCGGATTCGAAACTCATCAGCTTCTCCGACACTTCATTCGGGGAGACCTTATACTCCATGGCATCAAAAACGGAAAATTCATATTCCGGACCGATGATCATCTCATCGGCGACGCCTTCTTCTTTCATCAGATCGACGGCAGCTTTGATGACGTTGCGGGGATACTGTTCGAAACGATAATTGGTCTTGCCGATGCAATAGACATTGGCCATCATCGAAATGGTCTTTGCTTTGGCGAATGGTTCAAGATAAGCGCTCTCCAGATCGGGATAGAAGACCATGTCGGATTTCTCCACTCTGGCATAGCCGTAGTTCGAGGCATCGAAACCGATGCCCTCTTCCATCAGCTGTTCGTTGAGCCTTTCCGCCGGTATGGACAGATGACGGAAACGTCCGCGCAGATCGACGAGTTTCAGGTCGATGAAACGGACATCGTTATCTTTGATAAATCGTTTTGCTTCGGTGATATTTTTAAACATAAGATTCTCCTGCCTTTATTATAGTCAAAGCTTTATTGAAAAGAAGCCCTCAGCCGAGCTTCTCGAGTATGTGATCGAACAGTGCCGTCAAGGTATCTTCGTCAAAGGAAGTCCCCAGGTAATATGACCATCCTTTGCCATAGCGATGTTCAACGGCTGCCGCATAAGCGCCGTAGGGATTGTCCTTCCATGATACCAGCATATCTCCGCCTGTGAGCTTGAGCAGCTCTTCGAAGACACTGCCGCGGCCCTCTTTTCCCCGATATTCGCAAGGAGCGCTCTGCCCCTGCAGGAGGGATTCGTGTTCTTCGATCACGCAGCCGCACAGATCGTCAAGATCCACCGGCATCCGCTTGCCGAAGATCAGATTGTTGTCGGTATCTTTCCAGGCGCTGCGCGGCGTCAGGATGACGATGCCGCCGTTTGCTGCATAGTCCTTGAGTCTCTTTTTAAAAGCGTCGGACATGATGATCATGTAAGGAAGGACGGCGATCTTGTATCCGGAAAGATCACGGGAGGAATCGACGATGTCACAGACCGTCCCGCGCTTATAAAACTGCGTATAGAACTTGATGCATTCCTTCTCGTAAGAGAAGACATCCGACTGTCTCTGAATGGACATCGAAGATTTGGAATCATAATCGTAAACGATGCATACTTCACCCTTCGGTTCGACGACCGGTTTCAGCTTTGCCTTCTTGAAGAAGTCCATCGTCTCGAAATATTTGCGCCGCTTCTGATTGTCGGCGTCCAGGATCCCGAAACAGAACTGCTCGGCACCCTTGGTAAAACCGCGGTAACGGAAGAAGATCAGACTTTCCACGCCCTGATCAAGAGACGATAAAGCCCAATTCTCCGCTTCGCCGGGTTTCGGCGCATAACCGATATCGTTGTGTCCCTGCTGGCCCATGATGGACTCGGTGACCCAAAACTTTTCACCTTTGAATCCCCGGGCAAAATCCACGCTGAAAGCCAGTTCCGCTTCGCTTAACGGTGCTTTCTGACCGCCCCAGACCGGGTAGTTGTTGTAGGAGACGAAGTCCAGAGCCTCTGCCGCATGGAACGGCGAGAAGGATTTGTTGATGATGCCGCCTTCAAAGTCGTGCGTGACCGGATGTTTCTGATCAAAGCGTTTCACCGCATCGACCAATGCTTTGATGTAATCGGCAGCGACCTGATCGCGGAACCTGGCATATTCCAGACGCAGAGACGGATTGTGCGGTGTGAAGCCGGGACGGGGAAGCGGGATCTGTTTGAAATCACCGTAGGTCTGACTCCAGAAAGCCGTGCCCCAGCGCCGGTTGAGTTCATCGATGTCTTTATACTTTTCTCTCAGATAAGAAACGAATCTTTTTTCACAGTTTTTGCAGAAACAGACATCGGATCCTTCATGGCCAATCTCATTGTCGACCTGCCAGGCGACGATGGTCTCGCAATCCTTATAATGCTCCGCCAGTTTTTCCGCCAGGCTGACCGCTTTCCTGATATACAGTTCGTTGCCGTAACAGCAGCCTCTTCTTGCCCCGTAAGGCTGTGCGTAGCCTTTTTCATCGACATTCATGACTTCGGGATAACGTTCGTAAAGCCATGAGGGCATCGTTGCGGTCGGCACGCACATCATGACCTTGAGCCTGTGCTTTTCAGCCTTGGCGATGACCTCATCAAAGAAGGAGAAGTCATATTCTCCTTCTGTTGGTTCAAATCTGTCCCAGGCGAAATCACCGATGCGGATCAGGTTCGCGCCAAGAGAAACGATGTCGCTCAGATCCTGATCGACAAGTTCCATTCCCCACTGTTCAGGATAGTAATCGACACCTAAATATCTCATTTGAATCCTCCGTCCATCAGACGGTTGACGGCTTCTTCATATTCTTCGGTCGCCATCATATAAGCTGCCGCATGGCCGCAGCCTTCGATGATATGAAGTTCCTTCGGCGAGACACAGGCTGCATACATCTTTTGCGACATGATACACGGCACAAAATGATCCTCCTTGCCGTGGATGAACAAGATCGGAACATCGGTATGAGCGACGCAGTCTTCCCCCATCGATGTGTTGAAACTGACGCCGGTGATGATCATCGACCAGAACCAAGCCAGATAGCCGAAAGGAAAATACGGCAGATGATAGACATCCTTGATCAGATATTTGGATATATTGATGATCGAATCGAAACCGCAGTCATCGATGATGCCCGCGACATTCTTCAATTTCGAATTTGCGCAATGGATGACGGTCGCTCCGCCCATGGAGACGCCGTGCAGGTAGATCTTCGGCTCATCATACATCTCGTTGATCAGATCGACCCATTTGGCAACATCCCTTTTATCATGCTCGGAGAAACCCAGATACTTGCCTTCCGACTTGCCGTGTGCGCGGTCGTTGAGCAAAAGCACCGTTGAACCCCGTTTCAGATAGATATTGACACGGTCCGCAAAGTCTTCCTGCATCGAAGATTTATAGCCGTGGACACAGATCACTACTTCCTTGGGATCGCCTTCGATCAGATAGCCGTAGAGCCTCAGATCGTCGAACGAAAGGATCGAAAGCTCCTTGAATTTCAGCTGATCGAACTTTTCAATGAGCGGTGCTCTAAAAGCATAGTAACGCCTGGCGGTCGGACGCATCAGGTCGGTCGGTGCATCGATCGATTCGGGATCCAGTGCGGAAGTCGTGTCACCTTTGTTCTGGTCATTGTAAAGAAAGACCGAATTGAAGATATAGAATCCCGCCGCCAGTCCCAGCAGCAGCAGGATGACAAGTACCAATAAGACCCAGAACATCTTAATCTACCTGGACATTTTCCAGATCGACACCTTTGGTCTCTTTGACACGCAGCATCATGACGAGGAGGGCGATCGCCATCAAAGGAAGATACGCGACCGTCAGGACGACCGGAAGATTCGTGGAACCGGCGATCATCGTGACGACATTGTTATAGACCATATTGAAACCGACACCGAACATACCGATCAGCTGCATGGAGCCGACGACGGAAGCACGCATCTGGGTCGGAGTGGATTCGGAAGTGATGACGAAGAAGATCATATCGGAGATCGACCACAGACCGGCGATCGAAATGCCGTATGCCAGACCCATGATCCAGGGATTCAGCGGACGTAAGCAGCCGAAAGCGAAAACGCCTAAGCCCAAAGCTGCCCACAGACCTAAGATCAGTGCGGACTTCTTACGGCCGAGCGCATCGGTGATGAAACCGCCGATGATCGTGAAGATACCGTTGATGACCGGATAGAACATCAAAACGACGTTGATCGCATCGGTCGTCATGACACCGTTGTATTTTCCCGCTTCCAGCATCGGCTGATACTTGCCGGTGTAACCGGTCGAGAACATCATCAGCAACGCCACCAGAGCGATGGCTCTTGTCTGCTTATGACCCAGGATATAACGGAAGGCATCCCAGACGGAAACAGCCTTTTCTCTTTCCTTTTCTTCGGCAGCGCGTTCTTCCTTGATCGCTTCGATCCTTTCCTCTTCGCTGCTTCTGAGATATTTCAGACGGCGTTGCGTGAAGACCGGCGTCTCGGAGACGAAATAGATCGCCGCCAGACCGATGACGAAAGCCAGGATGATCGGAATGATGAAGACATTGCGCCAGGTGCTCGGAACGGCATCGTTGACGAAAAGCTTGACGAACAGACCTAAAGAAGAGACCGAGATCAGTGCCAGACCCTTGGTGATCGAGCAGAGCTTCGCACGGTGTTCTTTCGGTGCGCATTCCATGATATAGATGACCTGAACATCGTTCGGCGTGAAGAACGTCAGAACGACCGTACCGATGATGTAGACGGCAACGGACTTCGAGATGATGCACAGCAACATGCCGACGCCCATACCCAGAGTGTTGATGATCAAAAACGGTTTTCTGCCCCAGCGGTCAGCCAGAGACTTATAGAACGGCGAGATCAGATAGGACAGATAACCCGCCATCGTAACGAAACCTAAAGTCGCCGTCGCCTTATCGTAATCCGTGGAAGGATAGACGACATTGAACAGATCGCGGATCGTCTGGACTTCGACGACGCTCCTTACGGAAGAAGCCAGCTCATCGACGATGTAGACGATGGACAGGACGACGATCAGGATCGCAAAATAGTGCTTGTGGTTGTGAAAAGTTTCAGCCTTCTCCAGACGCTCCAGCTCACGCTTTTCTTTTTCGATTTTTGTCATATGATACAAGATCTCCTTAAATGTAACCTCTTTCATTATATCGGATATTCTCTTTGACAGACCATCAAAAATCCAATAAGAAAAGCCGTTTTCACGGCTCCTATCTTGCGATCTCTTCCGGAACGGGATCGGCGACCTTACTTGTAAGCATGTCGGGATGTTCCAGGATGTATTTCAGCAGTTTCAATGACTTGGCGAAGTAGAATCCGTCGGCGATCCTTTCATCCAATGTGATCGTCATATCCACTTTGTCTCTGCCATCTTCTTTGTACATCGTGCCGATCGTTCCCATCATCGAATTGGTCCCGAAATTGGACAGGTGATGATAACAGTTGTCGGCGCCGATCGAACCGAGGTTGGACAGCAGGCAAGTCGTATAATTGGGATCGCCCTTGGCCAGATCCTCCGGATAGATACCGTGGTATTCCATCCGCGAAAGGATATAGAAGAAGATCTCCAGAATGAATCTGGGCAGTTTGCCGACGATCTCCATCGTTTTGTCCAGCGAACTGGGCCCGGAGCTCCTGGCCTTTTTCACATCCCCCAGGATGATCTTAGAGACCTGATCGAGATCCATGTCCGGTGTGACTTTGAGCGTCATCAGCGTTTCCAGAGCTTCATCGGCGAACTTCTGCTTGGCAACGAACGACAAAGTGATGTCATTTCTTTGCCAGAATTTTCTTCCGGCGACGAAGACATTCATCTTGGGACGGTGATAGATCGTCTTGGCGACCGCCATACAGATACAATGGAAAAGCTTGTACTGCGTCCCGTATTCTTCGTTATGTTTCTTGATGAAATCCAGCAGTTCCGTGATGTCAAAGCTCACGTTCGTTGAAACTTCCGCTTCCGTGCGCTTTGGCATGACATAAGGAACGATCGAGTGAAACGGATCGGGATCGTTGAGTAAAACGGCGTCTTTCCTTCTCATAAGAGCCCGACAAAAGAACGGATGCGGCCATCGGAATCATTGACATCGACTCCGCGGATTGCCAAGCCGTCCGTGATCTCGGCACCTTTCAAAACACCTTGCATCTCCAATAAAGAAATGCCGAACGTACCCTCGTCGTTGGTACAGAACGGATAGACGGTCTTTCCGGAAAAATCATAAGTCTCCAGGAAGGTGGCGACGACCCGCGGATAGGTGCGGTACCAGATCGGGAAACCGATGTAGATCTGATCATAGTCATCCATATTCAGACGGACACCGCCCTTCATGGCCGGATGTTCGTTGTTCTCATCTTCTCTTCTCGCTCTTCTGAGACAGTCTTCGTATTTGAAAGGATACGCTTCGTCTTCTTCGATCTTGTAAAGATCCGCGCCGGTCAAAGCAGCGATCTTTTCCGCGACGACCTCCGTATTGCCTTTTTTCAGTTCAACGATCTCGTTGTTTTGCAGGTTCTCTCCGATATGAGAGAAATAAGCGACCAGTGTTTTCATAATTCATCACCTCAGTTTATAATCCCTATTATACATTCTAATAAGGGCTGTGAGCTATGCCGTTCATCCGCACTTCCAGGTCGATCTTTTCCATGCAGACGTCAAAAGGATCCTCATGATATTCCGTTTCCGCCAGATACTCTTTGATCGCCGAAGCGATATCGTATTTCGCCAGGATCTTCTCCCCGTCAAAACCCAGATCGAAAATGTAAGCAGGACGGTAATCCGGCATCCGGTAATACGGGACATGGACCGGGAACTTATGGGTGAACAGGACCGTGCCCGGCTTGAGCTCGATATTTTTTCTGACGTAGTCCGTGACCTTGTCATCGATCACGAAAAAGTCCCTGAAGGCAAGCTCGACCTGTTTTTCGTCTTCCGAAAGCTGCAGGTCCGTTTCGATCTTCAGACAGGTATTGATCAGATTGCGGAATTTCAGCGAGAGATAGATATCGACTTTCTTATCCTCAAAACGCGGCTCGATGCCGATCTTTCCGATCTCAAGCTCCTCAGGCAGAGAAAGGATATCCCCCATCGATCCTTCGTTGATGACCGTATAGAGATAGTAAGCCGGAACTTCATATTCAAAGACCATCTTCTCCCGGTCGTAATAGATACAGTCCTTGAATTCACGGCCTTCATCCTCTTTCATCTTCGTCGGATAGTCATAGGTGAACTTATCCTGATACTTTGCGATATCGTTGACCTTCTGATAGATATAGAAGATCCCGCCTGCGCAGACCAGTAAAAAGAAGACCAATATGCCTAAAATCAGTTTCCAGACGGAAAATCTTTTCTTTTTCATATATTCATACCTCAATGGAACATACAAAGAAAAGCCGGATGATCCGGCTTTTCAGAATGGATCTTACAGAAAGATCAGCGCATCGACTTGTCGTAAGGCTGGCCGGACGCCTTCGGCGCATGGTCGTGTTTCGACGTGATGGCCAGTGCGATCAAAGTGACGATGAACGGCAAGCTCTTGTAGAAGGCTGCCGGAAGTCCCAGATTGTTGAGAAGCGGGATGCCGGAATAAGCATTGGCGATCGTCTTGCAGAATGCGAAGAAGGCCGCCGCACCAAGCAGAGGGATGGAACGCCACTGACCGAAGATCAGGACGGACATCGCCAGATAACCGTAGCCGCCGACGGTCTGCGAATAGTGTGTCGCGACCGGCAGGATGTACATCAGGCCGCCCATGCCGCCGATAAAACCGGCGATGATCAAAGCGGCATATCTATACTTCTGTACGTTGACGCCCAGGGATTCGGCAGCCTGCGGATTCTCACCGCAAGCGCACATGCGAAGGCCGAACCTTGTCCTGTTGAGAACGATCGCGGAAACGACGAAGATGGCGATACCGATGAAATTGGTGATATAGGTCCTGGTGAAAAACATTGGGCCTAAGATCGGGATATCGGCCAGGATCGGGATCCGCTCGATCAGGAAATCATTGCGGATGGAAAGATGTTCCGAACCGTTCTGCAGAACTCTGGCAAAGAAGATGCAGAAAGCCGGAGCAAACGTGTTCAAAGCCATACCGACGATCGTCTGGTCGGCATTCAGATTGACGGATGCCACCGCCAGCAAGAGCGTCAGCAAGACACCCATGACACCGGCAAACAGCAAAGCGATCAACAGACGCAGCTGACCTGCGACGACACCGTCAAGCCACTGCAGGCAAAGCACGCCCCACATGCAGGACCAGACCATGACGGAATCCAGACCCATGTGGATGACACCGCTTCGCTCGGAGAACATGCCGCTGGTGGAAACGACCAGGAGCGGAATGAAGAAATACATGAAATAGCGTGCGATAAAATATAACATTTCCATACTATTTGAGCTCCTCTCCCGTGACCTTGTTGATCTCGGTCTTCTGTCTCATCAGCATCTTTTCCAGCATCTGTTTCAGGAACAGAGAGAATGCCGCAAAGTAGATAATGACGGAAGTGATGACGGAAACGATCTCTCTTTGGAAACCGAAAATCTGCATATAGTTGCCGCCGACAGTTAAGAAAGCAAGGAACAGTGCACCTAAGATCGCACCTAACGGCGAGTTGTTCGCCAGACAGCAGACAGCGATGCCGTTGAAGCCCTCGGCTGCCAGCTGTTCCTTCATCGTGATGTAGGTTCCCGATGCGGAAAGGTGAGTCAGACCGCCGCCCAGACCGCAAAGGGCACCGGACAGCAAGATCGAGATCATGATGTTCTGTTTGGACCTGATACCGGCATAACGGGAAGCTTCCGCGTTCTTGCCGCAGGCTTTGAGTTCATAACCAAGCTGCGTCTTCTCCAGGATGACCCAGGCGATGATAGCGATCAGGATCGCGATCAGGATGCCGATATCAGCCGTCTTGTTCTGCGTGATAGCCGGCATGAATGCCTGCGGAAGTTTGCACTGTGCCGGGATGGCTCTTGTCTGGCCTTTCATCGCATCGTAGCAGTATTCGTTGATCCAGTGCATCATGTAATACATCTCGATGTAGTTGAACATGATGGTACCGATGACGACGTTGACGTTGAAATACGCTTTTAAGATGCCGGGGATCAAGGCCCAGGCAGCACCGGCCAAGGTCGCAACGATCAAAGGAACGATCCAGGTCAGCGGTGCCGGCAAGTCCTTGGAGAAATATAAGGATGTCAGGATCGCTGCCAGAGCACCGACCGAATACTGGCCGGGACCGCCGATATTGAAGATACCGGCCTGGAAAGCGACGCACATCGCAACGCCGGTACAAAGGATCGGCGTCGCAAAATAGAACAATGTACCTAAATTCTTAAGACCGCCCAGCTGGAAACCGCCGGTGATCAGTGTCGTGAATGCCGAGAAGCCTTTGGAAGGATTGGTCAGCATCAGAACGACGAACGCAATGACCAGACCGCCGACGATCGCGACCAGGGAAGACAGAAGAGAAGTATGAGATGAGATATCGAATCTCTTTTTCGCTTTCACAGTCATGCGTGTTTCTCCTCTCTCTTGACACCGGCCATGTACAAGCCCATCTCCTCGACCGAGACTTTCTTCGGATCGAGGTCACCCATGATCTCGCCTTCAAACATGACGATCACACGGTCGGCAACATCCATGACCTCATCAAGTTCGAACGACATCAGCAAGACTGCCTTGCCTTTGTCTCTTTGTTCGACCAGCTGTTTATGGATGAATTCGATCGCACCGACGTCAAGACCTCTGGTCGGCTGGACTGCCACCAGGACATCGGCATTCTGATCGATCTCTCTGGCGACGATCGCTTTTTGCTGGTTGCCGCCGGACATCGATCTGGCCATGGTCGTCTTGCCCTGACCGGAACGGATATCGAAACGATCGATCAGTTCATCGGCATAGCTGTCGAATTTATTGAATTTCAAGAATCCCAGTTTGGATACGAAGTCCGGCTTGAAGTAGTTCTTCAAAGCCAGATTGTAAGACAGCGGATAGTCCAGGATCAGACCGTATTTGTGACGGTCTTCCGGAACATGAGACATGATCAGGTTCCGTTCGCGGATCGACTTTTTGGTATAATCCTCGCCGTTGATCGTGATCTTGCCTTCATCGATCGGCATGATGCCGGTCAGGCCGTAGATCAGTTCGGACTGGCCGTTGCCGTCGATACCGGCGATCGCCAGGATCTCGCCCTTCCTTACGGAGAAAGAGACATCATTGACGACCTTTTTCTTGGTCTCATCGTTGATCATCGTGAGATGTTCGACCTTCAAGACTTCCTCTTTCGGATCCGCCGGCTTCTTTTCGACATGGAAGGAGACTTCCCTGCCGACCATCAATTCGCCCATCTGTGTCGTCGTCGTATCGGCGGCATTGAGCGTCTTGACCAGTTTTCCTCTTCTTAAGACGGTGACCCTATCGGAGACCCGTTTGATCTCTTCGAGTTTATGTGAGATGAACAGGATCGTGTGGCCTTCTCTTGCCAGGCCTTTCATGATCTCCATGAGTTCATCGATCTCTTGCGGTGTTAATACGGCAGTCGGTTCATCAAAGATCAGGATCTCCGCATCTCTGTAGAGCATCTTTAAGATCTCGCAGCGCTGCTGCTGACCGACTGTGATGTTTTCGATCAAGGCATCCGGATCGACGGCCAGACCGTATTTTTCCGAAAGTTCAACGACTTTCTTACGGCAGCTGTCCATATCCAGGAAAGGACCCTTGAGCGTTTCGGAGCCCAGAACGATGTTCTGCAGCACCGTGTAGTTCTGCACAAGTTTGAAGTGCTGGTGGACCATACCGATCCCCAGTTCGGTTGCGACACGCGGATTGGTGATCTTGACCTCCTTGCCGCGGATCGCGATCGTTCCCTCTTCCGGCGTATACATGCCGAAAAGAACGCTCATCAGTGTAGATTTGCCTGCACCGTTTTCACCCAACAGCGCATGGATCTCGCCCTTGCGGATGTCTAGGCTGATATCGTTGCAGGCGATGATGCCCGGGAACCTTTTCGTTATATGACGGAATTCAATGATATTTTCCGCAGTTTCCATAATACTTATCCTTTCGTCAGATAAACGCAAGGGAGGTGTGAACGCACCTCCCTTGTAAATTCAGTGATAGATGATATTACTGTTCGAAGTAAGTAACGTTGACGTACTTGTAAGCACCTTCGACCGGAGCACCGTTGACACCGTCGACTTCCGTCGGGAGCGAGTCATGAACGGCGATGACCTGCTGCTTGACAGCATTGTAGTCTTCTTCCGTGAAAGTATTCCAGTTTTCAGCTCTGTATGGAGCAAGGATAGCACCGTCTTCTTTTGCACCCAAGCGGATCAGACCCTGGCTCGTGTAAGCAGTCCAGTCAGCACCGCCGGCGTAAGCAGCCTTGACAGCTCTGTAGATCGTGACTTCCAGATCCTTCATAGCGGAAGTGACGAAGAGAGGTTCATTCTCGGCACCGTCAGCAGCTCTTGTGAAGTATTCATCGGTATCGACACCGACGATCTTTCTGTTTTCACCGTCTTTAGCAGCCTGGATGACGGAGTTGACGATCGTACCGCCGCAGGAGAAGATGATCTCTGTACCGTTGGTGTACCATTCGGAAGCTCTCGTAACGATATCCGGAGAAGCATCGAATGTACCGGTGTAGAAGTATTTCATATCGATGGAGCCTTCAGCCAGGCCGAGTTCTTCAGCAGCATCCTCTGCACCTTCGATAAAGCCGTAACCGAATCTGACGACTGCCGGAACAGCCATACCGCCTAAGAAGGCCAAGTTTCTGTAACCGTCTTTGACGACAGCATAACCTGCCATGTAACCGCAGTCCTGCTCAGCGAATGTGATCATCGCCAGGTTGTCCTGATGAGGCAAGGAATCATCGACACCGTCGTAGTTGTAGTCGATGTTGTAGAGGTCATCGGCATCGACGAAGATGACTTTGACATCCGGATAGTTCGGAATTTCCTGGCACAGTGCAGCATCCCATAAGAAGCCGACTGCAACAAGGACATCCGCGCTCATCTGATTGACTGCCTGTTCGAAGATCGTCGTTCTGGAAGCATCATCGGAACCTGCAGGCTGTAAGTACGTGTACTTCAGGCCATTCTCTTCACAGTAGTCCTTGATACCGTAGAATGAGTGCTCGTTGAAGCCGCCATCATAAATGGAACCTAAGTCTGCAAGGAAGACGACATCGTAATGTTCATCACTTGCCGCAGGTTCGCCGCCTTCGTTCCCGCCTTCCTTCTTAGCGCAGCCGAATAAGCACATCGTAAGAAGCAGAGCGAGAGCTAACGTAAGAAATTTCTTCATTTTTTTCTCCTTCTTTCTTGAATATGAGATCTGCATACACAAAAAACGTTCAACTACCGGATCTGATGTATTCTGTCTTTCATATACACATATCTACTTAAATTTTAACATCCTTCTTTTCACAGTTACAAGTGACATTTCCCCTTCACTTGAACCAGGGAGAAAGATCCTTGGTGATATCAAGCGTTCGTTTCAATCCGATATCCAGGAAAAAGCCCGTCAGCAGGACGGAAATGATCGAACCGATACCGACCACGCCGCCCAAGAAGAAACCGGTGATGAAAAACAGCGCATCGGTGATGATCTGTGTGTACTTCAGTTCCAGCGGTGTCTTTTCGCTTAAGAACAGCGGCAGAAACTGGAAACAGCCGATGCCCATTTCCGCCCCGATGCCCATGCCGTAGCCGATCCCTGTCGTGACCAGCCCCAGCAGCAGGATGAAGATCCGTAGGAAAAACGGCGTGGAAGCGGCCGGAAAAAGCGAGCGCATCAAAGTCTCGGACAGATCGATGAAAGGACCGCCGGTCAAGACGCCCAAAAGAGTCCCCGGTCCCAGATGTTTCCGTATGAAAAGAAAGATCAGGACCGTCTGGATGATGTTGCAGATGGTGGAGATCGTTCCGTAAGAAAGACCGTAATGGCCATGAAGTCCGTCGACGAAGACCGAGATCGGATCGGTACCCAGTCCGCAGCAGTAGTAACAGCCGATCCCGAAACTTGAGATCACCGAAGCCAGGAAACTGATCAGGAAGCGGATCGAAAACGACTTCAGATCGATATGCTTCATCTACTCTTCCCTGATATCTTCAAGATCCGGAAGTCCGTCGATGATCTCGATCGCCCGTAAGGTGATCTTGCTTAAAAGATCGACCCGTTCCTGATAACCTTCCTTATTGGACGTCGACATCGACCCGTAAGATTTTCCGAGGTAGCCTCCGCATAACAGGATCGTTCCCGCGCGGATCCCGCCCAGCAGCGATGCCACCGTAAACAAAGCGGAGGACTCATTCTCCACCGCCAGCACACCGGCATCGGTCCACGGCCTGATCCTTTCCAGATAACCTTCATGAGCACCCGGAGATTCGATGTAGAAGGAATCGTGGCTGCGCACGATGCCCAGATACGGTTTCACGCCGTATTCTTCGCAAGCCCTGCGCAATGCGGAGACCACATCGACATCCGCGACCGCCGGATATTCCAAAGGGATGTATTCTTTCGACGCTCCTTCTCCCCGCACGGCACCGGTAGCGATCACGAAACAGTTCTCCGGCAGATTTGCCTGCAAGGAACCGCAGGTCCCCATCCGGATCATCGTTTTGACGCCCAGATGCTTGAGCTCTTCCACGGCGACGGAGACCGCCATGGCACCCATCCCGGTACACATGACCGAGACCGGGATATCATGATAAGTCCCCGTATAGGTCGGATTGCCCCGCGAGACTGCCATGAGCTTCGCCTCATCGAAATGCCCGGCGACCATCTCGCATCTTCCCGGATCGGCCGGCAGGATGAAGTGTCTTCCGCAGTCGTGTTCGTCCAGACCGATGTGCCACATCTTCCCCTGTTCATTAACGAGTTTTGCCGACTTATATCTCATATTCTTCCCCTTTGATCAGTTTTTCCATTGCCGTGACCGCAATGTCGATGATCTCCATGATCTTGTTTTCATAGTCTTTCTCATAATCCATCGCCTCGCCGGTCTCCAGATTATCGGTCACCACGTAGATGCAGCCTGCTTGCATCTGCAATATGGAAGCGACAGTGAACATCGTCGCACACTCGTTATCCACACAGCTCACTCCCACTTTCTGCCATGGCGCGATCCTTTCCTTGACGCCCTCATGAGCAAACGGCGATTCCAAAAACAGCGCATCATGGGTGCGGACGATACCGGTCTTGACCTCAACACCCTTTTCTTCCGCGCTTTTCAATAAAGCGAAGAATGCATCAAGGTCGCTGACCGCCGGATATTGGATATTGACATATTCCAGGGTCGCCCCTTCGCAGCGGCAGGCACCGGTCGGAATGAAGACCGTCCCCGGCTTGATGTCCTTGTCGATCGCATAGCAGGAACCCACCTTGATCATCCGCATGCAGCCGATATGGCGCAGTTCTTCGACGGCGATCTCCGTCGGCATGCAGCCGTTGCCGATCGACATGGCCGACATCCTCACACCGTTATATTTTCCCGTATAAGTGATATATTCGCGGTGAAATGCCTGTCTTTCCGCTTCCTCGAAACGGTCCTTGATCAGCTCGACACGTTCAAGATTGGATGTCAGGATGACACCTTCGCCGATCTTGGAAGCATCGATGCCCAGATGATGGACACTGCCGTCTTTTTCCAGCTGCGGCAAGGAATCGAATCCGTTTTTGATCTTTCCGTTCATTATCTGAGCACTCCTTTCTTTTCCATTTCATCGATGATCTCTGTTGCCCGGACGGCGATCTGCGCACAGACCTTGATCCGCTTGTCCATGAAATCATCCTCAAACGCTTCCGGATACGCCTCTATCGACTTCGGACCGGTATAGTAGATGGTATCTTCGACCATCGACGTGTGGGAAACGCAGATCGAACCGCAGCGCAGACCCAGCTGCGGGCCGACCGTGAACAAAGTGGCGGATTCGTTCTCCACCATCTTGACTCCGGCATCGACCCACGGTTTCATCCGTTCATAAGTGTCGATCATCGCGGTCGAAGTCTCACGATAATACGAGTCGTGAGCCCGGTAAAGACCGACGATCGGATCTTCGCCGAATTCCTTACAAGCCAGGATCAATGCTCTGGTCACGAACGGATCGGCGATCGCCGGATATTCCGCAGGCACATATTCAAAAGAGTTACCGTCTCCTCTGACACAGCCCGTGGCGATGATGATGCGGCCAGGCCGGTAGTCCGTCAGCAAAGCCGCACCGGTACCGACGCGGATCAGATTCTTCATACCGATCTGCGAACACTCTTCCGCGACCGTCGAGACCGCCAGAGGTCCCATCCCCGAAGAGATGACGGAGATCGGTACATCGTTTGGTGTCACTCCGGTATAGGTATAATAAGTCCTTTGACCGTTGACGAAGTGCGCATCTTTGAAACAGTCGGCGATGACCTTCGATCTTGCCAGATCGCCGGGCATCAGCACGGTCCTTGCGATATCTCCTTCCTTCAGCCCCGTGAAGTATAATCTTCCCTGACTGTCCAGGTATTTCTTTTCTCTTACCGGCATCTTTACTCCTTTACATAACCTGTCCTGACATTGAGTTTATGGATCAGGTCGTTGCATTTACGCATAATATACTCCTCATCAAAATTCTGTATCTTCTTGTTTCTGACCTTCAGATTTCCGGCAACGAAGACCGTATCCACCGCATGTCCGGTCCCGGCATAGAGCAGATTGCCGATCCTGTGATCGCGGTCGGTCAAAGACAAGTCATCTTCCATATTGACCAGGACCAGGTCGGCCTGGTAACCTTCTTTGATCTCACCGAGATCTTCATAACCCAAGGCTCTCACGCCGTTGACAGACATCATCCTGAAGGTCGTGCCCGCATCCATCACCGTCGGGTCCAGCGTGATCGCTTTCTGCAAGTAGGAACCGGCCTTGCCTTCCCGGATCATGTCTTTGGTGCCGCTCGATGCTTCACCGTCGCAGCCCATCGCCACCGGGATGCCTTTCTTCAGCATCTGAGCGATCTTCGGGATGCCGTCGGAGATCTTCATGTTCGTATTCGGACAATGGACCGGGATGGCTCCGGATCTCGCGATGATGTCGATCTCGTGATCGGAAAGCCAGATCGAATGTGCCAGCAAGGTCTTCTCATCCAGGATGCCCAGCGATTGGAGCGCTTCGGCTTCGCCGCCCAGTCCGTATTCTCTGGCCACGCGTTCCGTCTCCATCTTTCCTTCGCCCAGATGGGTGTGGTAGATGAGACCGCGTTCATTTGCCCAGGCTTTCAAAGCCTTAGCCATAGCACCGGACACTGCCGGCAGACCGGCTGGAGCGACCGAAGCGCGCATCAGACCGTGATTGCGGCCATGACATTTCTTATAGACTTCTTCGCTCCTTTTTATCGCTTCATCGACCGAAATGATCGGCGTCACTTCATTTTCCGGGACATCGGTCGTCGAGATACCGAACGTCACTCTGATGCCGGCATCCTCAAAGGCTTTTAAACTTGCGTCGAGATGCTCGTAACCGCCCATCTCATTGATCGTCGTCGTTCCGAAACGCATGGCGGACAGGCACGACAGCAAAGTCGCATAGTAATAATCCTCATCGGTCATGTAGTCTTCGAAAGTGAAGAGCCTGACCAGCCACTCGGTGATCACCAGATCATCCAGCGGTCCTTTGATGAAGGTCTGATAGACATGGGAATGGCAGTCCGTGAAGCCCGGCAGCGCCAGCATCCCATGCGCATCGATGACTGTGGCATGAGGACATGATACAGGATCGATCTTATCGGCGATCTTCTCAAAACGCCCGTCCTTGATCAGGATGTCCTTTCTCGACGTGCTCAGATCCTTAAAATCCGCCACATCGGCATTTCTGATCAGAAAATCACTCATAATGTTCCCTCCTCGCAGATCTTGGTATATGCTTTCGGATTTCTATCCTTGAAATAATCACGTTCATCGATCTTCGACACGTCGATCGCGACATCGAAGATCCCTTCTTCATTCTTCTTTAGCAACAGCGTCCTTCCGTGCGGGTCATAGGCAAAGACCAGCGGGATCGGATCGCAGAAGTGCGTGCAGCCGAGAACGAAACAGCGGTTTTCGATCGCCCTGGCTTTGGCGATGGAAGTCCACTCATCGAATTGCTGCTCATGCCACATCCCCGTTCCGATCGTATTGAACAAGATCCTCGCCCCCTCGATGCACTGTATCCTGGCGACTTCCGGAAAATGCAGTTCATAACATAAGACCGTACCGATCTTGCCAAACGGCGTATCCAGAGCGGAGATCTCCTCCCCGGCCAGGGCACCGTTGTTCCGATCACCGTCAGTCAGAGCGGTCTTGCGATGGGAATAAATCAATCCCTCTTCCGGAGAAAAAACGAGCGTATAAAGATTCTTATGTTCTCCTTCATCCTCGCTGCCGGCAATGATGAAACGCCGGTACTTCTTTGCCAGCGCGCTCACTTCATCAGCCCGGGAAGAAGGAAGATAGCCTTCGGGAAAGACGGCGATATCCCCCTTGCACGCAAGAAGATATCTTTCCATCTGGGCGATCTCGTCTTCACAGCGCTTTTCGCTTTTTCCGAAACCTTTCCGGGGCAGCGGACAGCAAAGGCTCACTATAAAATGATCTTTCATTTGAGTTCCTCAATGCTCCTTAGACAAAATACGCCGGCAATGAAAGCCGGCCAACTAACTTCGTTGATATGAATTCTCATTCACTCTTATACTTCTACAGAAGCAACTTTACAGTTTCAATTTATCACGCGCAAAACCACCCGTCAATAATCTGCTATACTGAAAACGAGGTAAAGACAATGAAACATAATAAGATCATTTTCGACTGCGACATCGGCTGTGACGATGCGGTCGCCTTAGTCTCCTTACTGACCAACAATGACCTCGAAGTCATCGCCATCACCTGCGTCAAAGGCAATATCCCGGTCGATGATGTCGTCGATAATGCCTTGAAAGTCTCCCATCTCTGCGGGAAAGACGTCCCGGTCTACAAGGGATGCGAAAGTCCGATGGTCAGAGACCTGCTCAAAGGAAGAGACTACAACACTCTGATGGAACGCATCCGCATGGAGATCGACGGCAAAGAGGTGCTGATCCATGAAAAAGAATTTCCGCTTCCGCTGCCCGAGCGCAAGGCCGAAGACCGGCACGCCTGTTCCTATCTGATCGAAACGCTGAAGGATGCAGAAGAAAAGATCGACATCTGTGCGATCGGTCCGCTGACCAACATCGCCATGGCCATCCGTCTGGAACCGAAGATCATCGAACATATCGGTACACTCTATATCATGGGCGGCGGCCTCTACATCGGCAACCGCACCCCGGTCGCCGAAGCCAACTTCTACGATGACCCGGAAGCCGCCGAGATCGTCTTGAACAGCGGCGCTCATTGTCTGGTCTGTCCGATCGAAGCCTGCGAAGAGGGTGCCGCCTATTCCAGGAAAGATCTCGAAGAACTGGCCGCTTTGAACACGCCGGCGGCTTGCTTCCTGGCGGAAGAGCTCGACGGCTATATCCGAAGATGCGACTTGCTGTTTGGGGCAGGTCTGAACGACTGCTGCATCTATGACTATGCAGCCGTTGTTCCTTTGATCGATGAGACGGTGATCACGGATAAAAGAAGAGAGATCGTACACGTCGACATCTCCGGCGGAATGGCCGACGGTCAGATGGTGGTCGACCGCAGAGGAATGTTCAAAAACGAATCCAATGTCGAGATCATCTATCACATGGACAAAGACAAGATCCGTCAGATCCTTCTCGATCAATTGAAAAACGCATAATAAAAAACAGACCATGCGCAGGATCCCGATATAAGGAGCGCATGGTCTTTTCTTATTCTCTATTTTGCCTTGAAACCGTATCCGTCATCGCTTTCTGCGATGAAGTTGCATTCCGGAAGCATCTCCCGCAGCGTGAACTCGTGATATTCGCTTTCCGATTTGGCGCAGAGGATCTTGAATTCATCCGGCTTACAGAACTCGGACATCACCTGCCGGCAGACACCGCAAGGTGTGCAATAACCCTGCGATCCCCTTTGGGCATCACCGCCGACGATCGCGATCTTTTCAAAATCATAGGCGCCTTCCGAGATCGCCTTGAAGAAGGCCGTACGTTCGGCGCAGACCGTCGAAGAGAATCCGCTGTTTTCGATGTTGCATCCCTTATAGACCGTACCGTCTTTGCATAACAAGGCTGCCCCGACTTTCCAGTTGGAATATGGGGCATAGGCGTTCTCTCTGGCTTCAAAGGCCAAAGCGATCAGTTCTTCATTCGACATATCTTTTCTCCGTTATCCGTTTACAGCCACTTGAAGAA
The DNA here is from genome assembly GCA_024684175.1 of Erysipelotrichaceae bacterium. Next base: position 25,958 of record JAIKXJ010000054.1, read on the forward strand.
TTCTTCGACCAGTTTCGCGTAATCGCCTTCCACGATCAGGTGGTGGTTGCCGATCGATTCCGTCAGGAAGTAAGAGACCGGATGTTCCAGTTTCAGACGGATCTGGGTACGGCAGAGATTGAAATAACTCAGGTTCTCAAGAAGCGTACCGGAAGAAACGAAGAATTCGTTGAGCAGACCGTCGCATTTGAAGACCGTGACCGGACCCTCTTTCAGCTTGCCGCGGAAAGCGACACCCAGCTGCGATTCGAAGTGCGTCATGATCTCAAAGCTCTGCGGCATGTTGATCGGAAGGGTGCAGTGCGCAAAGATGATCTCGTTGTTGTCGGTATCGATCCTGGAAGGATTGGCCATGAAGACCGGCTGTCCGGACAGTTCGCCCAGGACTGCCATCGAAAGAAGTGCCGGCACATCGCCTTCGCAAGAGGCATAGATGCCTTGGGCATTCAATATCGCCAAAGCAGCGCAGCCCGTGGAATGAACGGTATCGAGCAGATCGAAACATCTGACCGTGACGCCGTCGAGTTCATATTTATCAACGATCCTTCTAAGTGCACCGTAAATACATAAAGCTTCTTCGATCTCGTGCTCGTCATAACCCTTGGATTTGATGAGTCCGGTATATTCGTTCTCATCGTACTGTTTCTTTGCGATCTCATCGAAGAACTCTTCCATCGTGACATCGACGATCTCGATATTGTTATATTCTTTGGATTCCTTCGCATCGACACCGGAAGAGATCAGCCAGTCGGAAGGTTCACCGACTCTGGCGACCCTGAAGCCGTCGAGCCTCTTCTTTGCTTTGAAGACCGTGGCCAATTCCCGGATACGGGAAACGACGAAATCGTCACTGCCGTGAATGATCTCGCCCGGCAGGTCGTTCTGCCGGAGATAAGAAAGGATCTCCATCGACGCCGCCAGAGAATTGTTGGCACCGGTCGTCAGAAGGAAGTAAGGCTGCGGAAGCCTGTCCATATCTCTCTTGAAGATGCCTTCCGTTCCGCCACCGCCGATGAAATCGACGACCATATCGTAATCGTTGACGTGATCGACATCGGTCACTTCAAAATCAAAACCGGTCATCTCGCTCAGTTTCTTCAGCCAGGGAAAATTGCCGTCATTGGCGATCTCCGCCGCTGCCGTAGCAGAAACGACATAATAAACTCCTATTTTCATTTTTGATCAAACTCTCCTTAACTTTATTTTATCACCGGCAGAAAAAAAGCCATATTGAATATGGCTCCTTATTTGACTGTGATGATCTTCATGAAGTTGGCAGAACCCTCGCCTGTCGGATAACCGGCGGAAAGGATGATCTGCGAACCCGGCTTGATGCCGTACGACTTGACGACGGAAGAAGCGAGTTCATCGTCGTTGGTCATATTGTTCTGCACATAGGAGAAGATCGGCTTGACGCCCCAGAAGACTTCCAGTTTGCCCTGCGTCGATTTGGTGAAGGTGACGGCAAAGATCGGTACACGCGGACGGTATTTCGAGATCCTTCTCGCTGTCGTACCGCCTTGTGTGAAGACGACGATCGCCGCGATATCCAAAGTCAAAGTCGCATCCGAGATCGCGATACCGATCGCATCCTGGATGGTCTTGTTGTTGGACGCCTTGGCATGATCGAGGTTCTCTCTGTAAGGGATGATCTTTTCCGTTGCCGCAGCGATCTTGGCCATCGTCGAGACGGCTTCCACCGGATATTCACCGGCCGCCGTTTCCGCCGAAAGCATGACGGCATCCGAACCGTCCAGAACGGCATTGGAAACATCGGACGCTTCCGCTCTGGTGCAGCGCGGATTGGAGGTCATCGAATCCAGCATATGAGTCGCCGTGATGACGGCCTTGCCTTTCTTGTTGGCCTGTTCGATGATCTTCTTCTGGTAGATCGGCACATACGCCGTCTCCACTTCGACGCCCAGATCGCCTCTGGCGACCATGACACCGTCGGCGACTTCGAGGATCTCATCGAGATTGTCGAAACCTTCCTGGTTCTCGATCTTGGCGATGATCTGGATCTTCGGTTTGCCCATCTCCGTGATGATCTTGCGGATCTTCAAGACATCTTCCGGTCTTCTGACGAAGGAAGCGGCGATGAAGTCGACATCGTTGTTGCATCCGAAGCGGATGTCTTCGTCGTCTTTCATCGAGATGAACGGCATGGACAGTTTGACGCCAGGAACATTGCAGCCCTTCTTGGATGCCAGCTGGCCGTTGACCTCGACTCTCGCCTTGATCTCATTGCCGTCGTTCTCCAAGACCGTCAGTTTCTGTTTGCCGTCGTTGACCAGAATGTAGTTGCCGGCAACGACATCATCGAAGATCTCCTTGCACTGGATCGTGAAACGGTCGTGAGTGCCTTCGATATCTTCTCTCTGTATCGTGACGGTCTCGCCCTTCTGGTAAGTCTCGACGTCATTCTTGAATGTTCCCAAACGGATCTCCGGACCTTTGGTATCCAACATGATGCCCAGGTTGATCCCGTTTTCTTTTTCCACTTTCCTGACCGTATTGATCCTGGCAAGATGTTCTTCATGCGTGCCGTGGGAAAAATTCAGCCGGACGATATTCATACCCTCCTGGGCCATCTTCAGGATCGTGTCATAGCTGTCCGAAGCCGGTCCGAGGGTGCAGATGATCTTAGTTTGTTTATCGACCATATAAAAACTCCTTTTTTAGACTAAAATCCATTATATCTTTCTCAAATAAAAAAGCGACAGAAATCGTCACTTTTTCATCACTTGTGCCTTATTTTCGGAGAGTAAAGCGTTTACTTTCTCCACATCGGCATCCAGAAGATCGAGCCCCTGCGGATCTTTTGCGGCATCGAAGGAATCGAAGATCTGATCGATCAGAGACAGCGTATCCATGAGCCTTCCCTTGGAAGGATTCAGATCCACGAGCTGCTTATCATGTCCTTCCATCGTTATATAATCGGATACGATCTGCCGAAGCATCGGCAGGTAATGATCATAAAGCTTTCTGAGCTTGTCGGCATGATCGTAGATATGATCCTCATTCTCTTCGATCTTGCCCACTGTCTCATTGATCTTGCCCTTGACTTCCCGATCCCTGACCTTCTTGGACAGTTCCTTGAGTTTCCTTGCGGAATTTTGTGAGGACAGGATGAGGTCTTCTTCCGCCGCATATTTGCGCATGCGGAAGGAAAGATCGATGGAATCCTTATCCTTGATGCGGTCAAGCAGATGACCGATCTGATCGTAGAAGTCGGGATCTGTCTTCGACAGTTCGTTCAGGGACATCTTCTTGCCGTCGGAAAGCGCGACGAACAACGTATTGGCGTTGGGCCGGGCAGACTTGTCCTGTTTATAAAGCCGGGCATCTTTGATCAGATAAAGCTCGGAATACTCACTTAAAAACTTATCGATCTTCTTCAGGTCGATGCTGATCTTTTTCTTTCTTCCCTTTTCATCGCGTCCCGTGTAACGCAGCGTGCCGTCTTTGACCAGAGCACTGCTGCCGGCAGGAGTCTTTTTGCCGGAAGACAAAGCGGCGATGAATACGGAAAGGGCCAGGATGCCCAGGATAAATAAGGAAATCATGAAGATCACGGAAAGATAACTGAGTACCTCCTTATCAAAAAGCGAAATGCCGCTCACCATAGAAGCCACGATCCCCATGACCAGCAGAAGGCTCAGCATGAATCCTGCCGCTTCTAAGAAGATCGGGAATGTGCTTCTTTCTTTTTTCATCGTTCTACAGTTCTCTGATACGGCCGATGTATTCCTTGGCCTTGGTATAGCCGTGATAATAAGACATCATGAGCTCATTTTCATTGGATTCCAGACGGCCGACTTCCTGCATGCTCGGCCGGATGATGATGGCCTTGCCCTGTGCTTCCAGCTCCTCCGCCAGGTCGACCTGATCGTGATAGAGCTTTGTGCGTGCTTCCAGAGCTTTCATGAAATTGGGATACTTGCCATAGATCCTGCGGAACAACATGAGTGCCGCATCGTTGATATGGGAGTAGTTGCCCTTCTTTCTAGTCAGGATGATCACCAGCCTGTCGCAGCCTTGATCCAGAGCTCTTTGGACCGGGATGGAATCGCAGATCCCGCCGTCCATGTACAGATGTCCGTCGATGTTCACCGGTTCGGTCAGACCGGGCATCGAACAGGATGCCTTGCCGATGAGACGCGAACGCTCGATGTCATCGGTATGCATATATTCCGCTTTCCCCGTTTCCACATTGGAGACGACCACTTCCCAGGGCTGAGGATTGCTGATGAACTTGTCGAAATCGAAATCGTACTGTTTGGTATATTCATAGAAGATCTTGTCGAGATCGACGAACTTGTGAGATTCGACCATCTGCGGAACGCCCCAGAACGAATTGCTGCGGTCTTTCTGTATCATACAGGCACGGGCATAACCCCTTTTTCCGCCGACATAGGCAAACAGGTTGCAAGAGCCCGCCGACACGCCGACGATATAATCAAATTTGATATCATTATCCATAAAGCAGTCGATGACCCCGCCGGTGAATACTCCGCGAAGTGCACCGCCCTCTAAGACCAGGCCGGTTTTTGACATTTCATTTTCTCCATCTACTGTCTATATTATACAAAACAAAAAAGAATATGGTCAGGATGAAGGGATTCGAACCCTTGACCTCTTACACCCGAAGCAAGCGCTCCACCAAGCTGAGCTACATCCTGAAGACATATTCTTATTTGTGCATATACTATTTTACATCTTTTTCGGCCAGATTCAACCAACTTTTAATCAAGTTGTGCCTTACCGGTATAAAGCTGATAATAACGACCCTTCTGAGCGATCAGAGATTCGTGGTCGCCGCGCTCGACGATCTGCCCGTGTTCCAGGACGATGATCGCATCGGCATTGCGGACCGTGGAAAGACGGTGGGCAATGACAAAGGTCGTCCTGCCCCTCATGAGTTCATCCATGCCCTTCTCGATCAGCTTCTCGGTATGCGTATCGATCGAAGAAGTCGCTTCATCCAACACCATGACCGGCGGATCGGCCACCGCACATCTCGCGATGTTCAATAACTGCCTCTGGCCCTGTGAGAGATTGGAACCGTTGGCACTCAGCATCGTCTGATAACCGTGCGGCAGTCGCTCGATGAAGGAATCCGCATTCGAGATCTTCGCCGCAGCGATACATTCCTCATCACTGGCATTCAGTCTGCCGTAACGGATATTGTCCATGATCGTCCCGGAGAACAGATTGGTATCCTGTAAAACGACGCCTACCGATCTTCTCAGATCGTCTTTTTTGATCTCCTTGATCGGAATGCCGTCAAAGGTGATCATGCCTTCCTGATCTTCCACGTCATAGAAGCGGTTGATCAGATTGGTGATCGTCGTCTTGCCCGCACCGGTCGAACCGACGAAAGCGATCTTCTGACCCGGATTGGCATATAAGGAGATGTCTTTCAGGATGGTCTTTCCTTCTTCATAACGGAAAGTCACATTATTCAGACGGATATCTCCCTTGAGTTCGATATATTTCGGAGGATCGACCGGGATCTTCCATGCCCAGCGGTCCGTCTTTTCTTCTGTCTCGATCAGTTCATTCGTATCCTCTTTCACATTGACCAGTTCGATGATGCCGTAATCGAGTTCGGCTTCCTTGTCCATCAGATCGAAGACCCTCTCCGCACCGGCCAGGGACATCATGATGCCGTTGAACTGCTGGGAAAGATTGGAGATCGGTCCGGCAAACTGCCGCACGAACAGTAAGAAGGATGCCAGATCACCGATCCGCATCCGGCCGTCGATGCACATGCGGCCGCCCACGACAGCGACGACCGCATAAGCGATGTACGCCACACTGCCGTTGATCGGCATCAGCATCGAAGCATAGGCATTGGAACGGAGCGAATAATCATAGAGCTTTTCATTGAAGGCCTTGAAACCTTCGATCGCTTCCTTTTCGTGGTTGAAGACCTTGATGACCTTCTGGCCCGAGAACATCTCCTGGGTATAGCCGTTGATATTGGAGATCTGCCTCTGCAGACCGGCAAACGTCTTTCGGGAACCCTTGGCCAGGATATAGGTCGTACAGAACATGATGCCCAGGACCGCGACCATGATCGTCGACAGTCTGAGATTCAAAGAGAACATGAAAGCGAAACAGCCAACGATCGTGATCAAAGTCGTGATCAGGGTCGGGAAACCGTCTGCCAGCATCGGCCGTATGGTGTCGATGTCGTTGGTATAGTAGTTCATGACCTCGCCGTGCGTCCGCGAATCGAAGAAACGCACCGGCAGTTTTTCCATGACCCGGAACAAATCCTTGCGCATGTCATCGAGCACACCGGTCGAGACGATCGACATCAGCTTGGAGAAACTGTAGGACGAGATCAGACCGACCGCATAGACGGCGATCATCACCGCCAGCATCCCGGCAAAACCACGCAAGTCCGGATTCTCCTGACCGATGTAAGGAACGACATAGTTGTTCAAGATCGGCGTGAACAGATACGACGAGACCACGCCGGTCAGAGAAGCGAGGATCGTGAAAACGATCGCCGCGACGAAACGGAAACGGTAGCGTTTGCCGATATAAGAGAAGCACTTGCCGATGGTGCCGAAGACATCGTTCGCCTTCGACGTACGAAGCTGTCTGTAACCTGTTTCTGCCATTATTCCAGCGCTCCTTCCATCTGTGTATTGTAAAGATCGTGATAGACCTCGTTGCGTTCCATCAGTTCATCGTGGCTGCCGATATCCTCGATCTTGCCGTCGTTCATGATGATGATGCGGTCGGCCTCTTTGACGGAAGCGACACGCTGAGCAATGATGATCGTCGTCATCCCGCCGAGCTTTTCCTTCAGCGCCAGCTGGATGCGGTGGTCGGTATCGGTATCGACCGCACTGGTCGAATCATCCAGGATGATGATCTTCGGATGCTTCAGCAGTGCTCTGGCGATGCACAGTCTCTGTTTCTGACCGCCGGAGACGTTGACGCCGCCCTGTCCCAGGTCGGTCTCATATTTCTTCGGCATCGCCGAGATGAATTCATCGGCCTGCGCGTATTTGCAGGCTTCGACGATCTGTTCATGGGTCGCTTCGGGATCGCCCCATTTCATGTTTTCTTCGATCGTTCCGGAGAACAGCGTGTTCTTCTGCAAGACCATGGCCACGGCCTGCCGCAGATTCTCAAGCTTGTATTCCCTGACGTTGTGGCCGCCGACCAGGACTTCGCCCTTTGTTGCATCATAAAGACGCGGGATGAGCTGGACCAAAGTCGTCTTGGAAGAACCGGTCGGACCTAAGATGCCAATGACCTCACCGGCAGCGATCTTCAGATCGATATCGCTCAGAACATCCTTGTCGGCATCATCGGAGTACTTGAAAGCGACGTCTCTGAATTCGATCGTCCCTTCTTCCACTTGCAGATCGGGATCCGCGTCCTTATCGGTGACCTTCGGTTCCTCATCGAGGATCTCATTGGCACGGTCGACCGAAGCCTGTGCCATGACTACCTGCAAGAAGACATTGGAGATCATCAGCAAAGAAAACAGGATCGCCCGGATATAAGAAAGATAAGCCATGAAATTGCCGGTCGTCATCGTACCGCTGATGACGTCTTTTCCGCCTGCCCAGGCGATGATCACCATGCAGGTATACATGACCAGTTCAAAAAACGGCCGGTTGAGGATGACGATCTTCTCGGCGAAACGCTGTGCTTTCATGACTGCCGAAGAGGACTCGTCGAATTTATCGGTCTCATAGCCTTCTCTGACGAAGGTCTTGACGACGCGGATGCCTTCGATATTCTCTTCAAGATCGGCATCCAATGCATCGAACTTCAGCATCATCTGACGGAAACGCGGATGCGCCTTGATATAGATGAAGACGAGGCCTGCAGCTAAGACCGGCAGGATGAAGGCAAAGATCGAAGCCAGCGAAGGATTCATGCGGAAAACGAAATAAGCGGAGAGCACCAGATTGAACGGCGCCCGGATCAGCATCCTGACGATGGAAACGTAGGCCATCCTGAGCATGCGCATATCGGCCGTCATACGCATGACGACGGTCGGTACCGGAAACTTCTCGATGTTCTCGAAGCTGTATTCCTGGATCTTGGAAAACATCGCAAAACGGATATTGCGGATGAATCTGGTCGAAGCGATCGAAGAGAAAAGACCTGACAGCGCGCCGAACAGCGCACCTAAGACTGCCAAGCCGATCATATAGACGCCTCTTTGCCAGATGTATTCCATATCCCCGTTCAAGCCGTAGATCCCCTTATCGATGATGTCCGACATCACCAGTGGGATCAAAGCATCGACCGCAACTTCCAAAGCCGTGAAAACAGGCCCCAGAAGGGCTGCCCACCAGCCGTCTTTCGTGAATTTTTTTAATAATCTGAACATACTAAAATAGTATCACTTTTTTGACATCGGAGGCCTTGAATATGCAGGAAAACCGACGGATCTTGTTTATCCGGTACAAGAGAAAACAAGAATTGAAAAAAAACGGAGAAAAAGATGTAAAATGAAATTAATAAAACAAGGAGAATTGAATAATGAATCTTTTACAGTTATTATTAGGCTCATTGACATCCAATGAATCCGTCAATGCGACTTCCAAAAAGACCGGCGTCTCATCGAACTCCATTTCCAAACTGATGATGATGGCCGTTCCTCTTTTGATCACTTATCTGACGAAGAACGCTTCCAAGAAGGAAGGCGCAACTTCTCTGCTCGGCGCTCTCACACAGCACAACAGCACACAGACTGTTTCTCAGCAGATCTCCAATGCCGACTCAACGGACGGCGCAAAGATCATTGCCCACATCTTAGGCTCCGATCAGAAATCCGTCATCAGCTCGCTGGCAAAACAGACCGGCCTGACCCAGAAGGAAGTCAACAGCGTCCTGAACGCCATCGCTCCGTCCCTGCTCAACAGCTTAGGTACAGCGACCAACGCAACTGCCGCAAAACCGCAGTCCAACAAAGTCGACCTCTCTGACGGCATCGATCTTTCCGATATCGCAGGTCTGCTCGGCGGCGGCAATGTCACCAATGTCAACAACAATCCTGCAGCCGGCTTGCTCGGATCACTGCTCAGCGGTTCTTCTCAGCAGCAGTCTGCACCGAACACGGGTCTCGATCTGTTAGGCTCTCTGCTCGGCGGCAACAAACCGACCGCACAGCAGTCCAACGGTACCGAACTGTTAGGCTTACTGACAGGCCTTCTCAAATAAGAGATCTTAACAAACGGATAAAAACAAAAAGCACTCAGGCAAGCATCCTGAGTGCTTTATTTGTGATACAGATCTCTGCCCGGTCTTTGACTTTGGCCTCTTCCCCATCCAGCGTCCAGACCACATCTTCTTCAAATTCCAAAGTGATGGCTTTCGTCCGGTAACGGTGGATGAATCTGTCCTGCTGCAAGATCGTCGATAAGAGATCCGGTGCATTGAAGACCGTCGGTACATAGTCGACGATCAGCACGTTGAACAGACCGTCATCGATCCTCGACCGCTTCTTGTCCTCCAGTTCCATCCCCGCGACCCGGTTGCCCGAATAGATCAGGCCGAAGAGGACGTCTCTGGTATACGTGCGGTTATTGATGGTATAGCGGATCTTGTTCATTTTGACTTCCGGCAGTTTCATGATGCCTTCCATGATGTAAGCGATATTGCCCAGCATCTCCTTGGCATCGCGGTTGGTGGTGAAAGGCACATCACACATCGCGCCGAATGCCGCCACATAGTTGAAATAGCGGTCGTTGAACTTCCCAACGTCGAATTCCCGGACATTGCCTTCACAGATCCGCTCCGCGATCTTGACGAAATCGTTCCCCAGATCGAAATTCGAACCGAAGTCATTCATCGTCCCGCTCGGGAAATAGCCCAAAAGCGGCTTATGTTCCTTGCGCATCAGGGCATTGCTGACCTCATTCATCGTGCCGTCACCGCCGAACACACAGACCACATCGTATTTTACCCGGTTCTTCATCAGGTACTCGTAGGCGTCGTTGCGTTTCTGTGTCACATAAGCACTCACATCATAGCCATGTGCACAGAAAATATCGATGACCTTGACCAGATCGGCTTTGGAATTCTTCAATCCGGATCGTGCATTGATCAGTAACAGCAGTTTCATACTCACATTGTAAAACAATCTTGGCCGAAACGGTGAATCTAGACTCTGTTCTTTCCCTTCCCCATGAAAAAGACTATAATCATAGTATGTCCGAGATCTCTGCCGGTGCCGTCACTTACACCGTACAAAACGGAAAGATCCTTTATCTGCTCATCAAAGATTTCCATGGAAACTACGGTTTTCCCAAAGGACATCTGGAAAACGGTGAGACGCTTTTGGATGCGGCCATTCGGGAGATCAAAGAAGAAGCCGGCATCGACATCGTCCTTGATCCTTCCTTCCGCGAAGATCTTGAATACGTCATGCCCAACGGCATCCTCAAAACTTCCGTCTACTTCCTGGGCTCTTATGAAGGACAGACACCTGTCCGGCAGATAGAAGAAGTGGAAGAGATCCTGCTTCTTCCTTACGAAGAAGCCCTGGACGTTGTGACGTTCGATAATATGAAAGACGTGCTGAAACATGCCGATCGATATCTTAGGGAGTCCTTATGAACAAAGAGTTGATACAGACCATCAAATTCACGCTGTTTTCCTTGTCCGCCGGCATCATTCAGCTGGGCAGTTTCGCCTTGCTTCACGACGCCTTCCATTTTGCCTGGTGGCCGAGCTATCTGATCTCACTGATCTTATCGGTCGTATGGAACTTCACGCTGAACCGCAACTTCACCTTCAAGTCGGCATCCAACGTTCCGGTCGCCATGGCCAAGGTCTTCGCCTACTACTGTGTCTTCACTCCTTTATCCACCTATGTCGGAAACTACCTGACCGGGACCTTACATTTCAACGATTATCTGGTCACCATCCTCAATATGCTGGTGAACCTCGTCACGGAGTTCCTGTATCAGAAATACTACGTTTTCAAAGATACGCTTCAAAAGGATCGCTAGATCCTTTTTTCATATCTCCGTCTGTTTGAATATGATATGCTGAAGGAAAGAGAGGTCCCTCATGAATTTTCAATTACGCAGATACTATGAACCTGATCTTAGTCATGAAAAATTCGTCAATGCACCGGATGTAAAACTCGTCAAAGCGGAAAAAGACAAAGTCGCACCGAAGGGCTACCATGCCATGTCGATCTTCCCGGAATACTTCAAGATCGGCGGAAACTGGCTGCTTGCGAAAGAAAGCCGCATGGACTGCGTCGCCGTTTACCGGGACGGGGAAGTCAAAGTCATCGAATTCCGCAATATCCGCAAAGGCGATCCGGTCATCTGCGGACGGACCGAGAACTGTGAAGAAGGGATCTATGTCCACGCCAACGGTTTCAGGGAAAGCGAAGAGGAGAACGACGTCTTTGCCTTCCGTCTCAACCGCAGCCGGGAGACCGCTTTCTCCATAGATTACGACGAACTCTATGAAGTCCTGAAGCACGATAAAAAATACGGCAAGATCGTCTGGGTCTTAGGCCCGGCCGTCGCTTTTGATAAAGATTCCAAAGATGCCTTTGCCTCTTTGATCGACAAAGGCTATGTCCACGCCCTGCTGGCGGGCAACGCCTTAGCTACGCATGACCTGGAAGGTTCCTACCTGCAGACCGCCTTAGGTCAGGACATCTATACGCAGAGATCCATGCCCAACGGTCACTACAATCACCTCGATACCATCAATGCCGTAAGAGATTACGGAAGCGTCGCTTCCTTCATAGAACACGAGAAGATCGATAACGGCATCATCTACGCCTGCGAAAAGAACCGGATCCCTTATATCCTGGGCGGTTCGATCCGCGATGACGGGCCGCTTCCTTGTGTCTACGGGGACGTCTATGAGGCTCAGGAAGCCATGCGCGATCAGATCCGGGAAGCCACGACCGTCATCTGCATGGCGACGATGTTACACTCGATCGCCGTCGGCAACATGACCCCGTCCTTCCGCATCGACAGACAGGGAAGGATACGTCAGGTCTACTTCTATTGCGTCGATATCTCCGAGTTCACGGCCAACAAACTGGCCGACCGCGGATCGCTCTCGGCCAAGTCCATCATCACCAATGTCCAGGACTTCGTCGTCGCCTTAAATAAAGCACTCGACTGAAAACGAAAACGGCAGTTTCAACTGCCGTTTGTTTATGCGTGAATATGCGTCCCGCCGTCTCCCTCGAGGGCATCGAGCGCCTGATCCAAAGAGGTGATGATGGCCTGCCTTCTCCCTTTGACAAAGTCCATGCAGGCCTTCACTTTGGGATACATGCTTCCATACGGGAACTGCCCTTGCTCAAGATAGCGCTGCAGGTCTTTGACGCGGACATCTTTCAGCTTCACTTCATCTTCTTTTCCGAAGTTGAGACAGACATGGTCTTCTTCCATCAGGATCATCAGCAGGTCCGCATGAAGATCTTTTGCCGCCAACGCGGAACTGAGGTCCTTGTCGACCACCGCTTCAACGCTTTCTATTTGACCGTTTTTCTCAATGACCGGGATCCCGCCGCCGCCTGTGCAGATCACGACATGGTCCTTCATCAGCTTCCGGACCGCCCCGATCTGCAAGATCCGCTTCGGTCCGGGCGAAGCGACCAGACGCCGATAGCCTTTTCCGTCGAACTTTTTAAAGACGAAACCCTTCGTTCGTTCCAGTTCCTTCGCTCTTTTTTCATCGTAATATCTGCCGATCGGCTTGCACGGCTTTTCAAAAGCCTCATCCTTCGGATCCACCAGCGTCTCACAGATCAAAGTCACGCAGTCCTTTGCGATCCCCTGCTTACGCATCTCGTTGTTCAATGACTGCTGTATATGATAGCCGATGTAACCCTGCGACATGGCGCCGCATTCCGCCAGCGGCATGTACGGCGTTCCGGCTGTCTCATGCCCCTGATCGAAGACTTCTTTGATCAGTCCGACTTGCGGACCGTTGCCGTGGCACAGCAGGATCTCATGGCCTGCTGCGATCATCCTTGCGATGAAAACGGCAGCCTTGCGTATGTTTTCCAGCTGCTGCTCCGGCGTATAGCCGAGCGCATTCCCGCCCAAAGAGACGACGATCTTTTTATAATGTCTCATCCTTGTCTGCCAAAGCGGCATAGATGACCGCCTTGATCGTATGCATGCGGTTTTCCGCTTCATCGAAGACCTTCGACTGTTCCGACTCAAAGACCTCATCGGAAACTTCCATCTCCTTCAGACCGAACTGTTCGTAGATCTGCCGGCCGACTTTCGTATTGAGGTCGTGGAACGAAGGCAGGCAATGTAAGAAGATCGCATCTTTTTTGGCATAAGACATCGCTTCCTTGTTGACCTGATACGGACTCAGCAGTTTGATGCGGCTTGCCCAGAGTTCCTTAGGCTCGCCCATCGAGACCCAGATATCCGTATAGATGACATCGGCATCTTTCAATGCTTCCTTGACATCAGAGATCAGAGAGATCTCACAATGATTCTCTTGAGCGATCGCTTTGCAAGTCCTGACCAGTTCCTCTTCCGGGAAATTCTCTTGCGGTGCGCAGGCAACGAAATGGATGCCCAGCTTTGCGCAGACCACCATCAGCGAATTGGCCACATTGTTGCGGGCATCGCCCATGAAGACCAGCTTCCTGCCCTTGTAATCGCCGAAGTGTTCCTTGACCGTCAGAACGTCCGCCAGCATCTGTGTCGGATGAAATTCGTCGGTCAGACCGTTGAAGACCGGTACGCCCGCATATTTTGCGAGTTCCTCGACGATCTTCTGTCCGTAGCCGCGGTATTCGATACAGTCGTAAATCCTGCCCAGGACCCGCGCAGTATCGGCGATCGACTCCTTGTGTCCCATCTGCGAAGAAGCGGCATCAAGGTAGGTCACGCCCATGCCTAAGTCATGTCCTGCCGTCTCAAAGGAACATCTCGTCCTTGTCGATGTCTTTTCAAACAGGAGCACCATGTTTTTCCCTTCCAGGAAGCGGTGCGGCTTGCATTCTTTTTTCAGCTTTTTGAAACGTGCCGAAAGATCGAGAAGATATTCGATCTCTTCCGTTGAATAATCCAGTAATTTAAGAAAACTTCTGCCTTTGAATTCCATGGTGACCTCCTTTATTCTCTGACTAACGGCATCGACATGCAGCGCGGTCCGCCTCTTCCTCTGGAGAGCTCGGAGCTTGGCATGCACAGGACTTCGATACCGTAAGATTCCAGCAGTTTATTCGTGATTTCGTTGCGTTCATAGACCAGGATCTTTCCCGGGGCGATACATAAGGTATTGGATCCGTCGTTCCACTGTTCCCTTTGCGAAGCGATACGGTCATCTCCTCCGCAGCGGATCAGCTCACAATGTCCGAGTCTGAGCTCTTTTGCTAGGACCCGGTCAAGCTTGTCATCGAGCCGATGGATCTCGAAAGAAGCATCGTCTTTTCTTTCCAGTGAGAAGACTCTGAGCCGTTCGTTGATCAACGGATGAATGGTGAACTTGTCATAGTCGATCTGTGTGAACACCGTATCCAGATGCATGAAGGAACGGTCTTTCGGGATCGAGAAAGCCAGGATCCGTTTCAAAGGACTTTCCGCATCACGGAAGATATGCTTCGCCAGAAATTCGATGGCATTGGCCTCCGTCCTTTGCGAGATGCCGACAGCGATCGTTTCTTCATTCAGATTCAGTATGTCACCGCCTTCGATGTGATAAGGATCGCTGCGGTCATAATATAATTTCACATCCCGATACGACGGATGATACCTGAAGATATATTCGCCGTAGATGGTCTCTCTCCGACGGGTCTCGTAATACATGCGGTTGAGGCTGATGCCGTTGCCGATCGCCGCGAACGGGTCTCTGGTGAAATAAAGATTGGGCATCGGTTCCACCAACATCGAGTTGTTTTCTCCGGTCAGATCGGAGAGCGACTCCTTGATCCCGGCATCGATCTGCTTGTATTTGATGCCTTCCATCGTCTTTAAGACCAGTTCCATATCACTGCCAAGCGAATCCAGATAGCTGAACAAAGCCTCATGATAACGCCGGTCGGCACAGCCCTCTTGGATGAACTGATGAAGGAAGCGTTCCTTGACTTCGCGGTCCGCCAGGACTTCTTCCATCAGATCTTCCAGATACACGACTTTTGTCCCGTTCTCTTTCAATATCCGGGCAAACGTGTCATGTTCGGCTGCCGCGACCTTCAAAAACGGGATATCATCGAAGAGCAGCTGCTGCAAAGTATCCGGAGTCAGATTTAAAAGCTCCTTCCCCGGCCGATGGAGCAGCACCGTCTTTAAAGGAGCGATCTCACTGAAAACATTGATCACATTATGCATATACAGAAAACCTCATATCTATTGTATCATCCGCCTTTACGTTTCCGATGATAAGATAGTTGTATGGGCAGAAGAGAAAAGGTCCATTACATCGTCATGACCGGCCTGATCGCGGCGTTATACGCCGCACTGACTCTGGTCTTTGCGCCGATCTCTTTTTCAGCCGTTCAGGTGCGCATCGCTGAAGCACTCATCATCCTGCCGATGTTCACGCCGGCAGCCGTGCCCGGACTCTTCTTGGGCTGTCTTCTGGGAAATCTTCTGAGCGGAGCGATGATCCTGGATGTGATCTTCGGATCGATCGCCACTTTGATCGGTGCCTATATCGGCTATCTTCTGAAAGACCGCCGCTGGCTGGTACCGGTCCCCTCGATCGTTTCCAACGCCTTGATCATCCCATTCATCCTGCGTCACGTCTACGGCATCGATCTGCCGATCCCCTTGCTTTGTCTGTACATTGCGATCGGTGAATTCCTGGGATCCTATGTCTTAGGACAGGCTCTGGCCCAGTTCCTCATTCCGCGGAAAGACTTCTTCCGGCCGAAGAAATGATCAGATATAAAAAAATGACCTCACGGTCATTTTTATTATTCATCCATGTTTTCGTAAGCTTCCAGGCCTTTCTTGGCTTCGACCTTCTGGTCACCGTGTGCGACCTGTGACATCGTCACATACGACAATAAGACGAAGAATGCCGAGTAGATGAACAAGATCTTGTAAGAGATCAGCCGCATCAGAGTTCCCGCTAAGATCGGCGTGACGATCTGGGCAGCCATGGAAGCCGTATAGTAGTAACCGGTAAACTTACCGATATCGGAACCTTTGCACATCTCGACGACCATCGGAAGCGAGTTGACGTTGATCGCCGCCCAGGCCAGACCGACCAGAGCAAAAGAGATGTACATCAGGATGTTGATCGATTTGAAGACATTGGTCATGACAAAGCCCAGGGCAAACATCACCGACAGTAAGACGATACCGCCTTTGATCGTCTTTTTGCGGCCGATCTTGGAAGCGATGTTGCCGATCGGGATATAAGAGATGATCGCACCGGCTGTGGCGACCAAAAGACAAGTCGAAGCACCGCCGAGGCCTTGTCCCATGACGACGGAGACATAGGTCGTGAACCAGGTCGTGACGCCGTTGTAGCCGATGAACCACAGAGCGATCGAAGCCAGCAGGAAGTACAGGGAACGTTTGACGTCCTGCGGCAGCGTCTCATGACCGGAACCGTCATCTTCACTCAGGTTCCACTCCGGATGTTCGGATTCCAGGACTTTGTTTTCCAAGACCAGCTGCGGTTCCTTGACGAACAGGAACAGCAAGGCCACTGCGACGAACATGATCGAAGACACGACGACAAACAGGATCTGATAGTCGACGTGAGCGACACCGACCGTTTTGGAATTGGGATATAAGAGAGCCGCGATCGCCAGATAGATGATGCCGCCGACTGCGCCCATCAGATTGATGATGGCATTGGCCTTGGAACGAAGCGGTTTAGGTGTGACGTCCGGCATCAGAGCGACCGCCGGGGAACGGTAGGTCCCCATCGAGATCAGCAGAAGCCCCAGGACGATGACGAAACTGATCAGCTTGAAATTGCTGGGACTTGCGTAATAGCCGTTGTCGAGAAACGGCAGGATGTTCATGAAAATGACAGCCAGACCGGTACCGAAAAGGATATACGGCATGCGCTTGCCGATCTTGGTCTCCGTCTTGTCGGAAAGCGAGCCGAAGATCGGAAGAAGGAACAGCGCCAGGATGTTGTCCGCCGCCATGATCGCACCGGAATAGGTCTCGTTGAGATGAAAGGTGTTGGTCAGGATGAGCGGGATGACGTTGTCATACATCTGCCAGAATGCGCAGATCGACAAGAAAGCCAGTCCGACGAGAAAAGTGCGTTTATGATTCAGTTTCATAGGATGATTCTCCTTGTTTCATTTATCTTTATTATACAAAAAGAGTATGCGCTACATACTCTCTTGTTTCAGTTTGTCGACACTGATCTCCAGTGCCTGTGATGCCAGAAGCACCGTTTTCAGGCAGGAAGTTTCCTTCGTATAATACTTCGGCCGCAGTTCGGCGCAGCTGCTTCCCTGCAAAAGATCCTTGAACGTTTTCACGAATCCGTTGATGACCGGTCGGACTCTTGTCTGTTCTTCCCTGGCCTTTTCCACGACGACCATCTTGGACAGGACCGCTGCACCGGCGATCAGAGCTCCGCAGACCAGTCCCGCATAGATGCCCGCACCGTAGCCGCCGAACATCTTCATATCTTCCTTGCCGATATCTAGTCCGTAGAAGTCATTTGCCCCGTGGATCACAGCTTCGGCACAATTGTAATTTTCTTTCGTGTAATAATACTCAATGCACTCACTCAGACTGTTCATCAGAAAATGCCCTGCTCCATCATCGCCTGTGCGACTTTCTCAAATCCGGCGATATTTCCGCCGGCGATCAGATCATAGCCTAAGCCATACCTTTGTGCCGCATCCACGGACTTGTCGTAGATGCCCTTCATCATCCCTTTGAGGCGTTCGTCGACCTCTTCTTCGGTCCAGGAAAGCCGCTCGGAATTCTGCGACATCTCCAGCGCCGAGACACCGACGCCGCCGGCATTGACTGCCTTGGACGGAGCGATGATGATGCCATGTTCCCTCATGAACCCGATCGCCTCGTTGGACGTCGGCATATTGGAAACTTCCAGATAGTATTTGACACCGGAATCCGCGATCTTTTTCGCTTCTTCCATGCCGACTTCATTCTGCGTGGCTGCCGGCATATAGATATCGACATCCTTGACGCCCCAGAAGGTCTGCTTCGGATAGAACTCACAGCCGAACTTGTCGGCATAAGATTTCAGATCCTTGGAATTGGAAGAACGAAGATCCAGGATGAACTGCAGTTTCTCCGGCGTACAAATGCCTTCTTCATCGTGGATGTAACCGGCAGAACCGGACATATATGTGACCTTGGCACCGAGCTGTGCCGCTTTTTTCATGATGCCCCAGGAGACGTTGCCGTAACCGGAAACGGCGATCTTCTTTCCTTCGATCGTATCATTTTCGTGTTTCAGAACCTCCTGCAGGAAATAGATTGCGCCGTAGCCGGTCGCTTCCGGACGGATCAAGGAACCGCCGTAGCTCATGCCTTTGCCGGTGATCACACCGTTTTCAAAGGTGCCCTTGAGCCTTCTGTACTGGCCGTAGAGATAACCGATCTCGCGGCCGCCGACACCGATATCACCGGCCGGCACATCGATATCCGGTCCGATGTAGCGGTATAAAGCCGACATGAAACTCTGGCAGAAGCGCATGATCTCGCCATCGGATTTTCCCGAAGGATCGAAGTCACTGCCGCCTTTGGCACCGCCGATCGGCTGACCGGTCAGAGAATTCTTGAATGTCTGTTCGAAACCTAAGAATTTGATCAGGCTTTCATTGACATTATTTTTGAAACGGAGGCCGCCTTTGTACGGGCCGATCGCGCCGTTGAACTGGCAGCGATAGCCGACATTGGTCCTTGCCTTTCCTTCGTCGTCCGTCCATACGACACGGAAACGGAACAGCCTTTCCGGTTCGACCATCCTTCTGAGCAGATCGGCTTCTTCATATTCCGGATGACGGTCGACGACCGGTGCGATCGAGGTGAAGACTTCTTCCACAGTCTGAACGAATTCAGGCTGATGGGCATATTTGTTTTCTACGTACGCAATTACTTCTTCTACATATTTGTTCATCGTGTACCCCTGTTTTCGATATATTTGAAAATATTATACAGCAAAATGTTAGAATGATGATACGAGGTTATAACATGGAAAATATTCAGATCCTGATCACAATGGAAAACGGCGGACAGATCAAAGCGGAACTTTATCCCGATGTCGCGCCGAAAACAGTGGAGAATTTCATCAGTCTTATCAAGGACCGTTTCTTTGACGGCATCATCTTTCACAGAGTCATCAAAGGCTTCATGATCCAGGGCGGCGACCCGACCGGGACCGGTATGGGCGGCAGTGAAAAGACGATCCCGGGCGAATTCCTTTCCAACGGATTCGTCAATGAGCTCAAGCATACCCGCGGCGTCTTATCCATGGCCAGAACGATGGATCCCAACTCCGCATCTTCGCAGTTCTTCATCATGCATGAAGATGCACCGCACCTGGACGGCCAGTATGCGGCATTCGGCAAGGTCATCGAAGGCATCGAAACGGTCGACGAGATCGCTTCGGCAGCGACGGATTTCCGCGATAAGCCGTTGAAACCGCAGCGCATCAAGACCATCGAGATCCTGTAAAGCCAAAGGGACGCAACGTCCCTTTTCTTTATGTTCTCACACAACAAAAAAGACAGATGAACTCTGTCTTTGATTCCTTGTTTTTTGGGATCCCCTATTCTCTGGCTTTCTTTGCCGCCTGTTCGAGAAGTTCCCTCTCTTCCTGAGACATTTCCCAATCCAGTGCATCGCAATTCATCTCGGCGTGGCGGAGCTTGCTGCAGCCGACCAGGGCCATGGAGATATCGGGATGGCTTGCCGTATAGTTGAGAGCGACTTCACCGATCCTGACACCGTGAGCTTTTGCGATCTGTTCCATCACATCCAGTAAAGGCATCGTTTTTTCGAAACGCTCCGGCCGGAAGAAGGGATAGAAATTCAGACGCATGTCATCGGCCGCAAAGTCCGGGATCTTGCGGAAGGCACCGGTCAGGATGCCGCCGCCCAGAGCCCCGTAGGCCATCGTCGCAACGCCTTGCTGAGAATACTTGTGCAGATTGCGCCTCCACTTGTCTTCCAGCAATGAGTACTGGTATTGGGCGATGTCGAGCTCACCGGTCGCAGCGAAGTCATCGATCTGGTCATCCTCGAAATTGCAGATACCGGAAAAGCGGATCTTGCCTTCTTCCTTGAGCTTCTTCAAAGCCGAAGCCGTCTCTTCAAACGGCGTATTGACATCCGGCCAGTGAATGAGGAGCGCATCAAGGTGATCGGTCTGCAGTCTCTGCAAAGATTCTTCGACTTGCGAAAGGATCATCTCAGGGGAAGAATCCCTCACCGGGCCGTCCTTGCCGAAACCGGTCGCTTTTTTTCTGGTGATCCCGCATTTGGAGATCAGGAAGATCTTGTCGCGGATCCCCTTCAAAGCCTGTCCGACGATCTGCTCGGCATGGCCTAAACCGTAGACCGGTGCCGTATCGATGACATTGACACCGCGGTCGATCATATATCGGATGGTATCGATCGATTCCTCATCTTTCACATCGCCCCAGCCGGCGGCACCGATGCCCCAGGTACCTAAGGCGATCGAAGAGATCTCGATACCGAGTCTGTCGATCTTTTTGTATTTCATATCATTTGTTTCCTTTTACGTAGTCTGCATGATTCTTTTTGAATTTGTATTTTTCAAGCATCCGCGGAATGATCTGATAATGCAGATAGCAGATCACACCGGGAAGCACCAGGATGAAAGGTCTCAGCAATACGACGCTCACTACACAGGCGGCGACCGTCAGTCCCAGAAGAGACAAAGATTCTAAGAAACAGCTGAACGCCAGATCCAGAGCGGTCGTAATGACTTTGAATGTCGTTTCTGCCATATCATGGCTGATCACGATCCATACGACGGTGAGTTCAAAGACCAGCAGCATCAATAAGGAAAACGATGCCGCCTGGCCGATATAATCCAGAGTCGAAGTGCCGGTCCTGTAATACAGCAAGTCCCATACGAAGATCGGGATAAAAAACAGATGCAGGGCGAAGACCTTGGTCGACAAAGCAAACTTTTCCTTGAACGTCATAAAGAACGGACGCAGGACTTTATCGTTGCCGTGATTGAGATAGTCATCCATCGCCGTATACAAGGCAGTAAAAGAGGCACCGATGGTCAGCACCGGGATGCAGCAAAGCAGACAGAAAAAACCAAGCAGGACGATGTTGCTCAATCGTCCTGCCAGTCTGTTCAGTTTATTTTCGAAAGTATCGGGCTCCATTATCTGACGATCTCAAGTGAGCCTAACGAAAGGTTCTTCTCACTTTCCTTGTCAAACAGGACATACTTGTTCCCTTCGAAATCAAAGTGTTCGACGGAATCCATCGCAAAGTCCACGGAACCGAAAGCGACGGCCGAAAGTGTGACATCGCCGACACCGAGCGAAAGTGTCGTTTCCATTCCCGAAGGAAGCGAAGAAATGACTTTGGCTTCGATGCCGTCCTCGCAGATCTTGACGAATTCCGGACGGATGCCTAAGACATAGTCGCCGTCTTTGAGTTCGATCGGATCGTTCGGTGTAAAGCGCACGTTGAAATGATCGTTGCTCAGCAAGAGCGAGTTTCCGTCTTTGACACCTTTGACGCTGACGAAGTTCATCGAAGGATTGCCCATGAAGTCGGCACAGAAGATGTTGGCCGGATCGCCATAGAGCTCAAGCGGCGGGCAATACTGCTGTAAGATGCCCAGCTTGATCAAAGCGACCTTGGTGGAAAGTGTCATAGCTTCCGACTGGTCATGGGTGACATAGACGAACGTGGAATCCGTCGTCTTGTGCAGCCTCTTGAGCTCGGCACGCATGTCGTTACGCAGCTTGGCATCCAGGTTGGACAGCGGCTCATCCATCAGTAAGACTTTCGGATTCGGTGCCAGAGTCCTGGCGATGGCGACACGCTGCTGCTGACCGCCGGAGAGCTCTGCCGGATAACGGTTCATATATTCTTCGATACGCATCGTCTTGCAGATCTCTTTGACGCGCTCATCGATCTTATCCTTCGGCCACTTCATATTCTCCAGACCGAAGGAGATGTTCTTATAGACCGTCATGTGCGGCCACAAGGCGTAGTTCTGGAAAAGGAAACCGACATTGCGCTTGTCCGGCGAAAGGTTGATGCCTTTCTCATCGGAGAACACGCACTGATCGTCAAAATAGATCTCCCCTTCCGTCGGCGTCTCAAGACCGGCGATCATACGCAAAGTCGTCGTCTTGCCGCAGCCCGATGGGCCAAGCAGCGAAACGAATTCTCCGTTTTTGATCTCCATGTTGAGTTTATCGACAGCCAAAGATCCCTTTCCGAATTGTTTTGTGATATTGACTAATTTGATTGTTGGCATATGTTTATCCTCCTACACCCTTTTCAATGGAAGCTCCGGTCAGCTTTTCGACTGTGAAGTTGATGATCAATACGACGATGATGATCAGTAGGTTGACCGCGTTGGAGAACTGGGTATAGCCTTTCTCATCGTAGAACAGCAATAATGTCGTCAGGACACGGTTGTTGGCCGTGACCAGGATGACGAACAGCGAAAGCTCTCTCATTGCCGAAATGAACGGCAAAAGATATCCGGAAACGATGGTCGTCTTTTCGATCGGAATGATGATGCGCGTCATGCGCTTGACCCAAGGAACGCCCATGATGATACCGGCTTCCTCGATCTCCGGGGAGAGCTGCAGCATCGAGTTGACACCGCTCCGGGAAGCCATCGGCAGATACTTGATGGTACCGATCAAAGCTAAGATCGCAAAGCTTCCGTATAAGGAAGGAATGATCCCGTGTTTGGTCGCAAACATCGACAAGTAGATCGCCGAGAAGGCCATCGAAGGGATCAGGTACGGGATAAAGGTCAGATTCTCAACGACCTGCGATAAGAAGCTGCCTCTTCTGCGGACGATACTGTAACCTGCCAAGAAGCCCAGCGTTCCTGCACCCAAGGCACAGGTGAAGGCCAGACGCAAAGAGTTCCACAGAGTCCGGTAGACTTCCGCGTTACGCAAGATACCCGATTCCGACTGCCAGGTGTCATGTCCCTGTGCCTGACCGATCCAGAAGGACAGCGTCAGGTTGTTGAAATCATAGACACCGGTGTAGTTCAGCAAAGATTCCAATGCAAAGGTGACCAGCGGAATGACCGACATCATCATAACGACGATGAAGGCAACGATCGAGACCGGTGTTCTCCACATGCCCAGATGGAAGATGGAGATGTTGGCTGATTTGCCGGTAACTGTCGCATAGGATTTACGGTTGCCGATCAATTTCTGGTTGACGAACATGATGATGACCGAGATCAGGATCATGATCATTGCCAGGATGTAGCCGACACCCGGATTGGTGCCGTTGATCGACGCATAGAGTTCGGTCGTCAATACGTAATATCGTACCGGCAGGCCTAAGAACTGCGGCGTGGCAAAGGAAGCCATCGCACCGGAGAAGACCAGGATGATCGTCGACAGGACCGCCGGCATGACGATCGGAATGGTGATCCTTAAGAACATGCGCAGACGGCTGGTCTTGAGGATGATTGCCGCCTCTTCCAGATTGGCATCCATGTTGTGCAGGATACCGCCGATCAGGATATAAGCGAACGGGGCATAGTGCATGCCGGTCACGATGATGATCGGGAATTCGCCATAGGCAAACCAGGTCGGGACCTGGATGCCGGTCAGGGAATAGAAGATACCGTTGGATCCGGTGATCTCGATGTTCTTGAAGAAGTTCTTCCAGGCAAGACCCAAAGTCCAGCTCGGCATGATGTACGGGAAGATGAACAGCTTGGTGAGCAGCTTCTTCCAACGCATGTCGCTTCGCGAGACCAGCCAGGCAAAGGAGCCGCCGATCAGGATCGAGACCACGCACGCCCAGGTACTGGTAACGATCGAATTGCGGATCGGATCCCATAGCAGAGACTTGGAGAACTCCGAAGCAAACAGACGTTTCCAGTGATAGGTCGTAAAGGTGCCGACCGCCTGATGGACTCTGGATTTCTCTGCCGAATGTACGATGAAGGTATCCCGGACGATCGAGACCAGAGGGATGACGACCAGAAAGGTCAGTACCACCAGAAACAGGACCAAAAGGATATTATAGGGTTTTGAGAAGAAGGTTTTTATTCTGTTCCATCGTTTTTTCATATTCTTTCTCCTCTCTAAGAAAAAGGGACCGGGCCAACGCCCAAGCCCCTTTCAAACAGATTATGTTTTGGAAAAATGTTTATTTCACCAGCTGGATGAAGTCTTCGACGTCAGCTCTGTGTTCTGCTGCCTGGACTGCATCTTCCTGGACGAGGATCTTCTTCCATTCGACAACGCTCATGTCACCATCAGCGATCGGGTTGGAAGTATTTCCGGAGTAATCACCGTATCTGCCCTGCATACCTTTGTATACAGAACCGTCAGCGATCGTCATTTCACCATCACCGTACCAGCCTTCTTCTGAATATAACCAGATCAGGAATGCTTTTGCCAGTTCAGGGTTGTCGGCATTGGCGACCTGTAAGCCATAGATCGGATAAATGAATCCGGCAAACGGAGCAACATCATCCTTAGCATACAGCAGTCTGTAAGAACCGTTGTCGAGCTGATCGCCGCGGGACTTCAGATACTTGTTCAGAGTCAGAAGACCGGACTGCGGTTTTTCAGCAGCAGCGATATCCTTAGCGATCGTGGAGTCGGAAGAACCGAGCATCATATCGTTGGCATATAACATCTTGATGAACTGGTAGCCGGCATTCGGGCAATCCGCATCAAGAACGAGATCCTGTCCGTAGTATTCTTTATAAGCTGCTTCCAGCTTCGCTGCATTCTCATCGGCAGTCAGGTTGACTAAGAAGTTCATGTTGACACCTTCCGTCGTCGGATCCTTCATCCAGAATGCACCCTTGTTGGCCGGGTCCGTTGCATACCAGAGGTTCGTGATATCGCCTTCGTTGTAAGTGTTGTCAGCGCCGTTGTTGTACATGATGACCTTGTTGCAGTAATCCCAGACAAGCAGAGGTTCGCAGTCATCACCGACAACGTCTTTGATCTCCTGGTTGTACCAGTTGTAGACATAGCCTTCGTCAACGAGGTCCGTCAAGACACGTCCGCCATCCTGAATGAAGATGATATCAGCGCCGTTTACGCCCTCTTTGACTTCCTGAGCAACCTGTGTGACCTGTTCGGTATCACCGACCTGGGTACCTTCGCATTCGACATCAGGGCAGTATTTGTTGTGGAAAGCTTCCAATGCAGAAACTGTGACGGAGTGTGTGGTATAGATCGTCAGCTTGTTGCCGTTGGCAATACCTGCAGCCAGCAGATCTTCAAATGTTTCTGCAGCTGTCTCTTCAGGTACCGGTTCTTCGGCAGGTGTTTCAGCAGGTGTCTGTCCGCCGCCGTTGGAGCAGGCAGCCAGTGTCAGACACATCAGTACTGCAAGTAATAATGCGAGTAACTTTTTCATTTTTTTCTCCTTCTCGGGAAGCGATGTAAACGCTTCCTTACTTCTATATTTTATCCCTATGTATTTTATCGTTTCAAGAAAATACACCCAACTTGTTACCAAAAACAAAAGGATATTACCATTTCTGGTAATATCCTGATCAGTTTTCGAATTGAAGCTGATAAAGTTTGTAGTAGTAACCGCGGTTCTTCAGCAATTGCTGATGGTTGCCCTTTTCGACGATCTCACCGTTCTGCAAGACGATGATCTGATCGGCATGCTGGATAGTGGAAAGCCGGTGCGCTACGACCAACATCGTTCCGATCGACTTCATCTTTTCCAGAGAACGCTGGATCAGCACTTCCGTCTCCGTATCGATATTGGCCGTCGCCTCATCAAGGATGAGGATCTGCGGCTTGTGGATCACCGTCCTGGCAAACGACAGCAGCTGCCGCTGGCCCTGCGAAAGGTTCTCGCCTTTTTCGATGATCTCCTCTTCATATCTCTTCGGCAGTTTCTCGATGAAGATGTCGGCATTGACATACCTGCAGGCTTCTTCCACCTCTTCCTGTGTGAAGGATTCATCGTGCAAAGTGATGTTGTCTTTGATCGTGCCGGAGAACAAGAAGACATCCTGCAGCATCTGTCCGATCGCTCTTCGTAAAGAATTGAGCTCGATATCGTTGATGTTGATACCGTCGATCAGGATCTCGCCCTTCTGTACTTCGTAGTTGCGGACGATCAAAGATAAGATCGTCGTCTTGCCTGCACCGGTCGCACCGACAAAGGCACAGGTCTGTTTGGGTTCGATCACGAAGGAGACATCCTTCAGGATCCAGTTGTCGTCCTTATAGGCGAACCAGACGTTCTTGAATTCGATCTTTCCCTCGAACTTGTCGATCTTGACCGCATCCGGCTTATCCAGGACATCCGGCTTGACGTCGAGCAGGTTGAAGATCCTTTCCGATGCCGTCAGCGCCTTCTGCAAGGCATTGAGCTGATCGGCCAGGTTCTGTATCGGGTTGAAGAACTTGGACAGATACAGATAGAAGGCAACGATCTCACCGGCGGAAAGGCCGAAGCGTATGCCCTGGGCAAAACATAAGGCGATGGAACAGTTGTAGATGAAGGAGATCAAAGGACGGTAGACACCGAAGGCTTTGATGACATTGAAACGCTGCTTGCGCAATGCTTCGTTCTTTTCCAGGAACTGTTCTTCCTTCGTCTTCTCCTGGTTGAAGACCTGCGTCAGCTTCATGCCGGCCAGATTCTCGCTCAGGAAGGTGTTCAAGTCGGAGATGCAGGCTCTTTCCTTGCGGAAGAAACCGCGGACGACTTTCGAAAAGACATAAGAGATCCCGAAGACCAGGGCGACGACGCCCAGCAGGGATGTCGCCAGTGACGGCGAGATGAAAAACATGATCACGTAGACACCGACCAGGGTCGTGATATCGCGCAAGATCCTGACTAAGACACCGGTGAACAGATCGGACATCGACGCCGTATAGGATGTGACGCGCGTGACCAGAGAACCGACCGGCATCTCGTTGAACTGATTCAGCGACATGTTTTCGATGTGTTCGAAGATCTCCTTGCGCAGACGGTAGATGATGCGCTGGCCGCAGTTCTGCAAGATGCGCGCATTCAGATATAAGAAAGCCTGGTTGATGCAGGTCAGTACAAACGACAGTAAGACCAGATTCAGGATCAGTTTGATGTTGATGCTGTCTTTGACCAGTTCATCGGTGATGCGGCTGGTGAACAGCGGGGAGATCGAATCCAGAGCGACGTTGAGTCCAAGCAAAAGAAGCGAGAAGATAAAACCGCCCTTTTCACTGCCGATATACTTAAGCGTCCTTCGGATGATCACGCTTAAGGGTAACTTGACGTCACCTTTCAGTTTTTCCAGTTCGTCATTCATCTAGAGTTCGCTCTCCAGCTTCTGTAAGTAGACCATCTTCTGGTAAGTCGGGGACGTCTCAAGCAGACGTTCCGGCGTATCAAAAGCTTCGACCTCGCCCTCCTTGAGGACCAGGATCTTATCCATGTGCGAGACTGTCGAGACACGCGAGGCGATGATGATGGTCGTCTTGCCTTTGCGCTTCTCGTTGATGTTGTTCAAGATCGTCTCTTCCGTCTTGACATCGACGGCTGAGACCGAGTCGTCCATGATCATGATCGGCGCATTCTTCATATAAGCTCTTGCGATCGAGATACGCTGTTTCTGACCGCCGGAAAGAGTCACGCCGCGTTCGCCCGTGACGGTCTCATAACCTTCCGTGAAACCTAAGATATTGTCATCGACATCCGCAAACTTTGCCGCATCGCGGACATCCGTGATATCCGCTTTGTTGTTGGCAAAAGAGATGTTGTTCTTGATATTGTCCGAGAAAAGGAAATTATCCTGCGGGACATAAGCGATCGCATCGCGCAGGCTCGCAATATCGATATCCATCAGATCGATATCATCGATGAAGATCTTGCCTCTCTCGATGTTGTATAAGTGCAATAACGTATTGACCAGCGTCGTCTTGCCCGAACCGATCTTGCCTACAAGACCGACCATCTCACCCGGCTGTATCTCAAAAGAGACATGTTTTAAAGAATGGGTATCCCCATCCGGGTAGGCAAAAGAGAAATCTTTGAATGTGATCTTGCCCTTGCAGTCCTCCAATACGACCGCATCTTTGGCATTATGGATCTCTTCTTCCTGATCCAAAAACGCATAGATACGTCCGCTGGACGTCTTGAAACGGGAATGCATCTGTAAGATCTGTCCCATGGCAATCATCGGCCAGATCAAAGTATCGACATAACCGATGAACGTCGTCAGCTTGCCGGCCGACATCGTGATGACATGGCCGAACACCGAGACCGGAAGTCCCTGTGCCGTGCGGTAAACGAAATACGCACCGCAGCCCATCAGCACCGACATCGCGATGCCGATGATCACTTCGATGGCAATATCGAAAGCGATCGACATCTTGACGAATTCCAGGTTCTTTTCGCTGTTTTCCTTGGCGACCTTGGAGAATGCCAGCAGTTCCTGCGCTTCCTTGACGAAAGCCTTGATGACGCGGATACCGGTGAAGGTCTCCTGCGTGAAGTCATACAGCTTATCGAACTGCTTCTGCCTTTCCTCCCATTTGTCGGACATGACCTTTTCGACCCGGTTGCCCCAGATCACCAGTGTCAGCATCGGCAATACGGCGATAAAAGAAAGGACCGGATCGAGCCTCAGCATCTTATATAAAGCGATGACCGATAAGAAGATCGCATCGACGGCCATGATGGTGCCCCAGCCGACGAATTCTTCAACGGCCTCGACATCCGAAGAGAACCAGGACATGATCGTACCGATCTTGTTTTCATGATAGTAGCGCTGCGACAGTCTCTCCGCCTTTAAGAACATCTCATGACGGACACCTGCCTCGATCAGACCGGAAGCCCGCATGATTGTAAAACGGAGGATCGCTCTGCCGGCCATCAGAGCCGTTGCGATCAGAACGATGTTCCTTATAATGTGAGCGATATCAGCGATCTGCACATTGCTGTTATTGGAGACGACCTCAACGATCTCACCTAAAAACTCAGGCACGAATGTCTGACATACATCGACCATGATATCGGCTGCAATGCCTATGACAAAGAGCACGAAATATTTTTTGTAGTAATCCGAGATCCTGTTTTTTTTCATAATATGCTTACGCTGAGTCATAGCGATTATACCACTACGCATAGACCAATTCAATCAGAGTAAATCGCAGCTGTTCTCTTTTAAGAAAGGATGCCGCCGATGTACCGTCTTTTCTGAATTCACTCTCCTGAGAAACGGCAAGAGATATCTCCTGAGACCGTCTCAATACTTAAGGACTTGCTTCCGCTTCCCTCGTAAACTTTATGTCTGCTGATCGATTCCTCGCGGATCTCGTAGTCTTCCTTATCTCCGTCGATGAACAATCGCACATCACCGGACACCGACTCGACCGAGATCTCATCACACTTCACGTTCCTGCCGTTGAGATCACCGGAGACACTTTCGACATCGAGACCGCCGATGACCGTGATATCTTCGGCCTCTATGTCACCGGAGACCGTCTGTATCTGCAGATCTCTTGCGAAGACGGAAGAAAGCTTCATATCGCCCGATACCGTCTGCAGATCCAGTTCATCGCATTTGATCCCTTCGATCTTCACATCACCGGAGACATCGTCCAGATCCAGATCGACCATCCTGTCTTCCGGAAGAAAGATATGCAAATGCTCATTCAAATTTCTTCCTGCCATCGAAAACATCTTCACAAAGAACGTATCGATGATGTTTCCCGAGGCCTCTTCTTCGATCGAAAGCTCATCGCCGTCGATCCCTATCTCGAGACAGGCCTCGTCACTTTGATCGTATTCCAGCCATCCGTGTCCTTCTTTCGTCGGCTCAATGGTCACATCGTAGCTCTTCACTTCGATATCGACTTTGGAGATATCATAAAAGTTCCTTCTTTCCATGTGCGGAGCGAGATCCTTTTTTCTTTCGCTGCTCCGTTTCTCACAGATGCTGTCAGCCAGATCTTGCGCATTTCCCAAAGAAGCGATGATCTCCTCTTCACTTTCCCCGTTGTCGAGATGATCATTGATGATCTCTTCAAAATAAGACAGGATCTCTTCACTGTCTTTTGCATCTCTTTCGTCAAGTTCGTTCCTCAGTTCTTCAAGATATCTCTCAAGCATTTTTTCTGACCTCCTTCGTGATAAACTCATACACTTTCAGAAGCTGCGTGAAATCCTTCAGATAATCCGCGATCTTCTCTCTTCCCTTTCCGGTGATCGAATAAAACCTTCTGAGCCTGCCGTTATATTCAACGGAATAAGAAGTCAGACAATCCGCAGCCTCCAGCCGTTTCAGTATCGGATACAATGTCGATTCCGAGATCTCGATCACGCCCTGCAGAGACTGAATGATCTTATAGCCATAAGAATCTTCACTCAAAAGCGCCGCCAGGACACAGACATCCAGAGAACCTCTTTTCAGCTGTATATCCATAAATACCTCCTTACACACTATACTATACGTTACATAGTATTATGTGTCAACAGATATGTTTGATAAACCTAAAAAAACCAGAAAGGGCTGTCCCTTCCTAGTTTTCGAACTGCGAATTGTATAAGTTGAAGTAGAAACCCTTCTTCTCCATCAGGGAATCATGATCGCCGACTTCGACGACATCACCTTTGTCCAAAACGATGATGATGTCCGCATTGCGGATGGTCGAAAGACGGTGGGCGATCGTGAACGCCGTCCTGCCCTTGCGCAGCCGTTCCATCGAATCCTGGATGAGCTGCTCGGTACGGGTATCGACCGAAGAAGTCGCCTCATCGAGTATGAGGATCTTCGGATCTTTCAGGAACGCTCTTGCGATCGTAAGCAGCTGCTTCTGACCCTGGGAGATCCCCGATGTGTCTTCCGAGATCAGAGTATCGTAGCCGTTTTCCAAGGTCTTGATGAAACGGTCGACATGGGCGAGCTTACAGGCTTCATAGATCTCTTCGTCGGTCGCATCCGGTTTGCCGAAACGGATATTCTCTTTGATCGTCCCGTCAAACAGCCAGGCATCCTGCAGGACCATGCCGAAGATCGAACGCAGATCTTTCCGGCGGTAATCGCGGATGTTTTTAAAGTCGACATAGATCGCACCGCCGTTGAGCTCATAGAAGCGCATCAGCAGCTTGACCAGAGTCGTCTTGCCCGCACCGGTCGGACCGACGATCGCTACGTCTTTGCCCGGTGCCACATACATCGAGAAATCATTGATGATGATCTTGTCCGGATCGTAACCGAAACGGACGTTCTCAAAGGTGACATTGCCCTTGATATCGATGCTGCCGTTTTCATCGGTGATCTTCACCGGATCGGCACAGTCGGCTTCTTCTTCCGTTTCGTTAAGCAGATTGAAGACGCGTTCCGCTGCCGCGATCATCGTCTGTATCGTGTTCATCAGCTGGGCGATCGAAGAGATCGGATGCTGGAGCCGGCGCACATAGGTCGTGAATGACTGGATCTCACCGATGTCCATCCGTCCCTGAATGACTTCGAATCCGCCGATCAGACAGACCGCCACATAGCCGACATTCTGCAAGAAACCGGTCAGCGGATGCATGACACCCGAATAAAACTGTGATTTGTAGGCAGCATTGTACAGCTCACCGTTGAGTTCATCGAAACGGCGCAGCGATTCTTCCTCGTAGTTGTACGTCTTGACCAGCAAGTGACCGGAATACATCTCTTCGACGTGACCATTGATCTCACCGAGATAATGGGAATGGGCTTTGAAGTGCTTCTGTGACTTTTTGACGATGAAGGCTGCCACCGCACCCGACAGCGGAAGAACGATCAAGGCCACCAGCGTCAGCTTGAAGGAGATCGTGATCATCATGAACAGGACGCCCACGATATTGACCATCGAGTTCAGGACCTGCGAGACCGTTGAAGTCAGGTTGTTGGAGATGTTGTCGACATCGTTGGTGACCCGTGACAGCACGTCGCCGTGGGTCTTGGAATCGAAGTACTTCAAAGGAAGACGGTTGATCTTCTTAGAGATATCATCCCTCAGTTTATAAGAGATGTTGATAGCGATATTGACGTGCAGCAGGTTGACGGCATAGTCGATCAAGGCACTCACGCCATAGATCGCCAGAATCGTCGAGATCAGCTTTCCGATCTTTCCGAAATCGATCCCGCCTTTGCCGCTGTATTTGGATAAGATGCCTTCGGCGATCAGTGTCGTCACATCGCCGATCAGTTTCGGGCCGTAGATGCACATGATCGTGGACGTGACCATCAAAACAAGTGAAAGGATGATCCTTGCATAATACGGCTTGATGTATCCGGCAAGCTGCGAGAGCGTGCCCTTGAAATCTTTCGGTTTTTCTGCGATCCTCATCGGCGGCATCAGACAAGTTCCTCCTTTGAAAGCTGTGAATAAGCGATCTGACGGTAGACTTCGCAGTCCTTCAGCAGATCCGCATGTTTCCCTTCGCCGACGATCTTGCCTTCATCGAGGACGATGATCTTGTCGGCGTTCTTGATCGTCGAGATCCTCTGCGCGACGATGAAGACCGTCGCCTTGGTCTTTTCGATCAGTTCGTTCAAAGCGGCACGCAGTTTCTTATCGGTCGCATAATCCAGTGCGGAGAAACAGTCATCGAAGATGTAGATGTTTCTCTGCTTTGCCAGAGCACGGGCGATCGAAAGACGCTGCTTCTGACCGCCGGAGACGTTGGTACCGCCCTGGGTGATGGGCGAAGAAAGACCTTCTTCTTTCTCACGAACGATGCTTTCCGACTGTGAGATGCGGACAGCTTCCGCCATCTCTTGTTCGGAAACATCTCTGCCGAATTCGATATTGGAACGGATGTCACCGGTAAACAAGACCGCCTTTTGTGTTGCCAGACCGATCTTTTCATGAAGCTGCTTCTGCGACAGGTCACGTAAGTCGATGCCGCAGTATGTGATCTTGCCTTCCGAAACATCGAAAAGACGCGGGATCAGCTTGACGACCGTCGATTTGCCCGAACCGGTCGAACCGATGAAAGCGACCGTCTCTCCCGGCTCTGCCGAAAAACTGACATCCTCCAGGACCGATTCCTCCGCTCCCGGATAACGGAAGCTGACATGTTCGAAACAAAGCGGACCGTTTTCTTCCGGCAGTTTCACCGGCTCTTTCGGATCGTTGATCGTATTGACCGTGTTGAGCACTTCTTCGATACGCTTCACCGAGACCAGCGAACGCGGGATCATGAAGAAAGTCACCGTGACGAACATAAACGACATGACGACGTGCATCGCATATTGGGTGAACGCCATCATCTCGCCGATGCTCATGGCATCGATATCGATCTGCTTGGCGGCAAACCAGGTGATCGATACCGTCAGGGCGTTCATGACGAAGGTGATGACCGGTCCCATGATGTTCATGAGGTTGGAAACGAAACGGTCGGTCTTGCGGAACGTCGAGTTGATATCGTCGAACTTCTCTTCTTCGGTCTTTTCCGAATTGAATGCCCGTATCACCAGCATGCCGTCAAGGAACTCGCGCATGATCGAATTGAGACGGTCGGTGAGCTTCTGGATGACTTCGAATTTCGGAACGGCGAATAGCGCCAGGACGACCATCGCACAGACGATGACGCCGATCGCCACGACCAGTAACCAGGAAATGTTGGGATAGCGCATGACTTTGATGACGGCCGTGATGCCCATGATCGGTGACATCAGCATCATCCGCATCATCATCTGTATCAGCTGCTGTATCTTGGTGATATCGTTGCCCGTACGCGTGATCAAAGAAGATGTCGAGAATCTTGAAAACTCGCTGGAGGAGAAAGACTCGACCTTTTCAAAGACGTCCTTGCGCATCGTGGCAGCGATCTTCGACGAAGTCCTGGTCGCCAGATAAGTCGACAGGATCTGCACGGCGACGCCGATCGCTGCGATGCCCAGCATCTTGAGCCCCGTCATCAATATGAAACCGTTCTGTATCTTTTCGCCGGAAAGACCGACATTTTCATACAGATCCCGGATATAAAGACGGGCCATCGACGCATAATTGTCCTCAAGCCCCTTCAGACTTTCTCCGATGCGGGTTTTCGCATCTGCAGCATGCACATCGATGCCCTGCTGCTTTGCCATATAGGAATAGACCAGCGGCAATAATAACCGTCCGTCATTTTCCGTATCTTCATTCGTTTTGAAATAGACGTCCTTTTCAAGACGGACATCCTGGTCTTCCACTAAGACGGTCGATCCTGCTTCAATGAGCCGGTAATCCGAAAGGATCGCCTTCTGGTCGGCTTCTTCAGCAAATATGAGGATGCTGTCCATATCTTCCTTCGTCACCGCTTTGGGAGAAGGATCGATGATGCCCCCGTACTGTATGCCGTTGGTGACGATGCCCGACATGTAATCGGGAAGCGTCAGTTCGGTCTGGACCTGCATGAACGTCAAGGCGATGACTGCCAGTACCGTCAGTATATACGGCTTCAGATATCTAAAGATCAGTTTCATTTTCGCCCTCCATGATATTCTCGCAGATCTTCCCGCTCACCCGAAAGAACACATCAAGTTCCTCTTTCGGTATGCCGGCAATGATCTTCTGATCGTAGTTTCTTGCTTTCTCTTCCATCAGGCGGGCAAACGACTTCGTCTTTTCGGAAAGCTTCAGATATTTTTTGCGCCGGTCGGTTTTTCCCGGTTCCCGGCGTATGAGGTCTTTGTTTTCCAAAGCATCGAGATTTGCCGTGATGGATGCCTTTTTCAGATGGATCTCATCCTCCAGATCTTTCTGGCAGACGTCTTTGTCTTCGTTCTTGAGAAGATAGATCAGGATCTGAAACTGTGTCAGGTTCAAAGCCTTCCTATCGATCTGTTTTCCGTAAGCATGACAGCGTATGCAGCGATCCAGATGTGAGATCGTTTTGATCACACTTCTGTTCATGGCTCTCCTTATAAAAAATAATTAGTTCGAAAACTAACTATTTCATTATATATCAATTTATGACAGATAAATACTATTTCGTTTCCGCCAGAAGGATGGCGATGAAGACCAGCACGCAGCCGAAGATCTCCTTGAACGACATAACCTGATGAAGGATCAGCCAGCCGAAGAGCGCACCGAAGACCGATTCAAAACTCATCAATAAAGATGCGAGCGAAGACTCAAGGTCTCTCTGGTAGCGGATCTGAATGAGCTGTGAGATCAGACCGCCGATAAAGACGATATAAAAGATCGCCGGGATCATCTTCGTGAAGGAAGAGACTTCCGGCCGTTCATAGATCAGGGAGACGGCCAGGGCAAACAAAGCGACGGCGCTCTGCGATACGAAAGTCAGAGCGACGGGATCACATTTCTGTACGTAACGGTCGATCACGATGATCTGTCCGGCAAACAGGATCGAACCAAGCAACAGAAACAGATCGCCGATTTTGATCCCGGAGACTGAATTCATGCATAAGAAATAAAGACCCGCGACCGCTAGGATACAGGAATACCAGATGCTTCGCTTGACCTTGCGGCCGAAGAAGATCTCGATGAGCGGGACGAAGATGATATATAACGCCGTGATGAAACTTGCCTTGGAAACGGTCGAATACATGATGCCCAGCTGCTGAAGCAGACAGCCGCCGAAGGCGAAGGCACCCATCAGGATACCGCCGATCAAAATATCCCTGTCGATCCTGTCTTTTCTTGCCGCCAGCAAAGGCAGCAGAAAAAATCCGCCGGCGCCTTTGAAAAAGACGGTCGTGAACGGACCCAGGCCGGAAGCGGAGATGCTTTGAACGGTATAAGACAAGCCCCAGAACAAAGTCGCCAGCAGCAGCATGAACGAGGCAAAGAGTTTCTTGTTGTTCATGACTTTATTGTATCCGTTGGTCAAAAGAAAAGACAGCCTCAGCTGTCTGTCCTATTTCCTCAATGCGCGGTAGATCGCGATCACGATGCAGGCACCGACGATCGAAACGATCGCTTCGGAAATGATCGAATTACTGGAGAAGCCGATCAGACCGAAGGCAAACGAACCGACGAAACCGCCGACGAGTCCCAAGATCACATATAGATACCAAGGACCCGCAAGCTTCATCAGATTCGCGGCAACATATCCGAATGCTGCACTGAGCAGTAAAGAGATCAGTAATCCCATAAGTCATCCTCCTTTTTCAAATATAAATTGATTATAGCACCAATCGTTTCCAAGGTCACAAATCTGCATGAGCGCCTAAAAACGTGAAGAACGTCAAAGCCGCACTCAAAAGATTGGCCAGAAAGACATAAAAGATCAGTTTGCCCTTCTTTTCCTTGCGCAGCAGCGCGATATATAAGATCATCTCCAATACGATGACAGTCAGTTCGCCGATCGGGAAAAGTACCATCCACACCAGCATGCCGCCGAAATAGTCTCCCAGCATCAGGAAGACGTTGAGCAGGATCTGGGTGATCAGATTGACGGCCAGGATGCTCAGGATGTGCTTCTTACTGCGATAGCCGAACAGATATGCCAGAGCCAGCTCAACAGCTACCGTCGCCAAAGCTCTCAATAAGGTCTTGAGCAGTGTGTTCCCCAGATGTGATTCCTCTTCGA
Organism: Erysipelotrichaceae bacterium; assembly: GCA_024684175.1. The sequence continues at coordinate 62,599 of JAIKXJ010000054.1, forward strand.
TCAGCAGTTTCCCGTCCCTGATCCTTGCGTGAAAGTAGGAATCGAAAGCTTCCCGCTCACAGATGTCCGAAAGATAAAGACGGTCTTCCTTCAAAGAATATACGGCGACCTTGAAACTGTCCGGCGGGTAATAGGTCCAGGAAAAGGTCCCTTTTCCTTCCATTTCCTCTGACATATTTCCAAGGAAACAATAACCGTCACGGTCTTCATAAGCAGCGAAAGACGCGAATGCCTTATCCTTATCGGAGACTGCTTCTTTCACTTCGGACGCCTCGGTCTTCCGCCAGGGTCCGTAGACCTCCCGGTCGGAAAACAAAGTCACAAAATAAGGACCTTCCGGCACATCATCGAGATACACGGTCACCGAAGGCTTCGGACCGACATCCGCATGGACATCGCAAAGAAACGACGAAGCCATCAGAAACGAAACGAGGAATATCAGAAAGATCTTTTTCATATCAGCCTCGGTAGAAACGGTACATCAGAGCGATCATGAAGTTTCCCATCAGATAGCTCAAGGCACAGCAGATCACGAAATACAGGACTTGCGCCTGTACGACCCTCCCCTGTTTGACGAAACGGTTGAAATCGAAAGCGCTCATGCCGAACAACACCAGAAGAAAACAGAAGAAGTAGATGCCGACCCGTAAGTAAAATTCAAACATGCAAGAACTCTCCTTTCAGACAGACGTCTTTGATATTCAGATCCTCATTCATGATGAGCAGATCGGCATACTTACCTTTTTCGATGCTGCCGAAGCGTTTCGACAGTCCGTAGAAGACAAAAGGATTGTAGCTGGAATACGCCAGCAGATCGGTGTATTTCGCCCCGAGCCGGTATAAGACCTTCATCTCATCGTTGATCGAAACGACGCTGCCGGCAAAATGACCGTCATAGGAGATGAACGTCGTCCCCTTCTTCGTACAAGGCTTCGACAGGAACATGTAGTCGCCGTCCGGCAGGCCCCGGGCGATCGAAGAATCCGATACCAGCATGATCTTCTCCCTGTCGATATTATGCAAAACGAGCCGCAAGACGTTTTCTTTGACATGATTGCCGTCGGCGATCAGTTCGATCTGCCACTTGTTCATGAATGCACAGTTGACCAAAGTGATATCGCGGTGATGAAGCCCCCGCATCGCGTTGAACAGATGCGTGAAACCGTCGACATTCTCATCGAGGTCCTCCAGGACGGCAGCGGAATGGCCGCACATGACCTTGACCCCCTTCTCCTTCAGCAGGACGCCCGCTTCTTTTGCCCCGTCGAGTTCATAAGCGACCGTCATCTGCCGGATCTTTGAGGAAGCATTCAGGAAAGAACGCAGAGTTTCAAGATCGACCTTCCGGAATTTTGCGGGATCGCCGACGCCGAGATGTTCAGGGGAAAGGAAAGGTCCTTCCAGATGAAAACCTTCAAAACGGGCATGACTGCTTTGATAGTCTTCAAAACGCTTCAGCTGCTTCAACATCCCCTCGGCATCCAGATCATAAGAGAGCGACGCAAGGAAGGACGTCGTTCCCGACTTGGCGAATTCATAGGAGATCTTCTCCATCTCTTCTTTTGAGACCTCATCGAAATTCATCCCCAGGATGCCGTGCGTATGCGTGTCAAAAGACCCGGGCATCACGACGCTTCCGCCCAGGTCGATCCTTTGAACGTTTTCAAGATCTCTTTTTATCTTATCTGTCTGCGGAAAGACCTCTTTGATGATCCCCTCTTCGATATAGACCGAAGCATCCAGGTACTCACGCCAGGGATCGATCACCGCATGACAATGATCCAGTAATAATGCCATTATTTGATGCTCATGGCCTTGATCAGGCCGGGCAGGAGCTGTTTCTTACGGGAGACCAGACCGTCGACGAAGCCGTCCTTGCTGACCGTGAAGGCGTTGTTCAAAACTCTTCTTCGCGCACCGGCGGAAAGCACATAGGAGCCGGAACCGTTCGGATTCGTCAGCATGATGGCCATCAGATCATAGCCGCCGGACTTGCAGGCATCTTCCATATAACGGGCAAGATCGTTCTTGAGGGCATCGTATTCGTCCTTGGACTTGCATACGGCCTGAGAAAGACCGACCTTGTTGCCGTCGATGTTGAATTCCTTGAAATCGTTGTAGACGATCTCGATATGACGCTTCGACAGTAAGGATTCGGAATGATCGATCAGGCCCTTGGAGAGTTCGTTGGCACTGACTTCACAGATCGCTTCAAGCTTTTTCGCCGTCTCGATGTCCAATGCCGTAGTCGTCGGTGAACGGAAATTCATCGTATCGGAGACGATCGCGCCTAAAAGGATACCGGCAAGTTCTTTCTCGATCTCCATGCCGTCATTCAGGAATTTATTGGTGACGATCGTTGCGGTCGCACCGACCGGCATCGTCGTGATATTGATCGGATTCTCCGATTCAAAACCGCCGAAACGGTGATGGTCGACGATCTCGAGAACGACACCTTCGTCGATGTCATCGATCGCCTGCTTCTTTTCGTTGTGGTCGACCAGGATGAACTGCTTGTGCTGGTAATTGAACAGATGGTAACGGGAGATCGCGCCGACGACCTTGCCCTCGTTGTCTAAGACCGGGTAGGATCTGTGACGGGATTTGGCGATCTTCTTGGATGCTTCATCGATCGTATCGTTGATGTTGAAATAATCGATCTTCTCCTTCCTGATCATGATCTGTTCGATCGCCGGCGTCTGATAGATCAGGCGAGTGATGGACAAAGGTGTGAGCTCCGTCGTGACGATCGTCGCTTCCGCATCCCTGGCCATCGATAAGACCTGCCTTGAGATCGGCGAAGAGGTGCAGACCACCAACATCGTCGCACCGAGTTCCAGACAATACAGGAGCTTGTCATCCTCGTTCCGCAATAAGACGATACTGTCGTCTTCCACATTGGACTTTAAGCTCGGGAACATGTGCATCTTGCCCGAAAGCTTATGTGTCCCCTTCAGGACCAGCGTTCCGCTCAGGATCTTGACGATGTCATCGACTTCGATCGAAGAGATGATGGACGCCAGCTGTTCATCGGTCTTCGTCCACATGTAGGTCAGATCGTCGAGCGTGACGATGCCTTCGAGATGTTTCCTCTTGTTGACGACGACCAGACCTCGGTTCTTCAGTTTGAGGACCTTGTCCAAAGCTTCTTTCATCGTCATCTCTTTATAGGCTGTTGCCGCCTTATCCATCTCGATCTCTTTCAAAGTGGATTTTGCGGTATACAAACGTTTGGGATCTTCGTAGCCGAAACGTTCGAGCAGGTATTCCGTTTCGGAACTCACCGAACCGATCCTCGCCGCTACGGCATCGACGCCTTTTCTTCTTTTGTATTCCGCATAAGCGATCGCCGAAACGATCGCATCGGTATCAGGGTTCTTGTGTCCTACAACATAAACGGGATTCTTTTTCATTGAAGTACCTCCTGTATCTCCTTCAGACTGACCGGTCCCTCACGAAGGACCTTGATATCTTCTTCCGTAACATCGATGATCGTGCTGGCACATTCGCCTTTGGCATCTTCACACACGATGGCATCGATCTTTCCATCCATACAGGCAAGAACGTCCCGCCATTTCAAAAGCGAAGCTTCTCCGGATACATTGGCGCTGGTCACTAAGATCGGCATGCCGATCTGTTCGATCAGATGAAGGATGAAATCATCCTTCGGTACCCTGATGCCGATGGTCTTTTTGCCCATCGTGACATAGTCTTCCACGATCTCCTTTTTTTGAAAGATCAGCGTCAAAGCGCCGGGTGTCAGGACATCGATGATCTTTTTGGCCTTCTCACTTACATAGGCGACTTCATCGATCATCTTAAAAGAATCGCACATCATCGGCAGCGGTTTGTCGAAACTTCTTCCTTTCGCTTCGTAGACCTTGGCGATCGCCTCTTTTTCCATGATGCAGGCCAGACCAAAGACCGTATCGGTCGGAAAAGCCACGATCCCCCCGTTAATCAATGTCTTGATTATCTTGTCTGTATCCATCTTTGTATACCTGATGGTTTCCATACTTCAATTATATCGGTTTTACTGAAATATTTTCATCCCGATTGTGCATTATAATGGAGTTGTCAGACAGATAAACAAATATAAAGAAAGGATCATTATGCAGATAAAACTGGAAGAAGTGATCGAAGCCATCGATTCCACGACGGTCGATACGCAATACTATTACTACATCCCGGAAGAGAGGATCATCCTGAAAGAAGACGATGATTCCATCAAAGACAAATATCTCATCCCGCTGCCCAGTCACAAGCAGATCGATGACTACGGCACGATGAAAGCCTTCATCGAAGACAAGACGGACGGCGAGGCCAAAGAATGGCTGGAAGAATGCATCAAAGGTGCCGGTGCCTTCCGCCGCTTCCGTTCCACGTTGGAACGCTTCGCTTTGAGTGAACGATGGTACGACTATCTTGAAGATGCCCATGAAGACATCGCCGTCGACTGGTGCGAATACTACGGCATCGAATACCTCAAGGACCGGCCGTTTGAAAAGACAATGACCACCGTATCTCCCGCTGCGCCGAAACCGCAGCAGAAACACAACTATCGCTTCATCACCATCGACAAGGACAATCTCTATTCCCTGGCCTATCTGACGGCGGACTTCCGCAAGACCCTGGCTTCCCTCAAAGGAGACAAGTCCGACGTCGATGTTGATGACGCTTTGGAAGAGCTTCGCTACTATGTCTCGAAAAACTATCCGATCTTCGCCGTCTCCGATAACGGCAAATACGTCGGCTACGGCGTCTGCCGCATCGAAGATGACGTCGTCTGGCTCGAATCCATCTATGTCCGTCCGGAATACCGCCGGAAAGGCATCGGCAAGATGCTGTTCGACAAGGCGGCTTCCATCGCCAAGGAATACGGAAACGAGACCTTATACCAGTATGTGCACCCCAACAACGATACGATGATCCGCTTCTTGAAACACAACGGCTACGACGTGCTCAATCTCATCGAGATCCGTAAAGCATATAAAGAAGAAGATCCCCAGGATACCTATACGATCGGCGAACACAGCTTCCGCTATTAAGGAGAAAGAAAATGTTGATAAGTGAAGTCATTCAGAACGTCAAAAACTGCTGCAAAGGTTCCTGGATGGGCAGACAGATCGATGATGCCCACACCAGAGACAAAGTCTTATACGGAAAGACCGACAGAGAATGTACCGGCATCGTGACGACGATCTACGCCTCGGCCGATGTCATCCGCAAAACCCATGAACTCGGCGCCAACCTGATCATCGCCCACGAAGCGCTGTTCTGGAATCACGGCGACCATCAGAATTGGCTGAAGGAAAGCGAAAACAAGACCTATCTTGCCAAAGCCAAACTCATGGATGACTACGGCATCACCGTCTGGCGTTTCCACGACTACATCCATTCCGGCATCCCCTACAAAGACGGCTACATCGACGGGATCTTCTACGGTCTGGCCAAAGAGACCGGCTGGGACGATGCCATCATCAACAACAATGACATCTCCGGTGCCCTATATCTGGAGTGCGAAGAGACCACACCGCGAAAGATCGGCGAACTCATCAAAGAAAAGTGGAACCTGACCGGCCTCAAATGCATCGGCGATCTTGACTGCAAAGTGAAAAAGATCATGGTCTGCGGCCACGTCTCGGAAGGAGGGGATTCCAACTCCCTGATCAAGCGGGTCGACAAGGAAGACATCAACCTGCTGATCCCGCTGGAACTGATCGATTTCACCCTGGCCGAATACGTCAAAGATTCCGCTCAGCTCGGCTTCAACAGAGCCATCATCGCTCCCGGCCACTTCAACGTCGAAGAACCGGGCATGAAGTACATGGAGGTCTGGCTGCCGGAGCAGCTCAAGGAAGACATCCCGGTCACCTACGTCCAGGCCGGCGACATGTACTGTTTCTTATAAAGCGCATCCTGCGCTTTTTTTCATCTGTTCTTCTTCCGATCGTTCCTGTCGAATTTTACATACGTCTGTGTCATACTTTTATTGACAAGAGGGACCACCATGCAATACAGAGAAGACAAAAAAGGACAGCGCATCTCCGTTTTAGGTTACGGCTGCATGCGTTTCACCAACAAAAACGGAAAGATCGACGAAGCCAAGGCGGAACAAGAGATCATGAAAGCTTTTTCCCTTGGCGTCAACTACTACGACACCGCCTATGTCTACCCCGGCAGCGAGGCAGCTTTGGGCAATATCTTAGAAAGAAACAAGATCCGCGACCGCGTCTTCATCGCCACCAAACTCCCGCAGTATCTGATCAGCAGCTACAAGAGTCTCGACAATTACTTCAACGAAGAACTCAAACGGCTGAAGACCGATCATGTCGATTATTATCTGATGCACCACATGACCGATGATGTCCAATGGAAACGCCTGAAGTCGATCGGCATCGAAGACTGGATCAAAGACAAGAAAGAGAAAGGACAGATCCGCAATATCGGCTTTTCCTACCACGGAAATTCCGAAATGTTCATCTCCATCCTGGAAGACTATGACTGGGATTTTGCCCAGGTCCAGTACAACTACCTCGACGAACATTCCCAGGCCGGCCGTACCGGTGTGCAGCGGGCTCATGAGCTCGGTATCCCGATCATGATCATGGAACCGCTCAGAGGCGGCAAGCTGGTCGGCATGCTGCCGCAAAGCGTCAGACAGGCTATGAAAGAGAATCCGAGGCAATACTCCCCGGCCGAATGGGGATTCCGCTGGCTTTTCGATCAGGAAGCGATCACCTGTGTATTATCCGGCATGAATTCCGTCGACATGGTGAAAGAGAACTGCCGCATCGCCGATGAGGCAAGGGCAGGCTCCTTCAGTGAAGAAGATCATGCTTTCATCAGAAACATCGTCGAAGACATCCGGGCAAATGAAAAAGTCGGATGTACCGGCTGCCGCTATTGCATGCCTTGCGTCAAAGGCATCGACATCCCCGGAACGTTCAACGCCTATAACCGGATGTTTACCGAATCCAAGCACGACGGACGCTTCCAATACGCGCAGGCAGTCGCTTTACGCAAAGATGCCGCCTTCCCGAGCGCCTGCATCAAGTGCGGAAAATGTGAAAGCCATTGCCCACAGTCCATCCCGATCCGCGAAAAACTCGTCGAAGCCGATAAAGCCTTACGGCCTCTTCCTTACAAGATCGGCATCCATATCGCCAGAGCTTTTCTCTTAAGAAAGACGAAACAGTGAAAAGTTCCTGCTTCAAAACAAAGTTTTAATATATAATAGAAATGTTGATGGGGCTTTAGCTCAGCTGGCAGAGCGCCTGGTTCGCAATCAGGAGGTCACCGGTTCGATCCCGGCAAGCTCCACCATTTCGATCATGACCGCTTCAAGCGGTTTTTTCTTTTCACAAAAAAAGACAGCTTCCGCTGTCTTTTCTTTCTTTGTCTCATTCTGCTCAATCTTATCTGTTTAGCTCAATGTCTTTCTTGCATGGGCATGGAAGAAGTCATTGGCTTTGTAGCAGATATTGGTCATGGTATCCAGGATATAGGTGGTCTTATCATAGAAGTTACTCTTGAGGAAGTCTTCATACGATCTGTGGATCTTGCCGAAGTCTTCGATGAAGTCGAAGGCCTCGTCCCAGTCATTCTGCAGATCTTCCAGGGTGAGAAGATTGTCATCCATGTCTTCTAATACTTTATACATATTTGATTTTGATTCTCCTTTCTTTTGTTTTGTCTGTTTTCAAAAGTGATCTTATCGTTTATGTCTGTTTACATATATAAGATCTTCCATATGTACAAGGATGAAAGGAGATGGCCATTCCTTACGTACTTTATCGTTTCACTTTTTGAAGCTCTTGCCTATGTCAAGATATTGACTGGGGGGATATCAGTACTTCCAAGAAAGCATAAGAAAAAGGAGCGGAGCTCCTTTGTTTGTTTAACCCAGTACGTCGGAAGCGAAAACGCGTGCTTCTTCTTCGGTCGGGAAGGTGGCGATGAACATGTAGTTGGCCATCGCGCCGGAGAGCGCTTCTTCGACTCTTCCTTCTTCCTTGAGATGCGATCCGTATTTCTTGCGGATCTGTTCCGGTGTCAGCTTGAACGTGAGACCGTCTCTTCTGGAAGCGAAGCAGCAGACGTCTTCCGTCGTACGGAAGCGGTCCGTATTATCAAAGGCGATCATATCAGCCCACATCTCGTAGACATCGGTGCTGTTTGCCCAGTTCATCATCGTCGGTGCGATGCCCCCTGGAGGACGCATGTTGACTTCCAGGGCAACGATGGCACCCTTCTTTCCAATGTGCTGGTCACGGTCCAGACGGAAGAATTCCATATGGACGAAACGGCTCTTGACACCGAAGGCCTTGACCGTCTTTCTGCCGGCTTCCAAAAGTTCCTTGGGCAGCTTGGCACGTTCAAAGAAACAGGAATTCTTGTTTTCTTCGACCGCCTCCATCAGATTGGCGACAGTGACGTTGCCGTTTTCGAAGATCGGCTTGCCTTTGGAATTGATGATCGCATCGTAAGTCTCGACTTCACCGTAGATATATTCTTCCATGATGTAAGAGATATCAAACTTGTTGTCAAAGAAACGTTTGAGATCGTCTTCGTTTTTGATCTTGTGCGTATCGTTGGCACCGACACCGTTGTCCGGTTTGGCAACGACCGGGAAACCGACCTCTTTGATGAAAGCCATGCATCCGGCATAGTCGTCGACGATGTGGTGTCTGGCGACCGGGATGCCTGCCTTGGTATAATTCTTCTTCATCAGCGATTTGTATTTGACGACATCCATATCTTTCGGCATGAAACCGGTCGTGATATGGAAATCTTCTCTCAGCTTTGCATCTCTTTCGAGCCAGTATTCATTGTTGGACTCCAGGAAATCGATCTTGCCGTATTTGAAGCTGAAGAAAGCGACGGCACGGAAGACTTCATCGTAGTTTTCCAATGAAGAAACTTTATAATATTCGGTCAGCGCATTCTTCAGTTCATCGCTCAGCTCATCATAAGACGCATCGCCGATGCCCATGACGTTGATGCCGTTGTTTTTCAAACGGTCGCAGAAGTTCCAGTGATTTGCCGGAAAATTCGGTGAGATGTAAATAAAATTCTTCATTTCTCAGTCTCCTTTTAACAGATATGGCAAGAAATAAGGCACTTGTTTATACCACCATGGCCAGTCGTGATTGACATCGCTTCCCCAGTAATCGACCCAGATATTGATGCCCAGTTCGTGGAAGCGCTGATCGAGATACTGCGTGCTCCAGGGTTCTTCCCAGGCACCCATGCCGACACAGACGACAGCTTTGTTGTTGTTGTAACGGGCGATGTAAGGATGATCGGGAGCCATGCCTCTCATATAATCGGTGATGGAATTGTTGTAGACGACTTCATCCATATAATCACCGAAGAAGAAGGATGCATGATAAATGCCGGACAGCGCCATGCAGCGATCGAAGAGATCCGGGAAGCGCAGATACAGGTTCAATGCATGGGTCGCACCCATCGAACAGCCGAAGGTCATGATGCCCGGGTAGCCGTCCCAGCCATTCCTCTCATTGACATATTCTCGGATGAACGGTACGACTTCTCTGGTGATGTAGTTGATCCACTCTTCGTGACGGCGGATGCGGTGATACGGATCACCGTTCTTGTCCGACCAGGTCTCGATATCAATGGTGTCGATCGCAAAGACGATGACATCGCCCGCATCGATCCAGGGGGAGAAGGTATCCGTCAGATGGAAGTTCTCAAAATCGAAGAACCTTCCGTCCTGACAAGGTATGAACAGAACAGGCTTTCCTGCATGTCCGTACACCTTGAGCGGCATCATCCGGCTCAGGTTTTCCGAATAAAACTCAAAATAATTGGTCTCCATAGTTCATCCTTTCTATAGACCGTAAAACAGTGTATCCATAAAGAACGGGATCTGCTTTTCCCAGCTGGCTTCGTTGTGTTCTCCGTCCGGTACGATCCGGCTTTCCAGAAGGACTTTCTTCGATATCAGTCTGGCAGCCGCCTCACCAAAGACTTCTCTGGTATTGCGGTAGCCGATCTCCTTCTCTCCGTAATCCATATATAAGACGGTGTTTTTACGGAATTTCGCTTTGTCGATCATCTCCATGACCTTGGCCGGTGAGAAACCGACGGAAGGCGATAAGGCAGCACCGCGGGAGAAATACTTCCCATATCTGCACAAGGCATACAAGGTCATCAGTCCGCCCATCGAAGAACCGGCGATGAAGGTGTATTCCCTTGACGGGAGGCTCGGATAGTTTTCGTCGATGTAAGGCTTGAGTTCCTTGGTGAAGAAATCCATCGTGATCTTCCCTCTCGCTTTGACCATGCCCCAGTCGGGATCGTCAAAGTCGAACGGTGTATATTCCGAGATCCGTCCGCCCGGTGCGATCGTTTCGGAATGATGGTTGCATTCCACGCCGACGACCATCAGCGGCGTCTCGCTTTCTTCCAGATATTTCAATAAGCCCCAGGACTTGCCGTAACTGGCTTCCTCATCATTGAAGAGGTTCTGCCCGTCGAACATATACAGCACCGGATAGGCATCACCGTCATCCGGAACATAGACATAAACTTTTCTTTTTTCATCCCCGGTCAGCTGCGGGATGGTCGTCTCAAATACATCTAACATATCATTTTCCTTATAATCTTATGTTTATTTTATTATAATTCTTCATCTACAGCTCAGTTTTTTCTTCTATAAGAAACGATTTTTGTTCAAGCAAAAAGGCTGTATTCACAGCCTTTCACTTTTTGGAATTGTTGACCTGTATTATTCTTTGTCCAAAGAACCTTCTTTGGCAACGGTCTTGGAATAGCCGAACAGCAGCAAGCCGCCCAGAACGACCGCGAACAGACAGTCACCGAGACCTGCGACCAAGCCCTGGGTGAAGACGAGGCTTGCGTCCTCTTTGTAGATGACGATATCACCGATCGGCGCGATGAGGATCCATGCGACCGCATTGGCGACCAGGTTGGCGATGATGAAGTTGACCAGTTCCTTCGTTGAGAAGTAACCGTCTCTGACATTGATCTTCTTTGCGAAGAGACCGATGATCAGACCGTAGACTGCCGTGGCAAATGCCCATGTCCACCATACGCCGCCCCAAGACATATCGCAGAGCACATGTCCGATAAAACCGGAAAGACAGCCGACGACCGGTCCGTATAAGACAGCGAATACTGCCTGGACCGCATACTGGAAGGCGATGTTGGTATTCGGGATACCGCTAGGGATCGCTACGAAACGAGCGAGCACAAAGAATAAAGCAGCACCGATACCGGTCGCAACGACCTTACGTACAGAATCATTTTTCATTAAATTTTCCCCCTATCTCATTTCCGAAACAGCAGAAGACATGCTTTTTCAGACGCATTTATATTATCATCAACAAAGTTCAGTTTCAATGATCCCATGCAGGATCATAAGATCCCGATCCCGGACAAAGAAAATCCAAAGTCCTTTGTAACAGCTCTTCATTGTCCGCAGTCCGTCCGTCCCACAGACCGAATCCATGGTCGGCGCCGTCGATCAAGACGAGCGATCTTTTCTTTGCCTTTTGTAAAACATCATAGATCCATCGGCCGTTTTCGACCTCGATCGTCGTATCCTTATTCCCCTGCAAGATCAGTGCCTCCCCTTGAAAACTTCTCAAAGGTTTCAAGGCATCTTCTTTCAGCAGATCATCGATGAACTGTTTCGACATTTTTATCGTTTCTTCGGCAAAGATGTCATAGAAATCGCAATAGCCTTTTTCCAGAGTCTGGCTTTTCAGCTTCCGCAGATCCTGTTCCAGGAAGCGGTCATCTTCTTTGAATTTTCTTAAGACCGATGCCCAGAAGACGAGTTTATGAAACTCTTTGTGCCGGGCAAGGAAGAGCGAGATGATCCGGCCGCCCATCGAATAACCGAGCAGTGCCGCCTTCTGCGGGTCGAAGACGTACTCCCTTTTCAGATAGTCGTAGCAGCACTCCAGATCTTCCAGACAGGATTTCAGACTGTAGTTTTGAAACGGTTCTTCCGACTTCCCGTTGCCGGCAAAATCCGGTGCCATGCAGATAAAGCCGGCTTCCGCGAGACGCTCGCCGAGCCACACATATCTTCCGTCTTCTTCTTTTTGCGAACGGAAACTGTGTGCCATCAGTAAGATGCCCTCACTGCCGTCACCTTCATAAAGAGAAACGGGGATCTTGCTTCCCCGCTTTGAATCGATGAAGATCTCTTTCATCATGAAAGTTTCTTATACAGATAATTGCCGAGCATCTGCACCGCCTGAACGAAGATGATCAGGATGACCGAACAGACGATCAGGACATCGGTCTTGTACTGCTGATAGCCGTAGCGGATCGCCAGATCGCCGATACCGCCGCCGCCGGCCGTACCGGCCATAGCGGAATAGCCGACCAGTGAGATGATCAAAAGGATCACGCCGTTGAGCATGCGCGGGATCGATTCCTTGATGTAGACTCTGAGCAGGATCTGCCAGTCGGAAGCGCCGAAAGACCGTGCCGCTTCGATGACCCCGGGATCGGTCTCCCGCAGACTTGTTTCAAAGATCCTTGCGATATACGGGATGGCAGAGACCGTCAAAGGAACGATCGCCGCTCTCGTTCCGATGGCTTTGCCCATCAGGAAACGGGTGAACGGAATGATGATCACCAGCAGGATGATGAACGGAAAGGAACGGAAGATGTTCACGATCAATGACAGCGTCTCATAGACGATCTTGTTGGGACGTAAGCCGTCCGGTGCCGTCAGTGTCAGGATGACCGCCGGGATGAATCCCAGGATCACGGAAAACAAGGTCGACCAAAAGACCATGTATAAGGTCTGCTGAAATGAAGTCCAGATGATACCGTTCATTAGTTGAGCACCTCCCATAAGACCTTGACGGAATCAAGGTATTTGATGACCTTGTCCTTATCTTCTTCTTTCACATTGATGACAAGAGAACCGTAAACATTGGAACGGAAATCCTCCAGTTTTGCCCAGGAGATCGAAAAATCGAGATCGAGCTTCCTGGCCATCTGGGAGATCACCGGTTCATCGGCAGATTCATCCGTGAAAAACAGCTGGATGTTGACCCCTTCCGCCGGCAGCAGTTCGCTGTCTTCATGCAGGAACGCCTTGATCTCTTTGGCCGGACGGATGAAGAGTTCCTCCGGTCTGCCGATCTGCAGGACGCGGCCGTCTTTGATGAAAGCGACCTTCTGACAGATCTGCTTGACGACCTCCATCTGGTGGGTGACCACAATGATCGTGATGCCCAGTTCTTTGTTGATCTTGGAAAGCAGATCCAGGATGCCCCGGGTGATCGCCGGATCGAGCGCCGAAGTGGCTTCATCGCAAAGCAGGATCTTCGGATCCAGGACCAGCGCCCTGGCGATCGCCACACGCTGCTTCTGGCCGCCGGAAAGTTCTCTGGGTCTTGCGTGGATCTTGTCGGAAAGACCGACCAGTTCGATGAGACCTTCGATCTTGGTTTTAGCTTCCGGCGTGTTGGTCCTGATGCCCCAGAACTTCATCGGCAGGGCGACATTGTCATAGACATCGAGCCTTTCGAGAAGGTTGAAGTTCTGAAAGATCATGCCCATCTCCTTCTGTAAGAGATGCAGCTGTTTCTTGTCCTTGACCGAGACCAAAGTCCCGTCCACACTGATCGATCCGGATTGGTAGTCTTCCAGACCGTTGATGCATCTTAACAGCGTGGACTTGCCGGCGCCGGACTGACCGATGATACCGTAGATCTCATGATCGTCGATATCAAAGGAGATGTCTTTCAGGACCTGCAGGTCGCCGAAGTTCTTGCATACATTTTCAAGTTTGATCATAAACGATTCTCCTGTAAACAGACAGAAATGTTCAGACAGCGCTGAACATTTCCGTGTCAAAATACGATTTTAAATACTGATTATTCCGGTTCTACAAAGGAAGTGATGACGGCGCCTTTGTAGGTATCTTCGATGTAATGAGAAACGGCATCGGATGTGATCGCCTTGACCAGAGCCTGGATCTTTTCCGAATTCTCGTTGCCCTCGACCGTGACGATGAAGTTGGTGCGGCGGACGGAAGTCTCCGCATCGAACTGCTCGACGACAAGTGCCGGATGGCTTGCCGGCAGACCGGCGCCTAAAGCGTAGTTGCCGTTGATGACGGACGCATCGACATCGGCCAGAGCCAGAGGAAGCTGTGCTGCTTCCAGTTCGATGATCTCGTAGTTGTGAGGGTTGGCTTCCGCATTGCCGTTGATCGTATGCGCGGAAAGTTCGCCTTCGACCGGATTCAGGAAACCGTTGTCGATCAGGAACTGGATCGCTCTGGTCCTGTTGTCTTCGTCATTCGGGACGGAGATGGAAGCACCTTCCGGAATGTCGGCGACATTGGTATATTTATCGGAATATAAGCCCATCGGTTCGATATGGACGCCGCGGACAGCTTTTAATTTCCAGCCATGCGTGTCGTTCTGGTTGTTCATGTAGCCTAAAGTCTGGAAGTAGTTGGCATCCAGTTCACCGGCGACCAGATTTTCATTCGGCAGGACATAGTCTTCATAAACGACGACTTCCAGCTCCCAGCCTTCTTCCGCCAGTACGCCCTTGACGGCATTTTCCAGGATCTCCGCATGCGGGACCGGGTTGACACCGACCGTGATCTTCTTGTCTTCTTCAGGTGCAGGAACATCTTCCTTCTTTGTGCATCCCGCCAGGCTCAGCACGACCAGCAACGCAAGCAATAATGTAATAATCTTCTTCATCTTTCTTTCCCCTTTCTTATTACATTCCGATTTGTATCCGGGTCTAGAAACAAAAAAGCCGTCCATAAGGACGACTTCAATATCGTGTTACCACCTTAATTCGTGTATTTCTACACCTCTTTCAGATACAAACATATCCTAGCACTGTAACGTGTGCATCACGTTACCCTCTCATATCGAGGGTACGGCTCCAAGACCATGTTCAGCTGAATTCCGACGTCTTTTTCCACCAGCCAAAGACTCTCTGTGCTCTTTGTTCAGCCTACTCTTCTTTTCCAAGCCTTTTCTAAATCATAATATAATCCGTTTCCGTTTTCAATAAAACGGAAGCTGTTTTTTCCAATTTTTTGAAATTTTTTTTACACTGAATGAAACTATTTTCACTGCCAGAACAGATTCAGTTTTCCGTCGTTATAGCCGTAGAATTCATCCATGTCGACATAGGA
The DNA here is from genome assembly GCA_024684175.1 of Erysipelotrichaceae bacterium. The sequence goes on from JAIKXJ010000054.1 coordinate 77,783, forward strand.
ATCGAACTCATCATTCAGGAGTTCTTCCTTGGTGACGCCTTTGACCCGCATGTCGATGTTGTAGTTGGATTCGCCGATGTAATAAACACCGTCCTTATATCCGATCAGCATCGCGATGTGACCGTTGGATGACAGCAGATCGCCGATCTTGATCTGATCGAGCGACTCGGCAGTGATCTTCACCTTCTCGCCGAGATCGGAAAGATCGAAGACTTTGGGATCGGGACCGGCACCGATATCGCCGGGATCGAAACCCGCGTTGATCAGACACCAGCTGATGAAACCGGAACAGTCCAGCGAATTCTTCAGATAGCCGCCGACCGGGATCGAATAGATCGGACAGCCCCAGGGCTTCGGCCCCCGGACCGTTCTGGTGATGCCTTCTTTTTCGACCTTGTATTCATTGAGATACAATCCTTCATGATAGTATCTTCCTTCCCCGTCCGCATAAGGAAGACGTCCGTTCTCATTGAAATAGTTGAAATGATAGGGAAACTGCAGGAGCAGGAATCTCGCCGCCTGTACGGCAGCTGCCCGGCTGCGGTAACCGCGCTCGACGATCTTGGTCCGCAGGATCTCGTCGAGATACTCGTTTTCTTCGACCGTGTACTCTCCGCAGGGAAGCGACGGCTTACTCTCATCGATATACGGCGCAGTGATGTATTCACTGACTTCCACTTCATAGCTGTTGCAGTCCTTGACCAGTTTCACGTTTCCGGCATTGTGTCCGGTCACACGGTTGGTCTTGACGGAAGCGATCGACTCGTCTTGCGAGATGTAGCCGATGTCGTCCAGGACATAGACCTCGCCGACGCCCAGATAGACCTTGTAATGTTCTTTCACATCACAGGGCTTGATGACCTCTTCGCGGACGACCGGCGCCTCTTCTTCCTCCGGCACGGACTGTCTTGAAGAAAAGCCCATGAAGAAAAGCGAAGCCAGTATGACGGTCAGCAGTAAAGGAAGCGAATAACTCTTCTTTCTCCTCATGTCATCCATGATAACACGAAAAGATGTTCATGCCGTCTTTATGACCACATGGCCGTATAGTTCCCGTCCTGCCGATAATACTCATCCATCAGGATGCAGTATTCCCATTCCGACTTCCGAAGAAACTCTTCATAAGAATAGACACGGATCTGTAGGTCGTTGACCCAATAGGATTCGGCGATATAGATCCTTGTCCCGTCCATTCCGATGATCATGCCGATATGGCCGTCCAGACCCGTCAGATCGCCGCACTTCAGATCTTCGATCTTCGCTTCATCTATACTGACGAGTTCACCCAGATCGGTCAGATCCGGGACATCTTCACTCGGTCCGGAACCGATATCGCCGCAGTCGAAACCGGCATTGTATAATGCCCAGGTGATGAAACCCGAACAGTCCAGCCCGTTGGGCGTGTATCCTTCCGTGGAATATTCATAGATCTTCGTTCCCCACGGTCCAGATTCCGCAAGCGAGGCCGAGATGCCCGCAAGTTTGGCGGAAGACAGATAAAGGCCTTCGTGATAGTAGCGTCCTTCACCGTCCGTGACATATCCGCCCGCCACCAGTCTGCCGTTCTCATAGAAATAGTTGAGCTTATAAGGAAAACGCAGCGTCAGGAAACGGGCCGCTTCCACCGCGCCGGCTCTTGTCTGATCACCGGCTTTATCGATCAGATAGCGTAAGACCGTATCCAGATAATAGTTCTCTTCCGCGGTATAACGCTCTTCCGGCAGATAGTCCTTGTCCATATCCAGGGTCGGTCTCGTGTAAAGAGAAGAGACGCGGACGCTGTTCGTTTCGCAGCCGATCTGCACCTTCGTCTCACCGTCCGAAAGTCCGCGCAGTCCTCCTTCTTCGACCGCTGCGATGTTTTCGTCTTCTGCGGAAACAGATCGCTCAGCACTCAGCGGATAGGTCTCCCCGACCGCCAGATAGATCTCATAGGTCTTCGTCAGCGCACAGGAAGCAGTATCAATGATCTCACGATGCGAGGCAAAACAGTAAGTCAGCACTAACATCAGCGTGAGAAGAATAAACATTTTAAAGCCGCTTGAAAATCTCATACGGCAATTATACAAGTGCTTTTCTGAAATCCGTCTGAACTTTACCTGAATTTGAAAAGGGTCCTCAGCGGACCCTTGCGTATTCTTCTCCCATGTTCAGATGCGTTCCGGCTTCATGACTCAGACTGAGCCCGGCATCCTTTTCAAAGATCATGACGATGTCGCTTCCCCCGTACAGGAAATATCCCATCGGATCGCCTTTCTTCACATGCGATGAAACCTTAACATCTTCTTCGAAGTTGACCGAAGCGACCTGGCACATGCCGACCGGACAGACCGCGACGTAGCGGGAAGAACAGTCTTTCATGATGATGACCGCGCGTTCCTCCAGAGACTGCCAGCCGAAGACTTCCGGGAAGATCTCCCGGTAACGGCCTCTCTTTTCGTCCCAGGTGATCACACCGCCGGGTAATGGTGCCATATCGATCTTATAGGCCTCGACGATCTGACCGGAGACCGGAAAATGGTAACGGTGATAGTCGTTGATATCTAAGAAGGTATGGGTCAGATAGCCGCCGGCAAAGATCTTCTTATATCTGTCCGTTCCCAGAAAAGAAGAGATGTCACATAAAGTCCCGGTCTTGATGGCCAGTCCCATCTGTTCATCTTCTTCCTTTTCGATGATCCTTCCTTCTTCATCGATCCGCCAAAGTCCCTGCATCGCCGCATCGGCCGGGGAAACGATGACCCGCTCATCGTCGGCGGCTGCGATCGGACGCTTCTCGGGATCTTTCAGTTTTCTGGAAAAGAAGTCATTGAAACAGTGCCAGTTCTGCGGATCTTCGAAAAGATCGTCATTCAGATGAAAGCCCTCTTCTTTCTTTGCCAGCTGAAGATATCCGTCATTCCATGACGCTTCGCTGTCCAGAAAGGTGCCGATCTGCGAGACCGCTTTTTTGAACCAGCTTCTGACCGGTTCGTGATTGATCAGACAAGGATGATAGTATCCCTTCCCCTCCAGCTGCTTCAACGGCTGTTCCAGGATGAAATACATGATCCCCATCGACTGATCGATGCGGTCATATAAGCTCACATAGCGCTTTGAAGGATGGAAAGCCCAGGGCATCGACTTCACGCAGCGCTCGATCAGATCCAGATAATCCCGCAGATCTTCGATCGGATTGGTGTCGGGATCGGGATTGACTTTGCGGGCGTGAGCGATCGAAGCATCAAAAAGATCTTTCAGACCCTCATCGGCATTCAATAGGCCGAGCAGTTCTCTGACGGTCGGTCCATACTCGTCTTTTTTGATGCTTTTCATATCCATGTCAAACATTATATCTTCAAACAGCCCTTCTGAACATCGTTTTGATCAAAAGAAAAAGGTGTGCTTCACGCACACCTTTGACTCTTATTCTTCGGAACCCTGTTCTTCGGAATCTTCTTCGAGGACCTCATCTGCACCATCCTCATCGAAATCGCCGATCATCTCGCTTGGCAGAGAAGCTTCTTCTTGCGCTGCAAGGAGCTTTTCTTCTCTGATCTCGTCGAGTTCTTCGGCTCTCGCATGGACCAGATCCGTCGTTTCTCTTGCGAACTTGGAACCGGTACCTGCCGGGATGAGCTTACCGATGATGACGTTTTCCTTGATACCGAAGAGGTTGTCGACTTTGCCGTTGACAGCCGCATCGGTCAAAACCTTCGTCGTTTCCTGGAAGGAAGCTGCCGATAAGAAGGAGTCCGTCTCAACGGAAGACTTCGAGATACCCAATAAGAGCGGTTCGAATTTCGCCGGCTGTTTGCCTGCGAAGAGCAGCTGCGTATTGAGATCGTTCAGTTTCTTCAGGGAGATCGTCTGACCTGCGCACAGTTCAGATCCGCCCGGTTCAACGATGATGACTTTCTTCAGCATCTGTTTGATGATGACTTCGACGTGTTTGTCGGAGATATCGATACCGGTAACGGCATAGACCTTCTTGACTTCCTTTAAGATGTAGTTCTGTACAGCCTGTACACCGGCGATCGACAGTAACTCTTTCGGGTCAACATTGCCTTCCGTCAGTTTTGCACCGGCTCTGACCTGTTCACCGACCTTGATCCATGCACGGACCGTGGAGGAGATACCGCACTTGTGTACGATAGTCTCCTTGTCGTTGGAGATCTCAATGACCCACGAGTGGTCTTCGAGCTCTTCGACCTTGGTGATCTCACCGGCGATCTTTGCGAGAACGGCCGGATGTTTCGGACAGCGTGCTTCGAACAGCTCTTCGACACGCGGCAGACCTTGAGTGATATCGTCGTCAGCGTTCGCGACACCACCGGAGTGGAATGTACGCATGGTCAGCTGAGTACCCGGTTCACCGATGGACTGCGCAGCCATGATACCGATCGCTTCGCCGGATTCGACGAGCCTACCGGTCGCCATATTGCGGCCATAGCACTTGCGGCAGATACCGTCTTTGCACTTACAGGTGAAGGAATTTCGGATGTTCATGCCTTTGTAACCGGCGGCGATGATCCTGTCGGCGATGCTCTCATCGATGAATTCGTCTTCGTCGATGATGACCTCACCTGTCTCAGGATCCGTCAGCTGTTCCTTGGCATAACGTCCTACGATCCTGTCGTAGAATTTTTCGATCGTCGAGTTGTCTTTCTGATCGACGATGTCTTCCACATAGTAGCCCTGGTCAGTCTGACAGTCTTCTTCCATGATCATGACGTCCTGAGCGACATCGACCAGTCTTCTGGTCAGATAGCCGGATTCGGCCGTCTTCAAGGCAGTATCGGTCAGACCTTTACGGACACCGTGTGTGGAAATAAAGAATTCGGATACGTTCAGACCTTCACGGAAGGAAGAATAGATCGGAACTTCGATGATCGAAGGCTGATATTCTTTCTTGGATTTGGACTGCGTCGGTCTTCCCATCAGACCACGCATACCGGCCAGCTGGGTAAAGTTGGACTTGTTACCACGGGCACCGGATACGGAGGACATGGAGATCGGCGACTTACGCGACAGGTTGTTCATGACATCGTCACCGATGGCATTGGTCGCATCCGCCCAAAGCTTGGAGAAGTGCTTTTCCCATTCAGGCAGGGTCAGCTGGCCTCTCTTCAGCAGGTTCTGTAACACATCGGCCTTGGCCTTTGCTTCATCGACGAAGTGCTGCTTGTGCGGCGCAACGTTGATATCCGACAGCGAGATCGTCATACCGGCAACGGTAGAGTACTCAAAGCCCAGGTCTTTGATCGCATCCAGGACTTCGGAAGAACCGTCGGTCTTGTATTTCGCGAAGACTTCCGCGATGACCTTGGAAAGGCTCTTCTTGGTGAATTCCGGAGCGAGCGGTTTGTCCTTGATGAACTTTCTGATATCCGTGCCGTAATCACAGAAACTGGAATCCGGCGTTCTCTTGAGGGAATCGCCCTTGACTTCGTTGATGTAAGGGAAATCGTCCGGGAACTTGTCATTGAAGATCAGCTTACCGATCGTCGTGACCAGATACTTATCCAGATGTTCTTCAGGGAAACTTGTTTTGTTCAATGCACGTACCGGCACTGCGACACGTGTATGCAGGTGGACTTCCTTATTCTGATAAGCCATCAGAGCTTCATTGAAATCCTTATAGACGTGACCTTCGTTGTCACCGAATTTTCTCCACATAGCGGCAGTTTCCTTGTCGCCGAGAGCTTCGATGATGTCTGCCTTCTCGTAGAATTCTTCCGCAGTCTCTTCCATGTTCAGATAGAAGTTACCGAGGACCATATCCTGCGAAGGCGTAACGATCGGTTTTCCGTCTTTCGGACCCAGGATGTTGTTGGAAGCCATCATCAGGATCTCAGCTTCCGCACGTGCTTCTTCCGACAGAGGAAGGTGTACGGCCATCTGGTCGCCGTCGAAGTCGGCGTTGAATGCGGTACATACCAGAGGATGTAACCTGATCGCTCTTCCTTCGACAAGTTTCGGCTTGAAGGCCTGGATACCTAATCTGTGCAGAGTCGGGGCACGGTTCAGGAAGACCGGATGGTTGTCCATCAGTTCTTCGAGAACATCCCAGATCGCCGGATCAAATCTCTCGATCATCTTTTCGGCAAACTTGGAAGATTGCGCGATCTTCTGATTGACGAGTTCATTGATCACGAACGGCTTGTAAAGCTGAATCGCCATTTCTCTCGGGATACCGCACTGGTACATCTTGAGGTCCGGTCCGACCGCGATGACCGATCTTCCGGAGAAGTCGACACGCTTACCTAAGAGGTTCTGTCTGAAACGGCCCTGCTTACCCTTTAAGGAGTGAGACAGAGACTTCAACGGACGGTTGGCGGAACCCTTGACCGGGTTTCCTCTCCTGCCGTTATCGATCAGAGCATCGACCGCTTCCTGAAGCATACGCTTTTCGTTCTGAACGATGATGCTCGGCGTGCCGATCTCCAGCAACTTCTTCAAACGGTTGTTACGGGTGATGACACGACGGTACAAGTCGTTCAGATCGGAGGTCGCAAATCTGCCGCCGTCCAGCTGCAGCATCGGCCTGAGATCAGGCGGTATGACAGGTAAGACCGTCAGGACCATCCATTCCGGCTTGTTTTCGGACTCAACGAAGGCGTTGATCGTTTCCAGTCTCTTGATCAGCTTCTTGCGCTTGTCGCCCTGAGCTTTTTCAAGTTCCTTGACGATATCGGCCTTCTCTTTGAGAACGTCGACCTGTTCCAGAAGGGTCTTGATGGCTTCTGCACCTGTCTGTGCTTTGAAAGCATCCTTGCCATACAGTGCTTCGTAATTTCTTACTTCGAGCTCGGACAGAGGCTGCTTGTATTCCAGATCCGTGCTTCCCGGATCGGTAACGATCCAGGTGACGAAGTACACGACTTCCTCCAGGATCTTCGGAGAAACATTGAGGACTAAGCCCATTCTTGAAGGGATGCCCTTCAGATACCAGATATGGGCTACCGGAGCGGCAAGGGCGATATGGCCCATGCGCTCTCTACGTACGGAGGACTTGGTGATCTCAACACCGCAGTGGTCACATACGACACCTTTGTAACGGACCTTCTTATACTTTCCGCAGTAACATTCCCAGTCTTTGGTCGGGCCGAATATCCTTTCGCAGAATAAGCCGTCCCTTTCCGGTTTCTGGCTGCGGTAGTTGATCGTTTCCGGTTTCGTGACTTCGCCATGAGACCATTCCAGGATCCTTTCAGGAGATGCTAAACCGACTTTGATCGCTTCAAATCTGTTCTTTGCCATGTCTATACCTCCTCTTCATCCAGACCCATGATCGCTTCCGGAGCCTCATCCGCGTCGATGGTATCTCTGACATTGAGACCCTCGGTATCTTCGACTAAAGTCGCATCGCTTGCCTTTTCGACATCGCGGTCGTCTTCGTCGCTTCTCGAGATGGAGACTTCGTTTCCTTCCTCGTCCAGCATACGGACATCCAGAGCCAAAGCCTGTAATTCGTTCTTCAGGACGTTGAAGGATTCCGGAATACCCGGTTCAGGGATCCTCTTGCCTTTGATGATGGCATCGTAGGTCTTGGTACGGCCGTTGATGTCATCGGACTTGACTGTCAGGATCTCTTCGAGTGTATGAGCGGCACCGTAGGCTTCCAGAGCCCAGACTTCCATCTCACCGAATCGCTGGCCGCCGTTCTGCGCTTTACCGCCTAATGGCTGCTGTGTGACCAGTGAGTAAGGACCTGTAGCACGGGCATGGAGCTTATCGTCGACCATGTGTGCCAGCTTGATCATATACATGACGCCGACCGCGATACGCTCATCGTAAGGTTCGCCGGTCTTGCCGTCACGCAAGACGATCTTGCCGTCCATCGATGTTCCGGCTTCTTTCATGATATCCGTCAGTTCTTCGTTGGTGATACCGTCAAAGACCGGCGTAGCGAATTTGACAGGCTGACCCGTCTTTTCGCTCAGCGTCTTGGCGGCCATGCCTAAGTGGATCTCCAGGACCTGACCGATGTTCATACGTGAAGGGACACCGAACGGATTCAACATGATATCCACAGGTGTGCCGTCCGGCATGAAAGGCATATCCTCGACCGGTAAGATCTTGGAAATGACACCCTTGTTGCCGTGTCTTCCGGCCATCTTGTCGCCTTCAGAGATCTTACGTTTCTGAACGACATAGACCTTGATGACTTCCGTGACGCCCGGGCCCAGTTCATAGCCTTCCGACCTCTTGAAGATACGGATGGACTGAACGATACCGGCACCGCCATGCGGAACACGCAGTGAATTATCTCTGACTTCGTGTGATTTCTCACCGAAGATCGCCAATAACAGTTTTTCTTCCGGCGAAGCATCGGACTGTCCTTTCGGCGTGACCTTGCCTACGAGGATGTCACCCTCCTTGACTTCCGCACCGACCATGACGATACCTCTGGAATCCAGGTTGCGGCAAGCGCCTTCCTGAACGTTCGGGATATCTCTGGTGATCTCTTCTTCACCGAGTTTCGTCTTTCTCTTTTCGATGGAATATTCATCGATGTGGATCGACGTATAGACATCATCCTTTACCATCCTCTCGGACATGATGATGGCATCCTCATAGTTGTAGCCATGCCATGTCATGAACGCGATGGTGACATTCTGTCCTAATGCCAGTTCGCCATCATCCATCGAAGGACCGTCAGCGATGATATCGCCCTTCTTGACGTAGTCCCCGTCGTTGACGATCGGACGGTGGTTGATGCACGTACCTGCATTGGAACGCGCAAACTTTTCGAGCATGTATTCATGTTCCTCACCGTCTTTGGATGTGATCACGATCCTGTTGGCATCGACATAAGTGACCGTACCTTCGTCGCCCGAGACCAGACCTGTGCCTGAGTCTTTCGCGATCTTCGGTTCGATACCTGTGCCGACGTACGGCGCATGCGGCCTCAAAAGCGGAACGGCCTGCCTCTGCATGTTGGCACCCATCAACGCACGGGAGGCGTCATCGTTCTCAAGGAACGGGATGCAGGCAGCAGCGACAGAGACGATCTGTTTCGGCGAGACGTCGGCCAGTTCGACCTGTGCCTTGTTGACAAGGATGGTCTCACCGGCTTTTCTGGCGACGACCTGGTCGTTGACCAGCTTGCCGCCGACGACTTCGTTGGCCTGCGCGATGATGTAGTCGTTCTCATCATCAGCGGACAGATAGATGTAGTCTTCTGTGACATCGCCGTTGTTTAAGACCTTGCGGTAAGGCGTCTGAATGAAGCCGTACTCGTTGATCTTGGCGTATGTCGTAAGGTAGGAGATCAGACCGATGTTCTGACCTTCCGGGGTCTCGATCGGACAGATCCTGCCGTAGTGTGAGTTGTGGACATCACGGACTTCAAAGCCCGCTCTTTCTCTGGTCAGACCGCCCGGGCCTAATGCAGAGATACGGCGCTTGTTGGTCAGCTCTGCCAGAGGATTCTGCTGATCCATGAACTGGGACAGCTGCGAAGAAGAGAAGAACTCTCTGATCGCACCTGACAGCGGACGGTTGTTGGTCAATGTCTTCGGTGTTGCGTTTTCAACTTCCGTGATGGACATCTTTTCCTTGACCGCTTTCTCCATCCTCGACAGACCGATACGGAACTGGTTCTGTATCAGTTCGCCGACCGTACGGATCCTACGGTTGCCCAGCATATCGATATCATCGGTGGAACCGACGGAATCGAGCAGCGTGAACATGTAGTTGTAGAATGCCAGCATATCTGACATCGTGATGCATTTCTTGTCGTTGAGCGGATCGATACCGATGAGTCGGATCTTGCGCTCTTCATCCGACGGGTTGCAGATATTCACGACCTGGCAAGCCGTACCGACTAACCATGCCGAGATCTTTTCTCCCGCGTTGATCCTGTTTCTGATCGCATCTTCCTTGTCGGACATCAACATGTAGGAATCATGATCCGGCAGATAATAAGGCATCGCCTGTTCATCTTCGACCATGATGTCTGCATTGTTTTCATCCGTCAGTCTGCCTAAGACGAAGAGCCTCTGACCGTAGTCCATGACGGCATTGAAGTTTTCGGAAGTGAGTTTGACTTCCTTGGCAACGATACCGCTGTAGACTCTGACTTTCGAGATCTCTTTGCCGATCGTTTCGACGTCTCCCTTGGTCAGAACAGTACCCATGAAATAAGTCCTGTCTTTCAAGTCGATGTCGTTGGCTAAGACTCTGCCGATCAGTGCCAGCACGTTTTCAACAGGCACTTCGACGATCGTCGGATGCGAGAAGATATGACGGAACGGGAAAGCTTCCACATGGGAGCCCTTGACCAGTTCCTGGCGCAGGACGTTTCTCTCCGCCTTTTCGATCTTCGTACCGGCCGCATAAAGGATGCTGCCGTCGGCCTTGTACAGGTCTTGTGCCAGTACATGGTGTTCGATACGGTCGATGACGTTGAGCTTCTTGCCCAGCTTGTATCTTCCGGCAGAAGTCAGATCATACTTCTTTTGGTCGAAGAACTTCGCATTCATCAGGTTGGCAGCACCTTCGACGGTCGGAACTTCATCCTGCTTCTGGTTCTTATGCATTTCCAGAAGAGCCGCATCCATCGTCTTGGTCTTGTCGGCCTGAAGAGTGTTGGTGATCTCTTCGTAAGCACCTAAGAAAGAAGTGTAGATCGCTTCGTAGATATTGAGGAATTCACGATCATCATTCTGATTGATCAGATCTTCGTAAACCTCTAAGCCCATCGCCTTCAGGAAGGTCTTGACCTTTTCCAGATCGAAACCGTCCTCTCCTCTTTCGAGATTGAGAGAGAAGCCGATGCATTTCAATAAGATAGTCGATAAGATCTTACGCTTTCTGTCGACCGACATGTTCATGATGCGGCCCAAAGCGTTCTTCTTATCATCCGTCAGAAATTCCAGCCACGTACCGCGTGACGGGATCAATTCGCCGCTGAATGCTTCCTTTCCCGTCTTATCATCGGTCTGTGTATCGAAATACGCACCCGGTGAACGGACGATCTGGGAAACGATGACACGCTCAGCTCCATTGATGATGAAAGTGCCGGTCGGCGTCATCATCGGGAAGTCGCCTAAGAAAACTTCTTCCTTTTTGGTGATGACTTCACCGGTATCTTCATCAATGATCTCCAACTCCATGTTGGCTTTTAATGGCGCACGATAATCTTCCTCACGATATTTTGTTTCAGCGACCGAGAACTTCGGCTCACCGAATTCAAAATTCAGCAATTTCAAGCGGATGTTTCCGCTATAGTTCTGGATCGGGTAGATGTCATCAAACACTTCTTTGATGCCTTCTTTGGTAAACCATTTGAAGGAATCAGTTTGTACCTCTACTAAGTTAGGCAGTTCGAGATTGCCACTAACCTTTGAATAGTCACGGCGAGTAGAATGCCTACCCGATTCAACGATTTTGTATGTTTGTGTCATTTGCGCCGTCCTTTCAAATAATTATTTTGCTTTGCTCAGTCAAAACAATCCAGGACAAAATAGCCGCTGTCTCTTTCAATGATACTGACATTTGCAAAGAGTGTTTCAAGTTTAGCCATGGATGATCTTGCCCCCTGCGCCTTGCGGATCACGATATACAGATGACCCCGGTCATTGAGCATGGCCTTGGACTTCTCATAGAGTCCGTATATGACAGCTTTGCCCGCTCGAATGGGCGGGTTCAAAGTGATCGTATCGAACTTATGAGACAAAGCCGTGATATCATCGCACAGATGAACTTTAATATCCGTCTTGTTATTGACACCGTTGAGGATGGACAGTTCCACCGCCCGGGAATTGACTTCCGCCATTTCCACTTCGGTCTGCGGATGGAAGCGTTTGAGGATGATCCCGATGGGACCGTACCCCGAACCCAGATCGAGCAAAGAATGCCCGAGGTCCCTATCAACGATGCTTCGAATCAAGATATAACTGCCGTAATCGACATTGTTCTTGGAGAACACGCCGATATCGGTAGTGAAACGGAAGACCTCATTACCGAAATAATACGTGAATTCCTTTCGATCGGAATCCAGACCGCTATTATCCGTATAATAATGGTTCATCACTTAATAATTATTTGATGTCGACGGTAGCTCCTGCATCCATTAACTGCTTCTTGATATCTTCAGCTTCTTCCGGGCTGATGTTTTCCTTGATCGGGCTCGGGCACTTGTCAACTAAGCCTTTAGCCTCGACTAAGCCTAAACCGGTGATCGCCTTGACGACCTTGATGACAGCAGTCTTAGCTTCGCCGAAGTTCGTTAAGATAACGGAAACGGAAGTCGGACCCTGAGGTGCTTCTTCAGCAGGTGCAGCAGCAACAGCAACCGGAGCAGCAGCAGTGACACCGAATTTTTCTTCGATCGCTTTGACTAAGTCGTTCAGTTCTAAGATGGTAGCTTCTTCCAAGTAAGCCAGGATATCATCATGTGATAATTTTGCCATTGTAATTTTTTCTCCTTTTTTTCTTCTTTAAATTTTCTTAATGGTCATTAAGCAGCAGCTTCTTCAGCAGGTGCTGCTTCCGCTGCAGGTGCAGCTTCAGGTGCAGGTGCTCCAGCCTCCTTGGCATCGGCAACGGCCTTGACGGCTCTTGCGAATGAGCTTACAGGTGACTGCAGACAGCTCAGTAACATAGATAACATACCGTCACGGTTCGGCAGTAAGGACAGTTCCTTGATCGTTTCTTCGTTGACGACTTTGCCTTCGACGATACCTTTCTTAAGTACAAGAGCTTTGTGTTTCTTCGCGAACTTAGCTAAGACTCTGGCCGGTGCAGTTGCATCTTCAGAGAACGCGAACGCATTCGGACCGGATAAAGCGTCTTTGAGATCTTCAAAACCGCAATCATCACATGCTCTTTCGAACATGGTGTTCTTGTAGACTTTGAAGTCGACACCTTCGGAACGGAGGCTGCGTCTGAGTTCAGTAACTTCGGCAACGCTGAGACCGCGATACTCACAGACAACAGTGGACTGAGAAGCCTTGATCTTATCAGAGATCTCAGTGACTAAAGCCTGCTTGTTACTTAATACAGCTTGATTCATATTTCCTCTTTCTAACACCCATATACTCATAAAAAGAAAACCTGTATCACATAGACACAGGTTAAAAATCATCTTCTGATCAACCTCGGTAACATGATTAAGGGATAGCCCCGTTACTGTCTATGGTATATCGATGCTTGATTATGATACACCATAAAGCTCATTTTTACAAGGTTTTTTTAAAGAAAAGCCTTATTTTACGCGCTTTTTCTCAATCCTTCAGAAAAGAAACGGCATCCTTTACGAAATCCCGGTCGATATGATCGTTCCCCAGAGGAGAGACGGATACATAACCGTGAGCCAGAGCCGCCGCATCGATGCGCAGATCCTCTTCGTCTCCTTTGTAAAAGATCTTGGACGGAAGGATCTCGATGTAGTCCCCGTCCTCTTCCTCAAGATGCGCATAAGCATCTTCATAAGTGATCTCGCCGACCCGGTCGCAGACTAAGATCCCCTTGATCTGCTCTTCTTTCCGATCCGGAACATTGACATTGAGGAAATACTTCGTGTTCTCTTTCGAAGCGAGAAACTTCAAAGCAATGTCTCTTCCGATCTTCGCCGCCGTCCGATAATCCCCGGCCTTAATGCCATCCAGAGAGAGAGCCATGGCCGGCACATGATAGATGAACGCTTCCCTGGCAGCGGCGACCGTGCCCGAGTAAACGATATCGGTCGAGATGTTGGCACCCTTGTTGATGCCGGAAACGACCAGATCGAACTTCTCATCGAAAAAATAATGCATCGCCATATGGACGCAATCCGCCGGCGTGCCCCACAGGGCATAGGCTTTCCTGACGTGACCGAGTTTTCTTTCCTCATAGCGGATCTTTCCCTTGATGGTCAGGTGGTGGGAATTGGAACTGCGTTCTCCTTCCGGAGCGCAGACATAGACTTCACCGATCTCCGAGAACACCTCACATAAGGTCTGCAGACCGAGGAAACCGATGCCGTCATCATTTGTGATCAGGATCTTCATGGCAAAATCTTAACATAAAAAGAACACGCTTCGCGCAGTTTCCGTCTCTTCGCTGTCCAAAAAGAAAAGACAGCTCACACTGTCTTGTCGATCTCTTCTACGATGTTCAGGATCTGACGCAGATCCTCGATCCGGTATCCTTTGTAATACTTCAGCTGTTTCTCCGGATCGGTGCAGACGAAAGCCGAAGGCATCCCTGCATTGTAAGCACCGAGGATGTCTGTGGAAAAGACATCGCCCACCATCAGACATTCTTCGTTGTTCACACCGAGCTTTTCACTCATCATGTCATAGATCCTGCGGTCCGGCTTGTGGATGCCGATATCGCCCGAGACCATCACCGCATCGAAATACGGTGCCACCTGCACATGGTCGATCTTGTTGTGCTGGGAGAAGGAGTCACCGTTCGACAGCAAGCCGAGCTTCAAGCCTTTTTCTCTCAGGGCAAGGAGCGTTTCGACCGTTTCCGGTTTCAATACGGAGAAACGGTACATGTTGTCGTAATAGTACGGGATGAACTTCTCTTCGAAATCTTCCGGAAGATAAGATCCGTAACGTTCAAGGAAGGCGATGAGCCTCGTATGGACATCGATCGTCCCGTTGCAGTCATACAGCATCATGTCCTGCAACATCGCCTCATATTCCATCTCGTTCATCTTTGAAAAAAACGGTTTGAAGTAATGATCGAAGATATCGTAGGCATTTTTCTTGCGGTTAGACAAGGTGCCGTCAAAGTCAAAAATGACGGCCTTAATCATCTGCTTGTGCCGCCTTTTCTATGATCTTCTTGCATTTGCGCTCGAACTCCGGCCTCTCCATCATGACGATGGCGCCGCAGCCTTCGCATTTGATCTTGATGTCGACCCCCATGCGGACGATCTTCCAGTAATGGGACTTCCGGCACGGATGGTCTTTTTTCATTTGTACGATGTCATACAGACCGTAATTTTCTACCATAATACCTCGCTGTCAAGTAGGACAGTCACCGGACCGTCATTCACCAAAGCGATCTTCATGTCGGCGCCGAAGATCCCCTCTTGTGTTTCGATGCCCAGTTTTCTGAGACACGCATTGAAGTAAAGATAAAGTTCCTTTGCCCTTTCGCCGCCTAACGCGTCGGTGAAACTCGGCCGGTTGCCTTTCTTCGCATCGGCGTAAAGCGTGAACTGCGAGATGGACAGGATCTTTCCTCCCGCATCGAATATGGAGAGGTTCATCTTGCCGTTTTCATCTTCGAAGATGCGCAGCTTGCTGAGCTTGACGGCCATCTTTTCTACGGTCTCTTCGTTATCGTCAAGGCCGAGACCGGCCAGGACCATAAAGCCCCGGCCGATCTTGCCTGTGATCTTATCATCGACTGTGCAGCTGGCTTCCGTAACTCTCTGAACGACCAGCCTCATCTTATTTCGTGTTCTTGACTTTGACCCAGAGTTCGGAAATCGTCTTCAAGACGTCTTCGTTGTTGTGGAAGACTTCGTCGTTCGCGTTCTTGTTGCGCGGGATGTAGGCTTCATTGCCTTCGAAGTCGCCGCCGGCAGCCGAGAGGTCTTTCAGGACATCCGCATTGACGGAGCTGTAGCCGACAAAGACGGAATTCTCAAGGGCTGCATCATAGTCCGTGATGTAGTTCATGAACTTGTAGGCATTCTCGACGTTCTTGGCATCCTTGTGGATGACCATCGCATCAACGAAGTAGTTGGTGCCTTCAGCCGGTGCCCAGAACAACATGTTTTCGTTTTCGGAATAGATCAAAGCGGCATCGCCCGAATACATCATGCCCATAGCCTTTTCGCCGTTGGCCAGACCGTCGATCGCCTCATCGGTGACGTAAGCCGGATCCATGTTCTGTGCGATATCGATCAGCCAGTCGTAAGCTGCGTTGATCTCTTCTTCCTTATCCGTGTTCATGGAATAGCCGAGAGCCTTCTCTGCCATCATGAATGAATCACGGATGGAATCGTACATGTAGATCATGCCTTTGTATTTGGTGTTGCGCAAGACGTTCCAGCCTTGTGACTCCACATCGGCCTGATCGACCAGGGTCTTGTCGTAGCAGATACCGACATTGCCCCAGAAATAAGGAACAGAATAATCGTTGTTCGGATCGAAGTCCATATTCAGGACCTGGTCATAGATCATGGACATGTTTTCCAGTTTGGACTTATCCAGCGGCTGGACCATCTCTTCGCTGATCAGACGTTCGATCATATAGTCGGAAGGAATGATGATGTCATAGACCGTACCGCCGAGCAGTTTCGTATACATCGATTCATTGGAATCAAAGGTCGTGATGTACAGTTTGATGCCGGTCTCTTCCTCGAAGTTGTTGATGACGTCATCGGAGATATACTCACCCGGTAAAAAGACGTACAGTTCTCCGCCTTTTTCGCCTTCCCCGTTGGAACCGCCGCCGCCTGCGCAGGCAGTTAAGAGAAGTAAGGCAAATACGATGCTAAGCAGTTTCTTCATTGTTTTTCCTCCTTGCTTTCAATAATGGCAATACATTGCTGAAGACCAAGACGATCGTGATCGCCAGAACGATCAGCGTCGAGAGCGCATTGACGCTCGGATTGATCCGCTTCGTCGTTGCGTAGACATAAGTGGAAATGTTGTTGATGCCCGGACCGGTCGTGAAATACGAGATCACGAAATCATCGAACGACATGGTGAAGGCGACAAGTGCGCCGGACACGATACCCTCTTTGATCTGAGGGATGATGACTTTATACAAAGCCTGGAACGGTGTGCAGCCCAGATCCAGTGCGGCTTCCGCCAGGTTCTCGTCGAGCTGTCTGAGCTTCGGCGTCACCGACAGCATCACATACGGGATACAGAAGATGATATGCGCCAGTAGCAGCGTACCGAAACCCGTCGGGATGTTGAGCGTCGAGAACAGCAACATCAAGCCGATGGCCGTGACGATATCCGGGTTGAGCATCGGCAGGTTGTTGACTTGCGTGACGATCTGCCGGATGATGCGGCTGGATTTGGACAGGCCGATGGCGACGATGGTGCCGGCGATCGTCGAGACGATCGTGGCGATCACCGCGATCAGCACCGAATAATAGATCGATTCCATCATTGCCCGGGTATGGAACATCTTCTCATACCACTGCAGTGAGAATCCTGTGAAGTTGGTCAGCGAACGCGACCCGTTGAACGAGAACAGGACGACGTAGACGATCGGCAGATAGAAGAACGCCAGGATGAGACCCAGGTAGATCTTCTGCAGGACTGCTCTGTTTTTCTTTCCCTTTTTCATCAGACCGCCTCCTTGTCATAGTCGAACTTTCTGGTGAAATACATCGAGATCAGGATGACCAGAGCCATGATCAGCGAGATCGCCGAACCGAAGTTCCAGTCACCGGTCGTGACGAAGTAGTTCTCGATCAGGTTACCGACCAGGACGTAGGATCCGCCGCCCAGCAGCTTCGGAATGAAGAAGGACGAGACGGCCGGAAGGAAGACCAGCGTGATACCGGAAATGACGCCCGGGATCGACAGCGGAAGGGTCACCTTCAGAAAAGCCGTACGGTTGTCACAGCCCAGATCGTTGGCTGCCGTGACCAGGGAAGGATCCATCTTGGATAAGGACGTATAGATCTGAAGGATCATATACGGCAAGAAGTTATAGACCATGCCGATGTAGACCTTGATCTCCGGAGAGATATCGATGTTCAATAAGATGCCTCTCCAGGCATAGGTCCTTACCAACATGTTGATCAGCTGCGGAAGCGTCACCATCAGCACCATCACGGACTGAGAATCCGGATTCAGTCTGGCGATGAAGTAGGCTGCCGGATAACCCAGCAGGATGCAGATGAGCGTGGTGAACAGCGCCAGCTTCAGGGAACGGCCAAGAACTTCGACGAAGATCGGGTCGGAGAAGAAACGAACGAAATTGTTTAAGGTCAGTCTGACCGGGATGACAACATTACCCTGTTCCGAGAACGCATAGAACACGATGATCAGCATCGGCAATACGATCAGCGCCGCTGCCCAGATCAGGTAAGGATGCACCAATCTGCGAAAGCTCTTCATTATCCTAAACTCTTCTCCATGACATGGATATCTTCCGGATCGAAGTCGAGCGATACGATATCGCCTTCCTCCTGATACTCTGTCGTATGGATCTTATACGTGCGGCCTTCGGTGACGAAAGTCACATCATAGACGCCCTCATCGATCTCCATCGGATCGAAATCGAAACGGACATCATCGATCTCGACTTCATTCTCAGTCTCCAGATCCCAGGCATAAGCGCCTGCCCAGTTCTTCAGGTCGACCGAGATCGCCATGGATTCCTTGATCTCATCGATGGACTTGTAGACATCGAAGGCCTGGATACCGATCTTCTCATCCTTATCCTCATTGAACTTCGGAAGGACGACATCGACATCGACGCTGACGGATGTATTGGCTGCCGTCTTGAAGGTGATCTGATAACGGCCCGGTTCGTTTTTGATGTTGTGGGTCACGGATGCGATCGAAACTTCCGTCTCGTCGGCATCGTCTTTCCACGCCTGTGCATTGGCATACAGGATGAGGTCTTCATTGGTCAAAGACGGGACATCCTCGACGTCCATCATGAAGTCGGACGCGGACATCATTTCGTTAGCCTCGGCATTGTGGACATCCTCGTTGCCCATGACATGTAATTTCACGGTCTTGGCAGCACCGCGCTTGGTCTCCACGATGATCTCATAGTGGACACCTTTGAATAAGACGGAGATGACCTGACCGTTCATCTTGCCTCTGGATTTCTTCTTGATCTGGATATCTTCCGGACGGATGACGACATCGACCGGCTGATTCGGTTTGAAGTCATGGTCGACACACTCGAAGTCATGATCGTCGAAGTTGACCAGATAGTCCTTCTTCATGATGCCGTCCATGATGTTGGACTGGCCGATGAAGTTGGCGACATAGCGGTTCGCCGGCTCATTGTAGATCTCCGTCGGCGTGCCGATCTGTTCGATATTGCCGTCTTTCATGACGACGATCTTGTCCGACATCGTCAGCGCTTCTTCCTGATCGTGCGTGACGAAGATGAAGGTGATGCCGACTTCCTGCTGGATGCGCTTGAGTTCCTGCTGCATCTCCTTGCGCAGCTTGGCATCCAAAGCACTCAAAGGTTCATCGAGAAGCAGCACGTCCGGTTCATTGACCAGAGCGCGGGCGATCGCCACACGCTGCTGCTGACCGCCGGAAAGCTGGGTGACATCTCTTTTCTGGTAGCCGTCCAGGCCGACCAGTTCCAGCATCCTGTCGACCTTCGGCTTGATCAGGTCGTTGGACATCTTCTTGATGCGCAAGCCAAATGCCACATTCTCATAGACGTTGAGATGGGGGAACAGTGCATATTTCTGAAATACTGTATTGATCGGGCGCTTGTATGCGGGAACATCCGAGATCTCTTCGCCGTTGAACACGACGGAACCCTCATCCTGTTCCAGGAATCCGCCCAGTATCCTGAGCAGTGTCGTCTTACCGCATCCAGATGGTCCCAAAAGGGTCACGAACTCATTCTCGTAGATATCGAGGTTGATCCCCTTCAGTACCGTTTGACCATCGAAACTCTTGACGATATTTCTGAATTCAATTAACTTTTCCATAGTCAAAGCCCTCCAAATAAATTCATTATACAGTTATTTTCCCTATTTCGATGATAAATGAAAAAATATTTTCGGAAACTGTTTTTCTCATCCGTTTCCTTCATTTGCCGCTGCCCGTTTTCACAAAGGATGGAAGGCCTTTTTTTCCCTCTGCTCAGCGGACAGAAACGAAGCCGAAAGAAAAGATCGTTTCACAGAAAACGGTCCGGATAAAGAAGAAAAGCAGGTACTCCTGCTTTTCTTATCACTTATTTGTTTTCGTCGATGAAAGCACGGACGCCGCCGATATCACGGTAGCCGCCGAATTTGTTGACGACTTCGCCGTTGCGGAACATGTAGACCTGCGGGATGGACATGATGCCGAATTTTTCCGCAAGATCCATGTTGTCGTCGACATTGACTTTCGCAAATTCTATATCCGTATATTCACCGGAAACTTCTTCAATGACCGGTGACAACATCTTACAAGGTCCGCACCAGTCAGCGAAGAAATCGATAACGACTGTACCGTTCTTGATCAGTTCGTTGAATTCTTCTGTGTTGATGATCTTCATTGTATTGACCTCCTGATTCCATTATCCATGAGCGTTCTGCTTTTGAAAAGCGAAATGCTTCCGTCTATTCGACCGCGAAACTATAGGCGATCTGATAGACGCCGCCTTTTTCCAGCCGGATCACATCTCTTTGCTCGAAAGGCGTCTGACAGTCTTCCTTTTCCAAAGAGTTGACCCAGGGCTCCAGACAGACGAACGGAGCGTGCGGAGTCCAGACCGCAAAGATCTTGTATTTGTCATCGACCTCCATCTTCACGCTGTTTTCTCCGTCCGTCAGAACGAATCTGCGGCTTTGCGGATCATTGACGATATATGTCGGATACTTTTCAAATAGTTCGTAGCTCAGCGGCAGGACTTTGCCTTCCACATCTTCTTTTTCAAATTCGATGCGGTAATCGGAAAACTGCTTTTTCGGATCGATCGGACAGCGGAAAGCCGGATGCTGGCCGAAACCGAAATACAGATCGCCGTCTTCCTTGTTGATGACCTCATAAGAGATCTTCACTTCATTCTCTTTCAAAGTATAACGGACATGAAGCTCGAACAGATACGGGTATTCCCTGAGCGTCTCCTCATTGGCACACAGGCAGAAATGCAGTTCGTCTTCCTTCTGTTCCACGAAGCTGAACTCGCTCTTGCGGCAGAAGCCGTGGTTGTTGACCTTATAGTCTTTGCCTTTGAAATTGAGGATCTTGTCCGCAGGTGCGGAGACATGCGGGAACAGCAGCGGATTGCGGTTTGCCCAGTAAGCGGGATCTCCGTTCCACATGTACTCGAAGTCTTTGTCTTTTCTTGTGAAACTTGCGATCTCGCAGGCATGTGTGTCGACCTTCAAGACCGCCGTTTGATTTTCCAGTGTATAGATCATAGAAAAAAATAGTGATTATCTCACTATTTCTCCCATAGCAGAACCCTTGATGCCTGCTGCGTTGCCCTCATCGGTATCGATGTGCATAGCTAACGCAAAATCATCTCTGACTCTGACGACAGTATCACCGAACACGAGGCTCCTGCCTTCGGTCTCAACTTTGACGTTGACGATCTCGCCGTTGCTGACGCCGTATTTTTCCGCATCCGCCGGAGTCATATGGACATGTCTCTTGGCAGCGATGACGCCTTTTTCAAGTTCGATCTCTCCGCAAGGACCGACCAGCTTGATGCCGGCAGTGCCTTCGATATCACCGGATTCCCTGATCTTCGCTTCGACGCCGAGCGTTCTGGCATCGGTCAAAGACAGTTCGACCTGTGCTTCTTTTCTTTCCGGACCCAGGATGGAAGCCTTCAGTTCGCCTCTCGGGCCGACGATCGTCAGTTTTTCTTCGCAGGCAAACTGACCCGGCTGAGACAATGCCTTCTTGGCAGTGAGCTGATGGCCTTCGCCGAACAGGATCGCGACCTGTTCCTTAGTGACATGAATATGACGTGCACTGATTTCAACGATAAATTTTTCCATGGATTTTTTCCTCTCCTACGATTCTATTATAGTACGATTTTTTATATTCTCATGGCCTGTTTTGCCTGACGTTCCATATCCCGCTTCTTGTCGGACTCTCTCTTGTCGTAAAGGGTCTTGCCCTTGGCCAGAGCGATCTCGATCTTTGCCCGGCCGTCCTTGAGATAGATCCTGAGCGGGATACAGGTATAGCCCTGCATCTTGCATTTGGAGAACAGACGGGCGATCTCCTTCTTATGCAGGAGCAGCTTCCTGTCCCTGGTCTCGTCGTGATCATTGTAGGTCGCATCCTTATACGAAGCGATATGCATGCCCTTGACGAAAGCTTCGCCGTTGACAAAAGACACGTAAGCTTCCTTAAGTGATACCTTGCCCTTGCGCAGGGACTTGATCTCCGAGCCCATCAGGACCATGCCCGCTTCATACGTTTCCTCGATGAAGAAGTCATGGTAGGCTTTTCTGTTTACCGCAATGTCTTTCATAGATCCAAAGATGAAAATAGCGAAATCTGACATTTCGCTATTTCTTATATTATTCCGTGACTCTGATGACGATGACTAATACGAAGAATAAGATGCCAAGTGCCATCGTGACGAGCGAGATGACCTTCTCCGGTCCGCGTTCCTTGACGTTCTGGAACAGGCCGAGGTCACCGCTTCCCGTAAATGCGGAAAGCGCATCGGATTTGCCGCCCTGAAGCAGGGAAATAAGTATAAGCAATACTGCAACGATAAGTAATAATATCCTCATATTTCTCTCCTTAGAAATCTGTTTTCGCCAGATCTACATAGTTGATATCGGTCGGTGTCTCACGTCCGAACAAGATGATCAGGACGGTAGCGACCTGCGTCTGATCGTTCATCGACTCGACCTTGCCTTCCATTCCGGAGAACGGTCCGGAAAGGATCTTGACGGAATCGCCGACAGCGAAATCCACTTCAATGGACTTGTCGGACTGACCGATCCTTCTTAAGATCTTTTCGATCTCATCCTGCTTGACCGGGAACGGTTTGGCGCCGCCGCCGGAAGAACCGATGAATCCGGTAACGCCCGGGGTATTACGTACGACATACCACGCCTCGTCGGTCATGATCATTTCAACGAAGAGATAGCCCGGGAAGATGTTCTTGACGACTTCCTTGGACTTCTCGTTCTTTACTTCGATCTGTGTCTCTTCGGCAACGACGATACGGAACAGGTTCTCCGAGATGCCCATGGTCTCCAGTCTCTTTTCGAGATTGTCCTTGACCCGGTTCTCATGGCCTGCATAGGTATTGACGACATACCATTCTTTCTTATTGGCTGTTTCCGTCATATCAGAGCACTCCCAAGGTATTCAAGATCGCCGATACGATCGCCAGACATACGGCAAAGAAGATCACAAAGAAACCTGTGAAGATCAGTACCTGTACGGAATTGGAGAACAGGTCGCTCCTCTTAGGCCAACGGATCTTCGAGATCTCTTTCCAGATAGCGCTGAAATTGAACCACTTCATGATTTCCTCCTATTTTGTCTCTTTATGCAACGTGTGTTTGTTGCATTTCGGACAATATTTCATCAGTTCGATGCGTTTTGCACTGTTGTTGTTTCTGTTTGTCGAATAGTTGCGCGACAGGCAGACGCTGCAGGTAAGAATTACTTTTCTTTTATCTTTCATAATTCCTCCTTCAAAGTATATAAAAAGTTATCTCTTTGATAACCATTTTTATGTTAAACGAAATCAAGTCCCGTGTCAATCAACTTTCCGGCAAAAACGCTCAAAAACCGTCTTCCTGCAGCTGTTTTTTCAGACGCTTCTTCAGATAACGGATCCGGTTGTCCACCTTCTTCCGGTTGATGCCCAGCCTCTCGGAGATCTGCTTGTAACTGCAGTCTTCCTTCTTCATCTGCAGGATCTGCCGGTCTTCCTCCTTCAGCCCGGCAAAAAATCGATCGATCCGCTCTTTTATGACCTGTTCGCGGTGATACTGCAGAGGTTCGCTGCATACGCAGAAACGAAGATCGTGATCGGTCGCTTTCTCCAAAGAATAAACGCCTTCTCCCTGACTGCGGCTCAAAGTGCGCAGACGGTCACGGATCTTTCCCTTGATGACCAGATAGGCATAGGTCGAAAAACGCACGTTCCTTCCTTCCTCGTAGCTGAAGACGCTGTCATACAATGCCAGACAGCCTTCCTGAAACAGATCCTCCGCATCGATGCGGAAATCTCCGCTGTCCAGATTATAAGTATAGATGATCTTGTAGATCATGCGCCGGTACTGATTCACCAATGCGGAGAACGCCTTGTCGTCTCCGTTCCTGATCTTCCCGATGAGTTCCATATTCTCTTCCATAATTCAAATTATGGATAAAAAAACGGGACTCCGATTTTCATATTCATCCCATTTTTTTCTCAAAGATTTTCCACAATTGTGGATTATTTCTTCCGCTTGTCGAGCACATTATATATAAGGATGCCGGCAGCCACCGATGCATTGAGGCTCGTCACCTTGCCATACATCGGTAATTTCACCATGAAGTCACATTCCTCTTTGACGAGTCTGGACATGCCTTTGCCTTCCGATCCGATGATCAGAACGACATTCATGTCGTAATCGATCTGATTGTATAACTGCTCCGCTTCGCCGGCCGAACCGATGATCCAGTAGCCTCTCTTCTTCAGCATCTTGATCGTATTGACCAGATTGGTCACTTCGGCGACCTTCATGTATTCCAAGGCACCGCAGGCGACCTTGGCTACGGTATCGTTGACCTTGACCGAATTGTGCGACTTGTAGATCACGCCGTCGGCTCCGGCACATTCCGCTGTCCGGATGATGGCACCGAGATTGTGGACATCCTCAAGCCCGTCGAGCATCACGATCAGACCGTTTTTGTCTTTGATCATGTCTTCCACGCTGGAAAGCTCATACGGCTTGACTTCCGCCACATAACCCTGATGGTTGCCTTTGACCATGGAATCGAGCTTTTTGCGGTCGACGATCTTGTAAGAGATCTTCTTATCTTTGATCAGCGCATCATTCAGCACGTAAGCCTTCAGGATCCTGCCGCTGCTCAGGGCTTCGAAAAACGAATTCTTGCCGTAAACATAATCACTCATTGCCGATCCCTCCTTCAAAGACCTTCTCAAAAAACGCATCCAGTCTTTCCTTATCCGTCAGATACAGATAACCGCAGACGGCCTCCAGGCCCGAAGCACATTCATAGGTCGCCCGGTCCCCGTTTTTCGGGATGTGGCCGATATTGTTCCTCCCTCGCTTAAAGACTTCCAGTTCTTCTTCCGTGAAGAAGCCTTCCTCCTTGAGCCGGTAGAAGATCTTCGTCTGGCCTTTGGCGGAGTTATAGCCGTTGCACAGTTTCTGCAGCATCGAAGGCGACTGGTAGTGCCGGCCGATGAAGTATTCCCTTACGTGCAAAGTGAAGACCGCATCGCCGATGAAACTCAGCGAATTGCCGCTGTATTCTTTCAGATCCACTACAAGATCCCTTTTTCCATCAAAACGGCACGGTATTTGTCGGCCGTTTCAAAATCCTTTTCCGCTTTGGCCTTGTTCCAAAGCTCGTAATTCTTCTTGTCTTCCTCATCGAGGACTTTCTTATCGATGAAGATGCCTAAGATCTCCAGCATCTTTTCGATCGCGTTGTATTCCTTGCTGACAGCATCGAAGTCCACCTCTTTGACACGCAGTGCCTGATTGAGCTTCTTGACCGTCTCGAAAATGACCATGTAGGCATTCGGCGTATTGAGGTCGTCCGCCATCTGGGCAAGGAAGCCGTCATAGAGTTCCTGATCGAAGGCGCCTGTGTTTTCTTTACCGGCGATCTGCATCTTGACTTCCGCCTGTTTCAGAGCCATTTCGATCTTGCCCAGTTCGGTCTTTGCCGCATTGAAGGTCTCATCGTCGTAGATCAGAGAATCTCTGTATTTGGCCGACAGAAGGAACCATCTCACCAGGTTGGCACCGTGCTCAGCGATCACGTCTTTCGCCCATTGGGTGTTGCCCAAAGACTTGGACATCTTGCCGCCCTTGGTCTCCAGCATGCCGTTATGGATCCAGTAGTTGGCCAGACGGTGGCCGTTGCAGCACTCGGACTGCGCCACTTCGTTTTCATGATGCGGGAACTTCAGGTCCTTGCCGCCGCCGTGGATATCGATCATGCCGGAATGGAATTCCTTGCCGATCATGACGACACATTCGGTATGCCAGCCCGGACGGCCGAGGCCCCACGGGGAATCCCACTTGATGCCTTTCTCGGTCTTCTTCCACAGAGCGAAGTCCTGCGGATTCTTTTTCAGGTCGTTGGTCTCGACACGGGCACCCGCATTGAGATCTTCAAGCTTCTGGTGGGAGAGTTCTCCGTATTTGGGATCGGATTCCACATCGAAATAAACATCGCCGTCCACGACATAGGCATGGCCTTTTTTCACCAGCTCGTCGATGAAGGAAATGATCTCATCCATCGTCTCGGTGACACGCGGTGTGACATCGAGCGGAACGATGTTCAAAGAATCACGCACATCGTTGTAAGCTTTGATGTAACGCTCGGCGATCTCGTTCTCGCTGACGCCTTCCTCGATCGCCTTGTTGATGATCTTGTCATCGACATCGGTGAAGTTGGAGACGAATTTGACATGATAGCCCAAAGCCTCAAAAGTCCTGCGCAATGTATCGAAGACCACGATCGGACGGGCATTGCCGATATGGGCATGGTTGTAGACGGTCGGACCGCAGACATACATGCTGACTTTGCCTTCTTCGATCGGTTTGAATTCTTCCGTTTTCAATGTATAGCTGTTATACAGTTTCATCTTCTCTTCCCTCCATATAATACTGGTAAATGCTGTCCTTCAGCTTCACCCATTTTTTCATCTCTTTCGTTGTGATCGCATAGTCGGGCTTGAGCTCTCCCGACCGGATGAGTTCGATCAGCTCTCCATCGCTGAAGGCGCCCTCAAAACCCTTGACGCGCCAGATCTTAGTCTTTTTCATCGTCCATCACCTTACAATAAGTATATTCTATCTCGCTGTTCAGCAATTCGCTTTTCGTCAGTGTCCGGCCGTCGAGTGAAGAAGACGAGACCGTGACATCGCTTCCCGCACACCAGTCATCTTCCCCGCCTTCTTTTTTCACGATATGATCTTCCGGTACGCCCAGAGAAAGCAGATAAGCGATGAATTCTTCTTCCTTCATATTGCTTGCCTCAGGGAAAGTATAAGTCTCTTCCGGCTTGAGATACGTGAAATTGAGCACGAAAGCATCCGAATCGGTATAATCGCCCTCACCCACCGAAACGATCGAAAGGGTATAGTTCTTCCCGTCCGTCATATTCTCCGTCTCGAAACGCACGACCTGAGCCAACGCCACTCTTCTTGAGATGCCGATGCCGACATCCAGCGAAACGATGTAACCGGAAGCGTTGGACACCGGATCGAACTGCACCGAGACATACTTGTCATCGATGCTGTATTCGACATTGGAGACCATGTCGAGCCTCTGTTTGACCAGTTCTTCCTTGATGAACTGATGATATGCATTGTTGCCGACACCGTAGATCTTGACACCGTCAAAACCGATCAGATAATCGGAAGCACCGTCGATCGCGATGATGTTGGACCACTGTTCGACCTGCGAACGGATCTCGTCATTGTCGATCTCGATATGGACCTTCCCATATCGGTCGAGCCCTGCGACATAGGAATCGCCGCACGCGACATCAACGATGTCTTTCCAGGATTCCGCTTCCAGATAATTCAGGGAATTCTTGGTATAGACATCGATCGTATGATCCTCGCAAAGGATGGCCAGGATGTTTTCACTCGATGCGACATCGCGGATGTTGAAATAACTCTTCAATGATCCCGAGCCGATGAACGTCCCTGCATAAGAGAGGACACCGTCCTGGTCCAGGGCGATCGTGCCGTTGGCGGTCGCAAAGACCTTCCTGACGTTGCGCGGATCATTGAGATCGCAGGCACCGTCGGCAGTATCGCCGCTGCAGCGGATCCTGCCGTTGGAGTCCACACCGACGATGTGGTTATCGCCGACCGCAATGTCCACGATATTGCGCCAGTCTTCGATCTGATCGGCATACTTGGAGATCAGACCGGCGGAAGACAAAGTCCCGTCATCATTCAGTATGATCGTGAAACCTTCCCCTTCGCAGACCTTGACGGCTGCCGAAGAAGTCAGATTGGACAGTTCTCCGTTGGCGTTGCTTCCGGAACCGTTGACACCGGAATAATCATCGATATAGACGACTGTCGTCTCCGACACGGAAAGACGGTTGATGTTCTGAATCGTCAAAGTGAACGGACGCACCGTGTTCTGCAAGATGATGAACATGACAAGGATCGTCACCAGCAGGAAAAGGATGATCGTCGAAGCCACCTTGTTCTGCTGATAAAATTCCCTGATCTTGTCCCATAAAGTCTGCTTGGCTGTAAAATACTCGATATTGATCTCATCGGTATTGGCCTTGTTGACTTCATACAGCTGCACGTCTGCCGAATTCCTGAACACATCGACCAGATCAATATGATATAAAGAAGCGAGCTTCTTCATCTGATCGTAACTGATCATGCCCGAACCGTTCTCGTAGTTCATATAATCCAGGACATCGACGCCCAAAACATCCGCAAGATAAGATTGCGAATAGTTGTAGTGCTTTCTTAACTTCGTCAGTTTCTCCGGCAGTTTATTCACAACAACATTCTACCATTACACTTCTTCAATGCAAAAACGTCACTTCATTATATATAAGGAAACGGTCTCATCTCTCATGCAAAGAATGCGCCAAAAATCTTTCACATTCTTCTTGAAAAACCAAGGTATCAATGTTACTATATATTAGCAATGTGCCCGAATAGCTCAGTCGGTAGAGCGTCCGGCTGTTAACCGGCAGGTCACAGGTTCGAGTCCTGTTTCGGGCGCCATTGTTTGTGGCAAGTTGGTGAAGCGGCTTAACACACCGCCCTTTCACGGCGGCATTCACGGGTTCGAATCCCGTACTTGTCACCACTTCGGTTCCCTAGCTCAGTTGGTAGAGCATCTGACTCTTAATCAGAGGGTCTGGGGTTCGAGCCCCCAGGGAATCACCATTGAGAATAATAAGTCCGAAAGGACTTTTTTTATTTCATATGTGCCAAAAAGCCTTTATTTATCGTGCTTTCTGTAACTTCACATCATCATAAACAAAAGAAACAGTAAGAAGTAAGTGAAACATAAAAATCTGTCCTGTCCTGCTTTGTGCAGCGTAAAATGTCGTCAGAACTGTCGTCAGAATAGCTCTTTTTAGCTTTTTTCTACAAAAGTGTCGTCAAAATTCATTATCTTGTTATAAACTCATCCCGTATCCTTTGTCTTTTCCAAGATACTGGTCAATTTCTTTTTCTATCTCTTTCTGTCTTTTAGCCAGAAGACCACTGATACCTTTCCTTATCGATCTATCCGGATTCCTTGATGACAATCTGTCCCTGACGATAGAAGGATCCTTATAGATCTTTCCCTTGTCACCATAGGCAGAACTGCAGTTGTCATTGGAAAGAAGTCTGTCATAGCTGTTTTCTCTGATAAAGTCTTTCTTTCCCTGCAGGATGAGATTGGCGATCTGTTTCTTTGTTTTGGCGATCTCTCTTTTTCCCCGGTCCGATCTTTGCCAGTAATAGTCTCCGGTCTCAAGTGACCAGTATCGGTGAGAATTCATCGAATCATATCTTTGTAATGCTTCTTTATAGCTGTTCCATTGTTTTCTGCATTCTTTTGATTCCAAAAGACGATCAACGACCTTATAGATGGTTTCTCTGTATGGAGCCATATGATAGGAATTGATCTGAAGCCTTCCCTTATCCGGAAGAACGGCATAGAGATCTCTTACGGTTTTCACTCTATCAAGATCGATGTGCCTTACTCTGTCCAGCACTTTTGTCCTGGAGATATTGATGTCGTCAAACAGTTCCCTGTATTTGCTTTGATCCTGCCGTCTGATCATCTCGTTGGCAAACATCCTTTTGAAATCATTCAACGACTTTTTCGGCAGCTTTCCATAAAGATGATCAAATGAATGAGATGGTTCGTTCTCATAAAACAAAAGATGGATATGAGGATGCGGTGTGATGCTGGTTCTGTTTTCCGGATGGAAGTCTTCCCACCAGGAGACATTATCTGAGTCAAGGCCTAACGATCGGATATAGGAAGGCATGATCCTATCGATAGCGACAGAAAACTGTTCCTGATTGGATAGATGATAATCACCGGCTGTATCAAAGTCCTTCAGGGATACGATCAGTTCATAGACGATCGATCCTTCTTTGGAGAGACATTCCATTCCCTTCTGCTTGAATGCTTTCTTCTTTTCTTCAGAATCAAGAAGACCATCGGAGCTCATCGTATAGCCATACCTTCCGGTATAGTCCAGTAACGATCCTTCCTTATTCTTTTCGATATCACTGTATCTTTCCGTGTAACTGAAATAGCTGTTTGATCCGCCAAAGATCGATGAAGGTGTGACCGTTCCCTTGAAACAGCTGTTTCTGGGAGCGGACTGGCCGATCTTGAAGTATCTTGCTTTCATGATAAGATCAGGCATTTTCTTTTTCCTTTATCATAGCTTCAATCAATTCTTCAACAGCAGGATCCAGGCTTGAACTGCGATAACTGTTTTTGTAGTTATAAACTTCTTCTTTTTCATAGTCTTCATCAATTTCTTCATCCTGATCGTCTTCATCATCGTATTCGATCTGCCTTTGCCGGACCAACGTCCTGTTTCCTGCCGACTTATCCCTCATGTATTCTTCCAGAGCTTCATCCCACATCGATGTCTCATTAAGGATGATGTTAAGTGCCTGACGCTTGCTTTTGGGGGCAGGGAGAACGCTTGGGCTTCTGTAGAACACCCGTTTTCCTAGATCACTTTTGATTGCCAGAAACAGCAACTCATCGATCTTGTCCTCAATTCCTTTAAACCTGTTGTTCGCCGTATCTTCAACCATGAGGTCTATCCTTTTCAGGATATCCGGATCTCTTGTCTTTGTGATATAGCGCAGATAATAATCATCGATGATTCCTTCCACAAGCTCTTTCCTGGTCCTTGGCTTGATACCCATCTTCTCCAGTTTCTTTTTATCCTCTTGCATCAGATAATCGATCTTGTTCAAGACATGATCTTCAAACCTGAAGGACATAACTCTGTTTTCTTTCTTTTTCATTCGTTCCTTTCTTCTGATGTGGAAATTTTCCACATTGCTGCAGCGGACTTCTTTACGAAAGCCAGTAATATACCGGCACTGAAACGGTGTATACAACGGTATTCCTTTGTAAACGGTTTTGTATACACTTTGCAATGCAAAATCAGATGATCCTATTATTCTCTGAAAGCCTTTGAATAAAGGCAAAACTTGGCAGAGCCAAGTTGTCCAGACCGGAATTGTATTACAAAACTGTAAACAATTCCTTTATCCTGCTTCTCTATCAAGGCGTAAACAATTCTCTCATTTGACATAGAATACCGAAACGTGGAAATTTTCCACGTTACTAGAGATCCCTGACATCGATGTTGAGCCTCGTCATCAGGATGTTGATCGCCGGAATGGCCGATTGCCTTAGATGTTCCAACTCTTCATCGGTATAGATATCCGTTTCCAGATCGGTGAAGTAGCGCTCAATACCAGAAAGCTTCTTCATAATCTTTCCGCTGTTGTTCTGATGCTGAACCAGGCCACTCTCCATCTGCTTCTTGTAATTCTGGACGGTGCGGTCGGTCACACCCATCCATGAGGCGATCGTCTCCCGTTCTCTTCCGGGAGGCTTTTCCCCCGAAGCACATTTGCGGACATAGATCTCCTTCAGTTTGAGATAGATCTTCTTTCTTTCGTCGGATGAAAGAACTCTTGCCGCATTGGAGCTCACGATCGCCAGAAACTCATCGTCCTCGTTCCTGTATTCCCTGTTATCAACCACACAGGGGACCTGGTTGACGAATTCCTTGTCGAAGTAATATAAAGGCTTCCCTTCCTCAAATAGCGCTTTGCAGGCCTTGAAACGCCTGTGGCCGGATAGGATGATGTAGAGTCCATCCTTTGCCTTGCGGACAACCAAGGGCTGCGAGAGCTGAAATTCTTTGATGTTTTCCTTCAGGACATCGATATCGTCCTGTGAGTAGATCTCGTTGAGCCTGTTTTCCCTGATCAGATAGGTGTCGATCGCTCTGATCTTGCCTTTGGATGCCTCAGCCAGTGAGTCTGCATTAAATAGTCCTCTTGTAATGTTTTCCTCCATCAGCTTAAACTCCTTATCTCATCAACCAGTGACTGATAGTTTCTTCCGATCCTGGTATCCTCTTTTTCAATAACGAATCCGGATCTGTTCTTGTTCTTGACCGGAGCGGACTGATAATTGATATCTGTTTTAAGCACAAGATCTCCATAGGCTGAACGAAGATAGTCTTCAAAGATCTGTGACGCCTTTGTCCGGTCAGTCATCGTCAGAAGGATCCTGAAGTCCATCTCCGCGATCTCTCCTTCGTCAATGGCTTCCTTAATATTTGTGAGTGTCAGGTTCATTCCTTCGATTGAATCCGAAAGCATGATGTTGTCGGCATCCGGATTGACCGGGATGATCACCATATCCGAACACATCAATGCATTGGATATCAGCAGATCGATATCCGGATGATTGTCAATGATGATGTAGTCATAGTCTTTCCGGATCGGATCCAGGACGTTCTTCAGCCTCAGCTGCTGGATGCCATGCGATGCATAAAGCATTTCTTTCTTGAGGACAAACAGGTTCCGCTTTGACGGGATGATGTCCAGGTTTGGAAATTTCGTATGATGGATGCACACATCATAGGATTTCTCTTTCCTTAACAGCTCGCAGATCCCGTCAAGTTCCAGATAGTTGCCGAAGAATCGCTTGGAAGAGTTTCCCTGCGGATCGAGATCGACAAGAAGGACTTTTCCTGTTTCGGAAAGCCCTACCGCAAGATTGATGCTTGTGGTTGTTTTTGAGCAGCCGCCTTTGGCTGACATTAAACTGATTGTTTTCATTTTTCCTCCTTGTGACAGTATGACAGTTGTTTTGGGGTACCCCTTTTGAACTGTCATACTGTCATTTCTTTACGTGGATCAGCCGGATGATCCTTTCCTTTGATGATCTTTCCGAAGACAATTCGATGTCATTCTGATTCAAGGCTTCGATATTCGCATTGAGATATTTCTTCAATGAATTGGGATTCCTTCCAAACCGTGAAAGTTTCAATGTTGCCGAAACCTCCTGGCAACTTCCCGACACTTCTCCTCTGGCAACGACCTGTTCGATGATATAAGCCAGTTCATAATCGATCGGTTTGTCACTGCCACTTTCCGACAGACTCATCGTCCTTGAAGAAAAGTCAAAGCTGATCGCAATATCTTTCTGCTCAACGTTCTTTCCATAGATCGACAGTATTCTTTCCGGGGATTGTCTCTTCTCGGGCATTGACAGGATCATCCTTGTATCCGATGCGCCGCCAATACTGACGCTACCATTGATCTCACCAAGTTTGTTGAGATGATGGACCAGAATGATCGTTTTGTCTTTCAATGCCGAATCGCTTCGCATGTTGCTGTAGAGTTCATTGACATCCTTATAGACATTGGGATCTTTTCCTTCATTGATCAGGATCTGGATGAACAGATCGATGATGATCAGATCGGCGTTTATGACATCATATTTCAGAAAGGCCAAAGGCTCGTCATGCAGCTCCATGACGCTGACATTTTCTTTGTTATTCAAACCGATTGCCGCAAACGTTCTTGAAACATCGGTCTTTGACATTTCGGATGAAACATAAAGAATTCTTTGCTTTGTGGTTTTCAAGCCGAGAAAGTCTTCTCCATCGGAGATCGCCTTACACAGATTGATCATCAGCGTGGATTTGCCGGATGATTCGTCTCCGGAGATGATATTGATTGTCCTTGCCCTGATGATGGATTCCCAGATCCACAGATCATCCGAGCTTTCTTCTTTCAGTATTTCCTCTACGGTTTTAATA